>JBIIDT010000112.1:0-8023 GCA_044238145.1 Pirellulales bacterium | reverse complement strand
CGGGCCGCGACCTGGCCGGCCGGCTCGTGTTTCTCGGAACGGGCACGAGCGTGGGAGTGCCCGTGGTGGGCTGCGGCTGCAGCGTGTGCACCAGCGCCGACCCGCGGGACAGGCGGCTGCGGCCGAGCGTGGCCCTCGGCCTGCCGGGCGGCACGCTGCTGATCGACACCACGCCCGACCTGCGGACGCAGCTCCTGCGGGCGGGCATCGCCCGGGTCGACGCCGTGCTCTACACGCACGACCACGTCGACCACGTCTACGGCCTCGACGACGTGCGGCCGCTGTGCACCTGGGCGGGCCGTTCGATGCCGGTGTTGTGCGAGGAGCGGGTGGAGCGGCGGATTCGCCGGGCCTTCGACTACGCCTTCGAGACGGCGCCCGCACCCGGCGGCGGCATCCCGCGGCTCGAGTTCACGCGGATCACGACGGAGGCCTTCGAGATCCTCGGCACGCGGGTCGTGCCGTTGCGGCTGCGGCACGGCACCTTCGACGTGCTCGGGTTCCGGTTCGGCGACCTCGCCTACTGCACGGACACGAACCACATTCCCGACGAGACCTGGCCGCTGCTGGCAGGTCTCGACACGCTGGTGCTCGACTGCCTGCGGGAGACGCGGCACCCGACGCACTTCTCGCTCGACGAGGCGCTGGCGGTGGCGGCACGGGTCGGCGCCCGCCGGACGCTGCTCACGCACCTGGCCCACGAACTGGGCCACGCCGCCACTGGCGACCGGCTGCCGCCGGGCGTGGAACTCGCCTACGACGGCCTCGAGGTGCCGCTGGCCTGAACCGTGGTCAGGCCGGCAGGGCGCGGCGGAGGAAGTCGACGGCGTTGCCGAAGAAGATGCCATCGATGTCGGCCTGCGAGTAACCGCGGCCGGCGAGCAGGCCCTGCAGGCCGCCGAGATCCGCGATGCTGTCGAGGTCGAGCGGCCCCTGCTCGGTGCCGAAGCCGCCATCGAGATCGCTGCCGATGGCGACGTGCTTCGCCGAGCCGACGAGCTGGCAGATGTGGTCGACGTGGTCGCAGATCCGCTCGATCTTCAGGCCGAACTCCTGCGGCGTCGACCGCATGTGTGTCCAGCCGTGGACCATCATGATCGCGTCGAAGGCCATGCCGATCACGGCCCCGCGGCCGACGAGCTCCCTGATCTGGTCGTCGGTGAACTGCCGGTTCCAGTGGGCGAGGCTCCGACAGTTGGAGTGGCTCGCCCACACGTGGCCGGAGAAGTGGTCGAGGGCGTCGCGGAAGCTCTCGTCACACAGGTGGGTGGCGTCGAGGATGACGCCGAGTTTCTCCATGTGCGCGAGGAGCTCGCGGCCGCGCGGCGTGAGCGGCCCCTCGGCGTCGGTGCCCATGCCCATCACGCCCGGACCGTAGTGCACCGGGCCGAGGGCACGGAGCCCGTCGGCGTACGATCGCTCGAGGTGCGCGGGCGTCACGATCGAGTCGGCCCCCTCGAGGGAGAGCACGTAGCCGATCGGCAGCCGGGGCGGGGTGCCGGCCGGCGCGGCCAGCCAGGCGGCCACGTGCCGGTCGAGGCCGGCGCGGTCGCGGATCTGCACCAGCTCGCCGCAGGCCTCCATCTCCCGGTACCAGGCGAGCTGGCCCTGCGTGTGGGCCCAGGCCTGCTGCGGGCTCATCCAGCCGGGCATGCGGGCGAAGTAGTCGACCGACCGGGCGATTTGCGTGGCGACGCACAGGCCGACCCGGCCCCGCCGCATCTCCGGGAAGCAGACCGTGTTCCGGGTACGGAACGGCTGGTCCTTCATCCCCAGTTCGCGGCGGCGGATCCGCTCCTGCGTCCAGCGCAGGTCGCGGTTGAAGTCGAGCGCGTTGTAGGAGAGATCGAGGTGGATGTCGAAAATCAGACGGGCCGCGGTCATGCGGGGGCTCCGGGTGGGCGGCCTCATGGTAGCACCCCTGGGCCGATGTCGATCAGCCGCGGATCAGGCGTCTGGGGTCCCCTGCGACAGCACCACGAGCTGTTTGAGCGTGCGGGCCGCGGCCCCCGAGTCGATCGCCTGCTCGGCCAGCGACCGTGCGGCGGGCAGGCCGGGGGTCCGTCCCGCAGCCCAGAGCACGGCTGCCGCGTTGAGGACGACCACATCGCGCCGGCTGCCGCGTTCGCCGCCGAGCACGGCGCGGATCGCCTCCGCGCTCTCGGCCGGCCCCGCGACCTCGAGGTCGGCCACGCGGCCGGCGGGCAGCGAGGCCAGCCCGAAGTCCTCCGGGGTCCAGGAGCAGCGGCTGGTGCCGGCGGTGGAGACGTCGATCACGTCGGTCGGCCCGAACAGGCTGACCTCGTCGAAGGCCTGCGCCGACGTGCCGACGTGCCCGGAGACGACGAGCGTCCGCGCCAGTCCGAGCAGCCGGGCTGCCTCCGCGACGGCCGCGCGGGCCTCCGGGCGGCCGACCCCGATGACCTGCACCGTGACGCCGGCGGGGTTGCACAGCGGGCCGACGAGGTTGAACACCGTGGGTCGGCCGAGCGCCCGCCGCAGCGGCCCCACGCGGGCCATCGCCGGATGATGGGCCGGCGCCAGGCAGAAGCAGAGGCCGATCTCCCGCAGGCAGCGGGCCGCGACCTCCGGGCCGGCGTCGATCCTCACGCCGAGTGCCTCGAGCACGTCGGCCGATCCGGTGCGACTGGAGACGGCGCGGTTGCCGTGCTTCGCCACCGGCTGGCCCGCGGCGGCGACGACGATGGCGGCGGCGGTCGAGACGTTGAACGAACCCGAGCCATCGCCGCCGGTGCCGCAGGTGTCGGCGACGGGGCGATCGAGCGGCGCGACCGGCAGCATCCGGCCCCGCAGGGCCGCGGCCACGCCGGCGATCTCCTCCGCCGTCTCCCCGGCGTCCGCCAGGGCCACGAGCCAGCGGCCGAACGCGTCGAGGTCGACGGAGCCGGCCAGCACCCCCTCGACGAGTCGGCGCACCGCGGCGGCCGGCTCGCGGCGGCCGCCGCGGAGCGCCGCGGCCAAGGTGTCGGGGTCGGGTGCGGAGGCGTCTGGGGTCATGGTTCCGCGGGCCGGCGATGCCGGCGGCCGCCGGTTTCGAGTAGGATTTCGCCGGCGCGATGGTCGCCGTCTCGGGTTGTCGCCAGCCTACACGACCGTCGCAACGAGAGAGAGAGCCCACAGTGCCCCCCGCGCCCCGCAAGGTGATCATCGACGTCGATCCCGGGATCGACGATGCCGTGGCCCTGGCGATGGCGCTGTTCGACCCGCGGCTGGAGGTGGTGGCGGTCACGGCGGTGGGGGGCAACGTGCCGCCGGAACAGGCGACGGCCAACCTCCAGGCGTTGATCGGCTTCCTCGACCCCCCGCGGCTGCCTCGCCTCGGCGCGGCGTCGGCCGACGCGGTGCTGCCGGCGCGGCCCTTCAGCATGCACGGCGCCGACGGCCTCGGGGGCGTGGAGCTGCCCCGCGTGCCGCTGCACGGCGGCCACTCCTCCGAGAAGGTGATCTGGGAGAGCGTCAAGTCGCACCCACGCGAGATCACGATCCTCGCCCTCGGGCCCTTGACCAACGTCTCGCGGGTCCTGGCCCGCGACCCTTCGCTCGCCGAGCTGATCGGCGACCTGGTGATCTGCGGCGGCAGCGTGCAGGCCGCGGGCAGCGCGACGCCGGTCGCCGACTTCAACTTCTATTGTGACCCGGCCGCCGCCCGGCACGTGCTCCGCGAGCCGCTCGCGAAGACGCTCGTGCCGCTGGAGACGACGTCGCAGGTGGTGCTCGGCTTCGATCTTCTCGACGAGCTGCCCGACGAGGAGTCGCGGGCCGGCCGAATGCTGCGGCCGATGCTCGCCCACGCCTTCCGGGCCCACCGGCAGATCCTCGGCAGCGAGGGGCTGTGCCTCCACGACGTCGTGGCGCTCGTGGCGGCCACCAACCCCGAGCTCTTCGAGCGGGCGACGGTGGCCGCCGACGTCGAGACGATGGGCGAGTTGACCGCGGGCATGCTCGTCATCGACCGCCGCCAGACCCGCCAATGGCGGCCGAACCTCGACCTGTTGGTGGCCTGCGAAGCCGCGGCCGTGCAGGACTGCATCCTCCGGGCCTTCGCCGCGGCCGCCGCCGCGACCGCCTGACGGCCGGCCTCGTGGCCCGCGTCAAGGCGATGGGCTTCTCCGCGGCCGACCGGCATCACTCGAACGCGTTGCGGCTCGCGACCCGGAGCCGGAGGCCGACCCGCTTGCGGTCGCGGAACAGGACGACGTCCACCGTGCTCTCGGCGGGCGTCGTGCTGACGAGGCTCATCAGGTGGTCGTCGTCGTCGACCGGCGTGCCCGCGTATTCGACGATCACGTCGTCGATGCGAATGCCGGCCGTGGCGGCCGGCGCCCCGGGCGTGACGGCTTCCACGCGGGCCCCGATCAGCCGGGCCATGCCCAGCCGGTTCGCCGCCTCGAGCGAGAACTCGTCGTCGAGCGTCACCCCGAGAAAGCCACGGGCGACGGACCCGTTCTCCACGAGTTGCCCCGCCACGAAGAGCACCATCGGCATGGGGATCGCGAAGCCGATCCCCTCGTTGAGGCCCGAGCCGCTGGCGATCGCCGTGATGATGCCGACCACCTCGCCGCGGACGTTCACCAGCGGCCCACCGCTGTTGCCCGGGTTGACGGCCGCGTCGGTCTGGATGAAGTCCTGGAACCGCACGGTCCCCTCACCCAGTTCCAGGTCGCGGCGGCCCTTGGCCGACACGATGCCGAGGGTCACGGAGTTCCGCAGGCCGAAGGGGCTGCCGATGACCAGCACGGTGTCGCCGATCTGCACGGGGTCGCCCGCGGCGAGCCGGGCTTCGGGCAGGTCGTCCCCCTCGACCTCGAGCACGGCGATGTCGGTGCCCGCGTCGGACCACAGCCGCCGTGGCCGCAGCACGCGGGCATCCACGAGCTGCACCGTGATCGCGTCCAGCTCGGCCCGATGGATCACGTGCCGGTTGGTGAGCACGACGGTCTTGCCCGCCACGCGGGCGATCACGCCCGACCCCGACTCCTCCTCGGTGGCCTTCCCGTTGCGGGGCCGCTGGAGCGGCTTCCGGGCGTCGATGTGGACCACGGTGGGCCGCACGAGTTCCACGAGCCGGCGGAACTGGCGGGCCTGCTGCTCGAGGTGCTCGGCCTCGCGGGCCACCTGCTCGTAGAGCCGATCCCGGTCGGCGACGGTCGGCCTGGTGGGACGCACCGGATCGACCCGCTCCTGCGGCGCCGAGGCGGCCGGGACCGGCGTCAGGCGGCCGGCGGGCTCGTCAGCGAGCACGCGCGGGGCGGCCCAGGCGACGGCGGCGACGAGGGCGAGACAGCGGATGCGCGGGAACGGATCGCGGGTCATCGGGGGGCTCGCACGGCGTGTCGGGAACACGCCGATCTTAGCAGCCGCGTCCCGACCCTTACAGTTCCAATTCGCCGCCGACCGCCTCTTCGCCGGCCTCCTCGGCCTCCTCGCGGCGGCCAAGGGGGCCGCCGCCGCTGCGCTCGAGTTCCCGCTGGCACTCGATGCACATCGTGGCGTAGGGCAGGGCGTTGAGCCGTGCCATCGGGATCTTGTCGTTGCAGACCTCGCACAGGCCGTACTTGCCGGCCTTCATCCGCTCCAGGGCGTTCTCGATGTTGGCCAGTTCGCGGCTCTCCACCTCGGCCAACTGCGAGCTGATCTCGTCCTGGGCGGAGTCGTAGGCGGCATCCACCACGTCGCCGGGCGATTCGCTCCGCAATTCCCGCAGCAGCGTCAGGTCGCCCGCGAGGGCGCTGCGCAGGGCGTCCCGCCGTCGGATGAGGATCGCCCGCAGGTTCAACAGTGCTTCGTTACGTGCCATGGTTGCAGCTCCGTGCTGTCGGAGCCCTCCCCGGCCGGCCGCTCTCCGGCCGCGCCGAGTCGGGTCGCAGCCAATAGTACGGGGCTCCTGGAAAGATGGTTCACGCCAGCAGAATCGGCAGGAATTGTGATGGAAATACAGCGAAAACCGATGGTGACATTTGGGGAGAGAGGGGTGAACTTTGCCGCCTCCCGGGGCACGGGCAGCCCCCGCGTGAAGGCGTGGGTCAGGGAACGGCGGCGGCGAGCGTTTCCCAGGCGGAGAGCACGTGTCGCCGCTCGGTGATCGCCCCGCCGATCGCCAGCCGCAGGGCGTGGCGGTCGGCGACGCGGGCGTGGCTCAGGAACAGCGTCCCGCCCGCGTTGACGCGCTCCTGGAGCGCGGCCGTCGCGGCATCGCCGGCCCGCAGGGCGAAGCAGACGAGCGACAGCGCGGGTGGTCGCAGCAGCTCGAACCGTGGGTCGGCCGCCACGAGGGCGGCGAACTCGTCCGCCCACGCCACGTGGTCGCGGACGTGGTGGCGGAGGGCCTCGGCGCCCAGCATCCGCAGCGTCATCCAGAGCTTCAGCGCCCGGAACCGCCGGCCGAGCGGCACCTGCCAGTCGGCGTAGTCGATCACCGCGCCGCTCTCCGTGGCCGTGTTCCGCAGGTACTCGGGCTTCATCGACAGGGCCCGGACGAGCGGGCCGCGGTCGGCGACCCAGAGCACGTGGCAGTCGAAGTTCACCAGCAGCCACTTGTGCGGATTGAAGCCCCAGCTGTCGGCCCGCTCGGCCCCGGCGATGATCTCCCCGCGAAACTCCGGACAGATCGCCGCCGCGCCGGCCCAGGCCGCGTCGACGTGCAGCCAGGATCCGTGGCGGCTCGCGGCGACGGCGACGTCCGGCACCGGGTCGATCGCGCCCGAGGCCGTCGTGCCCATCGTGGCGGCGACGAAGAAGGGTCGGCGGCCGGCGTCGGCGTCGGCGGCGAGGGACGCGGCGAGTGCCGCCGCGTCCATCCGGCCCGCGGCGTCGGTCGGGATGCGCCGCAGGCTCGCCGCATCGACGCCCGCGATCCGCAGCCCCTTCTCGATGCTCGAGTGGGCGTCCATGCTGCAGTAGGCGGTGAGCGGTCCTCCGTCGCGCCGCGCGGCGGCCCGCTCGCGGGCCGCCAGGATCGCGCACAGCGTGCCGCTGGAGGCCGAATCCTGGATCACGCCGCCCCCCGGCCCCGCCGCGGCGAAGCGATCCGGCAGGCCGAGCAGGTCGCGGAGCCAGTCGATGCAATGGGTCTCGAGTTCCGTGCAGGCGGGGGACGAGGCCCAGAGCATCCCCTGGACGCCGAGCCCCGCGGCGAGCAATTCACCGAGCACGGAAGGGCCGGACGTGCTGGCGGGGAACCAGCCGAAGAAGGACGGGTGCTGCCAGTGGAGCAGGCCCGGGAGGATCACCCGGTCCAGGTCGGCGAGCACGTCCGCGAGCGGCTCGGGGGCGTCGGGCGCGGCCGCGGGCAGCTGTCGCCGCACCGCGCCCGGCTCGATCCGCGGCGCGACGGGCCGCGACTCCAGCGTCCGCCAGTAGTCGGCGATCCAGTCGACGACCTCCCGGGCCTCGCGGCGGAACCGCTCCGCATCGAAGGGGGGCGGCCGCGACCCGCCGGACTCGGGCGACATCAGGCGGTCTCGCCGTGGGCCGTGAGCACGAGCGACCGCGGCCCGCCACGGTCGCGGTGCTCGCAGAGATAGATGCCCTGCCAGGTGCCGAGCAGGAGGCGGCCGCCGCCGATCGGCACGGTGACGGAGGAGCCGAGCAGCGACGCCTTGACGTGGGCCGGCATGTCGTCGGGACCCTCGAGGGTGTGGGAATAGGGGAAGTCCTCGCGGGCGATCGCGTTCAGGGCGGTCTCCAGGTCACGGGGCACGTCGGGGTCGGCGTTCTCGTTGATCGACAGGCTGGCCGACGTGTGGCGGATGAACACGTGGAGCAGCCCGACCTCGAGGCGGGGCATGCCGCGCAGGGCCCCCTCGACCTCGGCGGTGACGAGGTGGAATCCGCGGCGACGCGGCGCGAGCCGCAGTTCGGTCTGGTGCCAGGCCATGATCGACGGCCCGAGGATATCATCTGGGCGGCCCGCCGCGGGCCTTCGGGAGGACTCCATGCCGTTGCGATCCGATCAACTCCAGTCAGCCTGGTGGCTCGCCGTCGCCGCCGGCCTGCTCTGGAT
>JBIIDT010000111.1:0-8044 GCA_044238145.1 Pirellulales bacterium | reverse complement strand
CGCCAGTTGCTTGCAGGCCAGGGCCTTGTCGGCCTCCGGCGCGTCGGACCGCAGGACGGCGATCAGTTCGCGTTCCCTGGGGGTGCGGCCGTCGCCCGCACAGGCCAGCGAAGCCGTAAGCGCACCGGCGAGACATACCAAGACGTGAGGCACGGGCATCGGCGTCATCTCACATCCTCCAGGGTTCGCGGAAGGCCTCCGACAGCAGCCGATTGGCCTCGTCGTCGCCCACGAAACGGTGCGTGGCGTTGTCGTACTTCACCGGGCGGTCGAGCGCGATCGCCACGTTGGCCGCATGGCAGGCGATGTGGGCGTTGCAGGCGGCCTCCTCGTTGCCCTTGGGCTTGCCCCGCGTCTTGACGCAGTCGAGGAAGTCGCGGACGTGGAACGTGGCCGGGTAGCCGCCGATCTCGGCGACCGTGCGGCCCGCGAGCAGCTCGGGCGAGGAGAGCACGAACTTGCCGCTGTCGCCCGTCTCCACCCAGCCGGTCTCCCCCTCGAAGCGGACGGGGCAGGAGCCGAGCGGGATCCAGCCCTGCTCGCGGAACACGAGCTCCACGCCGTCGTCGTAGCGGGCCACGAGCCGGCCGTCGCGGGGCGGATCGTAGGCCACCGGCGGCGGCCGGTCGTTCACCGCCCACTGGCAGAGGTCGACGCAGTGCGAACCCCACTCGAGCACGCCGCCGCCGACGAGGCCGCCCCCCTTCTCGAAGTTGAAGCCGTCGAGCAGCCGCGGATTGAACGGCCGCCAGGCCGCGGGACCGAGGTACAAGTCCCAGTCCACGTCCTTCGGATCCGGCGCCGGCTCCGCGGGCAGCCAGCCGCTCATCGCCGCCTTCATGCCGGCGGGATGCGCGTAGACGCGGACCATCTTCCCCAACCGGCCCGTGCGGGCCAACTCGCAGGCGAAGGCGAAGTGGGGCAGGTTGCGCCGCTGCGTACCGGCCTGGAAGACGCGGCCCGTGCGCCGGATGATGTCGCGGAGGGCGAGGCTCTGGGCGATGTTCTTCGTGCAGGGCTTCTCGCAGTAGATGTCCTTGCCGGCCCGGGCGGCGTAGGCCGACATCGTGCCGTGCCAGTTGGGCCCCGTGGCGATGAGCACCGCGTCGATGTCCTTGAGGTCGAGCAACTCGCGGTAGTCGCGGTGCGTCGTGCAGCGGTCGTCGCCGTACCGGTCGTCGGCCATCTTCTTCACGGCCGCGCGGCGGGCCTCCTTGACGTCGCAGACGGCGGCGAAGCGGACGTCGGCCTGCTCGAGGAAGCAGCCGAGGTCGTAGGCGCCGCGGCGGCCGATGCCGATGCCGCCGACGACGATCCGCTCGCTCGGCGGTGCGACGCCGTCGAGGCCGAGGGCGGATGACGGAATGACGACCGGCGCGATCGCCGCAGCCGAGCCGGCCGCGAGGAACCGCCGCCGGGTGAGCGAACCGAGTGGCATGGGTGGGTGCTCCGTAACCGGGGCCGGGGTCCGCGGCCCGTGGCACATACGGTAGCAGATGCCCGGCCGCCTGCCACCGCGCCGCGGGTCCCTACCGTCCCCGGAGTCGCTGCCGTCGCAAAAAACGCTCGGGCATCACGAAGTCGTCCGTCGGGCTGCCGTCGGGCTCCGGAATGAACCGCAGCGCGTCGAGCGACGGAATCTCGACGTCCTCCTTCTCGACGAGGGCCAGGAACGTCCGCGGGGAGATCCGCGCCAGGTTCGGCAAGGCGAGCCGATGCTGGCGGCCGGCGAGGGCCCGGGCGACGGCGACCGAGTCGACGGTCTCGAATCCCGTCACGCCCGGCAGCCGGCCATCCCAGGCCCGCGAGCCGGCGAGTGCCGCGGCGGCTGCGGGCTCCAGAGCCTCGAGGCCCTCGAGCGAAAAGCGGCCGACCCGCGCCGCAGCGAGAACCTCCGCCGTATCGACCGGCAGGCCCTTCAGCCCGTTCAGCTGCAGCCACATCCCCTGGAAGTCCGCGAGCGAACGCGCCGCGTCGGTGGAGAGTTCCGTCAGGCCGTCGAGCCGCAGTTCGCCCCCCTTGAACGCCGCCAGCGCCCGCGCGACTTCGGGAGTCAGCGCGCCGAGGCGGTCGAACTGCAGGGTCTGCCACCGCGCCTGCGCGAGCTGTGCGGCGACGGCGGGGGTCATCCGCGCCAGTTTCGGAAACGAGACCGGCTGTCTGGCCGTGGCCAGGATCCCGGCGGCCTCGACCGCGGCGGGACCGTCAAGCGACTCGAGCCCCTCCAGCCGCAGCGACATTCCGCCGGTGCAGCGCAGAAGCAGCCGCGCCATGTTCGGGGTCAGAGGCACGTCGCCGCCGATCCGCGGTATCAGGCTGGTGAAGTACATGTGCGGGCCGGCGAACGTGGCGAGCGCCCCGGCCGCCTCGTCCTCGAGCGCGGTCAAGCCGCCGAGGTAGAGCGCCTGCCCTCGAAACCGCGCGAGGTTGCGGGCGGCGTCCAACGACAATGCCGCGAGCCCGTCGAGTCGCAGCATGTGCGCCCGCGACTCCGCCAGCGCCGCGGCGGCCTCCGGCGACAGATCGGCAAAACCATCGAGGCTCAACTTCGCGCCGGCGAATCCGGCCAATCCACGCGCCGCGGCGGCGGAGAGCGTCGTCAGGCCGCCCAGACAGAGGTTCTTTCCCCGGAAGCCCGCGACGGCCGCCGCCGTCTCCGCGGAGAGATTCGTGAGGCCGCCCAGGCACAGGCTGCCGCCGCCGAAGCCGGCGAGGACGCGGGCGGCGTCGGCGGAGAGGGTCTTCACGCCGCCGAGCATGAGCACGTCGACCTTGAAGCGTGCGACCGCGGCGGCGGTGTCGGCGTCGAGCGTCGTCAGGCCGTCGAGCAGGATCAGTCCTTTCTCGTAGGCCGCGAGGGCCCCGGCGGTCTCCGCGTCGAGCGTCTCGAGCCCGTTCAGCGACAACGCCCGACGGGCGACGAAACTCCCGAATCCCGGCACGTTGATCGGTACGTCCACGCCCGGAAACTCCGCCGCGAGCCGCGCCGCCTCCGCCGGCGTGAGGCTGGCGATGCGGCTCGTGGCCGGCTCGGGCGTGGCGGCCGGCGCCAGCCGCGCACCGCAGGCCGCGAGCAGGGCGAGCAGAAAGGCCCTTGAGTCGGCCGCGGTCTTCATGGCGGGCCTCCCGACGGCGGCTGCCCGCGAGCGGACCGCCGCTCGACGCGCCGGTAGATGCCCCGCACGAGCGCGGTCGTGGCCCGGGGGGCGAGCCGCTTGAGCCGCCACAGCCACCGGGCCTGCAGGCCGACGACGACGTACCGCCGGTTGCGGTGCACCGCCCGCAGCACCCGGCCGGCCACCCGGCGGGAATCCCACAGGGCCGCGTCCATGCGCCGCCGGGCCTCGCGTTGTTCGACGGCCGACGTGAAGTGCCAGGTGCCGAGGAGGCCCGAGCGGAAGAAGCCGGGGCAGACGACGGTCACCCCCGGCCGGCCCCGCGGGCACTCGGCCGCGATCGCCTCCGAGAGGGCCACGACACCCGCCTTGCTCGCCGCGTAGGCGGCCATCGACGGCGGCGCGAGGATGGCCGCGATCGACGCCACGTTGACGACGTGCGACCGGCGCGGATGCTCCCGCAGCCAGGGCAGGAACGTCTCGCAGCCGAGCGCCGTGCCGAGCAGGTTCGTGTCGAGCACCCGCCGCCACTGCGCCTCCGGCAGCGTGCCCACCTCGCCGGTGGCGCCGACGCCGGCGTTGTTGACCAGCAGGTCGAGCGCGGGCCACTCGGCCCGCAGCCGATCGTGCAGCGTCCGCCAGCCAGCCAGGTCGCGGACGTCGAAGCCGGCCGCGAGCGGCTGCCCGCCGGGTGGCGCATCCTCCCAGGCGGCCGCTCCGGCGAGCGCTTCGGGCAGGTCGACGCAGGCCACCCGCCAGCCGTCGCGGAGCAGGGCGGCGGCGATCTCGCGGCCGAGGCCGCTGGCGGCCCCGGTGACGACGGCATGACCGGGGGCGAGGTGACGGCGGAAGAACACGGGCGGTAAGCGAGGGTGACGGGACTCGAACCCGCGGCCTCCAACGTGACAGGCTGGCGCTCTAACCAACTGAGCTACACCCCCGTCGGCCGTTGCCGGCCTGCGGGCAGCTCCGCCTCGTGCGTCGGAAGTATATCGGCAATTCCGCGCGGCGACAGCACCTGCGGTTCCGGCCGGATTTCGCCGTCCCGTCGCCTCACAGCACGCCGCGGGTCGGGTCGAAGCCCTTCCGCTCCGCCGTCTCGAGATCCTGCGCCGCCTGCCGCTCCAGGCCGATCGCCCGGCAGGCCAGGCCGCGGTGGTGGTGCATCACGGCCAGACCGTGGTCGATCGGCCGCAGCCGGCAGGCGAGTTCGACGGGATCGACCCGGCCGGCGAGTCCCGCCACCTCGCGCCGGTCCTGCTGCGTCTTGCCGATCGCCTGGTTGAGGTCGTCGATCGCCTCCTGGTGCCGGCCGAGCAGATGGAGGATGAAGCCGCGGGTGTCGAGGAACTCGGGCGCGCCCGCGCCGCTGCCGGCGAGCGCCACCTCGACGTCCGCGAGGGCGGCCTCCAACTCCCGGCCCACCAGGGCCCGGATGTAAGCCCGGTGGTTGCGGGCTTCGGGATTGTCGGCGCCGGTGAGCTCCACGGCAGCCTGGGCGTCGACCAGCGCGGCCTCCGCGTCGCCGGCCACGACGTGGGCCAGCGCCCGCGTCCGGCGGGGCAGGGCGGCGGTCGGGACGAGCGCCACCGCCCGGCTCGCCTCGGCCACGGCCGCCGCCGTCTGGCGGTTCTCGAGGAGCAGCGTGGACCGCCAGCAGAGCAGCCGGGCCTGTGCCTGTGCGTCCGCGTCGATCCAGACGATCGCCCGCCCGACATCCGCCGCGGCGGAGGCCACGTCGTTCCGGGCCTCGTGGGCCATGGCCCGTTCCACCGACCACTGCACCATCGCCTCGCGGACGAGCGGCAGCGCCGCGGGCAGGAGGATGGCGGGCACCACGCCGAACAGCAACAGGGCCCAGACGAAGAACCGCTTGCCGGCCCCGACGCGCCGGCGCGGAGCGTCCTCCGCATCCCAAGGCCCGACGCGGCGTGACGACGGCGCGGAATCTCCGCCGGGCCGCGGCGGCGGCTCGAAGTCCCGCGGAATCGGAAACCCGAGGCGGTCGTACGGCATCGGCGTGCAATGATCTCCCGGTGTCATCGTAGCCGCGGGCCACGCGGGTGGCGAGCGACCTGCCGAGCCCGGTTTGACCGTCCCACGAGCATGCCGTACTCTGCCCGACGTAGCCGCCGGAGGACGTCGCGATGCCGCTGTTCGAAATCGAGACGAGTGCCCACATCATCATCTCGTGGGCGGCCGACGAGCCGGCCGCCGCCGCGGTGGTGGCCGACGCCTACCCCGGCGAGAAGATCGTGCGGCTCACGCGGCGGCCCCGCGACACGTGGGTCATCTCGAAGTCGGCCTTGGGCCTCACCGACTCGCGGGACAATCCCTGCGACACGGCCCGCGAATGCCTGGCCCGGGCCGCGGGCGACAAGCTCCACGCCATCCGTCTTTACATGCACGAGACGGGCGACGACCTCGACCGCGCCCGCAAGGTGATCGAGTCGAACATGGTCATGGGCTGGTGAGGCGACCGGCTACGGCGTTCCGCCGGCCGGCGTCTCGAAGCCGACGGTCCGCACGGCCCCGGGTTCCGCCGGCGGCGGATCCCCGGCGAGGATCGCCCGGCTCGGCCGGTAGCTCGACGTGCCGCCGGGGCGATAGTCGGGATCAGCACGTCGCCGCACCGGACCACCCGGCGCGGCGGGCGCGGGAACGGCCGCCGGCGGCGACGGGAAACTGGACGGCGCGGCGGGCGATGGAACGGCGGCCGGCGGCAGCGGATCGAGGGCGGCTGGCAGGACCGAGGCCGCCGCGGGCGGAGGCAGGGGCTGGTCGACGGCGGCGGACCCGAACCGGCTCGGCGCGTTGGCGTCGTATCGGCCGCCAGCAGTCGGCGGCGCGGGCCACGCGTTCGAGCCGCGGGCATCCGCCACGCGCTGCGGGGCGGGAGTGCTCGCGGCCGGCGGGGCGAAACCCACTTCGGGCTGCGCCGTCGCCCCGAAGGCCGGCGTGGTCAGCCGCTGGTCGCCGGCGATCGCCTGCAACGGCGGCAGTTCGCTGTTCGCGGCGGTCGCGGTCGGCGGCTCGGCGGGCAGGCCCGCATAGGGACCAACCTGCGGAGTGATCGAACCGAGCGGCGGCGTGGACGTGTCGGCCGCCGCGGGGCTCGTGGCCAGCGCCACGGGATCGGGCCGGGTAGGCGGCGGCGTGGCACCATACGTGACGGCGGCCGGGGTGGTCGTCGCGGCGGCGACGGCCGGGGCCGCGCCCTTCGTCGCGTCGTCGAGCACGTAGCTGCCGGGCGTGCTGGTGGTCGGATAGGGCTTGGCGCTGGCCGAGGGCTTGTCGACGCCACCGCTGAAGCTCGGTGCGGCGGCGAGTTTCTCGGCCTCGCTGCTCGGCGTGCCACCAAAGGCCCACCACGAGGGCTTGGTGCCCGCCGTGCCCATCTTGCAGCCGCTGCCGGCCGGCGTGACGAGCGCCGCGAGGGCGACGACCGCCCACGCCCTGGGAAAGCCGGGCCGACCAGTGCCGATTCCGTTCATGCGCACCTCCGCTGGGCCGGACGGGGACCGCCCGCCGGGAGGTGGGGAATAGGGGCCGCCGGGCCGCCGCGTCAACGCCAATCCCAGACGCCGCAGCTTACCGCAACCGTCCGAGGCGGATCACTTGGCCGCGGTGGCGAACCGCTTCGCGACGGCGTCCCAGTCGACGACGTTGTAGAAGGCGTTCACGTAGTCGGCGCGGCGGTTCTGGTAGAGCAGGTAATAGGCATGCTCCCAGACGTCGATGCCGAGCAGCGGCGTGTTGCCGTGCATGATCGGGCTGTCCTGGTTGGCGGTGCTCTCGACGACGAGCTTGCCCTTCGGGTCGGCCGAGAGCCAGGCCCAGCCGCTGCCGAACCGGCCCATCGCCGCCTTGGTGAACTCTTCCTTGAAGTTCGCGAAGCCACCGAACACGGAGCGGATCGCCTCGGCGAGGTGGCCCGCCGGCTCGCCACCCTTGCCCTTGCCGATCGTCTCCCAGAACATCGAGTGGTTGGCATGGCCGCCGCCGTTGTTGCGGACGACCGTGCGGATCGCCTCCGGAACCTTCTCCAGGCCGGCGATCAGCTTCTCGACCGGCAGGGCCGCCAGGTCCGCGTGGGCCTCGAGCGCCTTGTTGACGTTCGTCACGTAGGCCGCGTGGTGCTTGTCGTGGTGGATCTCCATCGTGCGGGCGTCGATGAAGGGCTCGAGCGCGTCGAAGGCGTAGGGCAGGGCGGGCAGCGTGTAGGCCATGGCAGGATTCTCCGGGGGATGGCTCGGGATGTGGTCGCGGGATCGTACCGCACCCCCGGCCGACCGGCAAACCGTCCGGGCGACCCTGCGGGTGGACGCGGTCGCACCGGCCGCACCGACGGCACCGACGCTGCCGAACCTGCGAACCGTGCGCCCTGCGGGGCCCGCGGCGACGGGGCGTGAATCCCGGCGCGGCACCGGGCCGAAGAACTTTGCCGTGGGAAGGCTGCAAGCCGGCAGGACGCCGGACGCCCATCCACACGGACGCCGCCCGCGCGACGATCGCGCCGGAGGCCGGCCTCCGCGCAGCACTCGAACGGATTCGAGCCCGCCCATGTCGCTCAATGGCAGCCAGCGTCGCGACCAGCGCCGCCGTCTGGTCGTCTCCTGGAAGCGGTCCACGGGCGACGCCGGCACGAGTGTCGCCGGCGAGGCCCGGACCATGGCCGCCTACGGGCCCGAGGCCCATCCCGAGAAGCAGCGGGGCCCCGCGACGCTGCTGCCGACGGGGCTCGGCGGCTTCAGCGTTGCCGCCGTCGCGATCCTCCTGCCCATGGCCGCGGCGCTAACGCTCGCCGCCGCCGAGCCGGCCTTCGGCCGCGCGATCTTCGTGCCGCAGGGCCGCTTCACGCGGACGATCCAGGCGGCCGCGGGCTGCCTCGATGCCCGCAGCATGCAGTCGCTGGCCGGCTGGCTGGC
>JBIIDT010000164.1:0-2686 GCA_044238145.1 Pirellulales bacterium | reverse complement strand
GCCACCTGCCGGGCGATCTCCTCCGCGGCGCTCGTGCCCCGCAACGCCCGCCGGGTCCAGTGCATCGGCACGGGCACCACGGCGTCGCAACCCCAGGCGGCGCACCGCTCACCGTGCCGGTGGACGAGCAGCCGCCCGAGGGCGGCGGCGACGGGTTCGGCTCCCGGCCGCTTGGCCCGCAGGACCGCCGTCCGCAGCTCGTCGCCGTAGCCGCCGAGGACGACGAGGCCGGCGCACGGCGGCTCGCCGCGGCGGCAGGGCTCGCAGGTGCCGGTCGGGCAGGTGGCCGCGCAGGCGGGGCACCGAGGTCCTTCGTCCACCAGGCTGCGGCGGCAGCTCGAGCAGACCCAGACGCCCGGGATGCGGCCATCCGGGACGTCGTCGTTCGCGACCGGGGGCTCCGCGCCACAGATGCCGCAGCGGGGCGGACAGAGCAGGTCGAGGCCCGGCCCGGCCCAGCCCGCCGCCCGCCGCCGCATTCGTTCGAACCAGGCCATCGGGGATTCCGCGGGCGCCAGCCCGGATTGACGTTCGCGGGCCGGATTCCTACGCTCCGCGGCCCGCCGACACCCCCCAATCGTCCGGCATCGCCGGGCCGCGTCAAGCGCCCATGCTCATCGACCGCTACATCACCCGCGCCCAGCTCAACGCGTTCGTGATCGTGTTCGTGAGCCTCGCCGGCCTGTACTTCGTGTTCGACGCGTTCACGAACATGGACGAGTTCAGCGCCCACGCCAAGAAGGCGGGCGGCCTGGCCCGCGTCCTCGCCTCCTACTATGGCTACCGTCTCATCTGGTTCTTCGACGCCACGAGCCCGGTGATCTCCCTCGCCAGCGCGATGTTCGCACTCTCGTGGCTGGAGCGTCACAACGAGCTGACCGCGCTGCTCGCGGCCGGGGTCACGCGCTGGCGGATCGCCCGCCCGACGATCGTGTTCGCCGCCGCCGTGGCCCTCGCCGCCGCGGCCAGCCGCGAGCTGGTGATCCCGCAGGTCCGCCAGGCGTTCGCCCGCAACGCCCAGGACCTGTCGGGCGAGCAGCCCATGCCGTTCGAGGCCCGCTACGACCACCTCACCGAAATCCTGTTCCGCGGTCGTTCGGCCCGCGCGGCGCGGATGCAGATCCAGGCCCCCAGCCTGCTCATGCCTCCGCAGCTCGGCGACTATGGCCCCCAGATCGACGCGGCCGACGCCGTCTGGTCGCCCGCCACCGCCGAGCATCCCGCCGGCTACCTGCTGTCGGGCGTGACGGAGCCGGCCGACATCGACACGCTGGCGTCGCTCGAGTCGGGTGGCCGGCCGGTCGTCATCACCCGGGCTGCGGCGGCCTGGCTCGAACCGCGGCAGTGCTTCGTGGTCAGCGACGTCGCCTTCGAGCAACTGATCGGTTCGTCCAACTGGAGCCAGTACTCGTCGACCCCGGAACTCGTCCGGGCGATCGCGAATCCGAGCCTGGGCGTGGCCGCCGAGATTCCGCTCCGGGTGCACGCCCGCGTGACGGCGCCGTTGCTCGACATGGCCCTGGTGCTGCTCGGCCTGCCGCTCGTCGTCGGCCCCGCCCGCCGGGGCGTGTTCGTGGCCGTCGGCCTGTGCGTGCTGATGACGGTGGTGTACTTCGTGGTCGTCCTCGGCAGCCACTCGCTGGCCGGCACCGACATCGTGAGCCCGTCGCTCGGCGCCTGGCTGCCCCTGCTTCTCCTGGCGCCCCTGGCGGCCTGGCGGGCGCAGCCCATGTGGCAATGAGCCGCCGGCTCACGGTTCGGTGTGGCGGACGGTGCGGGCCGTGAGCGTGGACAAGGCGGGGAGCGGCAGCTTGCCGGCGGCCTCCTCGGGCACCCGGAAGGCGAGGATCACGCTCGCCTTCTGCCCCGGATCGGCCGACAGCCAGACCTCGGTCGTGCCGCCGATCCGGCTCGTGGTCATGATCCCGGCCTTCTCCGCCACGAACGGCTGGGGGCCGGCGAGTTCGAGGACGTCCCACTTGCGGGCCTCGCCCGCGGCGTCGACCACCTCGCGGCCCTTCTGCCACGCGGCCTTGCCGAACTCCTCGTCCTTGCGGACCTGCCGGAGGATCGCCTCCGCGACCTCTTCCTTGCGGCGCTCGCCGGCCGGCACGAGGCCGACGGTGAGGACCAGCGGGAAGCGGATGTCGGCTGCATCGGCCATGCCCTCGTACGCGACGACGAAGCCGGGAAAGTCGTCGATGAAGGGAGGCTTCGCCCGCTTCGGCTCCTCGCCGCCGTCGAGCTGGTTGGCGAGGACGGCCGGCAATCGCAGGGAGAGCCGCCCGTCGGCCAGCGCCACCGGCTCGGGCCGCAGCGGAGCGAACTCGCCGGCCGCCTGGTAGTCGGCGAGCCGCTTCGTGTAGGCGGCGTCGTAGGCGGATGACGAGCAGCCGCACACCACCATGCCCATGACCACCGAGGCGATGAACCGCATCCGCTCTCCTCCATGCCCACGAACCGCCTTCGGCACCCTCGCCCGGCGGCCACAGTGACGATTGTGCGGAATTTGGCGGCCGGTCAACGCCGCCCTACGAACGCCGCGATTCCCCCGAAACCCCCACGCGGCAAGCCCTTCGGCACCCTCCTTTTTTTGCCAGACCTTTTTTCTCCACCCTGCCCACCCTGCCTGCCGATCAAAAGTTCAAGCGGACGGGAGTCCGCGGTCGCGGGCGGGGAGTCCGCG
>JBIIDT010000044.1:0-24139 GCA_044238145.1 Pirellulales bacterium | reverse complement strand
GGGAGTCCGCGGTCGCGGGCGGGGAGTCCGCGTGACCAGACAGGCAAGGAGTGCCACCGCCATGCGGATCAACACCACCAGGTTCGGACGGATCGACGTCGATGCGGGCGATGTCCTGCACTTCGCCAGCGGGCTACCCGGCCTCGAGGACTGTCGCGACTGGGCCCTGCTGGCCGACGCCGGCAACGACGCCCTCGGCTGGCTGCAGAGCATGAGCCGCGGCGACGTCGCCCTGGCGGTGGTCAGCCCGCGGCGGTTCGTGCCCGACTACCAGGTGCGGATCCCGCGCAGCGAACTCACGCCCCTGGCCATCGCCGACATCCGCCAGGCCCAGGTGGTCGTGGTCGTCGGCAACAACGGCAAAAACCTCACGCTCAATTTGAAAGCGCCGATCGTCATCAACCTTGAAACCCGTACGGGCCGTCAGGTCGTTGCGAGTGGCGAGCTTCCCCTGCAATACGAACTGTCCCAGGAACGACCGCCGCTCAAAAAGAGCGCATAATCACCAGTGGCCGGCATGCGGAGGCTCGCCTCCCGCGATGCATGGATACGGAAGGACCCAGCGATGCTCGTGCTCTCCAGACAACGCGACGAAAGCATCATGATCGGCGACAACATCGTCGTCACGATCGTGGACATCCGGGGAGACAAGGTCCGCCTGGGCATCAACGCCCCGTCCGAGATCCCGGTCCACCGCCAGGAGGTCTACGAGGCCATCCAGCGGGAAAACCTCCGTGCCTCGCGGCTCGAGCCGGGCGACACGCAGGACATCGGCAAGTTCGCCAACCGCGGCCCGGGCCGGCCCGGCGACGCCCCGCGGCCCCGCTGACGGCGGCGACGCCGCCGCGGCTCACGGGCTGAAGTACGCCGGGTGATTGCCCGGCTTCCACTTGATGTTGCAGCCGAGGCTGGGGATCTGCTCCGCGACGGGCGGACGGCCTGCGGCGAGGGCTTCGATCGCGCCCCGCAGGTCGGCACCCGTCACCGGCACGTCGCCACCGGGTCGGCTCGGGTCGAGCTGACCGCGATACACGAGCCGCTTGTCCGCGTCGAAGAGGTAGAAGTCGGGCGTGCAGGCGGCGTGGTAGGCCTTCGCCACCTCCTGCGTCTCGTCGTACAGGTAGGGGAACGGGTAGCCCCGCTCCTCCGCCTCGCGGACCATCTGCTCGGGCGAGTCAGCCGGATGGCTGGCGACGTCGTTGGAGCTGATGGCGACGAAGCCGACCCCGCGGGGCAGGTACTCGTGCCCCAGCCGGGCCAGTTCGTCGGCCACGTGCTTCACGAACGGGCAGTGGTTGCAGATGAACATCACGACCGTGCCCCGGGGCCCGGCGGCGGCGGCGTAATCGACGATCCGGCCGTCGACGTTGGGCAGGGAGAAGTCGGGGGCGACGGTGCCCAGCGACAGCATCGTGGACGGGGTGCGGACCATGCGGGGTGCTCCTCGGGGGGTCTGGGGACACGACATCGTACCGGCCGCGGCAGGTGGTGAAAGGCTCCGTGGTGGTGCAGGTTCGGGGTCGCCCACGCCCCGTCGCCGGACGTTCGCTGCGGCCCTCCAGGCCTCCGCTCTCTCGGAGCTGCCTGCGCTCCGGCATCCTGCCTGCGCTGGTCAGCTACGCCGGCTCCCAGGGCATGGGCAACCCCTCACGTCCTTCATCGAGCAGCGGTCACGGACTGCCGATTTCGCCGCAGCATCCACAACGCGTAGGCCATCAGCCCGAGGCAGATCAGGTGAAACAGGTTGAGCGGGCCCAGCACGGGGGCGTAGGGCTTGAGGAACTCCCAGCCGAAGCGCTGCGCCGCGTACCAGAACACCAGCAGGTAGAAGCCGTTCCTCATGAAGAACGGGTCGCGGCGGGCGAGCATCACGAGGGCATAGGCGAGGAACGCGGCCATCGCGGCCGACTCGTAGAGCTGCACGGGGTGACGGGAAATGTGGTCCCCGAAGTCGTGGCCCCAGGAGACCGTCGTGGGGCAGCCGTGGGTGTGGTCGGTGAGCCCGGAGAAAAAACAGCCCCAGCGACCGACGGCGACGCTGGTGGCGAAGGCGGGCACGAAGATCAGGCCGGTCGAGCCGGTGATCCCGCGGGCCCGCTTGAAGAGCTCGATCGCCGCGATCGCCCCGGCCAGCGCCCCGACGATGCTCCGGGCCACGCCCGGCTCACCCGAGAGCCACAGGTTCGCGGTGCCCGCCGCGTAGCCGCCCAGGGCCGCGCCGCCCACGAGGGCGAGGGCGTAGCCGAAGCCCGCGTGCTCGATCCGCGTCGCCGCGTCCTTGAGCCGCCAGAAGAAGCAGCCCACGGTCATGGCCGCGGCGGCGATGGCGGCGGCGATGTCGAATTGCGTGTGGACGTTCACGGCTCGCCGACGGGCCGGGTTTCAGACGCCACCCCTCTGCCGAGCATCGCCCCGATGAGAACCCCCTGTACGCCGAGCGCCACGGCTCCCACCGTGGCCAGCAACGACCACCCCGGCAATGCTATCCAGAAAAAGGCTTCGTTCCCCGGAACCCACCACAGCGTTGCAATGCCCATCGCCACATCCATGCAAGCCAGCACGACCGCTATCAGGCGGCGTCGGGCCGACGGCGGCCTGTAGGCCGCCTGCAACACCCAGATGTTCGCCGCGAGCACCGCGGCAGCCACGAGGCCGACGCCGGAGGCGATGGTTACGACGGCTCCTGAATACTGGCCAAAGGCCGTGAACATCGCGACCAGGGAGCAGCCGCCGGAAAACAATGCCCCGAGGATCGCGATCACCGTCAGGGTGATGAGCAAGAACCTCACGCAACCTCCTACGACTGGCCGGGCGGCGGCAGCTTTGGCGGCTGTGCGGGAAGCAGGAGCGTGACACCTCCCTTGATCGCCAGCATGACCGGCAGGAACAGGGTCGAGGCGTCGCCGGGGTTCACAGGCCCGTGCCCCGCGAAGCCGGCCGCCACGAGGATGGCGGCCACCACGAGATCCACGATCGCGAGCAGCAGGAACCAGATGGTGCGGCGCGGCGTCCGGCCGGCGGCGATCGCGCTGATCAGCGCCACGTTGACGATCGCCACCGCCACCGCCACGGCGATCACGGGAGCCGTGGTCGCCAGCAAGCCCAGCAGCTGGTTCTGGCCCGGTGCGACGGCGGCCCCCACGCCCGTGATCAGCAAGGCGCAGCCCCCGGCAAGGACCGCGGCGCCCGTGACCAACGCACAGAGCACGATCAGCAGGCCGCGCATGAAACCTCCAGGACGATATCTCCGATGGCGTTTGTGTCCAAAGAATCCGTGAGGGGTTGCCCATGCCCAGGGAGCCGGCGTTGCTGACCAGCGAAGGCACGGATGCCGAAGCGCAGGCAGCATCGAGTGAGCGCAGGCCCGGAAGGCCGCAGCGAACGTCCGGCGAGCGGGCGTGGGCAACCCCGAACCGTCACTTGGGCGGCTTCAACCATCGCTTGCTCCCGGCAGCAACGCCAGCGACCGCTGCATGCGGGCCTTCGCGGCCGCGTCGCGGTAGAACAGGTTGTAGGTCTCGAACGGGATGATCTTCTCTTCCGGCGTCACGAAGTGGATGCACGACCGCTTCACGCGGCCAATGCAAAAATTGTGGGCGTCCATGAACTCCACGATCACCACCCGGAACGTGTCCTCGTAGCCCAGTCCCGCCGGGAGCGGCACCTCGGGGAGGCAGCAGAGGAGTTCGGCGAGTTTCTTCTCGTTGTTGCATTCGGCCGTCGAGAGCGAGAAGAACTCGAGCACCTGCTTGTGCAGGTCGGGGTATTTCTCGAACGTGATCGCGTTGGGCAGGGCCTCGACGAGCAGTTCCCGGGGAAAGAACGAGGTCACCGGGGCGATCTTCGTTCCCTTACGCAGGGCGTAGCCGATGGCGATGCTCTCCGGGTTGCAGGGGAGCGGGATGATGTCGCCTTCCCCGAAAGGGCCGCCCGAGTCCACGATTCGCCGCCGGATGGCCGAGAGCGGAAATCGGTCGGTGGACGCATCGAAGCCGGCGTTGCGGCCGGCGTCCTGGATCGGCTGGAGGACGACGCCGCGGACACACCGCCACTGGAGGGCGTGGTCGATGATGGCGGGGATCTCGTCGTCGTTGACCCCCTGCTTCACCACCACGACCAGCGTGGTGGAGATCCCGGCCCGCTCCAGGTTCTCCAGGGCCTGGCGGCGGATCCGCGTCAGGTCCGCCCCGCGGAGGTTCTGGTGGGCCTCGGGGCGAAGCGAGTCGAACTGCAGGTAGACCTCGAAGCCGGGACGCAGGTCGGCCAGCCGTCGCACGAACTCGGGATCCTCGGCGATGCGGATGCCGTTGGTGTTGAGCATCACGTGGCGGATCGGCCGCCGCTTGGCCGCGGCGAGGATGTCCAGGATCTGCGGGTGGATCGTGGGCTCGCCCCCGGAGAGCTGCAGCAGATCGGGTTCCCCCTCGCTGCGCACGAGCGCGTCCATCATCCGCTCGATCTCGGCCAGCGGCCGGTGGAGCGACCGCTGCGGCGACGAGTCGGAAAAGCAGACGGGGCAGGTGAGGTTGCAGGCCTCGTTGACGTCGATGAGCGCCAGGCACGAGTGCTGCTCGTGGTCGGGGCAGAGGCCGCAGTCGTAGGGGCAGCCCCGCTCGGTGTGCGTCTGGAGCACGAGCGGCCGGTCGCCGGGCTTGAGGTAGTCGTGGCACAACCGCCAGTAGGCGGCGTCGGTGGAGACGAGCACCTTCCGCGGCCCGTGCGTCCGGCACCGCTTGTGGTAGTAGACCCGGTCATCCTCGATGGCGATCTTCGCCGGCACGAGCGTCAGGCACTCGTCGCACAGCGACGTGGTCTGCCCGTAGAACACGTACGACGCCTGCCTCCGTGCGGTCGCGGTCATGGTCACTCCCGAGTCGGTGGTGCCGCGTCGATTCGCTTCGCAGCCCGGAACAGGGCGGCGGCGAGGATGACCGCCAGGGTCGCGATCACGGCGATCTGGAAGCGGCCGTCGCCGAGGAGCCACAGGGGATCGGCGGCGGGCGGCGGGGCCGCGACGACCGACTCCGCACCGGCCGTCGCTGGCGTCGGCAATGCCCGCGCCGCAAGCGCGGCCCGGATGGCGGCCGTGTCGTACCGCGGCGCGGCCCGATCGCCGCCGTAGGCGATGCGGTAGGCCCCGCCCGGCTCGGCGAGGAACACGGCCTCGCGGGCGGGGCCGCGGGCAGCGACGCCGGTCACGGCGAGCGGCGGGCTGTCGCCGTCGTCGATGACGAGGTCGTAGGTCTCGAGACGGCTCTCCGGCACGGGGATCGCGAGCTGCTCGCGGCGGATGCCCGCCACGTCGATCCGGGTGATCGTGGCCGTGGCGATCGGCCGGCCCCGGTCTCGCCGGCCGTCGCGGTCGGTCTCCAGCGGCCGCTCCACGGTCACAGCCCGGCTGAAGTTCTTCGTGTCGGTCGCGATCGTGAACTCGGTGACGGGCTGCCGCCGGGCGTCGACAGTGATCCGCGTCCCGCGGCCGTCGGGCTCGCGGGCCACGCGGAAACCGCCGATCGCCCGGTCCTGGAGCACCGCGGCGGCCTGCTGCTCGACTTCCTCGGTGTACCAGAACTCGATGCCGTCGATGCGGAACGGCCGGCGGTCGAGGACCGTCCGCTCCCGGACCTCGCGCTCCGCGCCGCCGGCGAGCGTCCGCGTCAGTTCCGTGAGCCGCGACTGCTGCTCCTGGGTCACGTCGCCGATCACGATCCGGTAGCGGCCGCCGGGACCGCGGGCCGGGGCCGCAGGCAGCGGGATCGTCACGTCGCGGACGTCCATGAAGCGGGTGTAGTCGTAGACCACCGCGTCGGCGACGACCGGCGTCCACTCGCGGCCGTCGGCCGACCACGAGACCGTCACCCGATGCTCGAAGTCGCGGAGCGGCGTCAGCAGCGTGAACCCCTCGGGCACGACCCGGTCCTGCCCGGGGCCGGGCACGACGGTGATCTCGAGGCCGTCGTCCGCCAGCGGCTTCGCGTCCGGGCGGACGGCCCGGTCCGTCCGCCGCACCGGCCGGCGGTCGGTCCTGGTCACGTCCCGCACGACGTAGGGCACTTCGCCCCCCGCCGCATCGAGGATCCGCAGGTCGCCGTAGCCGTCGGCGGCCGCCGCATGGACGTCGGCGTCGAGCGGCACCGCCACCAGGCCCGTCGCGTCGATGGCCGGCAGCGCGAGCGGCTTCTCCCGTCGTCCGGCGTCGGCCCCCTCCGCGGCCCCCTCCACGGCCAAGGCCGCGAGGACCGTCGCGGCGAGCAGCACCGCATCCAGGCGGCTCATGGTTTCGCGTCTCCGGCAGCCTCGATCGTGAACTTCTCCCGATACTTCAGGTACACGAACGAACCGGCGATGAGCAGCAGCCCGAGAATCAGG
This sequence comes from Pirellulales bacterium, assembly GCA_044238145.1. GTDB lineage: Bacteria > Planctomycetota > Planctomycetia > Pirellulales > UBA1268 > QWPN01. The sequence goes on along the minus strand of JBIIDT010000044.1, from coordinate 17,770 downwards.
AACGCGACGATCCGCCAGAACGTGTCGAGGCTCTCGAGGTCGTGGAGGAACACCTTGGCCGAGACGATCGCGAACAGCCCGAGCCCGACCCACCGCAGTGGCCCGACGTTCCTGGCGATTCCGGCGAGGACGAGCGCCAGCGCGAACAGCGCCCACACGATCGACACGCCGCCGGCCCGCAGGCCGGGATGATACGCGGCGAGGAACGAGTTCGTCTCCAGCGTCAGATAGACGAACAGCGTTCCCAGGCAGGCGACGGCGAGCAGCGACCGAGCCTCCCCGCCGGCCCGGGCCCCGCCCACGACCGCGAAGGCCGCGACCAGAAACGCGATCACGGCCCCGAAATCCACCGCCCGCAGCCCGGCATCGCGGAGCGAGTAGCCCGGTCCGGCCAGCAACCGCTCATCCACACCCCAGGCGGGCAGGTCCCACGTGAACACCTTGAGCAGCACGGCGACCACGACGCAGCCGACGAGGGCGAGGGCCACCGGACTGCCGCCGGCCGCGTACTCCCGGAGAAAAATCGCCCCGATGCCCAGCCACACGATCGTCAGCAGCGGCAGCCTGGCCGCGGGGAAGAAAAAGTCCGCCGTGCGATCGACCTCGAGGTGCACGTAGAAGAGCAGGGCCGCGATCCCGGCGAGCCAGACCAGCGGCGCGACCCAGGCGTCGCCGCGATCCGCCGCGGCGGGCTGCTCCTCCCCGCGACGCGGACCCCTGCCCAGCAGCGCGGCCGCGACGCCGAACGCCGCGATCGGCACGCCGAAGGCGACCACCCGCTCGACGAGCAGCCGCAGGTAGCCGGCGACGGGCAGTTCCGCCGCCGCCGCCGCCACGCTGCCGCCGGGGAGGAACGTGCGGCCGAGATCGAGCGTGCAGAACCGCCCGAGCACCAGCGCCAACAGCACCAGCGCCATCCGCCGCACGATGCCGCTCTCCAGCCGCCCGGCCATCCACAGGAGCACGACCGCCTGAATCGCCCAACTGGCCGTGACCCACTGCCGCGAGAGCACGAGCGGCATCGTCACGGCGACGAACGTGGCGGCCAGGCCGAGGAAGGAGACGAGCAGGCCGCGGTCGACGACCCCGCGCCGGAGGAAGTGGAGCACGTGGGCGGTGTAGAAGGCGGCCAGGCCGAGCGTCACCAGCGCCACCTGCCGCCGCCCGAAGGCGTCGTCCACCATCCAGAAAGAGATGGCGAAGAACACGGCCGCGTTGACGAACAGGGCGAGGAGGTCGAGGACCGTCGAGGGGGCGCCGCGGACGACCTTGTAGAGGAAGGTCATCGTCGAGAAGAGCACGAAGAATCCGACGACGAACGGGTAGACCTCGCGGAACTGTGCCGGTTCGTAGCTTCCCAGGGCCAGCGGCACCAGGCACCAGGTCGCGAGGAACGCCAGCAGGTTGACCAGCGGCCAGTTCCGCCAGAAGCAGATGCCGAGCACGCCGATCCCGAGGACGAGCAGGTAGCCGAACAGGGCCGGCAGGTTGGGCTCGGCCGTCGCGAACATCAGCGGTGTGCCATAGCCGCCGATGATCCCGAGCACGGCCACGAGGATCGAGTCGAACCGCACCGCGATCCCGCCGGCCAGCACGGTGACGGCGACCATGAGGGCGAAGGCGGGGCCGATGCCGATGAGCCCGAAGAACTGATGCGCGGCGAAGACGCTGAAGTAGAGCGTGGCCAGGCCGCCGCCGAGGAGGCCCTGGCCGAGCACGGCGTAGCGGCCGCCGAGCAGCCGCGTGCCCAGGATCAGCATCGCGAGCCCGGCCGCGGCGGAGAGGGCGACGCGGGCCTGCGGTCCGAGCAGGCCGCGGTCGATCGACCACTTGAGGAAGAACCCGATGCCCGCCACGAGGACGACGATCCCGATCCGCAGCAGCCACTGGCTCGCGACCGCGTACTCCGTGGAGACGCCCGCGGGGATGTGGTCCTCGCCGACGATGATCCAGTTCCAGATCCTGCGGAGCGTGTCGCGGGCGGCCGTCTCGAAGCGGCTCGGCTCGCGGGCCGCCACGGGCCCGGGAGCGGCGGCGAGGGTCACCTCCGGAAGGGGGGCGGCGGCGGGCGAGACGGGCTGCCAGCCAGTCTCGGCACGGCTTGCCCCGGCGATCGGTCCGTCGGCCCGCGGCGGACGGTCGGACCGCACGTCGCCCTCGGGCTCCCACTGGGCCAACGGGGGCAGCGGCGGCGGCTCCTCGGCCACGGCAGGCGATGTCTCCGCCGGAGCGTCGGCGACTGCCCGGCGGTCGAACGCCGTCTGCAACTGGCGCAACGCGAGTTGCTGCTGGCCGAGCAGGTCGCGTTGCATCTCCAGGATCCGCCGCTGACCGCGCAGCACGAGGACGAGGCCCGCGCCCACCACCACCAGGATGAAGAACAGGAACTCGGACATCACGCAGCCACTCCAGCCGGCCACGGAGTGCGGCCCGGCCGGCTCCAATGGTAGCCTCCGCCGCGGGCGGCCGGCGGGACGTCGCCGTCAGGCCCGGCAGCCGAAGACCCGGCGGGCGTTGGCCGTGGTGGCGGCCGCGAACGCGTCGAACGGCTCGCCGCGGGCCAGGCCCAGGCAGCGGGCCGTGTGGACGACGTTGGCCGGCTCGTTCCGTTTGCCCCGGAGCGGCTCCGGCGACAGGAACGGGCTGTCGGTCTCCACCAGCAGCCGGTCGAGCGGCACCGTCTTCGCCACCTCGCGAAGCGCGGCCGACGAGCGGAAGGTCGCCATCCCCGCGAAGCCCAGATGGCAGCCGAGCTCGAGGGCCTCGGCCGCCTCGACCGCGGTGCCGGTGAAGGCGTGCAGCACGGCCGCCAGCGGCCCGCGGGCGATCGCCGCCCGGAGCGTGTCGAGCACGTCGCGGATGCTGTCGCGGGTGTGGATCACGACCGGCAGCGACAGCCGCCGGGCGAGCTCCAGGTGCCGGTCGAAATACTCCCGCTGCAACTCCGCGGGCGCCGTCGTGCGATACCAGTCGAGCCCCGTCTCGCCGATCGCCGCCACGCGGCCCGACTCGGCGAGCCGCACGATCCGGTCCCACTCGCCCGGCTCGGCCTCGGCGACGTCGTTGGGATGGATGCCCGCGGCGGCCACGACGCCCGGCTCCCGGCCGGCGAGTTCCGCCGCCGCCTCGCTGTCGGCGGCCCGGGTGCCGATCACCGTCATGCCCGTCACGCCGGCGGCCCGGGCGCGAGCCAGCACGTCGGGCAGTTCGGCCCCGAACCGCATCGGGTCGAGGTGGCAGTGGCTGTCGAAGAGATGGGGCGTAGTCATGCGCCGCGAGTTATCGCTACGCGCGCCGGAAAAGTCCACGGTGGCTTTCGCGCCGCTCGTCGGCGAGCCCGGGGGGACCACACCGACCCGGAGTGGCGTCAGGGCTTCGTGGCCACCAGCCCCGCGCGGCTTTTGGCGACGAGCTGCTCGAGCCGGTCGGCGTGGCGGCGGTTGGTGTCCACGGCCTCGCGGGCCAGTTCGGTGGCCGTGGCGTCGTCGCCGGCCGCCGCGGCGACCGTCTCGAGCGTGGCGATCTGCGACTTGAGGCCGTCGATCACCCTGGGCAGGAGGTTCGTGAGGTCGACGTCGTGCAGGGCCGTGAACGAGAGCGGGTACGCCGTCCGCGGCGCCGCCACCTCCCGCTCGGCAAGCACCGTGCGGGCCCGGTCGAGCAGGCTCTTGTGGTCGCTGACGAGATCGGCGAGCGCGAGCTTGGTCGCCTCCGGGCCCGGGTAGGACCAGATGCCGGAATCGGAGACATACATCGGCAACGTCGACTCGAGGGCGGCGACGAGGCGGCGGAGCGGGGCGGAGGCCATGGTGAGTTCCTAGCCGGCGAAGGAGCCCGCGAGCTGGGCCGCGGCGTAGAGGCCGCTCCAGAAGAGGCCGAGGAGCAGCACCGGAACGGCCAGGGCCGTGACCACGGCGCCGGGCAGCGAGACGAGCGGGAAGGCCTCGCCGACCCGGTCGGCCGGCGGCGGGTCGAAGGTCATCACCTTCAGCACGCGGAGGTAGTAGAACAGGCTGATCACCGTGTTGAAGCCCCCGACGACGAGCAGCACGAGCATCAGCGGCTTCTCGGCGCCCGCCTGGATCGCCTCGGCGAGCGACGAGAAGACGAGGAACTTCGAGACGAAGCCAGCCAGCGGCGGCAGGCCGATCAGGCTCACGAGCACGACGGCCGTGGCGACCACGATCCCGGGGCTCGACCGCACGAGCCCGGCGTAAGCCGCGATCTCCTCGCTCCGCAGCCGATTCCGCAGCAGGGCCACGATGGCGAAGGCGGCGAGGTTCATGAACAGGTAGGTCGCGAGGTAGAAGACGAGCGCCCCGACGGCCCGCCGCGCGGCCTCCGGCTCCACGCCCATCAGGGCCACGGCCGCCGCCGCTCCCATCATCAGGTAGCCCGCGTGGGCGACGGTCGAATAGGCGAGCAGCCGCTTCATGTTCGTCTGGCCGTAGGCGGCCAGGTTGCCGAGCGTGCAGGTGACCGCGGCCATCAGCCCGATCACGTAGACCATGAAGTGCCGGACGTCGGCCAGGCCAGCGGCCGCGACCGCCTGACCCGTTTCGGTCGTGCCGAGACCAAAGGCCAGGCGCAGGAGCAGGCCCACCGCGGCCGCCTTGCTGGCCACGGACAGGAAGGCCCCAACCTCGGCCGCGGCCCCCTCGAAGACGTCGGGGCACCAGAAGTGGAACGGCACCGCCGAGAGCTTGAAGGCGAGGCCCACGGCCACCATCAGCCCACCAAGGGCGAGCACCATCACCTCGCCGCCCGCGCCCCCCTCACCGACGAGCCGGGCGAGTTCCGCGGCCATGCTCGGCAGGTGGCAGGTGCCGAGCACGCCGGCCAGGAGGCTGATGCCGTAGAGCATGATGCCGGCCGCCCCGGCACCGTAGACGGCGTACTTCAGGCCCGCCTCGGAGGCGGCCTTGCGACCCTTGAGGATCGCGGCCAGGGCGTAGGAGGGCACGCTCGCCATCTCCACCGCCATGAACACCATCAGCAGGTGGTTGGCCGAGACCATCAGGCACATGCCGAGGACGCCGCCGAGCACGAGCGTGTAGAAGTCGGCCCCGTCCTCGCGGTCGGGGATGCCCGAGACCTTCGTGAACAGGATGTAGAGCACGAGGAACCCGGCGAGCAGCAACCGGATCGCGGCCGTCAGGGAGTCGAAGACGACGAGGCCGCCGAACAATTCCTGCCGCGCCGGCGACGCGACCGCGTCGGCCAGCAGCCACGGCGAGCCGGGCAGGCCCCGTAGGTCGCACCAGGCGTACCACAGCGCGAAGGCCGCCCCGCCGAAGGCGATGACCGCCGAGTCGGCGTGTCGCAGCACGGGCAGCATCCGGCACAGGAGCAGGAGGACGACCGTGGCCGCGATCGCAAGCTCGACGCGAAACAGCGGCAGCGACACGGCGAGCGTGTCGTTGAGCGTGCCGGTGATGAGGGATCCGATGTCCACGGTGGTCCTGTCTCCGAATCAGCGGGCCACGGGAGTGGCGGGAGCGGCGGCGAGGGCGGGCTGCGCCGCCGGCGCGTCGGGCCGCACACGGCGGGTCCAGTCGGCCAGCGTCTCGACCTGCCGGTTCACCGTCGGGGTGACGTAGTTGAAGATCAACTGCGGGGCGACGCCGAACAAGATCGCGAAGAACACGAGCGGCGCCGCGATCGCCAGTTCCCGGCCGGTCATCGGCGTCAGGTGGTCGCCGTGCGGGCCCTTGTATTCGGCCCCCAGGTAGACCCGCTGGATCGCCCACAGGATGTAGCCCGCGGTGAGGATCACGGTGAAGGCGGAGATCACGGCGAGCACGCGGCTGTAGTTCCACGACGAGAGCGTGACGAGCACCTCGCCGATGAAGCCGCACAGGCCCGGCAGACCGAGACCGGCGAAGAACACCGCCACGGCCAGGCCCGAGTAGACGGGCATGCGGTTGAAGATGCCGCCGAACTCCTCGAGGTTGCGGTGGTGCACGCGGTCGTAGAGCACGCCGACCATGAAGAACATCCCGGCCGACGAGATGCCGTGGGCCAGCATCTGGAACATGGCGCCATTTACGCCCTGGGCCCAAGCGTCCCAGCGGAACTCGTTGCCCGCCACGGCGCTCCACACGCCGAGGCCGAGCATCACGTAGCCCATGTGGCTCACCGAACTGTAGGCCACCATCCGCTTGAAGTCCTTCTGGGCCAGGGCGGCGAAGGCCCCGTACACCATCGACACCACGCCCAGCCCGCACACCAGCCACGCGAGCGTGAGGCCGGCCCCCGGGCACACGGGATAGCAGATCCGCAGGATGCCGTAGCCGCCGAGCTTGAGGAGCACGCCGGCGAGGATCATCGAGATCGGCGTCGGCGCCTCGACGTGGGCGTCGGGGAGCCAGGTGTGCACGGGCACCACCGGCACCTTGATCACGAAGCCGATGAGCAGCAGCAGGAAGGCCCAGGTCTCGAGCGACATGCCCCACAGGTTCACCGCCGCGAACGGCGACTGGGGAAGCTGGCCGAGCTGCGCCAGGGCGAGGAGGTTGAAGGTGTGGACCGGATCCTTCGCCGTCTTGATGACGTTCGCGGCGTCGGCCACGGCCGCGGCGTCGAGGCCGGGCGCGATGACGTGGGCCGCCTGGAGCTGCTCGGGCGAGAGCATCCGCAGGTCGCTCGTGAAATACAGCATCAGCACGGCGAGCAGCATGAGCACGCTGCCGAGCAGCGTGTACAGGAAGAACTTGATCGCCGCGTACTCGCGGCGCGGGCCGCCCCAGATGCCGATCAGGAAGTACATCGGCAGGAGCATCACCTCCCAGAACACGTAGAACAGGAAGAAGTCGAGCGACACGAACACGCCGAGCATGCCGGTCACGAGCAGCAGGAAGAGCACGTGGTAGGCCTTCACGTGCTTGGTGATCGGCCAGCTGGCCGCCGCCGCGAGCATCGACAGGAAGGTGGTGAGCACGACCAGCGGCATGCTGATGCCGTCCACGCCGAGCAGGTACTCGATGTTGAAGGCCGGGATCCAGGGCTTCTTCACGATCCCCTGCATGGCCGCCTCGCCGACGGCGAACTGCCCCGGGCCGGCGGCCCCGAACAGCGTCGGCCAGGCCATCCACAGCGAGAGCACGAACACGACCGCGGTCGTGAGCAGCGTGATCCAGCGGATGGCCTCCTCGCGGGCCCTGGGGATGATCGGCAGGGCGAGCAGCGACGCCACCAGGGCCGGCAGGAAGACGATCGCCGTGAGGGGCCAGAGGGCGGGCTGGGCGAGGGAGTCGACGGGGGGCATGGCTGGGGTCCGTTCGGGTTCCGGTTGCTGGTGGTGGAGGCCGGCGTCAGCCGGCGAATGACGACTTGAAGAGCATGCTGGCCAGGACGAACAGGGCCACGGTGCCCACGGCGATGAACATCACGTACTGCCGCAGGCGGCCGGTCTGCAGCTTCTTGAGCTCGAGGCCGGCGGTCCAGGTGGCGTTGGCCGTGGCGTTGACCAGGCCGTCGACGAGCGTGCGGTCGATCCAGGCGTCGATGCCGGCCAGCTGCCGGGCCCCCCAGGCGAGGCCGTTGATCAGGCCGTCGATCAGGCTCTTGTCGATCCAGCTGGCGAGGTGGGCGATCCCGTGGGCCGGCATCACGAACAGGGCGTGGTAGATCTCGTCGAAGTACCAGCGGTTGGCGAGGAAGGTGTAGACGGGGCGGAAGATGGTCGCCACGACGTCCGGCGAGATGATCCGCCTGAGATACATGGCGGCGGCGAGCAGCACGCCGGCCAGGGCGGTCGCGAACGCGGTCAGCGTGGCGGTGACGTGGATCGCCCCCTCGTGGCTCTCGTGCTCCGCGGGGATCGTGACGCCGCCCAACGCGAAGCCCTCCGCCGTGCCGGCCGGCCGGGCCTGCTCGAGCAGGTTCGCGATCCCGAAGCCGCCGGGCAGCGTCCAGCCCGCCACGACGGCGAGCACCGCGAGCACGATCAGCGGCGTGACCATCACCGCCGGCGACTCGTGGGCATGCTCGGCGACGTGGTGGTCGCGGGGCTTGCCGGCGAACGTCATGAACCACAGGCGGAACATGTAGAACGCGGTCAGGAACGCCCCTCCGGCGACGGCGAGGAAGAGGATCGAATGCCGCGGGTTGACCTGGGAGAAGGAGAGCGCCTGGGCGAGGATCGCGTCCTTCGAGTAGTAGCCGGAGAGACCGAAGACGAACGGGATCCCGGCGCCGATGATCGCCAGGCAGCCGACGAGCATGGTGGCCGCCGTGGAGGGCATGACCTTGGCGAGGCCGCCCATCTTCCGCATGTCGTTGGTGTGGCAGGCGTGGATCACCGAGCCCGAGCAGAGGAACAGCAGGCTCTTGAAGAAGGCGTGGGTCACGAGGTGGAACAGGCCCGCCACCCAGCCGCCGACGCCCAGGGCGAGCATCATGTAGCCGAGCTGGCTGACCGTCGAGTAGGCGAGCACCCGCTTGATGTCGTTGGCGACCAGCGCGATCGTGGCGGCGATGAACAGCGTGATCGCGCCGCAGTAGGCGATCACCAGGAGCACGTCGGGCGTGAGCACCGGGAAGAACCGACCGACGAGGTACACGCCCGCGGCCACCATCGTCGCCGAGTGCACGAGGGCCGAGACGGGCGTCGGGCCCTCCATCGCGTCGGGGAGCCAGACGAAGAGCGGGAACTGGGCGCTTTTGCCCACGCAGCCGCAGAAGATGCCGAGGCCCGCGATGAACAAGAGCCAGGCGCCCGCTCCGCCGGACCGCCAGCCGTCGATCCGCGACGCGATCTCGCTGGCGGCGTCGGCCGGGCTGCCCGCATGCTCGGCGGCGATCTGCGCCACCTCGGTGGCGGCGGCGAACTTCACCATCCCGTCGGGCACCTGGAGGGCGTGCCCCGTCGCGGCGGGACGCACGAGGCTGAACAGGCCCGGCTGCACCACGTCCCCGCCGTCGGGACCGCGGCCGGTCGAGTCGGCGAACTGGAGCGTGCCCAGCGCACCCCACAGGGCCATCAGGCCGATCAGCATCCCGAAGTCGCCCACCCGGTTGACGATGAACGCCTTGTTGGCGGCCGTCGAGGCGCTCTTGCGTTCGTAGTAGAAGCCGATCAGGAACCAGGAGCAGATGCCCACCAGCTCCCAGAACACGAACACCATCGCCAGGTTGCCGGCGATGACGATGCCGAGCATCGAGAAGCAGAACAGCGACAGCGCCTGGAAGAACCGCGGAAAGCGGCCGGGACGATGGAGGTGGTGGCCGTCGGCGAGCGTCACCTCGTGATCGGTCACGTCGTGCAGCTCGTCGTGCATGTAGCCCGAGGCGTAGACGTGGATGCAGGTGGCGATGAACGTCACCACCACGAACATGAGCACCGTCAGGGCATCGATGTACCAGCCGATCGAGAGCCTGAGGCGGCCCCCCTCGTAGAGCGTGTACCAGTCGCCCGCGTAGGCGGCCGGCACGACGGCATGGGTGTCATGGCCGGCTGCGGCGGCGTGATCGCCCGCGTGGGCGTCGCCGTGTTCGCCGGCATGGGCCGCCCCGTGGTCGCCGCCGTGGTGGGCGGGCGTCACCGGGTGCGCCCCCAGCCAGGTCACGAAGGCCGCCAGGGAGAGCACGAGCGACGTCACGATCGCCGCGGTCGCCACCCACGCTGCGTTGCGGCCGTGCGGCCCCATCCGCGGCCCGAAGAACAGGATCGCCACGAACGACGCCAGGGGCGCCAGCCAGGCGAGGCCGAGCAGCATCGGGAGTTGGGCGGCGAGATCCATGGCGGGTGGCGTCCGATCAGCCCTTCAAGTCGTCGGCGCGGTCGACGTCGACGGTGGCGTGGTTGTTGTAGAAGTTGAGCACGATCGCCAGGGCAACCGCGGCCTCGGCCGCCGCCAGGAGGATCACGAACAGCGCGATCACCTGCCCGTCGAGCCCCAGGCCCCTCGCCCCCTCGCCCTGGAGGTACGGCGAGGCAAAGGCGACGAAGTTGACGTTGGCGCCGTTGAGCACCAGTTCGATCCCCATCAGCACGCCGAGGGCGTTCCGCTTCACGGCCATGCAGACCACACCGGCCACGAACAGGATCGCGCCCACGACGAGGTAGTGGGCCACGCTCACCGGCTCCGAGAGCAGGCTGCCGAACAGCGGCGGGATCGCGAACGCGTTGAGGACCGGGCTCATGGCCTTCCTCCCGAGAGCACCGAGGTCGCCCGCCCCGTCTGCCGGCCGACGGCCGCGTGTTCCGCGACCGAGACGGGTGGCTCGACCGACGCGGCCACCTCGATCGCCCGCGGTGTCCTGCGCTTCTTCGCGCGGGCGAGGTAGGCCGCCCCGACGAGGACCACGAGGAGGTGGACCGACACGATCTCGAAGGGGAGCAGGTAGCCGCTGCGAACCGGGGCGGCCGCCGCACCGGCGGCCGGCTCGTCGACCCGCACGCCGAGCAGGGCCATGCCGATCGGGGTCGCGGCCGGGGCCGTCACGGTGCCGGCGGCGGGCTTCCGCCAGGCGGGCACCGAGAAGGCCGACTGGAGAAGCACGGCCAGCAGGGCCGTGCCCACCACGCCCGCCAGGATCCGGTCGCCGGTGGTCGTGCGGATCGTCACGAACGGCGCCTGGGCCGTGAGCATCACGCCGAACACGAGCAGCACGAGCGTGCCGCCGACGTAGATCATGAGCTGCATCGCCCCCACGAACTCGGCGCCGGCGAGGAAGAACAGGCCGGCCGTGGCGCCCAGCGACAGCACGAGATACAGGGCCATCCGCACGACGTTGTCGGCGAGCACGACCGCGATCGCACAGCCACACGCCACCGCGGCGAAGAGTAGGAAGAAGAAGGAGTGCCAGTTGATCGCGGCCAGCGGCAGCGCGAGGGGCACGATCTCGGCGAGCATGCCGCTCATCGGCCCACCTCCGCCACCTTCGGCCCGGCGTCGGCTGGAGGCTGCGCCGCGGCCTTGCCTCCCGGACCCTCCAGCCAGCCCTCGCGGATCTCGCCCGCCGGCCGGGACAGGCCGCGGACGAGGCCGCCCGGCAGCGCGAGCTGCCAGAGCATCACGCCGGCGAACATCGCGGCCGCCAGCGGCGTGCAGTACTTGAGGCAGGTGGTCATCACCTGGTCGATCCGCAGCCGCGGCAACGTCCAGCGGACCCACATCATGACGAGCACGCCGAGCGTCGCCTTGCCCAGCAGGTTGACCATCCCCAGCAGCCGCACGAGGTAGCCGGCGGTGTCGCCCGTGCCGGCCGAGAGGCCGAGGAGCTTCGCCACGGGGATCGGTCCGTTCCAGCCGCCCATGAACAGCACGGCCGCCAGCGCGCTGACGAGGAACATCGAGCCGTATTCGGCCATGAAGAAGTAGCTCCAGCGGAGGCCGGAGTATTCGGTGTGGAAGCCGGCCACGAGTTCGCTCTCGGCCTCGGCCAGGTCGAAGGGGGCGCGGTTCACGCTCGCGACGGCGCAGGTCACGTAGACCCAGAAGATCACGAACGTGAACGGGTCGTGGAACAGGTACCAGTTGGTGAGCCAGCCTGCCTGCTTCTCGGCGATCGTCACCAGGTCCATGCTGCCGGCGAGCATCACCGGCACCACCACGCACATGCCCAGCGGCACCTCGTAGCTGACGACCTGGGCCGCCTCGCGCATGGCCCCGAACAGCGACCACTTCGAGGCCGACGCGTAGCCGGCCAGGATCACGCCGAACACCTCGAGGCCGAGCACCGCGACCACGAAGAACACGGCCGCGTTGAGCCGGCAGCCGACGAAGTCGAAGGCGAAGGGCAGGGCGATGAACGCGCAGAACGAGGCGCAGAAGCTGACGTAGGGGGCGAGTCGAAACAGCATCCCGTCGGCCCCCTCGGGCATCAGGTCCTCCTTGGCGAGGAGCTTGAGGCCGTCGGCGAGCGACTGCAGCCAGCCGAACCGGCCGCCCGTGCGGGTGGGGCCGAGGCGGTCCTGGATCCGGGCGGCGATCTTCCGCTCGGCCCAAATGAAGACGAGGGCCCCGCCGGCGATCACGTTCAGGATCAGCACGGCGGCCACGACGGCCGTGAGCGTCCAGGCCAGCCAGCCGGGCAGCCCTACCGAGTTGATCAGAAAGTCAGCCATCGGAAGGCGTCGCGAGCCACCAGCGGGGACGGGCGAAACGCGGGTTTTCCCGGGCGGGAACCCACTTCGTGAAAATTCGCACGAAGTTTGCCCGATGGGCGGGCAATTCACAAGTGGCAGGGGCCCACGGGCCGGGAAAAACCGGGGCGCAGGCTACCGTTGCCCCGCCGGCTGGAGGTGCCGGTCGAACCACTCGAACGCCTCCTTCTGCATCGCTCGGTCGAACTTGTGTGGACCGGGGTGGAAGCTGCCGCGGTACCGGTCGGCGGCCCCGGCCCGCTCGAACGTCTCCCGCAGCATGCGGTCCGCCCGCTGCATCTCGGGAAGCGTGAACAGCTGGTCCTCGGTGCAGTTGAGCACGAGCGTGGCGGCGGGCGCCCGCAACGCGAGGATTTCCGGAAAGTCGAGGTCGCGGGGCAGCCCCGGCACGTAGGTCATCCAGGTATGCGTGAACGTGCGGTTGAGGACGAGATCGCGCCAGGTCGTCATGAATCCCACCGGCACGGCACAGCGGATCCGATCGTCGAGACCGCCGAGGTACACGGTCCGCAGCCCGCCCCCCGAGAGACCGCAGGCACCGACCCGTTCCGGATCGACGTCCGGCCGGTCGCAGAGCACGTCGAGCGCCCGCTGGTCCTCGGTGACGAACACGCCGGGCCAGGTGGTGCCGGCGCTGAACAGGCTCTTAGCCACGATGTGCTCGTGCTGCCCCGCGAAGGCGTTATACGCCTGGACCGCCTCGGCGTCGCCGATCTCCGGATCGGTCGCCTGCATGCGAATCTTGGCGGGCACGTCAGCCGCTCGCACGCGACGGCTCCCGAAGAGGAATGCGTCGGGCACGAGCACCGCGTAGCCCCGCCGGGCGAGCTCGTTGGCCCAGGCCGCCCCCTCGTAGTAGTGCTCCTGGTGGGCCGCGACGATCTGCGGCATGTCTTCCTCGACGCGGGCGATCTTCCGCCAGCCGAGGAACTTGTTGCCGCCGTGGTCGTGCATCGCGATCACCGCGGGCAGCCGGCCCGTGGCGCCGGCTGGCTTGAGGAACACGGCCTCCGTCCGTGGCCCGGTCGGCAGCTGCCACGACAGTCGCTCGAACGACAACCCGTCGAACTCGCCGCTGGCCTCCACCCGCACCTCGGGCCGCCCGCCGAGGTCGACGGGCATCATCCGTTCGTGCACCCGCGCCCGCCCCGCCTGCCGCCAGGCATCCGTCGACGCCCACGTACCCGACCGTAGCGACATCCGCGCCGGCCCGTCGCCAAGCACCTTCTCGGCCACCCACGGGCCGTACGCCCCGAGCATGTTCTCCCGCTGCTGCACCACCGGCTCCTCCGCCGCAGCCGCACCGGCCACCGCACCCACGAACGCCATCACCACGGCGACCCGCATCATCTCGCACCCCTCATTCTGTCCACGACCGCGACGCCGCGGCCTGACTCGCTGGGACTCAGTTGTCCCTCCGAACGGGAAGGCGCGGGGGTCGGCGTGAGGATGCGGAGCGTGGCGGTCCTCCGCCAGCGACGCAACTCATGCCGCCCCCACGCCGTGTCGCTCGCGTCGACCCGCCCGCCCCAGCCGCGGACTAGCGGTCGATCTCACCCATCACGATGTCGAGGCTGCCCACGATCGCAGGCACGTCGGCTATCAGGCAGCCGCGGCACAGCTCCGGCGCCACCGAGAGGTTCGAGAACGAGCTCGACCGGGCCCGGACCCGCCACGGAATCGCGGTGCCGTCGCTGACGAGGTAGAAGCCCATCTGCCCCTTCGGCGCCTCGGTCTCGAGGTAGGCGTCGCCGGTCGGAATCTTCTCCGTGAGCTTGAGCGGCTCGCCGATCGTCCCCTTGCAGGCCGAGTAGCGGTCGATCGACTGCCGCACGAGGTCCATCGACTGCACCACCTCCAGCATCCGCACGAAGAACCGGTGCCAGCAGTCGCCGAGCACGGCGTCGACGGGCACGGGCGGATACTCGTGGTCGCGGGGATAGTGGCCGTCCTTCATCACGGCCACCTCGAAGGCGTAGCCGTCGTACATGCCGGTGTAGATCGCCTCGCCGTCCCGCCGCATGTCCTGGTCGACGCCGCTGCCGCGGAGCACGGGGCCCGAGCAGCCGTAGTCGATCGCCATGGCCGGCGACAGCACGCCGATGGCGGCCGTCCGCTTCACGAAGATCGCGTTGGTCGTGAGCAGGGCGTGGTATTCCTTGATGATCGGCTCGAACTGGTCGAGGAAGGCCTCGCACTTCGCCAGCCAGCCCGGCGGCAGGTCGGCCGTCAGGCCGCCGACGGTGATGTAGCTGTAGGTCAGCCGTGCGCCGCAGGCCTCCTCGAACAGGTCGAGGATCTTCTCCCGCTCGCGGAAGGCGTAGAGGAAGGGGCTGAACGTGCCGAGGTCCAGGCCGTAGGCCCCCATGCCCACGAGGTGGCTCGCGATCCGGCCCAGCTCGCAGATCAGCACGCGCAGGTGCCGGGCCTTCTCACTGACCTCGTACTTCATGAGCTTCTCGACGGCCAGGGCCCAGCCGAGGTTCATGTTCATCGCGGCCAGGTAGTCCATCCGGTCGGTGTAGGGGATCCACTGCCGGGCGGTGAGGTTCTCGCCGATCTTCTCAGCGCAGCGATGCAGGTAGCCGATGTGCGGCTCGACTTCCGACACCACCTCGCCGTCGGTGCGGAGCACGAGCCGGAGCACCCCGTGGGTGCTCGGGTGCTGCGGCCCCATGTTGACGAGCATCTCGTCGGTGCGAACGTCGAACTCGATGATCCGGGGATCGTCGTCGATCAGTTGCGACATGGCTACCTACCCCTGATCCCGTGGTATTCGAGCGGCTGTTCGTAGTCCTTGCGGAGCGGATGGCCCTCCCAGTCCTCCGGGCAGAGGATCCGCCGCAGGTCGGGGTGGCCGGTGAACACGACGCCCGAGAGATCGTAGACCTCCCGCTCGTGCCAATCCGCCGTCCGCCATACGCCGGTCACGCTGGGAATCTCCGGCAGCTGCCCGGGCACGTCGCCGCGCCAGCGCGGCAGCTTGCACTTCAGCACGAGGCTCGCCCGCGAGGCGGTGCTCCACAGGTGATAGACCATCTCGACGTGCGGCTGCCAGGCGTTCTTGGCGGCCTTCTTCGGGTCGGGCTCGAACCAGTCGACGGCGGTCAGGCACTCGAGCGAATCGAACCGCACCGGGCTCTTGGCCTTCAGCCAGTGGCAGACGTCGGCGATCCGTTCCGGGGCCACCTCGACCCACGGATCGAGGGCCGCGAGGTTCTGGCCGACGACCGCGCCGGGCAGGGCTTCGGAGAGCTGTTCGAGGAAGGAAGGGCCGCGCATCGGTGAGAGGGCTCGGTGAACGGGGGAAGGATCAGGCCGCGGCGCGTTCGGTCGACACGGCCCGCACCCAGTCGAGGTCGCCGCGGTACCAGACGTAGGCGAAGCCGACGAGCAGGATGGCGAAGAACGCGGCCATGTCGACGACGGCGGTGCGGGCGAGGAGCGTGCCCGCCCGGGCGACCGACCATTCGCTGCGGGCCTGGGCCGGCGTCTTCTCGCCGCGGGCGGCCTCGATGGCCCGCGCCTCGACGAGCGTCGGCTGAAACAGCGGGCCGGCCTCGGCGGGCACGGCGGGCCGCTCCACGCCCAGCTCTCGGAACAGGCCGGCGGCGGCCGGCGTCAGACCGCCATCGGCCGTCGCGGTCGCCAGGGCCGGATCGGCCAGTTGGGTCGCCTTGCCGAACACGGTCGCCCAGGGGAAGAACAGCGCCACTTCGACGTCGAAGATGATGAACAGCAGGGCCACCACGTAGAACCGCAGGTCGAACTGCACGAAGCTCGAACCGATCGTCGGCTCGCCGCACTCGTAGACCTCGAGTTTCTCGGTGTTCGGCACCCGCGGCCGCACCAGCCAGCCGACGAGCAGGTTCACGGCGAGGAACGCCGCCCCCACCGCGACGAACAGGGCGACGTAGCCGGCGATGAGGACGGGATGCATGGCGGGGCTCGCGGGGCTACTGGTTCGGGCCGCCGTGGACGGGATCGACGATCACCTTCGACGCGGCGACCGCCGTGGGATTGAGCGACGAGCGACCCCAGGCCACCTCCACCGGCAGCCGGGCGTAGTCGACGATCGTTCCGTCGCGGCTGTAGCAGGAGAGGTCGAGCGTCGAGCCCATGAAGATGCAGTCCACAGGGCAGGGCTCGACGCACAGGGCGCAGAACATGCACTTGGAGTAGTCGATGGCGAAGCCGCTGACGCGGAAGCCCTTGCCCCCCTCGACCCGCTCCTTGCCGATGTAGATGCAGTCGACGGGGCAGGCCTTGGCGCACTGGTCGCAGGCGATGCAGGTGGTGAGGTCATAGCGGTGGAAGCCGCGGTAGCGGGCCGCCACCGGCGCGGGCAGTTCCGGATACTCGAAGTGCTCGGTGAACGTCCGCCGCTTCGGATCGTAGGTGCTGCCGAAGACCCGCAGCGTGACGAGCATTCCGTCGAGCACCGTCCACACGGCGGTGAACAGGTTGCGGAACCAGGCTTTCATGGAGGGTCCTGACGAGGCGCACCACCGGAGAGCGGCGGCGTCCGAGCGATCGAGCGAAGCCAGTATAGGAAGGCCCGTCGCGCCAACAAGCCTCCGCCGTGGCGGCCGCACGCGGCCCGCCGCCGCGGTCGCGAACACGACCGCGAATCACCGCGCGGCCCAGGGTGTCCGGTGGCGAACTCCGGTCGGCCGGCCGGCACGGATGGTGGGTTTCACGGCCGTGCCAGGCCATATTTAGCCCGTTGGGCCCGCGATTTGCTTGACGTCCCCCTGAAAACCTTTTATTTTTGGGGGGTTTGAGAAAGTTCGGTCGGCTGTCAGCACCGCCAGGGAATGGGCCATGCTGGTTCTGTCGCGGAAAAAAGACGAGAGCATCGTCATCAACAACGACATCACGATCGTCGTTGTGGAGATCCGTGGCGATAAGGTGCGACTGGGCGTCGAGGCGCCCAAGGACGTGCCCGTGCACCGACGCGAGGTGTTCGAGGCGATCGCCCGGGGCGAAACCGCCGATCTCCCGGCTGCGACCGCCGCAGCCGACGACGCCTCCGAGCCGATCGATCCGGCCGCGTCCTGACGCTCGGCGGCCCTTTGGCGGGCGCGGCATGGGTGTTGCGGCTGCCGTCGACATGCGGTTCCCCTTTTGCTGCTGGTCATGCGCAGGTAGTTTGATGTTCGCGTTGCGGCCGGCCGTCCGGCAGCTTCGGCCCCATCGTCTAGAGGCCTAGGACATCGCCCTTTCACGGCGGTAACCGGGGTTCGAATCCCCGTGGGGTCAATCTTTCTCTCCCATGAATCCAACCTCCGCCTACGACGCCGTGCTCCTCGTCTCGTTCGGCGGTCCGGACGGGCCCGACGACGTCATCCCGTTCCTGGAGAACGTGCTCCGCGGCCGCAATGTGCCGAGGGAGCGGATGCTCGAGGTGGCCGAGCACTACCAGCACTTCGGCGGCAAGAGCCCGATCAACGAGCAGAACCTCGCCCTGCTGGCGGCCCTGCGGACGGAACTCGACCGCCGCGGGCCCGAACTGCCGGTCTACTGGGGCAATCGCAACTGGCATCCGCTGCTCACCGACACGCTTCGCGAGATGGCCGATGCCGGCGTGAAGCGGGCGATCGCCTTCGTGACGAGCGCGTTCAGCAGCTACTCGGGCTGCCGGCAATACCGCGAGAA
>JBIIDT010000110.1:0-8183 GCA_044238145.1 Pirellulales bacterium | reverse complement strand
TATCGCGCCTGGGGCTGGCTCGCCGGCCTGTTCGCGATCACCGCCTGCGCCGGGCTGGTGCCGATCGGCAGGCTCGTCGGCGCGGCGATCGCCGACACCACCGGGATCACGCTCGGGCCGGACGGCATCGGCTGGTGGATCGTCCTGGCGACGATCGCCTACGGGGCGGTGACGCCATGGGCCGTGCTGCCGCTGCACGAGCGCGGCGCCACGGCGTTCTGGTCGACGCTCGCGCTCTCGGCCTGGGCGGCCGCGGCGGGCTGCCACTGGGTGGGCGGCCGCGACGCGGCCGTCATCGGCGGGCACGCGGCCTGGGCGGCCGGCGCGGCGCTGGCGGCGATCGCCATGCTCGCCGCCGCGCGGTCGGTGATCCGCGAGGTCCGCGGCCAGTGCCGCACCGTGGCGACGGCGAGCCGCGCCAAGCCGGCGCGGCCGGCCGCGCCGCCGCCGCGGGAGGAGCCGGCCGTCGCCGAGGAGGCCGTCGACTTCACCACCGCCGATGACGAGGCAGCGAGCGGCGACGACACCGCCTTCGTCGACGGCACGGAACCCGAGCACCGGCACCTCTCCAAGGCCGAGCGGAAGCGGCTCAAGAAGCTGGCCCGGATGAATCGCGCGGCGGCCTGACGGGCCGCAGGGGTCGGGCCGCGGGTTTGACGGGGCACCGGGCCCTGGTCGATAGTCTCGCCGGAGGTTTCGTCGCATGCCCGCGCCCGTCCGCACCCGCTTCGCCCCGAGCCCCACCGGGTACCTGCACATCGGCGGCGTCCGCACGGCGCTGTTCAACTGGCTCTTCGCCCGCCGCCACGGGGGCGCGTTCATCCTCCGGATCGACGACACCGACGCGGAGCGGAACGTGGAGGCGGCGCTCGAACCGATCCTCTCGGGCCTCCGCTGGCTGGGCATCGATTGGGACGAGGGACCCGGCGTGGGCGGCCCCCACGCGCCCTACTTCCAGTCGCAGCGGGCCGATCGCCACAAGGCCGCTGCCCGGGCGCTGCTGGCCGCGGGCCATGCCTACCGCGACTTCGCCCGGCCGGAGGAACTCGACGCGGAACGCAAGGCCGCCCAGGCGGCGGGCAAGGCGTATCTCTACAGCCGACGGTTCGCCGCCTTCGACGACGCGACCGCGGCGCGGTTCGAGGCCGAGGGCCGGCAGGGGGTCGTCCGCCTGAAGATGCCCCGCGAGGGGTCGCTGGTGATCGACGACGCCGTCCGCGGGCGGGTCGAGTTCGCCTGGGAGCGGGAACAGGACCACGTGATCCAGCGGGCCGACGGCTCCTGCCTGTACCACCTGGCGAGCGTAGTGGACGACCACGACCTGGAGATCTCGCACGTCATCCGGGCCGAGGAGCACCTGTCCAACACGCCGCGGCAGGCGTTCATCGCCCTCTCGCTCGGCTACCCGCTGCCCGCCTACGCCCATCTGCCGCTCGTCGCCGAGCCGGGCAGTCGCACGAAGCTCTCCAAGCGAAAGCTCGCCCAGTACCTCAAGAACGCCGACTTCAAGCAGGTCACCGAGCACGGCACCCGGATCGCCGAACGGATCGGCCTCACCCCGGAGGCCGACACGTTCAACCCCGTGATCGTCGACTTCTACCGCGAGACGGGCTACCTGCCCTGGGCGATCGACAACTACCTGGCCCTGCTCGGTTGGTCGCTCGACGACAAGACGGAGTTCTTCTCGCGGGACGAGCTCATCGAGCACTTCACGCTCGAGCGGATCAACTCGTCCCCGGCGAGCTTCGACCCCAAGAAGCTGTGGGCGGTGCAGGACCACTACATGCACGCCCTGTCCACCGACGAGAAGCTCGCCCTGATGATGCCGTTCCTCGTCAGGGCGAAGCTCGTGGCCGACCCGCCCGCGGCCGAGGCCGTGGAGATCGTGCGGCGGGTGATCGCGGCCTCGGGTGACCGGCTCAAGGTGGCCGGCGACATCCTCTCCTACGCCGACTTCTTTCTCCTCGAGGAGCCGCCGCTCGACGAGGCCGCGGTGAAGCAGCGGCTGGCCAAGCCGGGCGTGCGGCCGCTGCTCGAGGCCTATGCGACCGAGCTCCGCACCGTGGAGCCCTACGAGCCGGCGGCGCTCGAGGAGGCGCTCAAGCGGGTCGTCGAGGCGGCGGGCGTGAAGGTGGGCGACCTGGTGCACGCCGTCCGCGTGGCGGTGACGGGCAAGACCGTGGGCCCGGGCCTGTACGACTGCCTGGCGATCCTCGGCCGCGGGCGGTCGCTCGCGCGGCTGGAGCGGGCCCTGCCGCTGTGCGGGTGATCCGCAGTAAAGGCTGAGGCACAGGTCGGCCGTCAGGCCCGCAGCCACTCGTCGCGGTGCCGGGCCACGAAGTCGTCGTCGTTGAGGTGCGGATACGCCCGCTGGACGCGATCGATCTCAGCGAGCTGCCCCGGCCCCAGCCCCTCCTTCTCGTCGAGGCACCAGATGCCGGCCAGGAGCCCCTGCCGCCGAAGCACCTCGTGGAGGCCGGCGATGCAGCCGTGAAACGCGTTCGCCGCGTCGAAGAAGGCGGCGTTGGAGTCGGTGACCTCCGCGGCCAGCCGCATCAGGTCCGGCGAGGCCGGCTCGCGCTGGCACCGCGCGAGCAGCTCGACAGCCCGCTTCGTCCACACCGACCAGTGGCCGAGCAGCCCGCCCGCAAACCGCCAGTCACGGCCGGCGAACCGGTGCGGCGTGACCAGGTCGGCCACGATCGCGTCGTCGTTGCCGGTGTAGAGGGCGATGTCGTGGCGGCCGCTCTCGGCAACCGCCCGCACGACGTCGAGCGACTGGTAGCGGTTGAAGGCCGCCACCTTGATCGCCACGACCGACTCGATCTCCACGAACCGCCGCCAGAACGAATACGGCAGCACGCGGCCGCCGACGGCCGGCTGCAGGTAGAAGCCGACGATCGGCAGCACGTGGCCAACGGCCCGCGCGTGGGCGACGAGCTCGTCCTCGGAGGCGCGGGGCAGGGCGGCGAGGCTGAGGAGACCGGCGTGGTAGCCGAGCCGGCCGAGCGTCTCGGCCTCGGCGACCGCCTGCGGCGTCGCGCCGCAGATGCCGCCGATCCGCACCAGCGGCCGGCCCGCCCGATCCATCTCCTCCTTGGCCAGCGCGAGCACCGGCTCGAAGAGCCCGATCTTCGGATCGCGGATCTGGAACTGCGTGGTGTGCACGCCCACGGCCAGGCCGCCCGACCCCGCCGCGATGTAGTAGCGGGCGAGCGCCCGCTGCCGCCGCTCGTCGAGCCGCCGGGAGGCGTCGAGCGCCAGCGGATGGGCCGGGATCGCGACGCCCCCCTGCAGCGCCGCCCGAAAGTCAAAATTTTCCATCGCGGGCCTCGAAGTGCGTGGGCTTGCCGAGCGAGCCGCCGCCGGAGCGCACCCAGTCGGCGGTCATGGCGATCATCTCGTCGAGCGACACCGTCGGCTCCCCGAACCAGGCGAGCGACTTGGAAGCGTTCGCCAGCCACACGGTCGGCGCCTCGGTGCCTGTGATCCGCGGCTGCCGGCCGAAGATCGCGGCGAACCGCTCGGCGAGCCAGCGGGTCGACACGCACTCGCGGCCGGTGACGTTGAGCACCTCCGGCGGGCTGGCGACGTGGGCCAGCGACTGGAGGGCCCGGGCGTTGGCGTCGCCCTGCCAGATGACGTTGACGTGGCCCGTCGTGACGTCGAACGGCTCGTCCCGCCAGACCGTCGTCGCGATGTCGTGGAGCACCCCGTAGCGGAGGTCGATCGCGTAGTTGAGGCGAAACATCAGCATCGGCGTGCCGTGGGCCCGGGCGTGGAAGTCGAAGACCCGCTCCCGGGCCATGCAGGAGTGGGCGTACTCGCCGGGCGGGGCGAGCGGATCCTCCTCGCGGGACCCGCCGCCGGCCGGCGCCGCCAGCGCGTAGACGCAGCCCGTCGAGAAGACAACGATCCGCGACTTCGCGTAGCGGGTGGCCACGACGTCGGGCAGCACGGCGTTGATCATCCACGTCAGGCCCGGCGCGTCGCTCGTGCCGAACTTCTGGCCGGCCATGAAGACCACGTTGGCCGCGTCGGGCAGCCGGGCGATCGCGTCGCGGTCGAGCAGGTCGCAGGGGATCGTCCGCACGCCGTGCCGCTCGAGGCCCGCGCGGGCCGCCGGCGATGAATACCGCGAGACGGCGAACACCTCGCGGCCCTGCGGCAGGGCCCGCCGCGCCATGCGGGCGAGCGTGGGGCCCATCTTGCCGCCGGCCCCGAGCACGAGCACGTCGCCATCGAGGTCCCGAAGCGCCGCCTCGACGCCAGGCGTCGGCCGGCTGAGCCGCTCTTCCAGGTCTTCGTCGGTCAGCGCCATCGCTCAGCCCCAGAGCCGCGCGGGGTACTCTCCGGCCTGCACGAGCGCGGCGATGCTCGCCTGCACGATCGGCCGATCCTCGACGTAGGTCACCCCGAACCAGCGGGCGTCGGTGGGCAGCACCTCGCAGGTCGCCGCGCCGGCCTTGACGAGGTCGCCCACGGTGAGCGGGATGTAGCACTCGCTCTTCGGCTCCGTCGCGTGGGCCGCGAGGAAGCGGCGGAACGAATCGTCCAGTTGCGGGAAGATCCGCGGCGTGAAGCCCCACATGTTCATCGACACCGGCTCCCGGCCGGTGAGCCGCTCCGCCACGCCGTCGGCCACGTTCTCGACGCCCGCGGCCGTGCGGGCGATCTGCTTGAGTTCGCGGATGTCGGCCAGGAAGCCGCGGGCGTCGGTGCGGCAGACGCCCCGGGCCACGCTGCCGTGCTCGGAAAGCGTGTTGGCGAGCGTGAAGCCGACCATGCAGTAGGCGGTCGAGTCGTCGGGTAACTCCGCCAGCCGCCGCCCGAGCACCGCGAAGGCGTCGCGGCCGTAGAAGTCGTCGGCGTTGATGGCCGCGAACGGGGCGGCGATCGCGTCGCGGGCACAGAGGATGGCGTGGGTCGTGCCCCACGGCTTCTCGCGGCCCGGCGGCACGGCGAAGCCCGACGGCAGGGCGTCGAGCGACTGGAAGGCCAGGGCCACGTCCACGTGCCGCTCGAACCGGGCCACGATCCGCTCGCGAAACTCCCGCTCGAAGTCGCGGCGGATCACGAACACCACGCGGTCGAATCCGGCCCGCAGGGCGTCGAACACGGAATAGTCGAGGATCGTCTCGCCCCCCGGCCCCATCGGGTCGAGTTGCTTCAGGCCGCCGTAGCGACTGCCCATGCCGGCGGCGAGGATGAGGAGCGTCGGGTTCATCGCCGGCAGAATACGCCCCGGGCCGGACGGCAACCAGTGGTGGCCCGCGTTGCCCGCAACGGCCCGCCCTGCGTACCCTTCCGGCCGGAGCCGCCGTGTACGAAGTCTTCGAGCACACCGCCGATCTCGGAATCCGCGTGCACGCGGCCACGCTCGACGGCCTCATGGCCGACGCGGCCCGCGGCCTGTTCGCCGTGATCGCCGGCGACCTGGCGCAGATCGTGCCGAGAGAGGAGCGGGCCTTCACGGTGCCGGGCACGGATCCCGTCTGGTTGCTGCACGACTGGACGAGCGAACTGCTGGCGGCCTTCGAGATCGACCGCCTGCTCCTCCGCGAGTTCAGCGTCGTCGTCGATGCGGCCGGCCTGCGGGCCACGGCCAAGGGCGAACGGTTCGATCCATCCCGCCACGAACTGGCCCACGAGGTCAAGGCGGTCACCCAGCACCTCCTCGACGTCCACCAGGCGCCGGAGGGCTGGGAGGCCACGTTCATCGTGGACATCTGATCTCGGCGGAGACGCGGCATGCCTGACACCACGACCGGCGGCATCGACCGCGGCTACACCGGGCCGCTCGAGCGGGTGGACGACTGCACGTGGCGGATTCCGCGCACGTACAAGCCCGGCATGCTCGCCGACGGGCTGATCTTCACCGACGAACGCATGCTGCCGCAGCTGGTGAGCGACCGCGCCCCCGAGCAGGTGGCCAACGTCGCCTGCCTGCCGGGCATCCAGGGGGCGAGCCTGGCGATGCCCGACATCCACTGGGGCTACGGGTTCTGCATCGGGGGCGTGTGCGCCACCGATCCGGCCGCCGGGGGCGTCGTCTCGCCGGGGGGTGTGGGCTACGACATCAACTGCGGCGTGCGGATCGTCCGCACGAACCTGCAGCTGGCCGACGTGCAGCCGCTCGTGAAGCAGCTGATCAACCAGCTGCTCCGCGACGTGCCCGTCGGGGTGGGGCAGGGGGGCCGCTACGTGTTCACGCCCGCGGAACTGCGGACGCTGATGGCCGAGGGCGTGCCCTACCTCGCCGGCCGCGGCCTCGCGACCCTCGACGACGTGGCCTGCGCCGAGGCCGAGGGCTGCATCGGCGGCGCCGCGCCCGACTCGGTGAGCGACCGGGCGCTCGCCCGCGGCGCCGACCAATGCGGCACCGTCGGCGCCGGCAACCACTTCATCGAGGTGCAGGTCGTGGACCGCATCGCCGACGAGCGGGCCGCCACGGCCTTCGGCCTGCGGGCCGGCCAGATCTGCGTGCTCATCCACTCCGGGTCGCGGGGCCTCGGCTACCAGGTCTGCGACGACGCCCTGCGGGCGCTGCGGGACGCGCCGGCGAAGTACGGCATCACGCTGCCCGACCGGCAGCTGGTCTGCGCGCCGGTGGAGAGCCCTGAGGGGCGGCACTACCTCGGCGCGATGCGGGCGGCCGCGAACTACGCCTTCTGCAACCGCCAGCTCCTCATGTGGCAGGTTCGCGACGTCTTCGCGCGGGTCTTCGCCAAGCCGTGGGAGGCGCTCGGGATGACGCTCCTCTACGACGTGGCCCACAACATGGCGAAGATCGAGGAGCACGACCTGCCCGGCGGCCGGCGGCCCGTCTGCGTCCACCGCAAGGGGGCCACCCGGGCCTTTCCGGCGGGCCATCCCGACGTGCCCGATCGCTACCGCGACATCGGCCAGCCGGTGATCATCCCCGGCGACATGGGCCGGGCGAGCTGGGTGCTCGTGGGCGGACCGCGGGCGCTCGAACGGTCGTTCGGCACCACGTGCCACGGCGCCGGCCGCTGCCTCTCCCGCACCGCCGCGACGAAACTGGCCCGGGGCCGAAACATCGAGCACGAACTCGAACGGCAGGGCGTGGTGGCCCGCTGCCGCAGCCGCGAGGGCCTCGCGGAAGAGCAGCCGGCCGCCTACAAGGACGTGGACGTCGTGGTCGACGTCGTCCACCGCGCGGGACTGTCGTCGAAGGTCGCCCGCCTGCGGCCGCTGGGCGTCATCAAGGGCTGATCGAGCCGCTGGCTCGACGCGCGACGACGTCCGTAGAATCCTCCAGGGCCCGTCGACCCCGCAGGAGCCACCACCATGAACCGTCCGCTCGCGATCGCCTTCGGCACGTCGCCCCTGGCGATCCTCGTCGTCCTGGGCTGGGCCGTCGCCCAGCCGGCCGCGGAGCCGGCCGCCGGCAGCATCGATCACCGCCATGCCGACCTGCACGCCCGCTGCACGGAGGCCCGACTGCGGCTGGCGGAGACACGGCTCGAGAAGGCCGAGAAACTCAACGCCGCCTCGCCTGGCCAGGTGTCCCGGATGGACGTGCGCTGGCTCCGATCCCGGGTCGGACAGTTGCAGGACCAGGTGGCCGCGACCCGGGAGAAGCCGCACGGCTACGGCTTCGGCGCCCAGCGGGCAGCCGCCCGGTCCGCCGTGACGCTCGCGGAGGAGGATCTCGCCGCGGCGGTCGCGGCCAACGAGCGGCGGCCCGACGCCGTGCCGCCGCTCGACGTCCGCATCCTCGAGCAGCGGTGCGCCATCGCCCGGCTGCGGGCGGAGATCTGGGACGATCCTGCGTTCCTCGCCGACCCGACGAGCGTGCTGCAGATGCAGATCGACCAGCTCACCGACCAGATGCAGGACGTGCTGGCGAAGGTGGAGACGTCGCCGGCCCTCGACCGCCGGTAATCGTGCCGCCGTCCGCCCTCAGCGATGTGCCGGCTCCGCCGCGGCCCGCTCCCACTTCGTCTCCGGCCGGCCGTAGTCGCGGAGCAACTCCAGCACCCGCTCGTCCTCGACCTGCTCGAAGTCACGGTAGAACTGGCCGATCGCCCAGAAGGCCTCGGGCTCTTGCAGGCACTCGACGTGGTCGCACAGGGAGCGGATGGCGTCGATCCGCTCGGGCGAGCCGACCGGCACCGCCACGATGATCTTCCCGGCGCCGGCGGCCCGCACCGTGTGCA
>JBIIDT010000006.1:0-69973 GCA_044238145.1 Pirellulales bacterium | reverse complement strand
CCGGCGGCCTTGATGGCCTCGATCCGGGCGGCCACCAGCGGCCGGTCGGGCACGGCGAAGGGAAGCTTCGTGATGATCACGTTCACGAGGCAGTCGCCCGGCAGGTCGATCCCCTGCCAGAAGCCGTCGGTGCCCAGCAGCACGCCCGCCGGCCCCTCGCGAAACTCGTCGAGCATCCGCGACCGCGGCAGGCCGTCGGCCTGGCTGACGAGCCGGTAGTCCCGCCGCACGCACCAGCCGCGCAGCTCCGTGGTGGCCCGGGCGAGGGCCGCGTGACTGGTGAACAGCACCAGGGCCCGCCCCGCGCTGCGGGCCACGTAGCGGCGGACCATCTGCACCACGGCCTCGTCGTACCGGTCGCGATCGGCCGGATCGGGCAGCCGGTCGACGAGGACGAGCCGGGCCTGCCGGGCGTAATCGAACGGGCTGCCGAGCCGGCGGCCGACCGCCGCTGCACCGACACCCAGGCGGCTTCGCGCGTAATGAAATGGATCGGAGTCGGCCGCGGGTTCCTCGGCGTCGCGGTGGCCCGGCGTCTCCACCGCCAGCGTCGCACTCGCGAGGATCACGGTCGGCACGCGGGCGAAGAGCTCGCGGCGGAGCGTGTCCGCCACGTCCACGGGAGCACTCGACAGCGTGAGCCGCTCCCGGCCGCGCCGCGAGCGGGTCGACTCGACCCACCACACGCTCCCCGGCTCCCGCTGGCGCAGCCACGTGTCGATCGCCGCCGCCTGGGCCGTCAGTCGCTCCGCCAGCGAGCCCAGGTCGTGCCGCTCGGCGTCGGTCGCGAGGCCGTCGGCCGCGGCTCGCAGCCGCCGGGCGAGGCTGGCGAGCGGCTCGCCGAGCTGGTCGGCGACGAGTCCCGGCGCCGACACCCGCCACGGCGGATCACCCCGTGCCGCGAGCGCGTCCTTCACGCTCGCGAAGAAGGCCTCGGCCGCCCGGCGGCAGCGGCGGACGTCGGCCTCGAGATCGTGCAGCTTGTAATGCAGCAGCAGGCCGCGGTGCGTGCGGTCGTTGTGGAGTTTGGACAGCACCCGCTCGATTCCGGCGCTCGACACGCCGATGCCAAGGTGCTCGCTGGCGACGGCCTCGGCCATGTGGGCCTCGTCGAAGATCACGATGTCGTGCTGCGGCAGCAGGCTCGCACCGCCCCGGCGCAGGGCGAGGTCGGCGAAGAACACCGCGTGGTTGACGACGAGCACCTGGGCGTGGGCCATCCGCCGTCGGGCGGCGTAGTAGAAGCACTGCCCGTGCGTCGGGCAGGCGCGGCCCATGCAGTTGCCCGAGTCACTGGCCACCTCTTCCCAGATCGCGGGGCTCGGCGCCGCCGGCAGGTCGGCGAGGGAGCCGTCGCCCGAGCGCCGGGCCCAGTGGGCGAGTTCCAGCAACTCGGCCCGCTCTCCCTCCTCGGGAAACAAGCTCCCCGACCGCTCGACGGCCAGCGCCAGCCTCCGCAGGCTGACGTAGTTCCCGCGACCCTTCACGAGCACGGCGGAGAACTCCCGGGGCATCACCGCCGCCACGAGCGGGATGTCCTTGGTCATGAGCTGCTCCTGCAGGGCGATGGTGTGCGTCGAGATCACGACGCGGCGCGCGCGGCCGCGGCCTCCCGGGGCCGGTGCCTCGTCCTCCCAGTCGGGCTCCAGTTCGACCGCGGCGCCACCCTGGTCGTCCTGGTCGGATGTCGCCGCCAGGATCACCGGCACGAGATAGGCCAGGCTCTTCCCCACCCCCGTGCCCGCCTCGATGATCGCGTGCCGCCGCTCGGCGATCGCCCGGGCGACGAGCTCGGCCATCTCCAGCTGCTGTGGCCGCGACTCCCAGCCCGCGAGGCGGGCCGCGAGCCGGCCGCCGGGCGCCAGGAAGTCCGCGGGAGTGGTCATACGGCAGAGTGTAGCGGCCGCATTTCCGCCGCCCCGGGTTCAAAGTAGGATTTGCCCTGTCCCGTGCAGCCTCGAGGACCGACCCGTGCCGTCGCCGACCGATCCCACGCATCACGACCAGCCCGCCGCCAAGGCCTGGGGCGGCGTGTTTCGTGAGCCGACCGACCGGCGTGTCGAGGCGTTCTCGGAGAGCGTGTCGTTCGATCGGCGGCTGGCCGACGACGACATCGACGGCTCGATCGCCCATGCCCGAATGCTCGCCTCCTGCGGCCTGATGACCGTGCCGGAGGCCGACGCCGTCGCCCAGGCGCTCGAGGAGATCCGGGCGGAGATCCGCGCCGGGCGGTTCGAGTTCTCGGTGGCGAAGGAGGACATCCACCTCCACGTCGAGTCGGCCCTCACGGCCCGGCTGGGCGACACGGGCCGCAAGCTGCACACCGCCCGGAGCCGCAACGACCAGGTGGCCACCGACCTGAGGCTCTACTGCCGGCGGGCGATCGACCGGCTCGATGGCGGCCTCGCCGAGCTGCAGCGGGCCTTTCTCGGCCTCGCCGAACGGGAGCAGGATCTCGTCATTCCCGGCTACACGCACATGCGGCGGGCCCAGCCCGTGCTCGCCGGCCACCAGCTGCTCGCCTGGTGCGAGAAACTCGCCCGCGACCGCGACCGGCTCGCCGACTGCCGGCGGCGGACGAACGTCCTGCCGCTGGGATCGGGGGCGCTGGCCGGCACGAGCCTGCCGATCGACCGCGACCACGTGAAGGCGGCGCTCGGGTTCGACGCCGTGGCGGCCAACAGCCTCGACGGCGCCAGCGACCGCGACTTCGCCTGCGAACTCGCCTTCGTGATCGCGCTCGCTTCCGTCCACCTCTCGCAGTGGGCCGAGGAGTGGATCCTCTACAGCACGCAGGAGTTCGGCTTCCTGCTCCTGCCGGAGGGCTTCTGCACGGGCAGCTCGATCATGCCGCAGAAGATCAACCCCGACGTGCTGGAACTCGTCCGCGGCAAGTCGGCCCGGGCGATCGGCAACGTCCAATCACTCCTCGTGCTGCTCAAGGGGCTGCCCACGGCCTACAACCGCGACCTCCAGGAGGACAAGGAGGCGATCTTCGACTCGATCGACACCCTCGAGGCGGTGCTCGGCGTGGCAGCGCCGCTGGTGGCCGGCACCCGGTTCGACCGCGGCCGCGTGGCCGCGACGCTCGAGGGGGGCCACCTCGACGCCACCAGCCTCATGGAGGCGCTGATCGCCCAGGGCGTGCCGCAGCGGACGGGACACGAAATCGTGGGCCGGCTCGTGCGGCTGGCGTTGACCCGTGGCGTGCCGTTGGCGGACCTTTCCGACGCGGAGTTCTCTGCCGAATATGCCGGCTGGAACGCCGCCCTGCGCGGGGCCTTGGGCGCCTCCCGGGCAGTTGACCGGATGACGAGTTCCGGCTCCACCGCGCCGGCCCGCGTTGCCGAACAGATTGCCGAGTGGCGGCGACGGCTCGGACCTTCCGGCTGACGCCGCCCGTGCCGGGGGCTGGCCACCGTGGGGTCGACGGGGAGCGGATGGCGCGCGATTCGCGGCGGAGTAACGGCCTGCGCGCTGCTGGCGTGCTGCCTGACGCTCGGCAGCGCCGCGGCCGTCGAGCCGCTCGATCCCCTGCAGCAGGCCGTCTGCGACTCGCTCGCCTTCCCCGTCCGCACCGCGCCGCGCGAGTTCCTCGACGCCGCCATCCGGGCGGCCGACGTCGATGCCCTCGAGGTGTCGCTCGGCTACGTCGGCCGGCTCGTCGAGGCGGTGGACAAGGCGGGCGCCGACCGGCTCGAGACGCTCGCGAAACTCGGCGAAGACTTCGACGCCGCCGCCCTGGGCCGCCTGGAGCGGAAGCTGCGGCCGCGGGAGCCGTCCATCGGCAAGGTGATCGCCGCCATCCGGGAGGCCGCGGCCGTCCGCCGTCGCGACCCGGCCCGCCTCGCCGAGGCGGTGATGGCGCTCGCGGCCCCCGAAGCGGCGGACCGGCTGGCCGCCGCCCGGCGGCTGGCCGCGGCCCGTGAAGACGCGCTGCCGGCGCTCGTTGACCTCCTCCAGTCCGACGCCCCCCCGGCCGCGAAGACTCTTGCCCGCGGGCTCGTCCGCGATCTCGGCGCCGCCGCCCGGCAGCCGCTGCTCGAATGGCTCGCCTCCGACGACGTCGCTC
Source organism: Pirellulales bacterium (assembly GCA_044238145.1). Lineage (GTDB taxonomy): Bacteria > Planctomycetota > Planctomycetia > Pirellulales > UBA1268 > QWPN01. The sequence continues at coordinate 65,901 of JBIIDT010000006.1, read as the reverse complement.
ACTGGCCGGGCATCATCGCGGCGCTCGCGGCCAGCGGGGCGGACGACATCGACACGTTCCTCCTCGCCCCGGCGATCGTGGCCGACACGCCGCCGGAGGCACGGGCGGCGGCGATCGCCCTGCTCGAGTCGCGGGCCGCGGCCCGTGGCGACGAGCCGTCCCGGGCGATGCCGCCGTCGGCCGACGAGGCGGTCGCGCGACTGGCCGTCCGGCTCGATCGGACGCTCTCTCCCGCCGGACTGCCGGCCGTCGACCATCTGCGGCTCGAGCCCGTCACCGACCCGCGGGAGGCGGCCGCGGCCTTCGGCGGCCTCGTCAGCGGATCCGTGGAGCGGTTCGCATGGAATCCACAGGCCAAGCGGTTCGACCGGCTGAACCTGCCGCCGCGGGCGGCGCGGATCCAGGAGGCGATGCACGTCGCCCGCGACCTGATGGCCCTCGGCCCGCGGGATCCAGCGTCGATCCGCCTCGCCCTGCTCGCCCGGCTCGAGGCCACGCTCGTGTTCGCCGGTGACCCAGCCACCGCGCTCGATCGGATCGAGCCGGAGGCGCTCCGTGCGGCGGTCACGGGCCCCGATGGATTCTCTCCCGAAACCATCGGCGAGGTCCTCGATCTGGCGGTGACGCACGGCATGTGGGAGGCCGCGGCCGCGGCCGCCAGGACCCTCGAACCGGAAGGCGAGGCCGCGGCGGCCCCCCTGCCCCCCGCCGCCCGCAAGGCCCTCGTCCGGGCGCTCGCCGTGCCCGACGCGGCCCTCCAGTTCGCCGCCGCGCGGGCCCTGGCGCTCGCGGCGGGCGATCCCCCCTACGCCGGCTCGAGCCGCGTGCTGGAGATCCTCGCCCATGCCGCCACATCCACCGGCGTCGACCGCGCGATCGTGGCCCACCACCGCGTCGACGTGGCCCAGGAACTCGCCGCCGACGTCTCCCGCTTCGGCTACCAGCCCGTCGTGGTGGCCGACGGCCGCGCGGCGATCCTGGCCGCCCGCGAGTCGGCCGATACCGTGCTCGTGATCCTCGGCGGGCGGACGATCCGGCCCACGCCCCTCGAGACCGTGCAGTTCCTCCAGCAGCAGGGCGTGGGCTCCGCGCCCCCCGTGCTCGTGGTCGTCGATCCGCTCGACGACGACGGCCGCGGATGCTTTCTCGAGCAGCTCCTGCTCACGTTCTGCGACGTCCCGGGGATCGCGATCGTCGACCGGCTCGACAGCTTCTTCGAGCCCGCGGTCGACCCCGAGACCGGCGCCGAAACCGCCCCGCCGCGGTTCCCCGACGCGCTCGCGCAGGCCGCCGGGCCGCGGGCGGTCGATCCCGCCTCCCGCGAGGGGGCGGCACGGGCCAGGCGCGATCGGGCCCGCGAGGCGCTCGTCCTGCTCGCGCGGCTCGGCCGGCGCGGCCAGGATGTCTCCGCCGGCCTGCGGACGGCCCGGGCCGCCCTCGACGACGCGGAACTCCACCAGCCGGCACTGGCACTGCTGGCCGCGATCGGCCGGGCGGAGGCGCAGCAGGCCCTGTTCCGCGAGGCGGGCCGCGACGACCTCCCCGCGGCCCGTCGCAGGCTAGCCCTGGCGGCGCTGGAGGTGAGCGTCGCCCGCCACGGCCTCGTACTCACGAGCCGGGAAATGCTCGCGGCCTACCGCGTGTACAATCGGGCGACTGATGACGAAACCCGCAGGGCGGCGGCCGATGTCCTCGACGTGATCGAGGCGCCGAGTCGGGCCCATCGCCCCCTTTCCGCCGATGCTGCGCCAGCCCGGCCAACCCGCTGACGATCCCGCCGCCCCGCCCCTCCGCGGGCTGATCGGCTCGAGCGCCGCCATGCGGGACGTCTACGCCACCACCCGCCGCGTGGCGGTCTCCAACGCCTCGGTGCTCCTCCTCGGAGAGACGGGCACGGGCAAGGAGCTGATCGCCAAGGCGATCCACGAGCTCTCGCCGCGGGGCAGCGGGCCGTTCGTCCGCGTCAACTGTGGCGCGCTCTCCGAAAGCCTCCTGGAGAGCGAGCTCTTCGGCCACGTCCGCGGCTCGTTCACCGGTGCGGTCGCCAACCGGGCGGGCCGCTTCGAGGCGGCCCACACCGGGACGATCTTTCTCGACGAGATCAACTCCACGACGCCCAAGCTCCAGGTCAAGCTGCTGCGGGTGCTCCAGGAGCGGGAGTTCGAACGGGTGGGCGACACCGAGACGATCCGCGTCGACACGCGGGTCATCGCCGCCAGCAACCGCGACCTGCTCGACGAGGTGGCCCGGGAACACTTCCGCGAGGACCTCTACTACCGCCTCAACGTGGTGCCCATCCACCTCCCGCCGCTGCGGTCGCGACGCGACGACATCCCGGCGCTCGTCAGCCACTTCCTCGAGCACTACAACCGCGAGAACGACCGGTACGTCGTCCACATCCAGAAGGAGGCCCTCGAGGCCCTCGTGAAGTACCACTGGCCGGGCAACGTGCGCGAGCTGCAGAACGTGGTCGAGCGGTGCGTGGTGATGGCCCCCGGCGACGAGCTCACGCTCGACCTCCTGCCGCCGGTGATCCGCGGCGACCGCACGCCGGCCGTCGCCATCCCCGGACGCGGCGGCGACCTCGACAGCCTGGCGCGGGAACTCGTCGAGCAGGGGCTCTCGACGGCGGCAGCCGACGACGACGCCCTCTTCGAGCGGATCGTGAGCCGCGTGGAGCGGGAACTGATCGCCCAGATGCTCGCCGCCTGCAACGGCGTGCAGCTCAAGGCCGCGGCCCGGCTCGGCATCAACCGCAACACGCTCCGCAAGAAGCTCCAGGAGCACGGCCTCGAGGAGCCTGCCGACGGCTAGCCGATCGCGGGCTCGGACCCTGTGGCGGTTACCGCGACCGACGGTCGCGGGCCGCCTGCCGCCGCTTGCCGGCGGCGAGCACATGGCCGCCGCGCCGCGTCACCTTGCCGTCGAACTTGAGCCGCGCGGCCGTCGCCGAGGCCTTCGCTGAACGCTGCTTCGTGACGTCGAAGCGGAGCGGCTGGCCGCCCCCCTTCGCGAGCACCGCCGCCGCCGTCGCGGTCGGGCGCCGCTTCTTGCCGGCCTTCTTCACGCCCTTCTTCACTTCCTGCTTGGCCGCCTTCTTGCCCCCCTGGGGCGCCTTCGCAGCCGCGGACCGGACCACCGCGGCCTCCGACCGGGCCGGCTGGGCGGCCCGACTGCGGTTGATCTCGGCCGCGGTCGCGGCGAGTTTCCCCTTCACGCTCGCCCGCGCCGTGCGGTGGCCGGCCTTGCGGGCGGCCTTCGTCACGGCCGGCAGCGTCCGGCTCGGCGCCGGCACGAGGCCGAACTCGGCGAGCCGGGCCTGGACCCGCTCGATCCCGGCGGTGAACGCGTCGGTCTTGGTGCGGCTCCGGGCGTTGGCCGCCGCGGTATCGGCCGCCGACCGCTTCGTCTTCCGCGTCTGCCCGGCGTGCAGGTCGCGCCACTTGTCACGCAGGGCGCGGGCCTGGGCGAGCGTCTTCTCGAGCTGCTTCCGCGACGCCGCGACGAGCGCCTTGCCGGCGGTCGATTCGAGCACGGCCCGCTCGGCCGAGGTGAACAGGTCGCGGATCGAGTCGAGGCCGGGGACGGCGGACGAGGGGGCCATGGGGATGCTCCAAGGGTGCGATCGAACCAGCCGGGGAGGATACCCGGCGCGGGTCCGCTCAGCCACCCTCGGCCATGTCGCGGGCGTGATAGCTCGATCGCACGAGCGGGCCGCTGGCCACCTTGCGGAACCCCATCCGCCGGGTGGTGGCGCCGAGTGCGTCGAACTCCTCCGGCGGCACGAACCGCTCCACCGGCAGGCTGTCGAGCGTCGGCTGGAGGTACTGCCCGAGTGTGAGGAAGTCCACACCGTGGTCGAGCAGATCGGCGAACACGTCGAGCAGCTCGTCTTGGGTCTCGCCCAGGCCGAGCATCAGGCCCGTCTTGGTCTTCACGGCCGGCATGATCCGCTTGGCGTCGGCCAGCAGCTGCAGCGTCCAGGCGTAGACGCTCTTCCGACCCCGGACCGTGCGGTAGAGCCGCGGCACCGTCTCGGTGTTGTGGTTGAAGACCTCGGGCCGGGCCGCCATGAGCCGCTCGAGGGCGCCCTCCTTGCCGATGAAGTCGGGCACGAGGACCTCGATCGTGGCGCCCGTCGCGGCCCGCACCGCCTCGACCGTGCGGCGGAAGTGGTCCGCACCGCCGTCGGGCAGGTCGTCGCGGGTCACGCTCGTGATCACCACGTGGGCCAGCCCCAGCCGTCGGGCCGCCTCGGCCACCCGCTCGGGCTCGTCCTCCTCCAGGGCCTCGGTCCGCCCCTTGGGCACGGAGCAGAAGCCGCAGGGGCGGGTGCACACGTTGCCGAGGATCATGAACGTCGCCGTCCGCTGCGACCAGCACTCGAGCCGGTTGGGACACTTGGCCGACGAGCAGACCGTCTCCAGGTCGAGTTCCGCGATCAGGTGGGCGGTCTCGGCGTGCCCGCCGCCCGGGGCCAGGTTCTGCCGCAGCCACGGGGGCAGCCGCCGCGACCCGGTGGCCGGTGCGGACGCACCGCCGCAGGCCTGCGGCGCGGCGCCGGCATCGACGATCGGCAGCGGGACGTGGTGCACGGCGGTCGCCCTTTCATCCGACACGGCTGAAGCGCTCCGGGCGGGCGGCGGGAGGGATGGCGAGCGGGAAGCCGGACTGGATCTGGGTCTGCGGAAAAGCGAAGGCGTTCGCGAGCCCCTCAGTGACCGCCGTGCGGGCGTCCTGCATCCGCACCTTGCGGCGCACCTCCGCCTCCAGCGAGCCCATGGTCCCCAGGGCCTCCGCCCCGGTGGCCCCGACGTGCACCTGCCGGAACGGCTCGAGCGCCGGGCAGACGTTCACGAACCCGCCGTGACAGGCGACGCCGCGGCGGACGGCGATGCCGACCGCCGCGAGCAACCCGGTGCGACCGAACAGGCCGTGCCTCCCCGGCCGCCGGCCGGGGCTCGCGCCCATGCGCTCCACCGCCGCCGCCAGGCCCGCCTCGAACCGGGCCACGTAGCACCCGACGTCGTGACGACCGAGGCCGAGATCCTCGAGCGCCGCGAACAGGGCCACGAACACCTGGCCCGGGCCGTGGAGCACCGCGCCGCCGCCACGGCCGACGAACCGGACGGCGAGCCCGCGGCTCCGCAGGTCCTCGGCGGAGAAGTCGACGTCGGCCCGCGAGCCGAGGCGGCCGATCGTGACGGCGGGCTCGAGCTCGGTGACGAGGAGCGTCGGCGGCCGGCCGCCGGGCTCCGACACCTCCCAGGCGAGCCGCTCCGCCAGGGTCGCGTAGGCATCCCAGCCGATCCGGCCGGCGAGCCAGACGGCGAGCGGCCGCCGGGCGGCGCCACGCGACGAAAACGGCGGTTCGGGACGGGCTGTCATGCCCCTCGTTGTACCACGATCCCGCCCGGCGGCTCACGCCGGCGTGGCGTAGTCGTCGAGCAGCGACTCGATCCGCGCGAAGACGTCCGCCATCTGCTCGGCGTCCGGCAGGAGCGTGACCCGGAAATGGTCCCGGTAAGGGACGTTGAAGCTCGATCCCGGCGCCACCAGCACGTGCTTCCGCTCGAGCAGGTTGAGCGCGAAGGACTGGTCGTCGAACGCGGCGACGCCGCCGGGTAGCCGCTCGGCGTGCACCCGGACGAAGGCGTACATCGCCCCCTGTGGCGGCACGACGGTGAGATACCGGCTGCGGGCGACCGCCTCCAGTAGGGCCGCCCGCGTGGCGTGCAGCCGACCGCCCGGCCGCGTGAGCTCGAAGATCGACTGGTAGCCGCCGAGCGCCGTCTGCACGGCGTACTGCCCCGGAACGTTCGAGCACAGCCGCAGCGAGGCGAGCAGTTCGACGGCCTGGATGTAGTCGCGGGCATGATCCCGCTCGCCCGAGAACACCAGCCAGCCGACCCGCAGGCCGCAGGCCCGCCACACCTTGCTCAGGCCCCCGAAGGTGAGGCACAGGCCGCGGCGGGCGAGTGTCGCCGTGGGCACGAACTCGGCGTCGCCGTAGAGCATCTCGTCATAGATCTCGTCGGCGCAGAGCACGAGGTGCCGCCGTTCGGCGATGTCGGCGAGTCGCTCGAGATCCTCCCGCGGATAGACGGCGCCGGTGGGGTTGTTGGGGTTGATGAGCACGAGGGCCCGCGTCCGCTCGGTGACGAGGGCCTCGACCTCGGCGGGGTCGGGCACGAATCCCCGCTCCGGCCGGCAGGGGTAGTGCACCGCGCGGGCCCCGTGGATCACGACCGACGCCGTCCACAGCGGATAGTCGGGACTGGGCACGAGCACCTCGTCGCCCGGATTGAGCAGCGCCCGCATGGCGAGCATGATCAGTTCGGAGACGCCGTTGCCGATGAACACGTCGTCGGCCGTGACGTCCATCACGCCGCGGCTCTGCTGCTGCATCACCACCGCCTCGCGGGCCGGAAAGATGCCCTTCTGGTGCGAGTAGGGATCGGCCTGGTGGAGGTTCTCCACGATCGCCACCCGCATCGACCCCGGCATGCGGAAGCCGAAGGCCCCGGGGTTGCCGATGTTGAGCTTGACGATCTCGTGCCCCTCCCGCTCGAGCTGCTCGGCGCGGCGGGCGAGCGCCCCGCGAATCTCGTAGCGGACGTCGTGGAGGTGCTCGGAGGCGCGGAGGGGCGGCAGGCTCATGACGAAACTCTACCACGCAGCCGCCGGCCGGCCGGCGTCAGCCACGACCGCCGCGGTCGAGCGCGAGCGCGGCGTGCAGCGTCTCCCAGGGGACCGGCAGGCAGGGCACGGCATCGGGCAGCCGGCCCGGATCGACCTCGGCCCCGTGGGGCGCGTCGCCGCGGGCTTCCGCGGCCTCGATCGCCCGGTCCACCGCCGCACCCAGCCGCTCCAGCCAGTCGGGCACCTCCACCCCCGATCCGCTGGCCACGCCGAGGAAGGTCTCGGCCCGCGCCTCGAGGGCCGCCCCCGCGCCGGCCGGCCGGGCCGTGAACAGCTCCGCCACCGCGGGATCGACGAGCGCCTCGAGCTCGTCCTGCTCGAGCGGCGCCGTGAACGGCCGTCGCACCCGGTCGCTCACGCTCGCCAACCGCACGCTCCAGTGGGCCTCGAGGTCGGACAGCCGCCGGACGAGCGCTTCCGCCGTCTCCGCCGTCTCGTCCCGCATCCGCTGCCGCCAGGCCGCGGCCGCGGCCGTCGCGCCGCGGCGGGCGAGCACGCGGTGGGCCATGCTGACCGGCCGGAGCGTCCAGGCGATCCGGTCGTGCTCGGCCTTGACGCGGAGAAAGTCGAGGAGGATGTGCAGGCATTCGCCGCGGTCGGACTGCGTCGTGGTCGAGTTCCAGTCGCGGTACTCGGCATGGTTCTCGGCGACGCTCTCGAGCACCAGCCGCAGCCGGGCAGCGGCCAGCTTCATCGGCAGCGCCCCCGAGGAAAGGTCCTCGATGAGCCGCACGGGGCGGCGGGCCGCCGTCGCGCCGTCACCCGCCTCCGGCTCGGAGGCTCCCTGCTCGAGGATCTGTTCCAAGTGGCGGGCGACACCTCCGCGGAGGATGCCCCGCAGCGACGCGGGGGCGAGGACGTGCTGCGTGAACAGGCCTGAGCCGTACTGCTCGACGAACTCGCGGATCGTGGCGAAGGCCTTCTCGTCACGCACCCGCTCGAGCACCGACAGCCGCAGCTGCCGGGCGTGGGTCATCCAGGTCTCGAGCAGCCGCGGGACGAGCAGGGCGAGCCCGGCGAGGATGCGGTCCGTCGCGGCGTCCTCCCCCGGCGGCCCGTCGGCGTCGGCGTCGGCGGCGGCGGCGCTCGTGGCGATCCGCTCGACGAGCGCCGTCGTCGCCGCCTCGAAGACGCGATCGAACTCGCTCACGCTCGCCGCCCCCGTCGGCCGCAGGCTCTCGAGCTGCTTGGCGAGCTGCACCACCGCGGCCGTCTCCGTGACGAGACCCAGCCGCGGCAGGCAGGCGGCCAGCCGCTCGAGGAGCCGCTCCCGGCTGCGGGCGCGGACGATGCGGTCGGGGCGGCCGCCCCGCGAGAGCGGCACGTACAGCACCGGCCGGCCCACGAGCCGGCTGCGGACGATCTCGAGTTCCGCCGCGGCCGCGGTCGGGTCGCCGCGAAACAGCGCCGCAAACAATCGGCCCACGGCGGCCTTCGCCGAGCCGCTCCCGGCGGTCGCCGGCACCCGCAGGTGCAGCCGCGCCGAGAGCATCCACAAAGTCTCGCCCGCCTGCACGGCCGCCTCGATGAGCCGCTCCGCGGCGCCGTCGCGGGCCCAGCGGAGCCGGTCGTATTCCGTCGGCGGCATGCCGGGTGGTGGCTGCCGATCGCGCGAGGCGACGGTCACGGCAGCGCGGACGAGCGCCCGCCGCAGCCGCCGCAGGGAGTGCCGCCAGCCGAGGCAGCAGTCGATCTCGGCCCGCACCGGCGCGGTGCCGGAAGCGGCGTCGAGCCGGCACCAGGTGGTCACCGCCTGGCGGAGCAGACTGCAAACGCCCATGAGGAACTCGGCGGCGTCCTCCACCGCCGCCAGGCCGCCGGCGCCCGCGCCGCCCGGCGCGTCGACGTCGATCATGCCTCCGTCCACGCCGTCGTCGGCGGAGTCGCGCCACACCATCGACTCGTAGGCGGCGGCCACGCTCTCCTCGCCGCCCGGCTGTTCGTCGTCCTCGTCCGCGTCGCCCGCCGAACCGCGCCGGTCCCCCGGCTCGCGGCCGACCGCCACCGTCTCGACGAGATCGACCACGGCCGTGGTGTTGGCCTCCACGAGTTCGAGGAAGCGGCGCACCCGGGTGCGGCCTGCGGCCGACGTGTCGGCCGACGCCAGCGCCATCCAGCGGGCGGCGGCGCCCAGCCACACCGGCCCGGACCGCTCGACCGCGGCCCCCTCGAGGAGCGAGGCCCAGTGGACGAGCAGCCCCAGGGAGCCGTCGAGATCCCCCTCCCGGAGCAGCGCGTCGGCCGCCTCCGCGTGCGTCCGCGGCGAGGTGAAGGCCGCCACCTCCCGCCGCCAGAACCCCGGCGGCGGCGCCTCCGTGAAGCCTCGGCGGCGGCCGAGCGAGTCGATCACCTCCCGCGCGGCGTCGAAGGCCTCGCGGCCCGAGAGGTGCGTCACGCCGGACACCGTCGTGGTCGCGAACCGATCCCACCAGCCGGCGAGCCGCTCCAGCGAGGCCGCCGCGCGGGCCGCCTCCGCCCCCTGCCCGCCGGCGAGGCCCGCCTGCCGCCAGGCGGCCGCGTAGCCGTCGAGAATCGCACCCGTGACGTTGACGAGGTCGTCGACCCGCGGGTCGGGCAGGCTCTCGCCCCCGGGATCGTGGAGCGGGAACTGGCCGGAGAGGCCGAGGATGTTCCAGGGATCGACCGCCGCTCCGCAGCCGACGGCGCGGAACAAGAGGTCGGTGGCCACGTCGAGGTCGTCGAGGGCGGCGGTCACCTCGCCCGCGCGGCGCAGCTTCTGGTGGGCGGCGACGACGCGGCTGGTGATCCGCGAGAACATCCGCGCCGAGGCCGCCGGCACCGCGGCCGCCATCCGCTCCGCGCCCGAGGCCAGCCCGATGCGCGTCAGCACCGACGCCAAGGCGACGCTCTCCACCTGGCGGGCCCGGCGGCCGGCGAGCACGGCGTTGATGTGCCGGCGCACCCCGCCGAACGGCTGCCGCAGGCGGCGGGCCTCGTCCTCGAGCCGGCCCCGGTGGGGCTCCGGAAGCCTGGTCAGCAGCCAGCGGTAGAAGGCGTCGCGGTACGAGGCGATCCGCGGCAGCAACTCCGCCAGCGGCAGGCCCGCCTGCCGGGCGCCGGGGCCGTGGCCCGACAGGCCCGAGGCCATGAGCATCACGCCCGCGAGCACGGCCGACGACTCCCAGCGAAGTTCTGCGTCGCGGTCGGCCGCCTGCGCGTCGCCGGCGGCGGACCACGAGAGGATGCCGTCGAGCGTGGCCTGCTGCACCACCATCCGCCGGTAGTTGCCCTGCGGATCGATCCGAGTCGGATCCCACAGCCCGAACAGGTAGTTGGGCCGGCTGGCGGCCGGATGGAGGAAGTCGAAGGCCCGGGGATCGATCGCCAGCTCCTCGAGCATCGCGAGGTCGAAGTCGGCCTGCTGCACGAGTTCCGCCGGCGCCTGCCGGAGGATGTCGATCGCGCCGGCCACCAGTCCGCCGTACCGGCCGTGGGCGGCGCCGGCGTTGGCGACGAACAGGGGCACCGGTCGCACTCGCTCGTGGCGGTAGGGCTCGGAGAGGCGGCCGTTCTCGAGCACCGCCACGGGCCGCCAGCCGACGTAGTCGTTGAGCCGCTCGAGCGCGGCGGCGGTGACAGCCTGCGGCTCTTCGCCAGGACCGCCCGTCGCCAGCACCGCCTGGGCCGCCGCCATCACGAAGTAGGGCCGCTCGATCGCGCCGGGCGGCTGGTGCTCGAGAAGGTCGGCGTGAAACCCTCGGTAGCCGGGCAGGACGTGATCGAACACGGCCTGCAGCGCCCAGCGGGCCTGGGAGGCGTCGCGAAAGGCCGGCTCGGCAGGCTCGAGTTCCTCCAGCCGCCTGCCGAGCAGCGTCGCCACCCTCGTGGCGGAGTCGGCGGCCTCGGTGACGCCCCCGGCGGCGTCGGCCGGCTCGAAGCCCGCGTAGAGGTCGCTGCAGGCCCGCCAGGCGGCCGGATCGAAGGCCCCGGACGAGAAGTTCAGGTAGCCCAGGACGATCGCGGCTGGATCCTTGGAACGGCCGGGTGTCGCATCCGTCGGCATCGCGGGTCCGGGTTCCGTCTGTCCTGACTCGGGGCGGGCGGTGCGACCGGCACACCGCGACGAATCGTCACGATCGTAGCATTTTTGCGGCCCGGTTTTCGTGGGCTATCCTTGCGGACACCGGCGGCCGCAGCGTGGCCGCCGTCCGCGCCGCAGGGCATCCGATGGGCATCCCGACACCTGGCCGACTCCTGTGGGCGGTCGCCGTGGCGACCACCGCGGGCATCGCCGCCGCCGACTGTGGGGTCGGCTGTGGCGGGTCGCTCGCCGGCACGCCGGCCGACGAGTTCGTCGCGGAGCGGCTGGGGCTCGCCCGCGAGTGGGTCGTTCAGTTGCCGTTCGACTCGGCGGCCGCGTCCGTGCAGCACGTCACGATCGGTGATGGCTTGGTCGTCGCCCGCACCGGCGACGGTGGCGTGCATGCCGTGAAGTCGGCAGGCCCCGCCCGTCCCGGCGAGCCGGCGACGGGGACGCTCCTCTGGTCGAAGCGGCTGGGCGGCCGCGGCGTGGCCACGCCCGCCGGCGTCGGGCCGCGGCTGGTGACGGCCACCAGCGACCTCGAACTCTTCGCCGTCGACCGCGACACCGGCGCCGGCCGCTGGCAAAGGCCGCTTGGCCGGATGCCCGAGACCGGCGCCGTCGAGATTGGCGACTGGGTCTACGCTCCGCTCGAGGGTGGCGGCATCCGGCGACTGACGTTCGATCCGCTGCAGCCCACGGCCGACACCGCCGCGCCGCCGGTCGTGCCGACCGGCAAGAAGGCGAAGGCCGCCGGCCAGAAGGCCAAGAAGAAGCCGGCGGATGCCCGGCCGACGGCGGAGAGCCTCCGCCCCCGGACGCTCGACGGCGGCGGCCGCATCGCGACGCCGCTCGTGCCGCTGGCCAAGGGATTGGCGTGGACCACGGCCGACGGCATGCTCGTCACCCTCCAGCAGGGCGACCTCGGCTGGGAGCGGTTCGAGTTCGATCTCAACTCGCCGGCCGTGCCCACGCCGGTCGTCCGTGGCAACGCCATCTTCGTCGCCACGCAGGCCAGCGACCTGGCCCGCGTCGACCTCCTCGAGACCGGCGGCACAGGCCTGCGGACGGGCTGGCACGTCGTTCTCGACACGCCGCCAGACGCCGGGCCGTTCGTGGGTGGCGACGCCGTCGTGGTGTCGCTTGGCGATGCCGGCCTGGCGGCCTTCGCGGCCGAAACCGGAGCGTTGCTGTGGCGCACCGACGTCGCCGGCCACATCCTCGCCATCTCCGGCGACCGGGTATGGATCATTGACCGCACGGGCCGGCTGGCGGGCATCGACCTGGCGAGCGGCGAGCGGCGCGAGCGGATCTGCCTCGGCGGCTTCTCCGTTCCCGTCGTCAACGTGGCCACCGACCGGCTGATCCTCGCCTCCCCCGACGGCCTCCTCGTCTCGCTGGCTCCCCGGCGGCCCGCCGCGGCGCCCGCCGCGGAGAAACCCGAGCCCGCGCCGGCCGCGGCCCCAGCCCCCGCGGTCGAGGAAGCGGAACCGGCGGACGAGGCGGCCGACGCGACCTGACGCAGGGCCGTCAGCGGCCCCGGGCCGGACGTGACGGCACCCGCGCCTTCGGGTCCTGCCGCCACGCCTCCTGGAGCAGGCCGTACAGCTGCCGGTCGTGGCGGGCGAGTCGGTGCGGATCCTGGAAGAAGCATTCGCTCGCTACCGCGAAGAACTCCGCGGCGCTCTCGGCGGCATAGTCATCGAACGCGGTCGCCCGGCCGTCGTCGAGAGCCTCCTCGAACCGCGCCCGACAATCCGCGAACGCGGCCGACCACTCGCGCCGGGCCGCCCGCGAGGGAAGCGGCGGAATGCCGTCGATCTCGCCGTCGAGCAGGTCGACGAGGTGCGCGCATTCGTGGATCACCACGCTGCGGGCTCCGTCCCGCAGCCGGCCGCCCGCGACCACCTCGGGCCAGGAGAGCACGAGGCTGCCGCCGCTCCACGTCTCGCCGACCCGGGCCTCCTTCCATTCCAACTCGCCGCCGCCCGCGAGCGGCGTCGAACGCGGCACGAGATAGCCGCCCGGGTAGACGAGCACCGACTGGACCGCGTCGAAGTGCTCTGCCTCGAAGCCGAGCGTCACGAGCCCCGCCTGCGCGGCGATCGCCACGCGGACCTCGTCGGTGATCTCCAGACCCCGGCAACCCTCGAACCGCTTCTCGGCGACGAACACCTGGATCCAGCGGCGCAGCCGGGACTGCTCGGCCGGGGCGAGCCACGGCACCTGCTTCGCCAATCGCCCGAGCACGTCGTCCCAGGCCGGGGGGAAGGGGCGGTCGCCCAGGGCGCGGCGACGGCGGGCCCGAAGCCAGGAGAACAGCATGGGGCGAACGCCACGGCCGGCGCGCGGTCCGCCTACGGCTTGAGCGGGAGCCGGCGCGAGAACAGGTCGAGGGCCAGGATCAGGCAGCCGACCGACATCGCCACGAACGACAACAGCAGCATCGCCGTGTAGACGTTCATGGGCGGCCGGGACCGCGTCTGCGGAGCGTCGTCTGCCATGGGTGCCGCTTCAGCCCTTCAGCCGCGTCGTGACCTTGTCGCCCCGCTGCACGATGCCGCGGGAGTACTCGCGGAGGATCACGGCCACGGCCCGGTCGGGTTTCACGGTCTTCACGACCGCCCGGCCCACGTACTGGCCGTCGCGATACACCTCGAGCGTGTGGCCGGCCTGCAGCCCCTCGTCGCCGCCGAGCGAGACCTCGATCGCGTTGTCGGCCACCGCGAGCACGTCGCCGTCGAGCGTGGGCACGCGATCCTTGGGCAGGGCGTCGAGCGACAGCCCCTGCTGCTTGAGGAGCAGCCGGGCGTTGGCGACCTGCTTCTCGAGCTGCTCCTTCCGCTCGTTGGCGATCTCGAGGAAGGACTGGCTCTCATGGAGCTTCTGCGCCAGTTCGGCGGCCTTGTCCACCTCCTTGTCGACCTTCGCCTGCTGCTGCCGCACCTGCTCGCGGAGCCCCGCCACCTCATCCACCGCCTTCTTGAGGTTCGCCTCCGCCATCTCCAGTTCGGCGATCGCCTTCTGCTGGGCCTCCTCGCGGGTCTCCTTCTCCTTGGCCAGCCTGCCGAGTTCCTCGTTCTTTTCCTCGAGCGCCGTGCGGAGCTTGGCCACGACCTGGTCGCGGGCGGCCTCCGATGCGGCCACCTTCTGCACGAGCGTGCTGATCTGCTCCTCGAGCTTCTTCCGCTCCTTCTGGGCCTCTTCCAACTGGAACTTGAGGCCAAGCTGCTGGCCCCCCTGCACGTCTTCGGCCTTGCGGTTGACCTCCTGCTCCCAGTTGATGTGGGAGGAGTAGATGGCGACGGCGAAGCTCATGAACACGAGGCTCATGATGAACACCGCGAACACGAAGATCTTGCCGATGATGTTCATGTCGCCTCCCGTCGCACCGGGCCCTGGACCGGACCTCCGGACCATCTTCCCGCCGGGACACCCCCGGGGGCAAGTTCTCCACGGCCCCGACGCCCGGCCCGCTTTCGATCGGCAGCCGGGCCATCCCGGCCTCAACCGCTCCGTCGCGGCCGGTCCAGACGGCCCCTGGGGCGGCGGGCCAGGGCCGCTTCGAGCGTCACAGCCGCCGCCAGCGCCACGCACGCCCCAGTCGGAAAAGTCCCCGTCACGCGCCACGGGCTCCGACGGCCGTCGGGATGGAGCCGGGCCCGGAGAGTGGCCGTGGCCCGCCGCGGCCCCCGTTCCAGGAGCCGGCCGCAGCCGTCGATCGCCGCCGAAAAGCCGGTGTTGGCGGCGATCGCGATCGGCGTCCGCACCTCGACCGCCCGGAAGATCGCCGCCACGAGGTGCATGTCGAGTTCGCTCGAGCCCCAGAACCAGCCGTCGTTGGTCAGGTTCACGAGCACATCGGGCGGCCCGTCCCAGGTCTCCAGCCCGTTGACCAGCGACCGCACCGCATCGGGCAGCGCCGTCTCGTAGCAGATGTTGACCGCCACCCGCCGGCCGGCGATCTCGACGGCGACCGGCTCCGTGCCGGCCGTCAGCCCCGCGGGCAGCGGCGTGAGCCGGTAGAGGAACGGGAAGCGGTCGCCGAACGGCACGTATTCGCCGAACAGCACCGGGTGCATCTTGCTATAGCACGCCACTGGGGAACCATTGGCGTCGAGGAACAGCCCGCAGTTGAAGTGGCGGGTGTCGCCCGGCGCGATCGCCTGCTTATCGAGGCCGACGAGCCAGTGGGTGCCGTAGCGCCGCGCGAACACCGCCAGCGCGTCGAGCCGCTCCTGCTCCAGCGCCCGCCGGCAGCGGGCCTGGCGGTCGGCCCGCATCGCCTCGTCGGCGTCCACGGGTGCGGGGCCGAGGAGCCGCTCGACGATCGGCTCCTCGAGCGTCTCCGCCGGATCGAGCTCCAGGAGTCCCCACCGCCACATCGTCTCCGGCCACACGACGAGGTCGGGCTTGCCGCCGGCGGGCCAGGCGGCGAGGCCCGCGACCGTGAGGTCGTCGTAGTGCCTCGCGACGTCGGTGGCGGCGTCGGGATCGTGCTTGAGCTCGGTGTCGATCGAACCCTGCACGAGGAGCACTTCGAGCGGTTCGCCGCGCGGCGCGGGCGCGGTCGCCAGCCGCCACGAGCCGTAGGCCAGCGTCAGCCCGAGCAGGCACGCCGCGACCGCGAGATTCGTGACCGCGCGGCGCGGCTGCCATCCGGCCATGGTCGGCAGGGCCGCGGCCAGGGCCGCCGCCACGGTCATCACCAGGCCGCCCACGCCCACCGCGCCGGCGATGTCGGCGACCTGGATGAGCGTCGTCCACCGCCACTGGGTGTGGCCGAGTCCGGCGAACGTGAAGCCGCCGAGCACCCAGCCACGGAGCTGCTCGCAGGCCATCCAGGCCACGGCGGACGCCGGCACCAGCGGCCACCCCCAACGGTGCACGAGCCGCCGCGCGAGCCAGACGAACGCCGGCACGTAGAAAGCCAGGTACGCGGAGAGCAACACCCAACCGATCGAGGTGGCCGGGTGAGGCAGCCGCAGCCAGTGGATCGTGGCCAGCCAGTGCAGGAACCCGCCGAGCCACAGAACCCGCCAGGGACGGCGGCCCGGCATCCGCTCGCCAGTGACCAGCAGCAGCCAGGGGATCGGCGCCAGCCAGGCGGCCCACCACAGATCCGCGGGCGGCTGCACGAGGACCATGGCCAGCGCACCGCCGAGGGCCAGCCCCCACAGCCGCCGCTCGTCGACAGCGGCCGTCATGGGCGGGCCTCCGCCACCGGCTCGAACTCGGCCAACGACCCGCCGGCCGCGACGGTCTCGTCCTCGTCGACGAGGCAGGCCACCAGCCGCCCCGTGACCGGCGCCTCGAGGTCGATCGTCACGCCACCGGCGACCAGTTGCACGACGCGGTCCCCCGCGGTCACGGCCGACCCTTCGGGCACGAGCCACACCGCCACCACGAGCGGCACGTCGAGCCCGAACTCGGGCACCACGAGCCGCTCGCGGCCGGGCGACGATCCTGGCGGGGGCACGGCCATCGGCTCACCGCTGCTCCCGCAGCCACTCGAGCACCACGCGGCCCACCGCCTCGAGCGACTCCGCCGCGCAGTGCGCGGGCGTGTCGGACGTGGTGTGCCATTGCGGATAGTCGAAGTCGATGATGTCGCAGGCGGGGATGCCGCCGATCGTCCGCAGCGGCACGTGGTCGTCCTCGACGGCATACTTCGGCCGGGGCACGAACTCGCGGACGCCGAGCCGGCCGGCCGTGGCCCAGATCGACTCCACCACCGGCCGTGTCTCAGGCCAGGCGACGCTGTTCTGCTCCTGCCAGATCTCGAGGTTCCGGTCGGCGACCATGTCGACCACCACGGCTGCGCGGTAGCGGTGGGCGATCCGGCGGCCGCGGCGGCTGGCGGCGTACTCCCGTGCGAAGAACGTCGAGCCGAGGCAGTACGGGTCGCGCGCGGCGAACACGTACTCCTCGGCGTCGAAGAGGACGAAGTCCACGCCCACTGGCCCCGGCAGCCCGGGCATCGCTGCGGCGAGTTCCATCAACAGCGCCACGCCGCTGGCCCCGTCGTTGGCCCCCACGAACACGCCCTTGGGGTCGACGGGATCGCGGTCGGGAAAGGGCCGGGTGTCGAAGTGGGCGCCGAGCAGGATCCGCTCCGTGCGGTCGGGGTGCCATTCGACGACGAGGTTCTCCATGTGCACCGGCTTTCCCGTCCGCCGGTCGCGGATCTCGAACGCCTGCCCCGCCACCCGCGCCCCGGCCTTGCGGAAGTGCTCGACGAGCAGCGCCCGCTGCTTCGTCATCGCCGCCGACCCGCTCGGCCGCGGCCCCAGGGCGCAGATCGCCTCCAGGTGCTGCATGGCCCGGGGCCCGGAGAACCGCACCGGCTCCTCACCCCACGCCACGGTCACGAGCGGCGGCACGACCGCGAGCAGGAGGAGGGAAACGTTTCGAACGCGCATCCAGGAGTCTCGCCGATGTCCGTTCAGTTTAGGGTAGATTGCGGTTTTCCGCGTTCCCGATCGCGACGGACTTTCCGGCCATGGCCCACACCCGCCTCGCCCTCGCCTGCCTGCTGGCCGCCGTCCTCGCCGCGCCGCCGGCCCGGGCCGGCGGCGGCCCGGAGAGTGTGCTCCTGGTCGTCAATCCCACGCGGGCCGACAGTCTGGCCGTCGCCAACACCTACGCGGCGCTGCGGCACGTGCCGCCGGGCAACGTGCTCATGCTCCCCTGGAAGGATGGCGACGAGAGCGTACCGATCGATCGCTTCCGCGCGGAGATCCTCCAGCCGATCCTCCGGGCCATCGATTCCCGCCGGCTCGCGCCGCAAATCGACCAGGTCGTCTACTCCTGCGGCTTCCCCTGGCGGGTCGACTTCGCCGCCGAGATGCCCGCGGAACTGGCGAAGCAGCAGATGTTCAAGTTTCCGTCGGGCTCGCTCACCGGCATGACGATGCTGCACGGGGCGGTCACCAGCGGCGGCCCGAATTGGCTCGATCCCGAAAGCAACCGCTACTTCCAGCCGCCCGGCGACGACGGCGTTCCCGAATCGACCGTCGGCTTCCGCGGCTGGTACGGCTGGGGAGGCCGGGGCGACCTCCTGGAGATGGGCGGCAACCGCTACCTGCTGGCGACGATGCTCGGGGTCACCGCCGGTCGTGGCAACAGCGTGAGGGAGGTCGTCGCGGCCCTCCGCTCGGCCGCGGCGGCCGACGGCAGCCGACCCCGGGGCACGATCTACTTGATGGCCAATGCCGACGTCCGCACGCGGGCCCGCAGCGGGCCCTTCAAGGGCGTCGCCAAGGCGATCGAGGCCGCCGGCGTGAAGGCGGAAGTCCTCGCCGGCACGCTGCCTGCGGGCCGACAGGACGTGGCCGGCCTCGTCACCGGCACGCCCGACTTCGACTGGACCACCGGCGGCGGCCGGCTCCTGCCCGGCGCGATCTGCGACAACCTGACGAGCTTCGGCGGGGTGTTCACGCCGGGGGCCGAGCAGACGCCGCTCTCCGCGTTCATCCGCGCCGGCGCGGCCGGCGCGTGCGGCACCGTGATCGAGCCCTATGTGATGCTGCCGCAAGGTGGCGGCAATTCGCCGGGGGCGTTCCAGCCCAAGTTCCCGCATCCGGCCGTGCAGCTGCACTACGTCCGCGGGGCGAGCCTCGCCGAGGCCTTCTACCAGGCGGTGCGGTCGCCGTACCAGTTGCTCGTGGTCGGCGACCCGCTCTGCCAACCCTGGGCGGTGATCCCCGAGGTGGAGGTCATGAACGCTGCCGACTCCCGACCGCTCGAGCCTGGGGCGACGCTGACGGGAAAGCTCGAACTCGAACCGCGGGCGAGCCTCCCCGAAGGGGGCATCACCGACCGCTTCGAGCTCTACGTGGACGGCCTGCGGGTCGCCCAGTGCGGCCTCGGCGAGCGGCTGCCGCTCGACACGACGGCGCTCGCCGACGGCCACCACGACCTGCGGGTGGTGGCGATCGCGGCCGCGGACACCGAGACCCAGGGGCGACGGATCGTGCCGGTGACGTTCGTCAACCACGGCCGGACGCTGACGCTCTCCGTCGAGCCGCGCCGCGTGCAGCCCGGCGGCACCGTGCGGGTCGGCCTGTCGGGACCCGGCGTCGAGTCGGGGGTGATCTTCTGCATGGGACGGGTGCTCGGTCGAACGGCAGGGGCGGAGGCGGCGATCGAGGTGCCGGCCGATCTGCTCGGCAGCGGCCCGGTGACCCTCCGCGCCACCGGCCGCACGGGACCGAATCCCGGCGATGCGGTCAACGCGCCGCCCGTGACGATCGAAGTCGGCGCGCCCTGAGATCCCTCAGTGGGCGGCGGCCATCGCCGCGTCGGCCACCGTGCAGGTGAGTACCACCGCCACGATCAACCGGATGACGTGCTGCGCGGCATTCAAACGGCCTCGTCGCCGCGGCCCGCGACGACCCTGTCCACGAGGTGGGTCGTGTCATTGAACGCGAGCAACTCCGGGCCCGGCCATTCGAGGATCGACACCGAGCAGTTGTCGAGCGCGGGGAGCCTCGTGAACGGCCGCTCGGCAGCCGCCGCGAGGAGTGGATGCCGCGGGCCGAGGAGCATCCCCAGCGCCGCGGTGAGCACGCCGCCGTGGGCGACGACGATCATCTCCCGCGCTGGGCGGGTGGCGAGCGTCTCGAGCGCCGCGCGGCCCCGGGCCGCCAGCGCCGCCCGCGACTCGCCGCCGGGAATCGCGTAGTCCAGGTCGCCCGACCGCCAGCGGGCCACCTCCGCCGGAAACATCGTCTCCAGGTCCTCCCAGAGGTGGCCCTGGAAGACGCCGGCGTGCAACTCGGCGAGCTCGTCGCAGATCCGCACCTCGAGTCCGAGCGCCGCCGCGATCGGGGCGGCCGTCGACCGCGCCCGCTCGAGCGGGCTCGACCAGATCTCGGCGACGCCCTCGAGCCCGCGGGCCCAGCCAGCGAGGACTTCCGCCTGCCGCACGCCCAGCGACGAGAGGGGCACGTCCGCGCGGCCCTGCACGCGGCCCTCGGAGTTCGAGACGCTCTGCCCGTGCCGGATCAGGTACTGCAGCGGCATGCCGCTATCGTACGGGATTCGCCGGAGGCAACTGGGCGACGTCGGAGCGGCCCGCCGGCTCGTGCCGGCCGTGACCGCCGTGGGCCGGGGCGACGTGGCCGTGGGCCGCCGACAGGTGGTCGACGAAGTCCCGGGCGGCATCCTTGAGGACGTAGACCTCGCTGGCGCTCTCCGCCGCGCCGTGCGGCCGCACGATGCAGATCACCTCGGCCCGGCCCCCGTGCTGCCGCACCTGGTCGAGCAGCGCCTGCTCGCCGGCTGACAGCGGCGCTCCCGGGGCGGCTGCCGCGCGGGCCGGCACCGCGGCGCCAGTGGCCGTCGTCGACGCCGTGGGCAGGGCGTCCTCGCGGTTGCGGCGATCGAAGGAGACGGAAGGCATCTCGGCCGGCATCGCCGGCACGTGGGCCGAGCCGCCGGAGCCAGCGAGTTCCATGCCGTCGACACCGCCGCTCGGATACGCGTTGCGGTACACGAAGGCGAGACCCGCCTCCTCGAGTTGCTCGTGGATCGCCGGCAGGGCTGCGAACAGCCCCTCGTTGTCGGCGGGGTCGGCGGCGTTGCAGACACCGATCAGCGTGCCGTCGACGGCGAACAGGCCGCCGCCGCTACGACCCTGGACCGGCTGGCCGGCCACCTGCACGTTCGCGGGGCCGAGGTACTTGTCGACCGCGGTGATCCGGCTGTGGTGGATCGACGGGTCGGCGCCGCCGTCGCAGCCGACGGTGACGACCGGCTCGCCCGCCGTCGTCATGCGGCCCACACCGCCGACCCGCACCGGCTCGATCGATTGGTCGGTGAAGATGCTGACGAGCGCCAGGTCGCGCTTCAGGTCCCAGGCGACCACCTGGCCGGCGACGCCCCGCGGACCGCGGGCGCCGAAGCAGTCGACCTCGATGCGGCCCTTGCCCTGCGAATCGCGAAAGATGTGGCCGCAGGTGAGGATCAATGCCTCGCCCTGGCGGCAGTCGATCACGGTGCCCGTGCCCCAGGAGCTGCCCTGCGCGTCGTCGACCTTGAGGCGGGCGGTCGCCGCCATGAGCCGCCGCTCGAGGGCGGCCCGGGCGTCGGCCGCGAGTGGCGGGGCGGTCGGTGCGGCGGGCTCGCGCGACGGCACGGCGGCCTCGCGCGACAGTGCGGCGGCCTCGGGCCGCGCGGCGGGCGGAGTCACGGCAGGCACGGCCGCGAGCGCCGCGGCCGGGGTGCGGGACCGGGCCGGCGGCTCGGTGGCCAGCGGCGCGGCGGCGCTGCCGCCCGGCAGCGGCATGCCGGGCAGGTTCGCGGCCGGCGCGGCGGCGGGGGCGGCGGGCGGCGTGGCGCCGAGGGGCGCCGCAGCCTGGGCGAGGAGTTTCTCCAGTTCGCCGCGGGTCGTGGCGCCGTTGATCCGGCCGACCTCTTGCCCCTTCACGAGCAGCACGTAGCAGGGCACGGCCGTCACGCCGAAGCGGCGGACGATGTCGAGTTCGCGGTCCACGTCGACGCGGCGGACGATCCAGCCGGCGGCCGAGACTTCGCCGAGCAGGGGCGCCATCTGTCGGCAGGGGCCGCACCAGTCGGCGGCGAAGTCGAGCAGCACGGCCTCACCGCCGGCGGCGGCGGCGGCCGGATTGGCCCGTGCATGGCCCGCCGCGGCGAGGAGGACGAGGGCGGCGGCGGTCAGGCGAATCGGTCGCATCTTCTCTCTCGGCGTGCGAGGTTTCACGACGCCCGGGGCCGGCGGCTCCCGGAAGGGGCGGGATAGTGCCGGGCCCGGCGGACCGCGACAAGGCCACTTTGCCGCGCGGCGCGCTTGCCCAGTCGCCCGTTTCGGCCGCTGTTTCCCCGTTTGCGGGCCGCTTCTACAATCCGCCTTCCTCCCTTCCCTGAGCCCGCGCCGCATGGCCGCCACACCCGCCCGCCGCATCCTGGTCACGTCGGCGCTCCCCTACGCCAACGGCCACATCCACCTCGGGCACCTCGTCGAGTACATCCAGACCGACATCTTCGTCCGCTTCCAGAAGCTGCGCGGGCAGCGGTGCATCTATCTGTGTGCCGACGACACCCACGGCACGGCGATCATGATCCGGGCGCGGGCCGAGGGGCGGAGCGAGCAGGAGTTGATCGCCGCCATGCGCGAGGCGCACCTCGCCGACTTCGCCGGCTTCCAGGTCGCCTTCGACCACTACGGCTCGACCGACAGCCCCGAGAACCGGCGGCTGTGCAGGATGATCTGGCAACGGCTGCGCGACCGCGGGCTCGTCGTGACGCGGGGCGTCGAGCAGCTCTACGACGCCACCGCCGGCGTGTTCCTCGCCGACCGGTTTGTGAAGGGCACCTGCCCGAAGTGCGGGGCCGCCGACCAGTACGGCGACTCCTGCGAGAAGTGCGGCGCCGCCTACGCCCCGAGCGACCTCCGCGACCCGGTGAGCACGCTCTCCGGCTCCCGCCCCGAGATTCGCTCCGCCGAGCACCTGTTCGTGACCCTCGAGAAGATGCACGCCTTCCTCGCGACCTGGACCCGCGAGTCGGGCGCGCTCGACCCGCGGATCGCCAACTATCTGGCCGGGCATTTTCTCGGCGAGGAGCTCCGCGACTGGGACGTCTCCCGCCCCGCCCCGTACTTCGGCTTCGAGATTCCCGACGCCCCGGGCCACTACTGGTACGTGTGGTTCGACGCCCCGATCGGCTACCTCGCCGCCACGGGCGAATGGTGCGCGGCCCACGGCGGCGCCCTCGACGACTGGTGGGGCCGCGGCGGCACGAACGAGCCGCCGGCCGAGATCCACCACTTCATCGGCAAGGACATCACCTACTTCCACACGCTCTTCTGGCCGGCGATGCTCGAGGCGGCCGGTCTCTCCCTGCCCACGAAGGTCCGCATCCACGGCTTCCTCACCGTCAACGGCGAGAAGATGTCGAAGAGCCGCGGCACGTTCCTCCTGGCGCGGACGTATCTCGACCACCTCGACCCGGGCATGCTGCGCTACTTCTACGCGGCGAAGCTCTCGGGCGGCATCGACGACATCGATCTCGACCTCGACGAGTTCGCCACGAAGGTGAACGCGGATCTCGTCGGCAAGGTCGTGAACCTCGCCAGCCGCACGGCGCGATGGCTGGAGGCGACCGGCCTGGCGACCACGTACCCGGACGACGGCGGCCTGTTCGCCCGCGCCGCGGCCGACGGTGCCGAGATCGCCGCCGCCTACGAAGACTGCGACACGGCCCGCGCGATGCGGGCGATCATGGCGGCGGCCGACCGGGCCAACGCCTACGTCGACGCCGAGCAGCCCTGGAAGCTCGCCAAGGCCGGCCCCGACGCCGCCGCGAAGCTCCGGGACGTGGCCACCGTGGCCCTCAACCTCTTCCGCCAGCTTGCCGTCTACCTGGCGCCGGTCCTGCCGGCGCTCGCCGAGCAGGCGGGAGCGCTCGTCGGCGGCCCGATCCGCGACTGGGACGAGTCGCAGACGCCGCTCACGGGCCGGCCGGTGGCGGCCTTCCAGCCGCTCATGAAACGGATCGAAAAGACCCAGCTCGAAGCCCTGCTCGCCGCGTCGCGGGCGGAGACCGCGAAAGACTCACCACCGAAGGGAGCCTCGACGATGGATGCGACACCGCCGACCACGACCGCGCAGGATTCGGGGGAGCCACTGGCCGCCGAGCCGCTCGCGGCCCAGTGCACGATCGACGACTTCGCGAAGGTCGACCTCCGCGTGGCCCGGATCCTCGCCGCCGAGGAGGTGCCCGAGGCCAAGAAGCTCCTCAAGCTCACGATCAACCTCGGCGGCGACGCGACGCGGACGGTGTTCGCCGGCATCAAGGGGTTTCACGAGCCGGCGACGCTCGTCGGCCGGCTGGTCGTGGTGGTGGCCAACCTCGCGCCCCGGCAGATGAAGTTCGGCTTGAGCGAGGGCATGGTGGTGGCGGCCAGCGGCGCCGGCGCCCCAGGTGTCTACCTCCTCGCCCCCGATTCCGGAGCCCTCCCCGGCATGCGTCTCCATTAGCCCAGGTCCGGCATAGGTGAAGCTTGCCTTCTGTGTATCAGAAGACGGAGGCGAGGGGGTCGGCAAATGCTCGAGGAGCCTATGGCCGCCGCGGCCATCAGCGACAATCTGAAAGACCGCGCAGCGGCGACTTTTGCCGCCCCCGAGCCGGCCACCTTGCCCACCCGGAAAGCACTACGGGTAAAATCGCTTAAACCCGGGAGCACGAATCACATGGCCCAGAAAACAATCCTCTTCCCGACCGACTTCTCCACCGCCAGCGACGCCGCGCTCGTCCACGCGGAGACCATCGCCCGGCAGACGGGCGCCCGCCTCCTCATCGTCCACGTCGAGGAACCGCCGCTGGCCTACGGTGGCGGCGAGTTGTACTACGGACTGCCGGAGCCGGACTCCGAGCGGATCCTCAAGATGCTCGAGGACGTGAAACCCTCCGACCCGTCCGTACCCTACGCGCACCGCCTCACCATGGGTGATCCCGCCGGCGAGGTCGTGCGGATCGCGACCGACGAAAACGCGGAAATGATCATCCTCGGCACCCATGGCCGCACCGGCATGACGCGGCTGCTGATGGGGAGCGTCGCCGAGGCGATCGTGCGTCGGGCGCCCTGCCCCGTGCTCGTGTACCGCGAGGTCGCGGAGAGGCTCGCCCGCAAGAAGGCCGCCGCCACCGCATGACGGCCCGGCCGATCCTCGAATTGCGGGCGGCGGTGCGGACGCGGGTCCGTGGCGTGTTCGACGACCTCGGCTTCGTCGAGGTCGACACGCCGGTGCTCTCGCGCGAGGTGCTGCCGGAGGCCCACATCGACCCGATCGCGGTGCCGCTCGACGGCGGGCCCGCCCGCTTCCTCCAGGCCAGCCCCGAGGCCCTGATGAAGCGGCTCCTGGCCGCAGGCTCGGGGCCGATCTACCAGCTGGCGCGGTCGTTTCGCGCGGGCGAGCGCGGTCACCAGCACGACGTCGAGTTCGTGCTCCTGGAGTGGTACTCTCCCGGCACGACGCTGGCCGACGCCGCCGACCTGCTCGCGCGGCTCTGCGAGCGGGTGCTCGGCACGCAGGGCATCGAACGGGTGTCGTGCAGCGCAGCCTTTCACGCCCACGCCGGCGTCGATCCGCTCGCGGCGCCACTCGACGACATGCTGGCGGCCGTCGGCCGGGCCGGGATCGCGGTGCCGGCGGCGTGGGACGTAGCGGCGCCGGCCGACCGCTGGGACCGGGCCTTCGAGATCCTGCTCGCCGAGGTCGTGCAGCCGAGGCTCGGCCACGGCCGGCCGACGATGCTCGAAGCCTGGCCGGCCTCGCAGTCGGCCTTCGCCCGCCTCGACCCGGAAGCGGGCGGCATCGCCCGACGGTTCGAGCTGTTCGTGCGCGGCGTGGAGCTCGCCAACGGCTGGGAGGAGGAGACGCGTCGCGAGGTCGTGGCCGCGCGGATCGCCGCGGCCAACGCCGCCCGGGAGGCCGATGGCCGGCCGCGGCTCCCGGAGCCCGCGCGGCTGCTGGCCGCCCACGGGGAAGCGATGCCCGACGGCGTCGGTGCGGCCCTGGGCTTCGACCGCCTCGTCATGCTCGCCGCCGGCGCCGAGTCGATCGACGCCGTCCGCTGCTTCTCCTCGACCGACGCCTGACGGTCCTCGAACGTCTGCTTGCCCGTAGGGCAGGAGACCTTCTTGCCGCCTGGATCGGTTTTTCGAGACACGCCAAGGCGGTTCTCACGAGGACCGTGGAACACATGGCCCATGGCATGCTGCGTGGTTCCTTACTTCCCGGGTTTCCCCGCGTCTGCATCCGTCTTCAAAAGGCGATCCCAATTGTGCCACTCTGGCATCGCCGGCGGCGGCTCACTTTCCTCGTTCGCCTTCAGGAACTCCGCAGACACGGCCTGTCGGGCCTCCACGTCAAAACCGTGGTCGGAAAGAATAAAGACACGTCCCAGCGGAGGAAGCTGAACATCCGGCTTGGTGGCGAGGATCCGCAGCGCGTCAGAGTTGATGTATTTCAACTCCGGAAAGGATATCGGACCGCTCCGAGTGACGAGGATCGACGCGATCTCCGCCGCATTCGGGCCAAGGAGATGCCCAGACGTGCAGATCGCGGTGCGATTGTTGGCCGACGCAAAGACCTTGGCGGCTTCGACGCTGCGGATATCACAGTTTGCTGTGATGAACAGTGCGCCATCACGGTTCAACAGCGCCCGCAGCGCGATTTGTCCGCGTGGTAGGCGATCCAGCGCCAGCGGCCCGGGATGCGATGCGAGGATCTGTACGATTTCATCCGTGGTCGGATCCCCTTGCACGTGGAGCGGGCCGGGATACGACGCCAAGCGTTTGAGCAGTTCGTTCGGTATCCATTGCCACTCCTCAATCCCCCTGTCACTGTCCTCCGACTCTGGAACCAACGGAATCCACTCTGGCAGGGACGAGGGAATCTGCACCGTCAAGCCGCCCTCATGCGCCAACACACGTTCGATCGTGTCGGAACGAATCCATTGGCCCGGCAGGTCAAGGGAACCGCGGTGTGCACACAAGGCTGCAACTGCCTCCACAGTCGGTGGATCCCCTTTGGTCTTTGTGTTCTCGACACGGATCGGACCGACATGTGTTGCAAGCGCTCGCGCGAACGCCTCGCTCATGCGACCCACTACGAGAAATGACAACTTGCCGCCGCGGCGGCGTGCCAGTTGCTCTACGACATCAGCCGGCTGATCCTCCGCCTTGAACGGATCGAGAAACTCGAGATCACCGCAGCCATCGCTCGCCCCCATTCCCTTGGGTAACGCGGCCGCGTGGGAAGCCGCCAACTGCGACTCTGCCTGTCCGCCCAGCGCTCGCGCCTCGCCGATCGACAGGATGGCGGGATCGAATGAGATCCGTAGCGTCCCCCTGTGCCGCGAAAGCTTTGCCAGCACAGCCTCACGGGAAGGCTCGAAGGCGACGTCACGCGTAAGCTCTAAACAGCCGGAGTGTGAAGCAAGGTTTTCCGCCATTCGTTCCGTCAACCGCACCGGATCGTAAAGGCGGATAGAAACTCTCTCGTCCGCGTCCGCCAACGCAGCGGCGGAAGATTCGGCAAGGCCCACGACCCGTAGCCACAGGCGCCCCTTGTACTGCAAGAGCGCCTTCGTTGCCTCGCCGTCGGTGAGCGGCACCGAAAAACATGTCAGCCGTCCTCGGAAGCCTGCAAAAGCAGCTGCGTTGCCTGCGGCCAACCGCATCGCGCCGACGTGCAACCCATAACGGTTGTTTCGCAGGAGCACGCGAACGATGTCGGGCGGGATGTCGTAACAATCCAAAAGACCAACAGGCCCCGCATAGTCGCCCAGGATGGCAGCCAGTTCTTCGGACACCTCTGAAACACCGAAAATGGTCCGCGGCCCTCGCGTCGAGCAAAGAATCTTGGCGACATCGAGCGATAGGCTCGGCACTGAAACGACAACATCTCCCCGAACCGAGGTGAGAAGATGAGCATCCGCCTGTGTGAGCGGAGCCTCGCTGGTAACCCAGACATCTCCGATATACCCGCGCAGCGATTGCTTCGTTTCTGCCGAGGCGGTCTCCCACCGAATAAAATCCTTTTTGCCGGGCACGATCCCTCGCGTTTCGTCGCCGCGTGCTTGCGCGAGGAAGTGCGGGCCGCATGCAAGCAGAAGAGCCGCAAGGACACGCCAGCACCCAGAAAAGGTTTTCATCGATGACGTGGCCACAGCCCACCCCTGGTGTCGACCGCCTCGTGATGCTCGCCGCCAACGCCGACTTGATCGACGCCGTGCGCTACCTCTCCTCGACCGACGCCTGACGATCACCGCTCGAGCGAGAAGCCCGTCACGAGCCAGCGTTCCACCGGGCCGCCCTGCCGCTGGACGCGTTCCGGCGCGACCACCAGCCGCAGCGACTCCTCCGGCCGACCGCAGGCCGCGAGCGAGGCGACGACGACCCAGCCCCCCTCCGTCTCGTCGGCCGGTGCGATCGACGTCACGCGCGGCGGCTGGGCATCGCAGGGTTTCAATCCGCGGACGGCCGCCAGGGCGGCGAACGCGGCCTCCCGATCGGTCGCGGCGGCCGGGCTCGCCGGCTCGCCCGGATGCGCGTGGGGTTCACCGCCACCGGGCACCACCCGCGGCGCGCAGACGCTGATCGCATCGGCCAGCCGGCCCGCGCGGACGGCATCGATCCAGTGCCGCGCCGTGGCCTCCGCCCGGCGGGAGACGAGCCAGCGGGTGGCCACCGCGTCGGTCACCGCCTGGGCGCCGAACCCGACGGCGAGCGCCAGCCCTGCGACCGCCGCCAGGCCG
Organism: Pirellulales bacterium; assembly: GCA_044238145.1. GTDB lineage: Bacteria > Planctomycetota > Planctomycetia > Pirellulales > UBA1268 > QWPN01. The sequence goes on along the minus strand of JBIIDT010000006.1, from coordinate 37,868 downwards.
CCGGCCTTCGGCGCGCCCGGGCGATGCACGTCGGCCCAGGCCGCCACGACCAGCCCCACGGCCACCAGCGGCAGCGCCCAGCAGAGCGGGCTCACGATCGCCAGGGCCGACATCATCCCCGCGGCGAGGGCCGCCACGGCCAGCCGGCTCACCGGTCGGTATTCGCCTCGCTCGCCCTGCTCCATCGCTGCGTCACCGTTTCCAGGGCGTGGCTACGGACCGACTCGCAGGCCCGGCTCCGCCTCGAGCCGCTTGCGGCGGTCGGCGGAGCGGATGATGAAGTCGGCATCCTTGTCGAAGACGGAGTCCGGCACCGCGAACGGCCCGCCGAGCGTCGCGCCGCGGACCCACGAAAGCCACTTCCGATCCGGCGCGAGACCGAAGAACATCCGCGCCTCGGGGGTCGGCTGGACGACGTCGCGTGGCAGGGGCGCCACGTGGAGCGTGGCCGCGGTGAAGCAGGTCATCACCCAGCCCGCCAAGGCCGCGACGACCGGGCCGCCGAACAACTCCACCGGTCGCCGCATCCGCACCTTCGTCCGCGAAATCCTGTCGGTCGCCTCCCGGAGAACGAGCAGGATCAGGCAAAACAGGCCCCACACCGCCACGAAGTCGAGCAGGTAGGTGTAGCTCGGCAGCCGCGGCTCGAGGACGGCGACGAGCCGCTCGTACCAGGCGGTGGCCGCGGTCGCCGCCACCAGCACGTCGAGCAGCATCACGAGGCTGCCCCACATGCCGTCCTTCCACAACGCGAGCGACACGACGACGAACACGGCCAGCAGGACGAGGTTCAGGATCATGGCACCCGCGCCTCCTCGGGACGGGCCGCAGCGGCTGCGGCGAACACCCGCTGCATCTCCTCGAGCGACGTGACGCCCGCCACGACCAGGTTCATGCCCGCCTCCCGCATCGGCTGCATGCCGTCCTTGACGGCCGCCTGACGGAGGATCTTCTGGTCCGCCTTGGCCGCGATCGCCTGGCGGAACGTCGCACCCGAGGCGAGCTCGAAGACGGCGGTCCGGCCCAGGTAGCCGGTGCCGCGGCATAGCCGGCAGCCGTGGGCCGACGGCTTCCGCAGGTGGGGCAGCTTCTCCGGCGTGGTCTTGAGCCGGGCGAGCACCTCGCCGGGCGTCGGATACTCCTCCCGACACTTGGGGCAGAGCTTGCGGACGAGCCGCTGGGCCAGCGAGCCGACGAGCGTGCGGGCCAGCACGTCCGGCCCGATCCCGCAGGCCACGAGCCGGGCCGCGGCATCGACCGCGTCGGAGGCCTTCATGCTCAGGATCACGAACTGGCTGTCGGCCGCCAGCCGGGCCAGTTCCACGGCCAGGGCCCGGTCCTTGAGATCGCGGGTCACGATCACCCTGGGGTATTCGAGCATCGCGGTCGCCACGGCGTCGAGCGGCGTGACGCCGGTGCGGGCGTCGAACCGCACGGGCTTGACGTTCTGGATCTCCCGGGGCGGCGCCGCCGCGTCCTCGATCGAGACGAAGTCCCGCAGGAGCCGGTCGGCCGTCTGCACGACGACGTCGAAGGTCGTGGTCAGCCCCCCGGTCGGCGGCGAGGAGATCACGAGCAGCCCCTTCTCCAGCGCCAACAGCCCGCCGAGCCGCTCCGCCACCGCGTCGGGTATGCCCACGTCGGCGAACTTCTTGAAGACGACGGCCGGTGGCTCGATCTGCACGACGACCTGCTCGCCGCCGGAGACCGACCGGACCGAGAGCCGGCAGTTCCGCGGCTTGCCGTCGACGTCGAGCGCGAACGTGCCGCTGCGGCCGGCGCGGGCCTGCGGCAGCCCGGAGACGGCTGCCAGGGTGTCGATCACGGCCAGGGCCGACTCGCGGTTCGGCCGCGGGGCCTCGGGAAACGTCTCCTTCTCCTTGCGGCTGCGAGGCGGCTTCCGCACCCGCGGCTTCTCCCACACGCCGTCCACCTCGTGCCGCACGAGGATCCCCTGCGGGTCGGGCTCGAGCAGCAGCGTGGCCGCCCGGGCGACGACGGCGGCCTGCAGCAGCTGATGGGCCTCGTCCCAGCCGGGCGTGCCCCCCGCCTTTTCCTCGCGGGCCGCATTCTCGGCGGCGTCGCGGCCGCCGGCGGCGCGAAGTTTCACGACGGGCAGCACGTCCGCCTCACCGCCGGGTGGGCCGATCTGGATCCCCAGCGGCGCGAGCAGTCCGGCCAGCATGCGGTGGCCGTGACCGGGCGTGAGGATCCGTTCCTCCTCGGGCACCTGGCGGTTGCGAAGCACGGCGTAGGCGACCACCGGCGCGACCCAGGCCACGAGCATGAGGATGATCCCCGCCCACGCGGACGGGATCCACCAGGCCACGAGCGCCATGATGGCCAGCGGCAGGGCGACGACCGTGCTCCACAGCGCCGGGCGGAACTTGTGCTTCCGAGCGTCCCGCGAGAGCCAGTCGACCGTCGCCGCCCAGCCCAGCACGCACAGCCACCAGATGGCCAGCGGCACGAGCGCCAGGCCGCCACCCGGACCGCGCGTGGCCCAGCCGGCCGGCAGCGCCTCCGGCCAGCCGCCGCCATCGGCGACCGCCACGGCCGGCACGGCCGCCGCCAGCACCACGAGCAGCCCGACCCGCCTCATCCCATCACCCCGATCCCCTTGAGGGCCATCATCAGCGCCTCGCGGTTGGGGGCGATCTCGAGGGCGTCCTGACGGTCGATCAGCCCCTGGTCGATGAGCGACTTGAGGCTCTGCGTGAAGTCCTGCATGCCGTCGCGGTGCGACTTGCGGATGTGGTCGGGCAGTTCCTCGTCACGTCCCTCGAGCACGTACTTCTTCACCATCACGTCGAAGAACATCATCTCCACGATCGGCACCCGGCTCACTCCCGGCTTGATCGACTTGAGCAGTTTCTGGGCCACGATCCCCTTCATGTTGAACGCCAGGGCGCTGCGGATGGCCTGGTGCATCTCCTCGGGAAACAGGTCGAGGATGCGGGTGATCGTGGTGGCGGCGCTCGAGGCGTGGATCGTGCCGAACACGAGGTGGCCCGTCTCGGCCGCGTGGATCGCGGTCATGAACGTCTCCTCGTCCCGCATCTCGCCCACGAGGATGATGTCGGGATCCTCGCGGACGGCGTGCTTCATGCCGATCGAGAAGTCTTTGACGTCCTGGCCGACCTCCCGCTGGTTGATGAGGCACTTGTCCTCGGTGAACACGAACTCGATCGGGTCCTCGAGCGTGAGGATGTGCTTGCGGTAGGTCTGGTTGATGAAGTTGAGCATCGACGCAATCGTCGTGCTCTTGCCCGAGCCGGTGACGCCGGCCAGGAGGATCAGCCCCTGGTCGAACTGGCAAAGCCGCTCGATCGCCGGCGGCAGAAAGAGGCCCTTGAAGTCTGGGATCTTGTTATTGACGCGGCGGGCCACGAGGCCGAGCGAGCCCTGCTGCTGGAGGACGTTGAGGCGAAACCGCCACTTCACCCCGTCGACGGACGTGACGTAGGCGAAGTCGCAGCCGCCGTCCGTCTCCAAGATGCGGCGCCGCCGCTCGTCGAGCATCGGCATGATCAGCCGCTGCATCTGCTCGTCGTCGATCTTCGGGGCCTTGAGCGGCTGCAGCGAACCCTTGACGCGGATGATGGCCGGCTGCCCGACCTTCATGTGCAGGTCGCTGCCCTCGAGCTTCACCAGGGCCTCGAAATAGCGGTCGATCTCCAGGCGGGGACGGCCGTCGGCGGCACCGGCGTCGGTCTCGGGCATGGCGGGCATGGGCGGGTCGCGGGGTGTGGCGGGCGGTCAGCGGGGCGCCGGGCGGACGGGAATCCCCCGGCGGGCGAACTCTTCCTTGACCGCCCGGATCGTACACTCCCCGAAGTGGAAGATGCCAGCGGCCAGCGCCGCGTCGGCGCATCCGACGGTCACCGCGTCGGCGAGGTGCGCGGGATTCCCCGCCCCGCCGCTGGCGACCACCGGAATCCCCACCGCCCGGCTCACCGCCGCGGTGATCTCCAGGTCGTAGCCGTCGCGGGTGCCGTCGCGGTCCATGCAGGTGAGGACGATCTCGCCGGCGCCGAGTTCCTCGACCCGCCGCGCCCAGGCCACGGCCTCGAGCCCCGTCGGCACGCGGCCGCCGTTGATGAACACCTCCCACGCCTCGCGGCCATCGCGGACGACCCGCTTGGGGTCGATGTTGACCACCGTCGCGCAGCTCCCGAGCCGGTCGGCCACGGCGGTCACGAGCTCCGGCGTGCGGACGGCGGCCGAGTTGATGCTCACCTTCTCGGCACCGGCCTGCACGAGCCGGGCCGCGTCGTCGAGCGTGGCGATGCCGCCGCCGACGGTGAACGGCATGAAGATCGTCTCGGCCACCCGCCGCACGACGTCGAGCATGATGGCCCGGCCCTCGTGGCTGGCGGTGATATCGAGGAACACCAGTTCGTCGGCCCCTTCGGCCTCGTAGCGGGCGGCCACGGCCACCGGGTCGCCGGCGTCGACGAGGTCGAGGAACTTCGTCCCCTTCACGACCCGGCCCCGCTCCACGTCGAGGCAGGGGATGACCCGGCGGGCGAGCGTCATCCGTGCCGCCTCGCGGCGCCGATCGTGCCCTCGTCGGGGCTCGAGGCCGTGGCGTAGAGCCGGCGGGGCATCCGGCCGGCCAGGAAGGCCTGCCGCCCGGCGTGGCAGGCGGCCCGCATCGCGACGGCCATCCGCGCCGGGTCGGCGGCGTGGGCGATCGCCGTGTTGAGCAGGACGCCGTCCACGCCGAGTTCCATCGCCGCCGCCACGTCGCTGGCGGTGCCGACGCCCGCGTCCACGATCACGGGATAGTCCGGGTCGTCCCCCTTCAGGTACTCCATGCAGATCCGCAGGTTGTTGGCATTGAGGATCCCCTGGCCGGACCCGATCGGGCTGCCGGCCGGCATCACGCTGGCGGCACCCAGGGCCTTGAGCCGCTTCGCCACCACGGGGTCGTCGCTCGTGTAGACGAGCACGGTGAAGCCGTCTTCCACGAGCCGCTCCGTCGCCACGAGCGTGCCGACGGGATCGGGGAGGAGCGTTTTCTGGTCACCGAGCACCTCGAGCTTCACCCACTCGGCGCCCGGATTGCCGAGATCGCGGAGCAGTTCGCGGCCAAGGCGGGCCACGCGGACGGCGTCGTCGGCCGTGTAGCAGCCGGCCGTGTTGGGCAGGAGCGTGTAGCGGGAGGCGTCGAGGTGATCGAGGATGTTCTCACCGGCAGCGTTGACGAGCCGCTCGCGGCGCACGGCCACGGTCACGCAGTCGGCGCCGGAGAGCTCGAGGCAGCGGGCCATCTCGGCGTATGTGGCGTACTTGCCCGTGCCGACCACGAGCCGGCTGGCGAGCGTGACGCCGCCGACCACGAGCGGCCCGTCGGCACAGGCCGCCGTCGCGTCGATCCCGCCGGGCGTGCGTCGCATCTCCTCTGCCTGCGCCATCCTGTCCTCGCTCCGCCCGCCCGGGCCCGGTCAGCCGCCGCCCACGAGCGTGACGATCTCCAGCCGGTCGCCATCCGCCAGCATACAGCCCGCCAGGGCCGCCCGGGACACGACCGCCTCGTTCACCTCCACCGCCAGCGGCCGCCCCGCGCAGCCGAGCGCCGCCACCACGTCGTGCGCGGTCGCGCCGACCGCTACGCGATGCGGCTCGCCGTTGACGGCGATCACGATCGTCTCCGCCACGTCCGGCGGGGCGAGGGTCTTCATGCCGTCCTCCGGCCGCGGCCCGGGCGTCACGGCGCCTTGTCGCCGCCGCCACGCGGCTTGACCACGTCGAGCAGGACGAGCGGGGCCACCGGTCCGCTGGCGGCCGTGGCGGCCGACGTGCCCCACGGCACGCCGTAGGCCGCTGTCACTCCCGTGGACACGTCGGTCACGTAGAGCACCGCCTGGCCGAGTTTGTTGGCCTGCGGGCCCAACAGATTCACCTGGCCGGGCACCATGAGGAACTTCGGGTTCTTCACCTTGCCCGGCTTGAAACCGAGGTCCTTGAGCACGTTGTAGCGGTAGCCGACCGTGAACTTCGCCGTGTTCTGGTTGAGCACGCCGCCGGACACGTCGCCCGTCTCGAAGTCGAGCATGAACAGCCCCTCCATGCCGTCACCCACAGGGGCGGTGCAGACCGCGAAGGAGTCCTCGATCGCCGCCGCCGCCGCGTGGGCCGGCCGCGGCTGCCGCGCGAACTGCGTGCCGACCGCCACGCCGACGGCGAGCAGGCATAGGACGACGGTCCACGGCACGCGGGCCGGGCGGGAGCCACCAGTGGTGGGAATCGCATCTGCATTCATGGGATCACTCCTCAAAAGAGTCTGTCGCACCGCGGGACTCACGGCTTCGGTGCGTCGGGCTTGGGCGGTTCCGGCTTGGGTGCCTCGGGCTTCGGCGCGTCGGGTTTCGGTGCATCGGGTTTTGACGTCTCTGGCTTGGGCGCATCCGGCTTGGCAGGATCCGGCTTGGGCGCGTCGGGCTTGGGTGGTTCCGGCTTGGGCGGCTCCGCTTTCGGCGGCTCGGCCGGTGGCGGGGGCGGCGGAGGGGGCGGCGGGAGGAGCTTCGGCGCCGGCGTGGGCACGAGCTTCGGACCCGCGTGCGTGCCGATGAAGATCGACTTCCCGTCCGGGGCGAAGGCGACGCTCCACACGCTCGACTTGAGCGGCTCGGGCCCCTCCTGCTCCCCCTTGGCGTTCACGTCCCAGAGTTTGACGGCGCCGTCGAGGCTGCCGCTCGCCAACCGCGTGCCGTCGGGCGCGAAGGCGATGCTCGTGACCCAGTCCTTGTGGCCGGAGAGCGTGCCGAACTCCTTGGAATCCGACGCCGTCCACAGCCGGATCGTCCGATCCGCGCCGGCCGTCGCCAGCCGCGAGCCGTCGGGGGAGTAGGCCACGGCCCACAGGCTGTCGCCGTGCCCCTCGAGCTTGCCCTTCTCGGCGCCACTCGCCGGGTCCCAGAGCTTCACCAGCTTGTCGCTGCCGCCGCTGGCGAGCGTCGCCCCGTCGGGAGCGAAGGCCACGCAGGTGGCCGACCCGGCGTGCGCCGTGACCGCCTTGATCTCGGTGCCGGCGGCCGTGTCCCAGAGCACGACCGTCCCGTCCTCGCCGGCCGTCGCCAGCCGCGTGCCGTCGGGGGAGAAGTCGAGCGACCGCACCCAGCCCTTGTGCTTCTTGAGGTCATGTTTGAGGGTGCGGGCGGGCAGGTCCCAGACCTTGACGACGCCGTCGTAGCCCGCCGTCGCCGCCAGTTTGCCGTCGCGCGACACGCGGACCGCCCATACGGCCGTGCCGTGGCCGGCCAGATCGCCCGCGCGACCGCCGTCGGCGGCCTTCCAGATCACGACGTCGCCAGGCCGGTAGAGCAGGCTCTCGCCGCCGGCCGTCACCAGTTCGGCACCGTCCCGCGTGAAGTCGGCGGCGATCACCCAGCGCTTGAAGTCGCCGAGGCTCGCGGCGGGAGCGGCCGCCGCGGGAGCCGGCGGCGGCGGATCGGCCGCCAGGCAGGCACCGGCCGCCAGGAACGCCACGACCGAGGCGCACGCCGCTCTGACCATCCGCCACGCTCGTCGCATTGTCGGCCTCCGGAAATCGTGCCTCCGCACCGGACCATCCCATGCATGGCCCGGCCGCGATCGCCACCAGTATAGTTGTCCCGCTTCCACCTGTTTCAACCGGAGGCCCGCCGATGGCCGCACCGCATCGCGCCACGCCCCGCCACCCCGCCGTGAACCGCCGCGCCGTGCTCGTCGCCAGCGGCGATCTCCGCGAGGAGGCCAACCGTGTCTGCTGGCCGGCCCAGAAGGCCATGGAGGCCGACCTCACCGCCGCCTTCGCCCGCGCGGGCTGGCGGCTCGACCGCGGCCACGCGGTTGCGAAGTCCCGCGGCCACGGGTTCCTCGCGAGCGCCCGCGAGGGACTCGACGCCTTCGCCGCGCTCGACCCCGCCGTGCCCTTGGTCGTGGCCGAGGCGGTCTGGCAGTACTCCAACCACGTCCTGCCGGGCCTGACCTCGCACACGGGGCCGATCCTCACCGTCGCCAACTGGTCGGGCCAGTGGCCGGGCCTCGTCGGCATGCTCAACCTCAACGGCTCGCTGACCAAGGCGGGCGTTCCCTACGCCACGCTGTGGGCCGACGACTTCGCGAGCCCGAGCTTCGACCGCCACCTCGCCGCCTGGCTCGCCCGCGGCGTTATCCACCACGACACGAGCCACGTCGTGCCGCTCGACCACGTGCGGATCCCGGCGGCCCTCGTGCGGCATGGGGAGGCGATCGCCGCCGACCTCCGCCGCCGCAAGGCGCTGATGGGCGTGTTCGACGAGGGCTGCATGGGGATGTACAACGCCATCGTCCCCGACCGCCTGCTCCACGCCACCGGCGTGTTCAAGGAGCGGCTCAGCCAAAGCGCGCTCTACCACGAGACGCTGCAGGTCTCGGACGCGGAGGCCAAGGGCGTGCTCGCCTGGCTCGAAAAAGCCGGCATGACATTCCACTTCGGGAAGGACGAGGCGACGGAACTGACCCGGCGGCAGGTGCTGCTGCAGTGCAGGATGTACGTCGCCGCTCTGCGGCTCGCCGACCGCTTCGGCTGCGACCTGATCGGCATCCAGTATCAGCAGGGCCTCAAGGACCTGCTCCCGGCGAGCGACCTCGTGGAGGGGATACTCAACGACTCGCGGCGGCCGCCGGTCACGGCCGCGGGGTCGTCGCGGGTGCTCTTCAAGGGCGGGCCGCTCGTGCACTGCAACGAGGTGGACGAGTGCGCCGGCCTCGACGGCCTGCTCACGCAGCGGATCCACGCGGCCCTCGGCGAGCCGGTGGAGAACACGCTCCACGACGTCCGCTGGGGCGACTGGGACCGCTCGGGCACGACCGACCAGTGGGTGTGGGTGTTCGAGATCTCGGGCGCGGCGCCGCCGGCCCACTTCAGCGGCGGCTGGAAGGGGGCGGAGGGCTTCCGCCAGCCGCCGATGTACTTCCGCCTCGGCGGCAGCACGCTCTCCGGCGTGAGCAAGCCCGGCGAGATCGTGTGGAGCCGGATCTGGGTCGACGGCACGGGGGCCGCGGAGAAACTCCGCATGGACATCGGCCGGGCGCAGGTCGTGAAGCTGCCGCCCGCGGAGACCCGCCGCCGGCTCGACGCCACGACGCCGCAGTGGCCGATCATGCACGCCGTCACGTACGGCGTTTCCCGCGACCAATTGATGGCCCGCCACAAGGCCAACCACGTGCAGGTGGCCTACGCCCGCGACGCCGCCGGCGCCGACCGGGCGGCCCTGGCGAAGGCCGCCTGCGCCCGCGCCCTGGGGATCGAGGTCGCGATGTGCGGCACCCGCGGCCCGGGCGGGGCACCGTCCGTCCGCTGGGACGCCTGAGTCCCGCTGGAGCGGCGGTCTGCGATCGCCGGATCCCCGGGCTCGCGCCCGGGGCTTCATGGTGGTCAGCCGCTACAGTATGCAGTCCATACTTGAACCGCGCCACGCGCGCACGACCCGCGGAACCACCACCCATGACCACGACACAGGGCACCCTGGGCATCGACGCCGGCACGCAGGGCCTGTCGGTGATCTTCACCGACGAAGCGATGCGGATCCGCGCCACAGGCGCGGGCGACTACGCCATGGTCCCCGGCCTCGCCGCGGGCTGCTACGAGCAGCGGCCGCGCGACTGGGAGGCCGCCCTCGTCGCCGCCATGGCGGATCTGCGAGCCAAGCTCGCCGCACTGGGCGTGGAGATGGACGTGCTCGCGGTCGGGATTTCCGGGCAGATGCACGGCGAGGTGCTCGCCGACGCGGCGGGTGAGCCGCTCGGGCCGGCCCGGCTGTGGTGCGACGGCCGCAACGAGGCGGAGGGGCACGAGCTCACCGAGCGGCTGGGCGTGAAGATGCCCAAGCGGATCACGGCCGCCCGCTGGCTGTGGACGATCCGCAACCGCCCCGAACTGGCGGCCCGCGTCGCCCGCATCACCACGCCCGCCGGCTGGATCGCGCACCTCCTCACCGGCGGCTGGACGCTGGGCATCGGCGACGCCGCGGGGATGTTTCCCATCGACCAAGCGTCACTCGACTACGACGCCCGGCTGCTCGCCGACTTCGACGCACTCGTCGCCGCCCAGCCCGGCGGCCCGCGGGTGCGGCCGCTTCGCGACCTGCTGCCGGCGGTGCGGCGGGCCGGGCAGGACGGCGGCACGCTCGACGCCCGCGGGGCGAAGCTCCTCGGGCTGCCGCAGGGCATTCCGGTGGCGCCCGCCGAGGGCGACCAGCCGGCGGCGCTCGCCGGCTCGCTGATCGGGGACGCCGGGCAGGTGTCGATGAGCTTCGGCACGAGCGTGGTCGCCAACGCCGTCGGCGACCGGCCCTTCCAGGGCATCGCCCGGGCGATCGACCACTTCTGCGCGCCCGACGGGAAGCCGATCAACATGGTCTTCCTCCGCAACGGCACGACGGCGATGAACGCCGTGGTGGAGATGTTCGGCCGGGCGTTGCCGGCCGGCGGCGACGCGTTCGCGGCCGTGATGCCGCACGTGCTCGCGGCCCCCGACGACTGCGGTGGCATCACGGCGCTCCCGTTCCTCGATGACGAACCGGGAATCGGCGTGTCGCGAGGCGGCACCGCGGCCCTGCTCGGCCTCGACGACGCGAACGCCACGCCGGGCAACGCCGCCAAGGCGATGCTCCTGGCCGTGATCTTCAACCTGCGGATGGGCAGCGAGCTCCTCGATGCGCAGGGCTTCCCGCGGACCGAGATCATCCTCTCCGGCGGCCTGACGAAGACGCCGGAGCTGGGCCAGGTGCTCGCCGACGCGTTCGGCACGCCGGTCGTGATCCTCGACGGCGCGGCCGAGGGCACGGCTTGGGGCGCGGCGCTGCTGGCCCGGTTCCGCGCCGCGGCCATCGCCGGCCGCGCCGGCGGCTGGGGCGACTTTCTCGCCGCTCACGCCTCGGGAACCCCGCGCCGCTTCACGCCGCGACCGGCGGCCGCGGCCGCGTGCGACCGGGCCTTCGCGCGGCACAAGAGACTGCTCGCGATCCACGGACCTCTCGACGCCGCCCTCCACGGCTGATGGGCGATGGCGACCCCCGCGGCGCGGAGGGCGACATGGTGACGGTCCCCTGACCGTCCCGGCGGTCACGACACCGCGAGCATCCGCTCGAGGGCCGTCACGGCCCACTTCGCCGTCTCGTCGTCGACGCGGATCACGTTCACGGGCCTCCCCGCCTCGAGGTGCTCGAGGCTCCAGCACAGGTGGGCGAGGTCGATGCGATACATCGTCGCGCACATGCAGATCGTCGGGGAGAGAAAGCGGATCGTCTGCTCGGGGTGGTTCTTCTCCAGCCGCTTGACGAGGTGCAGTTCCGTGCCGATCGCCCACTTCGACCCCGGCGGCGCCGCCTCCACGGTCTTGAGGATGAAGCTCGTCGAGCCCACGAGGTCCGCCTTGTCGACGACCTCCATCGAGCACTCGGGATGGACGAGGATCTTCACCCCCGGCAGGTTGGCCCGGAAGGCGTCGACGTGCTCGGGGCGGAACATCGCGTGCACGCTGCAGTGACCCTGCCAGAGGATCACCCGGCTCCGCTCGAGCTGCGGCCGCGCGTTGCCGCCGAGCGTGGGGTCGTGCGGGTTCCAGACGCACATCTCCTCGAGCGGGATGCCCATCTTCCGGGCGGTGTTGCGGCCGAGGTGCTGGTCGGGGAAGAACAGCACCCGCCTGGTGCGGGCGAAGGCCCAGTCGAGCACGGCCCGGGCGTTGCTTGAGGTGCAGACGATGCCGCCGTGGCGGCCGCAGAAGGCCTTGAGGCTCGCGGCCGAGTTGATGTAGGTGACGGGCGTGACGTCGGCCGTGTCGATCACGGTGCCCAGGTCGCTCCAGGCGTCCTCCACCTGGTCGATGGCGGCCATGTCGGCCATCGAGCAGCCGGCGGCCATGTCGGGGAGCACGACGGTCACCCGCCGGCCGCCCCGGGCGGCCACCTTGTCCGGCGTGTTGACGAGGATGTCGGCCGTCTCGGCCATGAAGTGGACGCCGCAGAAGGCGATCGCCTCGCAGCCGCCGCGGGCGGCAGCCGACTTCGACAGTTGGTAGCTGTCGCCCTGGAAGTCGGCGTGGGCGATGACCCCGTCCTGCTGGTAGTGGTGGCCCAGGATCACGAGCCGCTCGCCCATTCGCCGGCGGACCGCGGCGATCCGCGCATCGAGCTCGGCGTCCGCCAGCGAGCGGTAGTCGGGGAACGGCGGCGGGGCGGGTGCGACGGCGGCGGGCATGTCGGGCCAGTATACGCCCGTCGAAATGCCACCTGCGCCGCTGTATACTGCCCGCCTCTCGGGGGCCCGCCGGCAACGGCCGGCCGCGGCGCCCCGGTGCATTCACTCCACGGCGGCATGGGCCGCCACGCACGGGAAGGACGGCGACGGCACAATGGCGAGAAAAGTGGTGAACCGGAAGGAGCTGCGGGCCCAGGCGGACGCCGCGGAGGCCCGCGGCAAGACCAAGAAGGCCACCAAGGAGAAGCCCGCCAAGGAGAAGAAGGAAAAGGCCGTCAAGGAGCCGAAGAAGGCGGCCGCCAAGAAGCCGAGCCGCAAGAAGGTCGCCAAGGAGGTGCGGATGAAGGCCTACTGGGGCGTGTTCAACCAGGCGATGAAGCGGCTGGCGATGTTCGAGTACGCCGACAAGCGGGCCGCCGAGAAGAAGGCGGCCGAGCTCGGGGCCAACCACTTCGTCCAGCTGATCAAGGAACCGATCACGGAGTGACTGTGACCAGCCGCCGCTTCGCCACCGCGTGCCTCGTCGCCACGGCCGTGCTCGGCATGGTCGCGGGCTGCGCCGAACCGGCGGCGAAGAAGAAGACGAAGGCGAAGAAACCCGGGGCGGCAGCGGCCGCCCCGGCGCCGGAGGAGAAGCTGCCCCCGGTCGATCCGGCCACGGCGGTCGTCGTCGACGCGGGGCGGCTGGCCGTGGCGTCGCCGCAGGGGTGGGCCCGCGGCCCCCGGTCGAAGGACTACCTCGTCCGCTACACGCCGACGGCCCAGAAGAGCCATCCGTCGGTGACGATCACCGCCGCCGATCCGCCGGCGGGCCTCACCGAGGTGACGGCGGACAGCCACGACGCCTTCGTGCAGGCGATCGCCGCGGGCTTGGCCGAGACCTTCAGCCAGGACGGCGCGAGCACGCTCGTGAAGAAGCCGGCCGCGGTGACGCTGGGCGGCCACCACGCCGTGGCCTACGCCACTCCCGGCGACGAGACGGTGGGACCGCGGAAGGAGCCGGTCGAGAAGGCCTGCCTGGCCCTCCTCGTCAACGGCCGGCTGGTGACGGTCACGGCGCGCGGGCCCAAGGGCAAGCTCGCCGACGAGGCCCGGCTGGCGGCCAAGGCCGTGGCCGCGGCCCTCGCGCCGCCCCGGAAGGACGAGCCGGCCGCGTCGTTCGCGCCCCCGCCGCCGACAGCCGGTGAGGAGCCGGTCGAGGCCGCGGCACCCGCCGCCGAACCGGCCGAGCCCGCCGCAGCCGAGAGCCCGTGAGCCGGTGGCGCCCGCTCAGCGCAGGCCGCGGCCCTGCGTGACCGCGTTGACGAGCAGGCGGTCGATGGCCTCGCTCCGCTCGTAGTAGTCCATGCCGAGGAGCACGATCGTGCCCCGACCGGCCTTCTTGACGAGCACCGCCGCGCCGCCGCCGTCCCGCGTGGCCACCGGCCGCAGGGCCTCGTCGTCCGTCTCGTACTCGTACGTGCCGTTCTCCGCCGCGAACGAGACGCCGACGCCGCGTCCCAGCGGATGGCCGCGGGCGATCGTGAACTCCTCCTCGTCGTCCACGCGGATCGCCGACGAGACGGCGACGACACCGGCCTCGCTCCAGTAGTCCGACTCGTTCACGCCCGCCAGCACCACCGTCCCGCCACGGGCCAGAAACGCACGCAGCACCCGGCCGAGCTCACCGGGTTCCGGCAGTTCGTCCGCGTCGAAGCTCTCCATTTCGGCCACGACGAGCACGCCGGCCGGCTTGAGCGCGGCCGCCAGCTGATCCGCATCGCCGGTGTCGGCGTCGACGACGACCTTCCAGCCCGCGGGCAGGCCCGCCTCGAGCGCCTCCGCCATGTGGGCGGCCTCCTCGTCCGGGTCGGCGCACCTGGTCCACAGGAGCACCCGCCGGCTGCCGCCGCCGGCTGCCGCCGCACCGAAACCGGCCCGGGCCACGTGGTCGAGGGGCACCGCCGCCGTGCGCGTGCCGCCGACGTCCACCACGATCCGCTCCTCCTCGAGGCGCGGCGCCGTGCCCACGATCTCGCCGCCGTTCACGAGTTCGACCGTGCAGGTCGCGGGCCGCTCCGCGGCAGTCGCCACCGCCGTCTCCACGACCGGGAACAGGATCGCCGTCACCTCCCGCAGGGCGATCTCGGCCGTGAGCCCCGGCGACGACACCTTCACGCCGGTCGGCCCGAAGGCGACCTGTCCCACCAGCCGGCTGCCGGCCGATCCATGGACCTCGTGCGCGGCGTCGGCCGCCGTCCGTTCCGGCTGCTCCGCATCGTGGCGAACGAAGGCGGCGACGTTCTCCAGGTCGAGCTCGAGCGGCCCGACGAGGTGCGCGTCGATCGCGATCCGGCGGGCGTCGATGTCCGTCAGCACGCCGTGGATCACGCCGCCGGCGACGGGATACACGCGGTCGCCGCGCGGCTCGACGCGGTCCTCCGGCCGGCTGCGTTCAAAGGCTTCGATCTTCGCCACCGGCACGGCCAGGTCGACGTCACCCGTGGCGTCCGGCCGGAACCGGAGCCGACCGGCTTCGAGTCCGACGACCGTGCCTGTGAGACGGTCGCCGTTGGCGAGCACGAGGACGAACGGACCGACCGGTTCTTCGGGTGGGGCCTCCGCCACCCGGGCCCGCCGCCCCTCCCGGGCCGCATTGCCGCGGGCCCTGACGGGAAAGTCGTCCTCTGCGACCGCACCGGCGGACAAGGAGACGACGAGCAGGGCCGCAACGGCCGGGCCGCGGGTCGAGCGGGCAGAACTTCTCATGGCGGGCTCGCGTCGGCGAGGGGGGCGGCCGAAGCGATCGGCCGTCGGCGCGAGCATAGTTCCGTGGCGATCGCGTCGCAACGCTCCGCCGGACTGGCGATCCGCCAGGGTCAGCGGCCGCCCATGAGCCGCTGCCAGGCCCTCACGTCGGGGGCGGCCTTCACGAGCTGGTCCATCCGCTCCTGGAGGTAGACCTCGATGTTCTCGTACCGCTTGTCGAGGTCGTGCCCGTTGGGCATGAGGTTCCGACCCTTCTTTTTCTTCTCCCAGGCGTCGGGCATGCCGTCGGCGTCCGCGTCCGGCGCCGCCTGGCCCTCGTAGACATTCTTGTCGTCGGGCTGCTTCATCTTCCACTCGCCGGTGTGGGTGAGCAGCTCGTTCTGGAGCCGCTGGTCGGTGGCGTCGTGCGGCAGGGCGCCGAACAGGGCCACCACGGCGCTTACGGCCTCGGGCAGCGGCTGATAGGTGAGCGGCGGAATCTCGGCGAACCGCTTGTCGGCGACGTTGAACCGCCCCGGCTGCGGGTTGTGCAGGACGGCGGTCTCGGGCAGCGTGGCATTCGGCCGGCAGCCCGCCACCGGCGCATCCTTGCCGCGGTGCACGTGATGGTCGTTGCTCTCCCCCTTCACCTTGTTGTCGTGGCCCGGGCAGTCGGAAAAACTCGACAGGGCGATGTTGTCCTTGACGAAGATCGTGAAGTTCTTGTCCCCCTCGATCACGCCGCGCGGCGTGCCGGAGCCGTGGGTGTGGCGGCCAGGCACGTAGAGGTTGCCGATCGCATTGCCCTTGCCATCCGGAGCGGGAAACGACGACGGGTATTTGCGGTAGTTGTAGATCACGTTGTGCGAGAACTCGATCAGGCCGCCCCGGGCCGAGTCGTCCTGGACGTAGGAGTGGGGCGTGAAGAGCGGCACGCGGGTGTGGGCGTGGGTGTAGTAGCAGTGGTGGATCGTGATCCGGTCGGACTTGGTGCGGAGCAGATTGGGCAGGCCGTGGTAGGGCTCGTCGGTGAGGGCGTCGATCGCGTCGCCCATGTGGCACCACTGGATTGTGACGTCCTTCGCCCCCACCGTGTCGACGGCCCCGTCGCGGAAGAACGACACGGAGACATGATCGAGGACGACGTTCGCCGCCGGCTCGTTGACGAGGATCGCATCCCCCTCGGGCTTCAGGCCGCCGCGGTGCCGGATGTTGCGGATCACGACGTCGCGGCCGCGGACCACGATCCTGCCGCCCGTCACGGCGATGCCGCCGCCCGGGGCCGACTGTCCGGCGATGTAGACGTTCGCCGGCACTTCGGCGTCGCGACGCAACTGGATCGTGCCGGCCACGTCGAACACGATATAGCCGCCGCCGGCCGCCTCGGCCGCGGTCAGCGCCCAGCGCAGGCCGCCCACCTTGTCGGGTGACTGGAAGTGCTGGGGCTTCTGCTGAGCATCGACGTCGTCGAGCCGCGTGACGCGGAACACGGGCTTGCCACGGGCGTGGGCCGTGGTCGCACCGAATCCCTCGGCGCCGGGAAAGGCGGGCAGGTCCGCGGCCCGCGAGGCGGCGGCGGCCAGGAGCGGAAGGGCGAGGACGATCGCACGGCGGAAGGCAGGCATAGGAGACGTTCCTTGGGACGAGCCGCGCTTCCCGCGACTTGAGTGAGTCTACTCCCTGCCGGAGGCGGACGCAGCCCGTGGGCCGGCGGCACGTCACCAGGGGCTCTTCCAATCTCCCCACGCCGCCAGGTAGCGGCCCAGCCCCGGGCTCGACTCCGCCTTCGACTCGATCCACTCGCGGGCCCGCTCGATGAGCGACTGCTCGTGCTTGAGGTCGATGTCCCCCGCCACCACCCGGGACCGCAGGAACACGAAATATGTGTCGAGCACGTCGCCGCGGCAGTAGTCGTGGATCTCGGCCGCCTTCCCCGCGTCCCACAGATCCTGCACCATGTGGCCGGCGACCTCCATCTTGCCCGGCTTGCCGATCAGGTTGGCGGCCAGCGACAGGCCGCCGGCGAACCGCGAGGCGCCGGAGTTCGTCAGCCACTCGTGGAGGTCGAAGTGGGCCGCCGTGTTGTAGCGGTAGCGGGGCTGGTCGAAGTTCCGGGCGTCCTCGGCGAACCAGTCCGGAATCGGGATCCCGTAGCGGAAGGCGCACAGCTCGAGCAGCGGCATGTCGAAGCCCCGGCCGTTGAAGCTCACGAGCCGCGGCCGGCCGTACTTCCGCCAGCCGTCCCAGAACAGCCGCGCGATCTCGTGCGGGCGGGACTCCTTCTCGTCGAGGGCCACGAGATCGATCAGGCCGAGGTCCTTGCCCAACCGGGCGATGACCAGCGACACCGGCAGCTGGAACGTGTAGGGGATGAAGTCCTTGCCGTTCTCGGCGAGCAGCTCGGCCCGGTACTTCGCGATCGCCTTCTCCGGCGCGAGCTTCTCGCCGGGATACTTCAGCCGGGCGACGAGCGGCCCGTCGGCCACGCTCTCGATGTCGAACACGAAATACCGCGTGTCGGTCGAGGCCATGTCGCGGCTCACCGTCTGGCCAGCGGGTGCTTCAGCGGCAGCCAGCCGCCGTCGGCCCGGCTCGAGGCCACCGCCTGCTCGATGAAGTACATCCCCTCCACGCCGTCGTGGATGTTCGGGTAGATGGTGTTCGTCCGCTCGAACGTCCCGCCGCCGGCCGCCGCAGCCATGGCGTCGAAGGCGGCGCGGTACACGTTGGCGAAGGCCTCGAAGAACGCCTCCGGGTGGCCCGAGGGGAGCCGGCAGGCGGCCCGTCCCGATTCGTTCATGAACGGGGCGTTGGGGTCGCGGGTGTAGAGTTGGTGCGGCTTGCCGTTGTGCCGCACGAGCATCTTGTTCGGCTCCTCCTGGTGCCACTCGAGGCTGCCGAGCGTGCCGTCGATCTGGATCCGCAGGTCGTTCTCACGGCCGTGGCTGATCTGCGAGGCGGTCACCGTGCCCAGGGCGCCGTTCTCATAGCGGATCACGGCCGTGCCGTAGTCGTCGAGCGGCCGGTCGGGCACGAAGATCTTCAGGTGGCCGCTGATCTTTTCCGGGAGCAGGCCGGTCATGAAGCGGCCCAGGTTGTAGGCGTGGGTGCCGATGTCGCCGAAGCAGCCGGCGGCGCCGCTCTTCGTCGGGTCGGTCCGCCAGGCGGCCTGCTTCTGCCCCTCGCTCTCGAGCCTGGTCCGCAGCCAGCCCTGGATGTACTCCGCGCGGATCGCCTGGATCTCGCCGAGTTGGCCGGAGAGGATCATCTCCCGGGCCTGCCGCACGAGCGGGTAGCCGGTGTAGTTGTGGGTCACGGCGAACACGACGCTGGACCGGGCCACGACCTTGGCCAACTCCTCCGCCTCGGCGAGGGTGAGCGTCAGCGGCTTGTCGCAGACGACGTGAAAGCCGGCCTCGACCGCCGCCTTCGCCACCGGGAAGTGCATGTGGTTGGGCGTCGTGACCGAGACGAAGTCGATCCGCTCCCCGGCCGGCAGGGCCCGCTCCTTGTCGAACATCTCATGGTAGGAGCCGTAGGCCCGGGCGGGATCGACGTCGTAGTCGGCGGCGCTGGCCTTGGAGCGGGCGGCGTCGCTCGAGAACGCTCCGGCCACGAGGGCCGCCCGATTGTCGAGGACCGCGGCCGTGACGTGCACCCGCCCGATGAACGAGCCCTGGCCTCCCCCCACGATCCCCATCCGCAGCTTGCGGCCGAGCCCGCCGTTCGTCGCCATCGTCGCGATCCCTTTCCGTTTCGTGAGCCTGCCTTCCGCCGGGCCGCCCGGCGGCCACACCGCCGGGCCACGGGCCCGCCGGGCCACAGTGTAGCCGCCCCGCGGCGACCGCGGGCGTTGCCGCCGGTCCGCCGCCACCCCTACGATGCAGGCTCGGTCCGGGGATCGTTCCACCCGCCCGCCACCCTCCAGCCGGCCACCCCATGGGATTCCAGGATCGCGGCTACTACCGCCCCCCGCGCGACGCGTTCGCCGCCGGGTGGAGCGGCGTGTCGATCCTCATCGCCCTCAACGTCGGCATCTGGCTGGCGAACTTCGTCTTGTCCGGGGATCTGTTCCGCGAGGTCTTCCCGCTGCGGCTGTGCCTCAACGACATCTTCTCGCTGCACTCGAACCTCACCAGCCACCCCTGGAACTTCTGGCAGCTGCTCACCTACGGCTTCCTGCACGACGGCCCGAGCCTCGAACTCCAGGAAAAGCTCCGGGGCATCGGCCTCACCCAGCGGTTCTCGCCGTTCCACCTCCTCGGCAACATGCTGATGCTGTTCTTCTTCGGCCGCGAGGTCGAAGCGACGATGGGGCGGGCGGAGTTTCTGCGGTTCTATTGCACCGCGATCATCATGGCGGGACTGTTCTGGGTGGTGGGTGAGCAGTTCCAGGAGCCCGGAATCAACGTCCGGCTCGTGGGGGCCAGCGGCGGCGTGATGGCCGTGCTCGCCGTCTTCATCTGGTACTTCCCCCAGCAGACCGTCTACTTCTGGGGCGTGCTGCCGGTGCCGGTGTGGGCGCTGGGCGTGCTGTACATCGCGATCGACTTCGGCGGCGCCTTGAGCGGGGCCCGCGGCGGCGCCGAGGACGCGAAGCTCGTCGTGGCCCACGTCGCCCACCTGGCGGGGGCCGTGTTCGGGCTGCTCTATGCCTGGCGCGGCTGGAGCCTCGAGGACCTCGGCGGCTGGACGGAGCGGCTTTTCCGCCGCCGGCCGCGGATGCGGATCGTGCGTCCGGGAGACGAGACGGACGACGCCGACGCTTCGCTCGACGAGACGGTCGACCGGATCCTCGCCAAGATCAGCCGCAGCGGCGAGGCGAGCCTCACGCCGGAGGAGCGGGAGACGCTCGCCCGCGCCAGTCGGCGGCTCAAAGACCGGGAGCGGTAGCGCCGGCGGTCAGCGCGGCGTGGACGCGGGGATGGCGGCCGTGCGGGCGTCGGGGCGGGCCTGCATGCGCAGCCGCTGGATGGCGGTCACGACCTCCTCGAACGTCCGCTCGTCCAGGTGGCCGGAGAGCGTGGCATGGGCCCGGCCGTAGGTGTCGACGATGGCGACGTTGGGCGTCTCGGGCGCCATGCCGAACTGCCGCCGCATGCAGTCGTCGAAGTCGAGCCACACCGAGACGAACTCCGATTCCTTCCGCAGCCGCGCCCGGGCCACGGGCCGCATGGCCTTGGGCACCTCGGGGATGCAGGCCACGGGGATCACGTGCACCTCCGGCACGTGAGCGCCGGCCGGCCAGCCGGGCAGGCCGACGACCGGCTGCCGCGACCACTCGGTGGCGGCCGCGTCCGCGGCCGTGGGATGGAAGCGGACGTGCAGACGGCGGCCGATCTCCAGGGCCGCCTCCGCGCCCTTGCGGTCGGCGTAGACGAGCACGACGACGTCCCCGCGGAGGAGGGCGGTCTCGCGGCGGTTCCGAAACTGGTCCTCGAGCACGACGTCCACGACCCGGTCGGGCCCCTGGGAGGCGCGGAGCGTCCCGCCGGCGACGAGCGCCGCGGCGAGCAGCGGGACGAAGATGCGGGCGGAGCGGGGCGAGTGCATGCGACACCGGGTGGGGACGAGGGGAAAGGTGGGGAGGTACCGCGCGGAAGCCGGCCGGCACAAGGCCGTTTCGGCGGAGATTTCGTCGCTGCCGCCCACCCGCGTCAGGCGGACCCGCGGGTAGACTCGTTCGGGTGACGAAAAGCCGCGGAGGCGACATGGCGGGCGACTGGTATCGGATCGACAACGAGGACGAGGTGCCGTCGCCGGCCCTGCTCGTCTACCCGGAGCGGATCGCCGCCAACATCGATCGCACGATCGCGCAGGCCGGCGGCGCCGACCGGCTACGGCCGCACGTCAAGACTCACAAGCTGCCGCAGGTGGTCCGCATGTTCCTCGACCGGGGCGTGGGGAAGTTCAAGGCGGCCACGATCGCGGAGGCGGAGATGGCGGCCGCGGCGGGCGCCGACGACGTGCTGCTCGCCTACCCGGCCATCGGCCCGACCGCGGGCCGCCTCGCCGAACTCGTCCGCCGCTTCCCGCAGACCCGCTTCCACGCGCTCGCCGACGGCGACCGCGGGGTCGCCGACCTCGCCGCGGCGGCGGCCGCCCGCGACGTGACCCTCGACGTGCTGGTCGACCTCGACGTCGGGATGCACCGCACGGGCATCGCCGCCGGCCCGGCCGCGGCCGCCCTGTACCGGACGATCGCCGCCACGCCCGGCCTCACCGCCGGCGGCCTGCATGCCTACGACGGCCACCTCCACGATGCCGACCACGACCGGCTGCGGGCCGCCGTGGCCGCGACGTTCGCCCCGGTGTGGAGCCTGCGTGACGAACTCCGCGCTGCCGGGCTGCCGGTGCCGCTGGTCGTGGCCAGCGGCACGCCCACGTTCCCGATCCTCGCGGAACATGCGGGCGTCGAGGTCGGCGCGGGCACCACCGTGCTCTGGGATGCGGGTCAACCGGTGGTCAGCCCCGACCTCGATTTCCTCAACGCCGCCGTGCTGCTGGTGCGGGTGGTGAGCCGCCCGACCCCCGACCGCCTGTGCCTCGACCTCGGGCACAAGGCGGTGGCCAGCGAGATGCCCCACCCTCGAGTGCGCATCTTCGGCCTCGAGGACGCCACCTTTCCCGTCCACAACGAGGAGCACCTCGTCGTGCAGACGCCGCGGGCGGCCGAGTTTCCCGAGGGGACGGTGCTCTACGCGCTGCCGCGGCACGTCTGCCCGACGGTGGCGCTGCACGCCGAGGTGGTGGTCGTCGACCGCGGCCGCGCCGTCGACCGCTGGCCCGTGACCGCCCGCGCCCGCCGGCTCATGGTCTGACGCGGAGCGCGGGCCGAAGGGTCGCTGCCGCGGGCTGGGCGGCCGCCCGCCGCCGTTCACGCGGCACGGAGCTGCTCGGCGGCGGCGTCGGCCTCCTCCACGGCCTCCGCCGTCGCGGGCCGACCCGGCCGCACGAGCGCCAGGATCGCCGGCAGGAGCACCAGCGACGTGATCGTGCAGGTCGTCACGCCCAGCGTGAGCACGCGGCCGAGGCTCTCCAGCCCCTTGTGGCTGGCCACCATCAGGGCGCCGAATCCGAGGATCGTCGTCAGGGCGTCGACGAGCACCGAGTTGGCGGTCGAGGCGCTGATCCGGTAGGGGGCCGGCCGCTCCAGGGAGTCGTGCACGATGTGCACGCCGTAGTCGACCGCGATGCCGAGGATCAGCGGGATGCCGATCAGATTCGCGGGGTTGAGATCGATGCCGACCAGGCCCATGAGGCCGAGCGTCTGGGCCATCCCCAGGGCCAGCGGCAGGGCCGCGAGCACCGCGTTGGTCAGGTTGCGGAAGTCGAGCCACAGCACGGCGAGGATCACGATCAGGGCGTAGAGGGCGGCCTGCTCGTAGCTCCGCTTCATCTCCAGCGACGCCTCGTAGGCCTGCAGCGGGTTGCCGGTGGCCCGGGCGTCGACGCTGCGGACCTCCTTCACGAACCGCTCCAGCGAGGCGAAGTTCCAGATGTCGCCGCGGCCGTAGATCTTGAGCAGGTGACGGCCGCTCGAGCCGACGAACCGCTCCACGAGGCTCGGCGGCAGGTCGTCGAGCCGCGGCGGCGCGGGGTCGGCGACGCCGGCCAGGGCATGGAGCCTGGTGAGCAGGTCGCCGGCGGCCCGCTGCTGGAACATGGCCAGGGCCCGGTAGCAGTCGGCGGGGCCGAGGCGGCGGAGCGTCTCGCGGGCCCGCTCGAGGTGCCAGGCCGTCCGCAGGCCGCCGGGCCGCTTCGCCGCCTCGCCCTGCGCCCAGGCGAGCGTCTCGCCGAGGGCGTCGAGCCGGTCGACGGGAATCTCCGGGGGCCGCTCGGGCAGGGACGCGAGCCGCTGCCGGATCCGCTCGATGATCGGACGCTTGAGGTCCTCGTCGGCCGGCAACAGCGACGCGATCTCGTCGACCCGCTCCACGCTCGGCAGGGCCTGGAGCCGCTCCTTGCGGGCGAGCAACTCCTCGCGGGAATCGGCGATCGAGAGGGCATACCACACGCTCTGATCGCACTCCTCGAGCAGCTTCTTCTCGACCGCCACGCTCTCCAGCCCCTCGGGCTGGAGGTTCAGCAGGTTGTGGTCGTAGTCGAGCTCGTGGAGCCCGCCGGCCAGCGCCATGGTGCCCGCCAGCGCCGCCAGGGCCACGAACCGCGGATGCCGCACCAGGGGCCGCAGCCAGGCGTGGACCGGCACGGGCTCGGGGATGCGGCGGCCGAGCGGGCCCCGGTCCACGAGCGCCACCACGGCCGGCAGCACGAGCAGCTCGGCCGCACAGCAGAGGAGGATGCCGCCACCGGCGATCATGCCGAGCTCGGCGACGCCCACGAAGCTCGTCAGCGCCGCACAGAAGAACGCCACGGCGGTGGTGATCGCGCCGGTGAGGATGCCCGGGCCCACCGCGCCGCTCGTCTCCACGAGCGCCGCCTCGCAGGAGCGGCCGGCCCGGCGGAGCTCCAGGTACCGGCCCACGTAGTACGTCCCGTAGTCGATGCCGACGCCGATCATCGTGACCGTGAAGGTCACGCTCAGGATGTTGAGGTGACCGACGCTCGCGGTTGCCCAGCCGAAGGCCCATGCCATGCCGATCACGAGCACGCCGTTGGCCATCAGGGCGTGACGGATGCCGCCGAAACCGGCGATGATCACGATCACCACCGCGGCCAGCGACAGACCGCTGGCCCAGACCATCGACTGCTGGCTCGACCGCATCTCGTCGTCTTCCATCACCGGCAGCCCGGTGAGGCCGATCGTCGTCTCGGGATGCCGGTCGCCGACGGCCCCGATGATCCGTCGCAGTTCATCGGTGGCGGCGGAGGCGCCGGCGAACCCGCCGTCGGCCTTCACCAGCCGCAGGAGCACGAACCCCAGCCGGCCGTCCTTCGCCAGCAGGTGCTCGCTGGAGAGATCGCGGAGCGTGCCCAGCGATTCCGGCATGCTGCGCCACGGCGAGACGTAATCGGCCGGCTGCGGCTCGCGTTCGAGCGACGCCGACTCCACGCCCGCCAGGAGCGCCTCGCTGTACCGCTCGAGCGCGGCGGCGGGCGGCTCGTCGGCGCCCGCCGGCCCGCCGGCCACCATCTGCCCGGCCAGGCCCCCGACCATCGCGGCCACCTTCAGTTGCGGCCAGCCGCCGGCGAGGATCGGTTGCGTCCGCTCGATGAACCGGTCGATCTCGGCGAGGTCGGCGGCCGTGAGGTAGTGCAGGCCCTTGGCGCGGATCCGCGACAGGTCCACCTCGTGGAGCACCGAGCGGAACAGGTCCTGTCGCCCGGCCACCTGGCGGGACAGCTCGCCGAGCACGGCGATCACGTCGTCGCGGCCGCGGCCCTCCACGACGATCACCGCGTCGTCGTCCTCGCCGAACTCGCGGATGTAGTCGATCCACAGCTTGTTGTAGTCGCTCTCGGGATCGAGCAGATCGACGCGGCTCACCTTGTAGCCGAGGTGCCGCGCGGTGAAGAGGCCCGCGACCGCGGCCGAGACCAGCGCCGCAAGCACGATGGCCAGCGGCCACCGCAGGCAGGCGTGCGTCCAGTGCACGAGGCCCCGGCCGAGCAGGCTCGTCGGCGCATGCGGCCGCGGCGCAGGCTCGTCGGCCGCGGCACCGTCGGGGGATGGAACGTGGAGGTGGAGCATCGACGCGGTGGTGATCCGGCGGACGGACGCGGGGCGGGATGGTAGGAAAGGTGCGGCACCGGGCCAAGCCACGATTCGGGCCGAAACGCCCGTCCGGGCAAGCTGGGAAAGGCCCGGGAAAACTCCGGCGAAATCATTGGGCCGGAGCGGCGCCGCAGGCCGAAAACTGCCCCGGGAGACGGCGGACGGCCGCCGTCGAGAGGGGCATGTCGAGCCGGGGGGATTTCCATGGACAGCCGCGCAGTGGCGCTGGCGATCGGCCTGGCCGTCGCGGCCGGGATCGTCCGCGGCGCCGAGTCACCGGCCCTGCCGCAGGGCGGCATCGCGGCGGCGCTGGGCGACGCGGCGGCCTCGGGGCGGGACGCCCGCCGCCGGGCCACCACGGCGGTGCCCCTGGAGCGGATGGCCGAACCGCACCGGCGGATTGCGGCCGAGAGCCTCCGGGCGGCGACGCTGTTTCGCCGCCTGCCGACCGAGGTCGTGACCTGCGATCCGGCCCTGCTCGACTTCGTGATCGCGAAGCCGGAGGTGATGGTCGACCTGTGGCGGACGCTGGGCATCAGCCGCCTGGCCCTCGACCCGACGGGCCCGGGGCAGTGGCGGCTCTCCGATGGCTACGGCACCGAGGGCGTGGTGACACTCCTGCACCGCGAGCGGACCGACCGTGGCGGCCTGCTCGTGTTCCACGGCCGCGGCGGCTACACCGGTCCGCTGGCGCCCAAGCGGCTCACCGGCTCGTGCCTCGTCGTGCTCCGCCACGCCGCCGCCGATCCCGACGGCCTTGGCCGGCCGCGGCAGGCGGTGCAGATCGACGCCTTCCTCGACGTCGACGGTCTCGGCCTCGAGCTCGTCACCCGCACGCTGCAGCCGCTCATCGTCCACTCCGCGGCCACGAACTTCCACGAGATCAGCCTGTTCGTCACGCAGTTCGCGGCAGCGGCCGAACGGAATCCGGCCGGCGTGGAGCGGCTCGCCGGACGGATGGCCCGCACCACGCCCGCCGACCGGAAACTGCTCGTGCGGCTGGCGACCGGGGTGGCCCGCTCGCGGTCCGAGCCGACGGCGACACCGGAGGCGATGCAGGCGGAGCTGGCCGCCCGCTGGCTGCCGGCCGAACAGCTCGAGCCGGCGCGCCGCTGACGCCTCACTGCGTCCGGTCGCCGGCCACCCCGCCCGGCGTCGGCACCGACGCGATCCGCGTCCGCGCCTCCGCGGCGACGACGTAGTCCCGCTTGTACTCGGGCATGTAGCCCTTCGCGCCGCGGACCGAGACCTGCTGCCCAACGAGCGGCGCCAGGTTCACGCCGGCCTGGGGCGTGACGAAGGTGAGGACGTTGTTGTGCTCGTCGACGAGCGCCCACCGCGGGGCGTCGGGCCGCCGCGAAACCACCGTCGCCAGCCGGCCGGTCCGCTCGACCTGGTCGGGTGGCGTCCAGGTGGGCTGGCCGCCGGCCGGCGCGCCGCCGGACATGACACCGGGCCGGATCGGCCGCGACCCGAGGGCCGACAGGCTCGACCACATGCCGCCGATCCGCAGGGGCGAGGGATCGCCCGCGGGCCCGGCCACGAGCGTCTGCTGACCCGACTGGATGGCCTCGAATCGGGCGAGGCGGGCGTCGATCGCCTGGGCCCTGGTGCGTTCGCTCTCGGAGTGGGCCCGCGCGGCGGCCAGCCGCAGCCGGTCGCGGAGCGGCACGAGGTTCCACGTGGCGCTTGGGCCGGTGACCGCGAGCGACAGCGCCAGGTCGATGTCGGCCAGCTCGTCGCCGCTGGCGGTCACCGCGCCGCCGCTGACAGCGGTGGGCTGCGGCGCCGCGGACGGGTCGAAGACGCCGGCGCCCTGCGGTAGCCAGCCGGAGAACAGCCGGCCGACGGCCGACGGCGGCTCGAGCGGCCTGGGCTCCACGGCCGGTGCGGTGGCCACCTCCTCCGCCTCGGCCACGGCCTGGCGGACGGCGGCGCCCGCCTCACGGAGCGCGTCGATCGCCTCGCCCGCGGCCGACAGCCCCGCGGCCGGCACGGGGGCGGCCGGCGGCGCGAGGTCCGGCGGCAGCGCGAGATCCTCGCAGCGGGCCCAGCGAAACTCGCCCGACGGAGGCTCGATCCGCACCCATTCACCCGCATGCCGCCCGTCGCGGACGACGACGGTCTCGACGACCCGCACCCGCTCGCCTGCCTCGAGGGCCACCTGCGACACGTGCCGCAGGTCGTTGAGCTGCGAGCCGACCCGCGCCGGCACGCCGTCGGTGACCACGACCGCGACGACGTTCCGCGCGGGCGGGGCGGCGGCCGCCTCACGCTCGACGTCGCGGGCCCGCAGCCAGCTATAGCTGCCCGCCACCGGCCGCACGGCGCAGTAGCCCGACTCGTCGATCGCCCAGACCTCGAGCGCCGCCCCCGATTCGACCCGCTCGGTCGGATAGAAGTCGTCGCCCGGGCCGGCACGGAGGAGCGTGTGCGTGGCGGAGACCGGCACGGTCACCGGCAGCGGCCCAGCCGACGCCGCCGCGCAGGCAACGGCCGCGAGAACGGCGAGCACCGGCGGCGAATCCATCCGTGGACTGCAGCGCATCGCATGCCTCCACCCTTCCGTGGGCGGAGCCCGGCGTGTTCAAAAAGAAGCGCGTAGACGAGGCTTGGGCGTCCTCGTCTACGCGCTCGCGTCCGGACGGCCAAGGCCATCCTGCCGCAGCCCTTGTAGACCACGGGGGGCCGGCGCTCAAGCCGCGATTTTCGAGATCGTCCCGGCCGCGGAAAGAGCCGCCCCGGCAGCCTCGGCCGCCCCCCTGCGCGGCCGAAAATCACCGGCCGGACAGGCGGTTCAGGCAGGCTGCGGGGGTGGCGCCGGCGGCCACTCCAGGTGCGACTGCTGTGCCAGCGCCAGCACGAGTGCCTGCGTTCCGAGCCGGCCCCGGCCCTGCTCCATCAGCCGGGCGTAGAGCGACTCGGCGAGCGCCAGCCCCGGCAGGTCGAGGTTCATCCGCCGGCACTCGTCGAGCACCAGCCGCATGTCCTTCACGAAGTGCTCGACCATGAAGCCCGGCGCGAGATCGCCCCGCAGGATCCGCGGTGCGAGGTTCGTGAGCGACCAGCTGCCGGCGGCGCCGGGCGCGATGGCGCGGAGCGTGGTCTCGAGATCGAGGCCGGCGCGGTGCGCGAACAGCAGCGCCTCGCACATGCCCACCATCCCGGAGGCGATCGCGATCTGGTTGACGAGCTTCGTCCGCTGCCCCGATCCGGGGCCGCCACAGGCCACGACCGTGCCGGCCGTGGCCCGCCAGCAGGCGGCGAGCGCTTCGCGGGCAGCGTCATCGCCGCCGACCATCACCGTGAGCGTGCCCTCGCGGGCGCCCCGATCACCACCCGACACCGGCGCGTCGAGCGCCCAGCAGCCGCGGGCGGCCGCGGCCGCGGCGATCTCCGCGGCGAGTTCCGGGGCGCTCGTGGTGTGATCGACGAGGATCCCGCCCGGCTCGAGCCCGGCGAGCGCACCCGTGGGTCCGAGCACGACCGCGCGGACGTCGGCCGGATGGCCGACCATCGTGAACACGACGTCGCTCGCGGCCGCCACCGCCCGCGGCGAGTCCGCCCAGGCGGCGCCGCGGGCGAGCAGGTCGGCCGCCGACTCCCGCCGCCGGCTGAAGAGCGTGACCGCGAATCCGGCGTCGAGCAGCCGACCGGCCATGGCGCGGCCCATGACGCCGACACCGATCCAGCCGAGACGCGTGCGGCCGCTCGCGGCGGACGTCGGGCTCGCGGCGGTCGCTCGTGTCCCCATGCCGGACGCCCCTCACCAGCGGTCCACGGGCCGATCGAGCACCTCCCGAAGGAGGATGAGCTGCCGCAGCGAAGCGGGGTTCCGCAGGGCCGCGACCAGGTCCGCCGCCGGCGCGGCGGCCGTGGACCGCCGCGGCTCCGCGCCGGCCTCGAGCGACGACGTGAGGTGCTCGAGTTCGTGCGCGAACGCGGCGTGCACGTGGCGGGCCACGTCCGCGCCGGCCGGTGGGCTGCGGCCGGCGGACTGCGCCGGCGGGGCGGCCGGCAGCGGCGGCGGCGACTGGCCAGTCGTGGTCCGCGGCGTCCGGGTGGCCCGCGGCTGATCGACGGGCGTCGGCCGCCGCGGCGCCGGTCGTGCGGCGGGGGTCCGGGAGCGCCTGAGGAACTCCTCGATCTGCCGATCGAGTTCCCCGCGGACCTCGACTTCCCGCGCCGGATCGGGAACGGGCTGGACGGGCCGCGCGGGCCGCACGGCCGGCGGCTGGCGGCCACGTCGGGCCTGCTGCACCGCGTTGACGATCTGCGAGCCGATCCAAAACAGCACGAACAGGACCGGCAGCAGGCTCTCGAGCCAGTCGAAACCCGCGGCGAACGGCAGGCCGGCAATCACCGCGTCCATCCTCATGACACCGCCGCGGCCGCCGTCGGCAGCGTGCCGGTGGCGATCGATCGCCGCATGTCGGTGTCGGCCTGGAGGTTCCGCAGCTTGTAGTAGTCGACGATGCCGAGCTGCCCGGAGGTGAGCGACTCCGCCACCGCCTTGGGCACCTCGGCCTCGGCCTCCACAAGTCCCGCCCGGCTCTCCTCGATGCTGGCGATCATCTCCTGCTCGCGGGCCACGGCCATCGCCCGGCGGCCCTCGGCGTTGGCCCGGGCGACGCGGGTGTCGGCCTCGGCCTGGTCGGCCTGGAGGCGGGCGCCGATGTTGGCCCCCACGTCGATGTCCGCGATGTCGATCGACACGATCTCGAAGGCGGTGTTGGCATCGAGGCGGCGGGCGAGCACCGTCTTCGAGATCACGTCGGGGTTCTCGAGCACGTCGGAGTGCCGTTCCGCCGAGCCGATCGCCGACACGATGCCTTCCCCAACGCGGGCGATGATCGTCTCCTCGGTGGCCCCGCCGATCAGCTGATTGAGGTTCGTCCGCACCGTGACGCGGGCCTTGACCTTCAGCTGGATGCCGTTCTTGGCCACGGCGTCGAGCGACTCGCGGCCGCTGTTCTTGCCGGGGCAGTCGATGACCTTCGGGTAGACGCTCGTCTGCACCGCCTCGCGGACATCGCGGCCGGCCAGGTCGATGGCCGTGGCGAGCTTGAAGTTGAGCTCCTTCATCTTCGCCTTGTTGGCCGCGATCAATGCCTGCACGACCAACGGCACGCGGCCGCCGGCGAGATAGTGGGCCTCGAGCGCCTGGCGGGTGACGCCGCTGGAATCGCCGAGGCCGGCCTGCACGGCCATGATCTTGCTGCGCACGATGACCGTGGGGTTCACCTTCTTGAAGCTCATCGCCACGAGGTCGAAGAGGCCGATGCCGGCGCTCGAGGCGTAGGATTGCACCCACAGCCGCAGGTAACGGGCCACGAGGGCGAAGAACAGCAGGGCGACGAAGATCGCCACGGCGAGCAGGATCAGCGGCAGAAGCTTGAGCACGGTGGACTCCGACGAAGGACTGTCTCAGCAAGACTCGTTCGGGGACGGGGGGCCGTCAAGGTTCCGGGCGGCCGAGGTCCTCGAACTCGAACGCCTCGAGCACCGGCGAGAGCCGCGGCGCCGGGGCGGAAGCAGGTTTTTCGGGTGGTTCCGCCCGCAGGGCCTCCGGGTCCGGTCGCGGCGGCGCCGGCCGCACGACCAGAGCCGTCCCCTGTACCGCCGCCACCTCGATCTCGGTGCCGGCCGCCACGGGCCCGGCCTCGCTCACCGCGTCGATCCGCTCGCCGCCGATCTCGACCGATCCCCAGGGGAGCAGTTCACTCGCCGCGCGACCGCGGCGACCGACGAGCTCCCGCACCCGCCGGCGGCGTTCGGCGTCGGGCACCACGTCGTCGGGCACCGGCGGCGGGGGCAGCACGCGGCGGCCGAGCGGCGTGTCGGGAAACCAGCGGAAGGCCAGTCCGAGCACCGCGGGCACCGCGGCGAACGCGAAGGCCAGCACGCCCATGCCGCAGGCGACCCCGTGCTCCACGAACGCCAGCGCCACCGCCGCCACGATCGCCACGAGGCTCAGGAACCCGAGCCCGCCGCCCGCCGGCAGGAACACCTCGAGCACCAGCATGCCGAGGCCCACGAGCAACAGCGCACCGACCCAGAGGAGTGCGGTCATCGGCTCACAGCGGCCTCACGTGAAGCCGGCCCCCACGGCAGTCGATCACGCGGACGGCGACGCCGGGCTCGATCAGCGCGCCATCGCTGGTGACGTCGCGGACGATCCCGGCGATCCGCGCCTTGCCGGCCGGCGCGAGCCGGGAGGTGGTCGTCCCGTCGACGCCGAGCAGCGCGTCGAGGTCCTCGCCGGCCGGCTCCACGGCCTCCACCGGCGGCACGAGCAGCACGTCGCGGAGCACCGGCGTGGCCGGCAGCCAGTGCCGGAGCAGGAAGCCGATCGTGGCCACGCCCGCCGTGGCCCCGAGCACGCCCACGAGCGACCACTCCATCCGCCGGATCTGGTAATCGTTGGCGGGGAGGACGAACGACTGGCTGGCGAGGACGAGCGACGCGATCACGAGCAGGCCGCCGCCCAGGCCGAGCACGCCGACGCCGGGCAGTACGAAGATCTCCGCGGCCACGCAGAACAGGCCCGCGAGGAACAGCATCACCTCCAGCCAGCCGGAGGTGCCCTGCAGGTGCTGGCTCCAAAAGTAGACGATGAAGGCCACCATCGACACGAAACCGCCGAGGCCCACGCCCGGTGTCTTGAGCTCGATGTACAGCCCGGCGCCGCCGATGAGGAGCAGCAGCCAGGCGAGTTCGGGGCTGGCCAGGGCCGTGAGCAGCCGCTCGGCCCAGCCGGGCTCGGCGATCGCCATGTCGGCCGCGAGGCCGTACGCCTGCCGCAGGCCGGCGACGTCGTCGACGAGGTGCGTCGCGAGGCCGAGCGACTCCGCCTTGCGGCCGTCGAGGAGGAGCGGGCCGGTGCCCACCGGCTGGCCGATCTCCCACGTGTCGCGATCCGGCCGGCGGGCGAGTTCGGCGGCGGAGAAGCAGGCCACGCGGCCGGTGCCGCGCTGCACGGCGCGGCTCACGTCCACGCCCGGCACCACGAGGGCCACCGGCAGCGACCACGGCCGCCCGCGGACCTGGGCCACGCCCCCGCGCCAGCCCTCCGCGATCGCCTCCCCCTGCCGTGCGCCGATCGCCGCGTTGCCCTCGCCGCCGAGCGCCGCCGCCGGGTGCATCACCAGTTCGTCGCAGGCCAGCGCCACGAGCGCCGCGTCACCGCGGGCCTCGCGGGGCACGTAGGCCACCGTGCGGACCTCCGCCGGATCAAGGGCGGCAAGCGCGCCGGCGAGCACGAGGCTTTGGTCCGGCAGCCCGCCGGCACTGTCGATCCGCAGGCAGACGAGGTTCGCGCCCTGGGCCACGGCCCGGTCGATGGCGGCCCGGGCGCGGGCCACCGCGGCGGCCGTGGTCGGCCCGGAGAAGGGCACGAGCGCGGGCCGCCAGGCGCCGCCGAGCGAGGGGTCGGCGGCGAGGGCCGCCTCGGGCAGGCCCAGACCGCGGGCGAGCTCGGCCGGCCCCGGCGCCAGCAGCCGTACGAATCCCAGTTCCCGCGCCCGCCGGCCCGAGAGCGAGAGGGGCACGGGCTCGAGGTCCTCGAC
The DNA here is from genome assembly GCA_044238145.1 of Pirellulales bacterium. Classification (GTDB taxonomy): domain Bacteria; phylum Planctomycetota; class Planctomycetia; order Pirellulales; family UBA1268; genus QWPN01. The sequence goes on along the minus strand of JBIIDT010000006.1, from coordinate 5,663 downwards.
CTCCAGCACCGCCACCTCCTGCCTGACGCGGTCGAGGTCGCCGCGGTCCACAAACCGCTCCCCTTGGTCGGTGGCCGCGCGCACGATCCGGGCGGCGGGATCGACGAAGGCCCGGGCGACTGCCGCCGGCACGGCCCGGCGCCGGCCCGCGATCTGCGCGTAGGCCGCCCGCATCGCGTCGTCGACGGCCGGCTCGGCGGCGTTGGCCGGTCCGAGCGTCGCGTCCGGCGGCATGGCGATCTCCTCGCAGGCGAGGGCCACGAGCACGGCGTGGCCCGTGGCGCCGTCGGGGAGCCAGGCCACCGTCTTCACGCCCGCCACCCGCTGCGACGACAGGAACCGCGCGAGCGACAGCGCGCGGCCGAAATCGCTACCGGCGGCCGGCTCCCCCTCCGCAGCCTCGAACCGCAGCACGAGCAGGCCCCGTTGGCCGGCCGCGCCGCGCAGCCGCTCCAGCGCCCGCACGATCGCTCCCTCCGCCTGCGTGTCGCGGGTCCCGACGAGCGGCAACCGCAGGGGCACGACGACGGCCTCAGCCTCGGCTGCAGCCCGCCCGCCACCCGCGAGCACGAGACAGGAGGCGAGAACGCCGGCGAGAACGACGCGGGCCGACGGCAGGGAACGCATGACTCGACTCCGCACGCGGAACCCGCCCGCCTACGCCAACGCACGCCACGCGGGCGACGAAGCAGGCGCTGGCGTCGGGGCGAACGACGGCGAATTTTAGGGTACCCCGCCGGCGAGTCAAAAACCGGCACGGCGGCCGTATACTGCGGCCCCATCGACCGCCGATCCGATCCCCGACCCACGGGCCACCATGACTACCGCCGCCGCACCCTCCCGCGAACTGCTCGACCTGATCGCCGCCAAGGCCCTCAAGCGGGGCACGTTCCGCCTTGCCTCGGGCCGCGAGGCGAGCTTCTACCTCGACGCCAAGCAGGTGGTGCTCGACGCCCGTGGATCGATGCTCGTCGGCCGGGCGATCCTCGAGCGGCTCCGCGGCCTCGGGCCTCTGCCCGACGCGGTCGGCGGCATGTCGATCGGCGCCGACCCGGTGACCAGCGCCGTCGTCACCATGGCGGGCGTCGAGGGCCTGCCGCTGAAGGGCTTCCTCGTCCGCAAGGAGCCGAAGGACCACGGCACGAAGCGGTACGTCGAGGGCCCGGTCGAGCCGGGGAACCGCGTGGTGATCGTCGAGGACGTGGTGACGACCGCCGGCTCGTCGCTCGTGGCGATCGAGCGGGCGCAGGAGTTCGGCCTCGTCGTGGAGCGGGTCGTGGTCGTCATCGACCGCCTCGCCGGGGGCCGCGAGGCGCTCGCCGCCCGCGGGATCCCGCTCGAGTCCATCGTCACGATCCGTGACCTGGGCATCGAGCCCGACGCGACCTGACCGGGCCCGCCGCCTGCTTGCCCACGGCCCCGGCTCGGCCATAGGCTTGTTCGTGTGGCGGCGCGGCCGCCCCCAGGATCCTCGAGGACGAAATCAGCCTTGCGATCGCCGTCCTGGATCGCCGTCGTCCTGTTCGCCGCCGCGGCTGCCCGCCCGGCGGCCGCGGCCGACGCCACGGCCGAGGACATCGCCCGGCTCGTCGCCGCCCTCGGTGATCCCGACTACGCCGTGCGGGAGCGGGCGGCAGGGCAGCTCGAGGCGCTCGGCCCCCGCTCGGCCGACGCGCTGCTCACGGCGGCCGAGACGAGCACCGATCTCGAGGTGGCGCTGCGGGCCCGGGCGCTGGCCGAGGCCATCCCGCCCACCTCGCCCAGCGATCCACCGGAGGTGGCGGCCGAGCTGCGGCGGTACGGCACGGCCGATTACGCGACCCGCTCGCGGATCATGCACCGCCTCCTGCGACTCGACGACGACGCGGGCATCGAGCCGCTGGCGCGGATCGTGCGGCTCGACCGTTCCGCGAACGGCGCCCGCCTCGCCGCGGCCCTCCTGGCCCGCGAATACCGGCCGGACGACCCGTTCTGGCCGCTGGTGCGGCCGCGGATTGCCGCCGGCCTCGGCGCGAGCGGCCGGCCCGCGGCCCGCTTCCTCCGGGCGCTGGTCACGGCGTCGGCCGCCGCCACGCCGCAGGCCGCCGCCGTCGCGGTCGACGACGCCGCGGCGGCCCTCGAGGTGCTGGCGGGCTCGCGCGGCGACGAGGACGATCCCAGCGGCGACGCCGAGTCGGACGCCGCGGTGCGACTCGTCCTGCAGCGGTGTCTCGTCGACCTCGAGCTCGCGGCCGGCCGCCGCGACGCGGCCCTCCAGCGGCTGCGTCGCATGTTCGCGGAGGGCTGGTCCCGCGAGGACGCGGAGGACGAGGGGGCGACCGCCACCGCCGCCAACCTGATATGGGCCGTCGAGCACGGCCTGCCGGAGGCGGTCGAGCTGCTGGAGGATCGCTGGGCCGGCCTGGCGATCGACGACGACGTGACGGCCTACGCCGCCGCCGTCGCGCTGGCCGCACGCGGGGAGCGGGACCGGGCCGCCCGGCTCGCCGACAAGGCGTTCGACGCCGCACAGCGGGACGGCGACGGGTTCACCGCGCGGCTCCGCAACGGCATGCTGCTGGCCAAGTGGGGCGCGACCGACTGGGCGATCCGCGAGTACCGCGCGGTGTGCGACGACCCCCAGTCGCCCGCCATCGAGTTCATGCTCGTGGGCATCTCCTTCTCCGAGCTGCTGCACGACCTCGGTCGCGACGACGAGGCGGCCGAGGTGCTCCGGTCGGTCGCCGACGCCCGCGGCGCAGGGGCCGACGAGGCGGCGGACCTGCTGCGGCGGCTGGAACGCGACCCGGCCCTGATCCGGGCCCGCGCCGCCTACTTCGCCTCCTGCGCGGCGGCCGCGCGGGGCGACCTGGTCGGCCGCCGCCGGCTCCTGGAGGAGGCGCTGCAGCGGCCCGCGCGAGAGGTCGACGCCCTGATCGCCCGCTACGAGTCTTCCGCCGATGACGCCGCGGCCCGCGCCGACACCCGGCTCCTCGTGGCGCGGACACTGGAGCGGATAGAGGACGAGGTCCAGGCCTTGCCCGAGGAACCCAACGGATACAACGAGTACGCCTGGCTCGTCGCCAACACCGAGGGCGACGTGAAGAAGGCGATCCGCTACTCGAAGAAGTCGCTCGACATGTCCCCGGACAATGCAAGCTACCTCGACACGCTGGCCCACTGCAGGTTCGCCGCCGGCGACCGGGCCGCGGCGGTCCGCATCCAGTCGCTGGCGCACCGCCAGGAGCCGCACAACCGCACCATCCTCAGGAACCTCGAGCGATTCCGTGCCGGCGCGGCGGCGGCTGCACCATGATGCCCGTGCACCACGTCCCGGCCGCCGGCACGTCGTTCGCGGTGCACACCGCGGGCAGCGGCCGGCCGCTCGTCCTCCTGCACGGCTTCCCGCTCGATCATCGGATGTGGGACAGCCAGGCGCCGCTCGCCGGGCACCTGCGGCTGGTCGCGCCCGATCTCCGCGGCTTCGGCGGCAGCGGCGGCGCCACGGCGACGAGCATCGCCGGCATGGCCGACGACGTGGCGGCCCTGCTCGACGTCCTGCATGTCACGCAGCCCGCCGTGATCTGCGGGCTTTCGATGGGGGGCTACGTGGCCCAGCACCTGGCCGTCCGGCATCCCGACAAGGTTGCAGCCCTGGTGCTCGTCGACACGAAGCTCGAGGCCGACACGCCCGACGCCAAGGCCGCCCGCGTCGATCTGGCCGAGAAGGTGGGCCGGCTCGGCCCGCGGATCGTCGCCGCGGCGATGATCCCCCGGCTCCTCGCCGGTCCGGCCGCCGACGCCGCCAGTCGGGCCGGGCACGAGGAGGCGCTGCGCCGGATCATCGAGGAGCAGCCCGTCCCGTCGATCCAGGCGGCGCTGGCGGCGCTCGGCGACCGGCCCGACATGACCGAGGCGATGCGGGGCGTGCGGGTGCCCACGCTGCTCGTGGTCGGCGCGGAGGATGCGATCACGCCGCCGGAGTGCCTCCAGCGGGCGGAAGAGATCATGCCCTGCGGGCGGCTGCTCGTCGTGCCGCGGGCCGGCCACATGACGCCGCTGGAGGCGCCGGAGGTGTTCAACGCGGCGGTGTTGGAGTTTCTCCGGGCCCCTCCGGGGGCGCTGGGCGGCGTCCGTTCGGCCTGAAGGAGGGCGGACCGGACGGCCCGCGGGGCGGCGTCTCGAAGCCGGGTCCGTCGCGGGGCGGCTCGCCGTCGGGCCGCGGCCACCGCGGCCGGCCATCGGGGCCGCGCGGCGGTCGATCGCCACCGCGACCCTCGGGCCGTGCGGCCTGCGCCGCGTACCAGTCGAGCCACTCGAGCCGCTTGTCGGTGCCACGAGCGACCACCCCCGGCCGGTCCTCGGGCCGCGCCGAGAGCAGCCACTGCCGCCACGTGGCCGCCGCCTCCCGCAGATCCTCCCGCGCGGGATCGACGAGCGTCCGGGCCACCGCCTCCACCGCCCGCCGCTCCGTCGCCGACATCCGCATGAACTGCTCCACCGCCTTCTCCAGTTCGAGCCGCTCCTCGACCGGCAACGCCCGCACGGCCTCCCGGCGGGCCGGCAGCGGGTCGCCGGCCGGGTCGACCCGCAGCTCCGCAGCCAGGTCGGCGATCTCGGCGGTGAACTGCCGCTGCTCCTCCTCGCGGGCCCCGGGCCCCTGCCGCACCATGAGCCGCACGGGCAGCTGGTAGCGGCGGCGGTGCATCTCCTCGAGGAACTTGGTCGAGCCCGCTTCGCGGAGCAGATCGAGATGTTTGACGAGCGGCAGGTGCTCGAGGATCGCCAGATCGGGATCGGGCGCGGTCACGCGGCCGGCGACCACGCCGGCGAGCAGCGCCGCGGCGACGGCGGCGAGCGGGCCCGCCCACCGGCCGATGCGGGCACGGCGGCCGGCCGCCGTGCCCGGCGGGCCGCCGGATGCGACCTCGACGGCCGCCATGTCCACCGTGGTCGCGGCGAGCGCCGGCGAGGCCGTGCCCCGCGGCAAAGCGTCGAGCAGTTCCCACACGTCGCCGAACTCCGCGGCGGGATCGCCCGCCGGCTGCTGATCGCTCACGGTCCTCCTCCCGCGAGGTAGGGCGCCAGCGCCTCGCGCAGCTGGTCGCGGGCCCGGAAGAGGAGCGACTTCACCGCCGGCACCGAAAGCCTCATGCTGGCCGCGATCTCCTCGTAGGAACAGTGTTCGAACTTCGCCAGCAGCACGGCCATCCGCTGCCGGTCGTTGAGCCCGGCGAGCGCCTGCCGCACGACCTCGCGGAGCTCGCCCCGGTCCGCGACCCGCGCCGGCATCAGGCCGCTGGCCGCCACGGCGAGCTGGTCGAGACCGATGCCGCTCGCGGAGGCCGACACGCTCGGCGGCACGCCGTGCTCGCGGCGGCGGTAGGCCCGCTGCCTGAGGTCGCTGGCCACGTTTCCGGCGATCGTGTGGACCCAGGTCGTGAACTTCGCGGTCGGCTGGTACGAGCCCCGCGCCCGGTACACCCGCAGGAAGACCTCCTGCGTCAGGTCCTCGGCGGTGGCATGGTCGCCGGTCTGGTGGAGGAACAGCGTGACGAGCCGATCCTGCCACAGCGACACGAGCCGGGCGAACGCGTCGGCGTCGCCGTCGCGCACGCGGAGCATGAGCGCCGTGGAAGGATCGACCGCCTCCGGCATCACCGCGGAATCGGCCATGCGTTCAC
>JBIIDT010000119.1:0-7362 GCA_044238145.1 Pirellulales bacterium | reverse complement strand
AAATGGAGCGGAGGAGGATCGAACTCCCAACCTCGGCATTGCGAACGCCGCGCTCTCCCAGTTGAGCTACCGCCCCGTGCAGGGATCGGCCGAGCCGGTTTCCCGCGGGAAAACTCGATCGTACGGCAGGCCCGGCGGCCTGTCCAGCGCGGGCCGGCGGCCGCCCCGCCGCGCGGCGATCGTCTATAAGAAAGGTGTCCCTGCAGCGACCCGGCCCGCCGCTGCCGCACGATTCGCCCGCCTTGCCCCGCGCCGCATGCACGTTCCTCCGATCATCGTCAAGGGCGCCCGCGAGCACAACCTCCGCGACGTCACGGTCGGCCTGCCCCGCGGGCGGCTGGTCTGCCTCTCGGGTGTGAGCGGCTCGGGCAAGTCGAGCCTCGCCTTCGACACGCTCTACGCCGAGGGACAGCGGCGGTACGTGGAGAGCCTGTCCACGTTCGCCCGCCAGTTCCTCGGGCAGCTGCCCCGGCCCGACGTCGACAGCGTCACGGGCCTGTCGCCGTCGATCTCCATCGCCCAGAAGTCGGCCGGCACCAACCCCCGCTCGACCGTGGCGACGATGACGGAGATCCACGACTTCCTCCGGGTGCTCTACGCGCGGGTGGGCACGGCGCACTGTCCGCGGTGCGATGCCGTGCTCGAGGCCCAGCCGCGTGACCAGATCGTGGAGCGGATCCTCGCGGCCCGCACGGCCGCGCGGGCGCTGGTGCTGGCGCCGCTCGTGCGGGACGCCAAGGGCGAGCACCGCGACCTGTTTGCCGACCTCGTGCGCCAGGGCTTCACGCGGGCCCGCGTCGACGGCACCGTGTGCCGCGTGGAGGACCCGCCCGCGCTCGAGAAGCAGCTCAAGCACACGATCGAGGTCGTGGTCGACCGGCTCGTTCCGTCCGCGGACACCCGCAGCCGGCTGGCGGAGGCGGTCGAACTGGCGCTCAAGACCGGCGGCGGGCGGGTGATCGTGGCGGTGGAGGGGGGCGCGGACGAGGACCTCGTGCTCTCGAGCCGTTACGCCTGCGTGGCCTGCGGCGTGAGCTACGACACGCCGGAGCCGCAGCTGTTCAGCTTCAACAGCCCGCAGGGGGCCTGCCCGGCCTGCGACGGCCTCGGCGACATCTACGGCGTCGATCCCGCCAAGCTCGTGGTCGCGCCGGAGAAGACGCTCCGCAAGGGGGCCTTGGCGATCATCGGTGGCTTCCGCGACATGCCGCGCTGGCTGCGGCGGCTGCTGACCGGCGTCGCGGCCCACGCCGAGGCCCGGAAGAAGCTCGCCCCGGGCACGCTCCTCGACACGCCCTGGAAGGACCTCACGCCGCAGCAGCGGAAGATCTGGCTCACCGGCACGGGCCTCGAGGAGATCAAGCTGTCGTGGAAGCGGGGGCGGGCGGAGCGCGGGGCGAAGACGAAGTTCGAGGGCCTGCTCGCGCTGCTCGCGAACCGCTGGCGGAACGCGAAGAGCGGCATCCTCCGGCGGATGATCGAGAAGTACATGAGCGTGACGCCGTGCCACGTGTGCGGCGGCGCCCGGCTCTCGCCGCAGGCCCGCGCGGTGCGGATCCGCTCGGCCGCGAAGGGTGCCCGGGGCGGCGAACGCTCCCTCGACGCCCTGTGCGCCCTGCCGATTGCGGAGGCCCGGGAGTTCCTCGCCACCATCGCGCTCGACGACACGCAGCGGATGATCGCGGTGGAACTGATGAAGGAGATCAACGGCCGGCTCGCCTTCCTCGACCAGGTCGGCCTCGGCTACCTGGCCCTCGACCGCAAGGCGCCCACGCTCTCCGGCGGCGAGAGCCAGCGGATCCGGCTGGCCGCCCAGATCGGCTCCGGGCTGTCCGGCGTGCTGTACGTGCTCGACGAACCGTCGATCGGCCTCCACGCCCGCGACAACACGAAGCTCCTCGGGGCCCTCGAGGCCCTGCGGGACAAGGGCAACACGGTGGTGGTCGTGGAGCACGACGAGGAGACGATCCGGGCCGCCGACTGGGTCGTGGACTTCGGGCCCGGGCCGGGCAAGCGCGGCGGGGAGGTGGTGGCCGCCGGCACGCCGGACGACGTGGCCGCGACCGGGCGGAGCGTCACCGGGGCGTTTCTGGCGGGCCGCGAGTCGATCCCCGTGCCGGACCAGCGCCGCAAGCCGTCCGCCGCCCGGCTGCGACTCGAGGGCGTACGGCACAACAACCTGCGGGGCGTCGACGTCGAGATCCCGCTCGGGCTCCTCGTGTGCGTCACGGGCGTGTCGGGCAGCGGCAAGAGCTCGCTCGTGGGCGACGTGCTCGAGCCCGAGCTGCGGCGTCGGCTGGGCAGCGAGGCGGCGCGGCCCGGCGCGTTCGACGCCATCGCGGGCACGGAGGCGCTCGACAAGGTGATCGTCATCGACCAGTCGCCGATCGGGCGGACGCCGCGGAGCAACCCGGCCACGTACGTGAAGGTGTGGGACGACATCCGCGACCTGTTCACGATGCTGCCCGAGGCCAAGAAGCGCGGCTGGAAGGCGGGCCGGTTCAGCTTCAACGTGGCCGGCGGCCGCTGCGAGTCCTGCGAAGGGAACGGCTCGGTCCGCCTCGACATGGACTTCCTGGCCGACGTGTGGATGACCTGCGAGGTCTGCGGCGGGGCCCGCTTCGCCAAGGACACGCTCGAGGTCCGCTGGAAGGGGCGGAACGTCGCCGAGCTGCTCACCATGGAGATCGGCGAGGCCCGCGAGCTGTTCGCCGACGCCCCCGACATCGCCCGCAAGCTCGGCACGCTGTGCGACGTGGGCCTCGACTACCTGCACCTCGGTCAGCCCTCGCCCACGCTCTCCGGCGGCGAGGCCCAGCGGGTGAAACTCTCGCGCGAGCTGGCCAAGCGGTCGACGGGCCGGACCCTGTACGTGCTCGACGAGCCGACGACCGGCCTCCACATGGCCGACGTGCGGCAGCTGCTCACCGTCCTCGAGCGGCTCGTCGAGGCGGGGAACACCGTGCTCGTGGTCGAGCACAACCTCGACGTCGTGAAGCGGGCGGACTGGGTGATCGACCTCGGCCCGGAAGGAGGCGCGGGGGGCGGCCGCGTGGTCGCCGCCGGCACCCCGGAGCAGGTGGCGAAGGCCGCGGGCTCGCACACGGGCCGGGCGCTCGCGCCGGTCCTCGCCACCGCACGGAAGCCCGCAGCCCGCCGGCCGGCCGGTCGGCGCCGGCAGGCGGGCGACGCGGCGGCCGTGCAGGCGATGCTCGCCGCGGTGACGAAGTCGTCTCGCGATCCGGGACCGCCGGCGATCACGATCCGCGGCGCGGCGCTCCACAACCTGAAGCACGTCGACGCCGACATTCCCCGCGGCGCGATGACCGTATGCTGCGGCCCGAGCGGCTCGGGCAAGACGTCGCTGGCCTTTGACACGCTCTACGCGGAGGGGCAGCGGCGGTACGTGGAGAGCCTGTCCCCGTACGCGCGGCAGTTCGTGGGCCAGGTGCCCAAGCCGCTGTTCGAGAAGATCGAGGGCCTGTCCCCCGCCGTGGCGATCGAGCAGCGCGGCAGCTCCGGCACGCCGCGATCGACGGTCGGCACGCTCACGGAGATGTACGACCACTTCCGCGTGCTGGCGGCCCGCCTGGGGAAGATGCACTGTCCCGACTGTGGCACGCCGGTGGGGGCGCAGAGCGTCGACCAGACGGTGGAGCGGATCCTCGCGCAGGCCGCCGGGGCGCGGCTCCTCCTCCTGGCGCCGACGGAACTGAAGGTCGGGCAGTCACCCGAGGCGTTCTTCGCGGCGCTCCGTGCGGCGGGGCACGTCCGCGTGCGGATCGACGGCCGTACGGTCCGCCTCGACGAGAAGCCCACGCTCGACCGCAAGCGGAAGAGCCGCATCGAGATCGTCATCGACCGCGTCACCGCCGACACCAAGGACCGCAGCCGCCTCGCCCAGGGCGTGGAGGCCGCCTTCGCCGCCGGGGGCGGCACGCTGCTGGTCGCCCGGGCGGTCGAGGGGGCGGAGGAGCCCGCCTGGCCCGTCGAGGTGCACAGCCGCCTCCTCGCCTGCCCCGACTGTGGCCGCGGCTTCAAGCCGCTCGAGCCCCGGCAATTCTCATTCAACAGCCCGCTGGGCTGGTGCCCGACCTGCGACGGGCTCGGCACGCGGGCCGGCATCGACCGCAAGGCGCTCGTCCGCGACGAGTCCCTGGCCCTGGCCGCCGGCGCCCTCGACCTGTGGCCGTCGCTCGCCGGGGCGGCGGGCGATGCGCCCGGACGGGCGATGCTCGCGGCGCTCTGCAAGGCGACGGGCCTGCCGGCCGACGTGCCCCTGGCCGACATCCCCGGCGTCCGGCAGCGGGTGCTCTTCGAGGGCACGGGCGAGAAGTGGATCGACGTGCCGCAGGCCCGTTTCTCCTTTCAATTTAAGGGCCTGGAGAACGCGTGCGAGGAGGCGGCCCGGCTCGTGGCCGGACTGCGTGGCCGGGTCGATGCGGTGCTCGACGAGGTGCCGTGCAGCGAGTGCGGCGGCAGCCGGCTGGCCGACGTGGCGGCGGCGGTCACGCTCTGGGGCCGGCCGCTCGACGTGTGGTGCCGGATGCCGCTGGGCCGTCTGCAGCGGGAGTTGGCGGCGGTGGAACTGGCCGCGGACGAGCGGAAGATCGCCGGCGACCTGCTGCGGGAGCTGAACGCCCGGGTCGCGTTCCTCGTCGACGTCGGGCTCGACTACCTCGACATGGCCCGGCCGGCGGGCAGCCTCTCCGGGGGCGAGCTGCAGCGGATCCGCCTGGCCGCGCAGGTGGGCAGCGGCCTGACGGGCGTGCTGTACGTGCTCGACGAGCCGACGATCGGCCTGCACCCGCGGGACACGCACCGGCTGATCGCGGCCCTCGGCAAGCTCCGCGACCTCGGCAACACGGTGGTCGTGGTGGAGCACGACCGCGACGTCGTGGCCGCCGCCGACGAGGCCCTCGACTTCGGCCCCGGCAGCGGCCGCGAGGGGGGCACGATCGTGGCCCACGCCCCGCCCGCGAAACTCGCCGGCATGAAGTCGAGTGTCACCGGCCCCTACCTGACGGCGAAAAAGGCCTGCGACGCGGTGCTCGCACGGAAGCGGGAGCGGGGCCGCCGCGAGCCGGCCGGCTGGATCGAGGTCCGCGGCATCCGCCACCGCACGCTCCAGGGGATCGACGCCCGCTTCCCGCTCGGCGTCCTCGCCGCCGTGACGGGCCCGAGCGGCTCGGGCAAGACGTCGCTCGTGCTCGAGGTGCTGTGGCGGGCGGCCGCCCGGCGGCTCCATGCCGCCCGCGAGCAGCCAGGCCAGCATCAGGCCGTGCAGGGCCTCGATGCGATCGACCGCGTGATCCTCGTCGACCAGGAGGCGATCGGCACCACGCCCGGCTCGACGCCGGCGACCTACACCGGCGTCTTCGACCACATGCGGCAACTGTTCGCCAAGGTGCCGGAGTCGCGGACGCGGGGCTTCACGCCGCGGACCTTCTCCTTCAACGTGTCGGGCGGCCGCTGCGAGGCCTGCGAGGGGCTCGGCCAGCGACGGGTGGAGATGCACTTCCTGCCCGACGTCTGGGTGACGTGCGAGGCCTGCAAGGGCCGGCGGTACTCGTCCGAGACGCTCCAGGCCAAGTGGCACGGCAAGAGCATCGCCGACGTCCTCGAGATGAGCGTGGCCGACGCGGCGGCCTTCTTCTCGACCGTGCCGCCGATCGCCCGGATCCTCTCCACGCTCGTGGACGTGGGCCTCGGCTACGTGACGCTCGGCCAGCCGGCCCCGCAGCTCTCCGGTGGCGAGGCCCAGCGGGTGAAGCTCTCCCGCGAACTGGCCAAGCCCGGCACCGGCAGCACGCTCTACGTGCTCGACGAGCCGACGACCGGCCTGCACTTCGCCGACATCGAGAAGCTCCTGCACGTCCTCGAGCGGCTCGTGGACGCGGGCAACACCGTGCTCGTCGTCGAGCACAACCTGGAGGTCATCCAGGCGGCCGACTGGGTGATCGACATGGGCCCCGAGGCGGGCGCCGGCGGCGGGAAGATCGTGGCCGAAGGCCCGCCCGAGGATCTCGTCATCCACGCCCGCCGGTGGCGGGAGCAGGCGGACGGCAGTGGGGCGACCCGCGGCGGCACCGCGGACCTCCTCCGCAGCCACACCGGCGAGGCCCTGGACGCCTTCGCCGCCACCGCTGCGCCCGCCGCTACCAACGGGCCTCGAGGCCGGTCGTCACGCCCTGCAGGAACACGCTCCCGCCGGTGTTGATGCTGGCGGTGGGGGGCAGCCTCGCCAAGTTGAGATCCGTGACGGCCAGTTGGTTCGCAGGCACCGCCACACCGCTCAGCCAGAACAGCGAGTAGCCGACACGCCAAGCAAGCCACGACGTGAGTTGCAGGCTGCCGTTGACACCAATCTCGCCGAAGAAGGCCGTCCGGTTTGCGCTCGCGGAAACCGACTCGAACGATCCCAGACTGTCCTGATATTTCGAGCTCTGAGCCGCATCGTTCAAGAATAGGCCGGCCTTTCCGATGCCGGTCACGTTGAAGGCCGCCCCGGTCCAGAGCCCCAGTTCCGCACCGATTTGACCGCCGTAGAGGTTGTTCACCGTGTCGGTCCGAAACAGGCTGCTGAACGTGCCGGAGGCGGCCGATTCGTCGACGTGCAACTGCTGGTCCCATTCCACCCAGCGGAACCCGGCCAGCCACGTGATCGGACACCAGCACTCGCGACGCCGCACGTTGAACTCCGCCGACTGGATGCTGGCCCGGGTGTAGAGGGAGGCCAAATCGAAGACGGTGTCGGTATCGAAGGGAAAGGTGTTGCCGGCGAGGTTCTGCTCGACGAAGTTGCCGTACCCAGTCGTGGCCTGCCCCGCGAAGGGCCGAAGCTGGAAGTAATTCCCCTCGAGGCTGTACGTCTTGTTCACGTTGTAGAACAGTCCCACCCGTGGGCCGGCTGACATCGGGGGCTGGGCCTCGTTGGCATTGAGTGCCGTCGGCCCCACGACCATCGTTTCGGGGTCGTAGCTCGCCAGGAGCGGGCGACTGCCGATGTTGCTTTGCCAAAGCATCAGCGCGTCCACCTGGACCACCCACCGCGGGCAGACCGGTCCACACAGACCGTGACCTGAACCGCAGGCATCCCCGGCCACGCAGGCCTGGCAACCGTTGCCGCCGCATTCCGTGCACCCGCCGGGAAGCCAGTCGTCGGAGCCGCCGGCGAAGTCACCCGCATCCGCGTGAGCGCCATCGGGAAAGGGCGACTGGTCGGCCAGCGACTCGAACGACCCGGATCCGCCGGGGGCCACGAGCACAGACTCCCCCTCGACCGCCCCGTCGTAGGCGGAAGGTCCCCGGAGCCCGCCGTCCTCGATCAGGTAGCCCTCGGCCCGCGCCGCCGCGGTGGAT
>JBIIDT010000109.1:0-8256 GCA_044238145.1 Pirellulales bacterium | reverse complement strand
GCCTGCCGGGTCGTCGGCGGCGTGCGGACGAGAGCCACGGCCGGGCTGATGCGCGGCGAGATCAGCCCGATCACCGCCAGCCGTCCGGCCTGGCTCTTGAAGCCGCCGAACTGGCCGATCTGCGTGAGCATGCTCAGCCGCGGGGCGATCAGGCCCAGCGCGCTGGCCGTCGGCATGCCGGGCAGCGTGGGGCCAAACGGGCGGTTGAGCCGGGCCAGCAGGCCGCCACCCGCGGCGGGACGCGCGGGCATGGCGAAGGCCGAGCGGCCGCCGGAGGGCAGGCCGAACTGGGCCTGGCAGGGAACCACGGTCGCCAGCAGCATCGCCAACGCGAGCATGAACACGGAAAGTCTGCGCATCATCGGAAGAATCCTCGTTGAGGGGGTCGTCATCGGGCGTCGCGAACGGCTCACGACGCACTGCCGACTCTCATTGGCCGCGGCGGCTCCGCAAGGCGCGCGGCCGGCCGGGCGCAGCGGCCAACGGCCGTCGTGGTCCGGTCGTGACGGCTGGTCTGGTCGTGACGCCGGGGGCGGGGGGCCGGCCGGGTTCACTCCCCGATGATCTTCACCAGCACCCGCTTCGGGCGGCGGCCGTCGAACTCGCCGTAGAAGATCTGTTCCCACGGCCCGAAGTCGAGTTTCCCGGCCGTGATCGCCACCACCACCTCGCGGCCCATCACCTGCCGCTTGAGGTGGGCGTCGGCGTTGTCCTCGCCGGTGCGGTTGTGGCGATAGACCGCGGGGTCGGCGTCGAAGGGGGCGAGCCTCTCGAGCCACGCCTCGTAGTCGGCGTGCAGCCCCGGCTCGTCGTCGTTGATGAACACGCTCGCCGTGATGTGCATGGCGTTGACGAGGCACAGGCCCTCGCGGACGCCGGACCGGGCCACCAGGTCCGCGACCTGGCCGGTGATGTTCACGAAGCCCAACCGGGCGGGCACGTTGAAGACGAGGTGCTCGGTGAGCGACTTCACGGGCGGTCGGCCCTCCCGCGCCGGCTCCAGACGGTCTTGCCTTCCTTGATCGTCTCCTCGACGCGGAGGTCCTTGATGGTCGCCGGCGGAACCGTCAGCGGATTGCCCGAGAGCACGACCAGGTCGGCGAGTTTGCCCGGCTCGATCGAGCCCTTCGTCGCCACCTCGCCATACATCCGGGCCCCGTCGATCGTGATCGCCTCGAGGGCCTCGAGCGGGCCGACGCGCTCGTCCGGCCCGAGCGTCACGCCGGACCGCGTCGTCCGGTTCACGGCCGTGTGGATGGTGAACAGTTGGTCGAGCGGGGAGACGTTGAAGTCGGTGTGGTTCGCGGGCCGGAGGCCGAGGGCGCGGGCCGACTTCATCGGACTGATGAACGCGGCCTGCTCGGCACCGCGGTTGGCGACGTGCGTGTCGCCGAAGTAGAAGCAGTGCAGGGTGAAGAAGGAGGGCGTGATCTTCCAGGCCGCGTACTTCTCCAGCTGGTCGCGACGGATGAACTGCGAGTGCACGCCGACCGTGCCGCGGGGCCGGGCCGGATCGTCGCCAGAGGCCGCGCGGTGGGCCTCGAGCAGGGCGTCGATCGCGGCGTCGCCGTTGCAGTGCGTGAACAGCGTGGCCCCGCCGTCGTAGACCTTCTGCACCCACCCGTTGAGCGTGGCCTGGGGAAACGACAACTCCCCGCGCCAGTTTTTCTGGCCCGCGGGGCCGTCCGTCAGGTAGGGCTTCGTGAAACACGCCGTGCGGCCCTGCGGCGAGCCGTCGGACACGATCTTCACGCCGCCGATTCGCAGCCGGTTCTTGTACTGCGGCTCGTTCCGCGGGGGGTGGCCGGCGAAGACCGCGTCGATCTCCGTGATGAAGGGCAGGGCCACGACGTCGAGTTCGAGCAGCCCCCGGTCGGCCATGATCCGCAGCAGGTCGAGCTGGTGCTTCATCGTGGCCCCCTCCTGGGCCGTGGTGATGCCTTCCCGCAGGTAGAGTTCCTGGCCCGACTTCAGCAGCTCGATGCACTCGTCGTCGTTCGGCCCCGGCACCTTGGCGAAGATCGGCAGGAAGGCCGTCTCGAAGAGCAGCCCGTTCGGCTCCTGCGAGCCGGCCTCGCGGCCGATCACGCCGCCCGACGGCGTCGGCGTGGCGGCCGTGATGTCGTACGTGGCCAGGGCTTTCGAGTTGAGCATCGCGCCGTGGCCCGAGACGTGGACCAGCACCACGGGATTGTCGGGGAAGGCGGCGTCGAGTTCCTGCTTCGTGGGGGCCCGCTTCTCGGCGAGCAGTTCGGGGTCGTAGCCGTAGCCCATCACGAACTTCCCGGGGCCGAGGTGGCGTCGCTCCTGGACCGCCCGCAGGGCGGCGATCACGTCGGCCACGGTCCTGCAGGGCCCCATCGGCGGCGAGGCGCAGAGGGCCTGCGTCTGCACGTCGACCAGCGACCAGAAGTGGCTGTGGCCGTCGACGAACCCCGGCACGAGCGTCTTGCCGCCGAGGTCGGTGATTGCAGTGGTCGGGCCGGCATGCTGCATGACGTCCGCCGCGGCGCCGACGGCGACGATCTTCCCGCCGGCGATGGCCACGGCCTCGGCCGCGGGCTGGGCCGGGTTCACGGTGACGATCGGGCCGCCGCGGATGATTCGGTCGGCGGGGGCGGCGGGTGCGAGGGTGCACGTGGCTGCCGCCGCGGCCGCGAGGAAAGCGAAGCGATGCATCGGAGCCTCTCGAAGCGTGTTGGAAAGGGCCCGTAGTTTATCAGCGGCGGGCCTGGCACGGCTTCGCGGTGGAGGGCGGTTCGCGAGGTACAATCCCGGCCATGAAGCGTTCCCGCCCTGCGGGGGCGGCCGGGAAGCGGCCGCCCCGGCCGCCCGTCGCCGCCCGAGGACCCCGCCGCCCGGCGAGCGAGGACCGCGGCCGGCCGCGGCACCGGGCGAAGTCGGAGGAGATGTTTCATGGCGTGCGGGCCTGCGAGGCGCTGTTCACGCGGCGGCCCGACGCGATCGTGCGGGTCTATCTCACCGAGCCGCGGCGCCGGCAGTTCGCGAAGCTCGTCGCCTGGTGCGCCGGTTCCCGCAAGGGGTTCCAGGTCGTCGCCGAGGAGAACCTGGCGCGGCTCACCGGCTCGATCCACCACGAGGGGATCTCGATCCTCGCCCGGCAGGTGCCGCGGTGGACGTTCGCCGACCTGCTCGGTGGTGCGGCCGGCCTGGGCGGACCTCTCGTCTATCTCGACGGCGTCCAGAACCCCCACAACCTCGGATCGATCCTCCGCTCGGCCGCCCACTTCGGCGTCGGGGCCATCCTCGGCCGGGCGGGCGACCTGCCGCCGCTCTCGCCCGCGGCCGTGCGGGTGGCGGAAGGGGCGGCCGAGGTGGTGCCGGTGTGCGACCTTGCCGACCCGGCCGCGGACCTCGGCCGGCTCCGGCGGGAGGGCTGGCGGGTCGTGGTGACGACGAGCCATGCCGGCGAGCCGCTCTATCAAGCGAAGCTGCCCGAGCGGACCGTGCTCGTGCTCGGCAGCGAGGGGGAGGGTGTGTCGCCGGCCGTCGACCGCCTGGCCGACCTGCGGGTGCGGATCCCCGGCACCGGTGCCGTCGAGAGCCTCAACGTGTCGGTCGCCTGCGGGGTCGCCCTCGGCGAGATCTGGCGGCGGCGGCAACCCGGCTGACCAAGGCATGCCGTTGCAATCGGGGCCCGGGGCGGATTCAATCCCGGATGGCCGAAGTGCGGCTCGGAGGCGGACGAGATGCGGCGATGGGTGCAGCGGTGGAGCGGGACGGCGTTGGCCGTGCTGGCCGTCGCCTGCGCCGGCCGCGTGCGGGCCGACGAGCCGAAGCCGCCGCGGGTGCCGGTGGTGTTCGCGGCCTACGTGACGCCGGTCGCCGAGCCGTGGAACGCGGTGATCCACGTGGCGCTCACCGAGGCGGAGAAGGCGGGGCGGATCCGCTACTCCTGGCAGGACGCGCTCGACACGGCCGAGAAGCAGCTCGACGCGCTCGAGAAGGCAGCCGCCGAGAAGCCCGACATCATCGTGGCCGACGCGGCCGACGCCGGCGACGAGATCGCCGCCGTGGCCCGCAACCATCCGCGGATCGCCTTTCTGCTCGGGGGCCCGGAGAAGCCGCAGCCGCCGAACGTCTCCACGTTCGACAGCAACCTCGCCGAGCCGGCCTACCTGTGCGGCCTCGTCGCCGGGAAGATGACGAAGTCGAAGGTGGTGGGTGTCGTCGCCGGCAAGCACGACGCCGACGTGCACCGCACCGTGAACGCGTTTCTCGCGGGTGCCCGCGAGGCGAACCCGGACGTGAAGGCGAAGGTGACCTTCATCGACGCCTGGTTCGACCCGCCCAAGGCCCGGGCGGCGGCCCTGGCCCAGGTGGCTGCCGGGGCAGACATGATCTTCGCAGAGCGGGAAGGGGCGATCGCCGCCGCCAAGGAGACCGGTGTGCTCGCCTTCGGTGACATGATCGACCAGCACGACGAGGCGCCCGATCACGTGGTCACGGGCACGGTCTGGAACATGCGGCCGGTGATCGACCACGCGATCGCCCGGGCGGCGGCGGGCGAGGTCGTGGCCGAGGACCTGGGCCGGTTCTGCACGTTCGCCAAGGGGGGCGTGGCGCTCGCCCCGTGGCACGGCTGGGACAAGAAGCTGCCGGCCGACGTGCTGCGGTTCGTCGAGGAGAAGCAGGCCGCGCTGGCGGCGGGAAAGCTCGCCCTCGAGATCTCGGCCGACGAGCCGCCGGCGGAATGACCGGGCCGGAGCGGGTGCCGGCTCAGGCCGGGCGGGCCGAGGCGTCGTGCACGAGGCGGCCGGCGACGTAGGTGCGCTCGACGGTGAGGTCGTCGGCGCCGGCGCGGAACACGATCAGGTCGGCCCGCATGCCGGGCCGCAGGTCGCCGCGGTCGCCGATCCCGTAGAGCCGGGACGGATTCGCGCTCGCCATGCGGATCGCGTCGGCGAGTGGGCAGCCGGTGACCTGCACGATCTTCGCCACGCCGCGGGAGAGCGGCAGGGCCGCGCCGGCGAGCACGCCCTGGGCGGGATAGCGGATGCAACCCTCGGGCGTGAGGCGGATCGTGTCCCCCTCGTCGTTGACGTAGTCGCCCGGCGGCATCATCGCCAGGTGGACGGCGTCGGCCGTGAGGATCGTGCGTTCCGTCCCCTTGACGCGGTGGAAGACGGCGATCTGGTCGTCGCGGAGATGGAAGCCGTCGCAGATCAGGCTGGCGTGGAGCGCGTCGTTGGCCAGCTGCGGCCAGAGCGGGTTGTCGTGACGGTTGATCGTGTTGGCGCAGCCGTTGCCGAGGTGGGTGACCGTGCGGGCCCCGGCGAGCACCGCGGCATCGATCGTCGCCCGGTCGGCGTCGTGGTGACCGAGGGCCACGACCACGCCGGAGTCCGTGCAGCGACGGATGAAGTCGCTGCAGCTGGGCGTCTCGGGGGCGACGGTGACCGTCCGCACGCCCCCCCGGGCGGCCGCCTGGAACCGCTCCATCTCGGACCAGCTCGGCGGACGGACGTGCCGGGCCGGATGGGCCCCGCGAAAGCCGTCCTGCGGGCTGATGTGGGGGCCCTCGAGGTGAAAGCCGACGATCGAGCCGAGCGTCGCGGGGTCGGCCGCGGCCTCGGCCAGGACGGCGAGCGAGTGGCAGAATGTCTCGGCTGAGTGGGTCGTAAGCGTGGGGAGGTAGGACGTGACGCCGACCGACCACAGGGCCCGCGTCGCCCGCAGCACGCCCTCGGTCGTCAGCGGGCCGGATCCGGTCGTGAAGCTCACCCCGGCGTAGCCGTTGACCTGATTGTCGACGAGGCCGGGGCCGACGTAGCGGCCGGCCGTCCCGACCGCTGGCGACTCCACCCGCTCGACCGCCGCGATCCGGCCGTCGCGAACGTGCACGGCCACCGGCCGCCCGTCGACGACGGACAGGCCCTCGACCACGAACTCCGCCTCGCCCGCACGTCCCTGCGGCGCCGCCATGCTCTCGCCTCCTCCGGTTCCGCGCCGGGGCTTATCCCCGGGGAGTTGGAGAGTATAAATGGGAAGCGGCGGAGTAACCACGAGGTGCAGCCGGGGTCCGTGAGTCACGTCCAGGAGTCAGTCCATGCAGGTTCACGTTCACGCCGATCGTCCCACGCTCGGCGCGGCCGCCGCGGCCGAGGCCGCCGCCGCCCTCCGCGCCGCCGTCGCGGCCAAGGGCTCCGCCACCTGCGTGGTGGCCACGGGCGCCTCGCAGTTCGACACGCTCGCCGCCCTCACCGCCGACGCCTCCGTCCCCTGGGACAAGATCACCGCCTTCCATCTCGACGAGTACGTCGGCATCCCCGACACGCACCCGGCGAGCTTCCGCAAGTACCTCCGCGAGCGGTTCATGGCCCCGCTGGCCCGCAAGCCGGCGGCCTTCCACGAGATCGACGGCTCCGGTGATCCGCACGCCGAGTGCCGCCGCCTCGCCGCGCTCGTGCCCGCGGGCAGCTTCGACGTGTCGCTCGTGGGCATCGGCGAGAACGCCCACCTGGCGTTCAACGACCCGCCGGCGGATTTCGCCGCCACGGCGCCCTATCTCGTCGTCGATCTCGACGAGGCCTGCCGGCGGCAGCAGGTGGGCGAGGGCTGGTTCGCCGGCATGGACGACGTGCCGAAGCAGGCGATCTCAATGGCGATCCGCCGGATCATGGCCAGCGACCTGATCGTCTGCTCGGTGCCCGACGCGCGGAAGGCCGAGGCGGTCCGCGGCGTGGTCACAGGCGCGGTCACACCGCAGGTGCCGGCCTCGATCCTCCGCGAGCATCCGCGGTGCAGCCTGCACCTCGACAAGCCGGCCGCCGGGCTCCTGTAGCGGCGATCACGGACCGCCCCCACGAGGGATGGAGAGCGTATGCTGTCACGAGGCGTTCAACGCGAGCGGCGTGCCGTCGCGATCGTGATCCTGCTCCTCGTCGGCTCGCGGTGGGCTGCGGCGGAACCGGATTCGGGCGGCGTCCCGAATGACGCGGCCGGATCGGCCCCGGTGCGGCTCGCCGCCTTCGACGTCGACGCCACCCCGCCCATCGGGTCCCGCATGGCCTATCGCGACGTCGAGCGGGCGGCCGATCTGCCCCTGCGGTGCCGGGGGATCGTGCTGCTCGGCGCGGGCGAGCCGATCGTGCTGTGCTGCCTCGACTGGCTCGGCATTGGCAACGCCGGCCACGACGCGTTTCGGGAAGGACTCGCGGTGGCGGCCGGCACCCGGCCCGAGCGGGTCGCCGTGCACGTCACGCACGCCCACGACGCTCCGCACTGCGATTTTTCCGCGGCGGCGATCGGCACGGCCCGGCGGCCCGGCACCTTCCCGCGGCTCGACGAGACGTTTCCCCGGGAGGTGATCTCCCGTGCGGCCGCGGCCATCCGGGAGGCGGTGCCGAAGGCGCGGGCGGCCACCCACTGGGGCTTCGGCCGGGCGCCGGTGGCCGAGGTGGCGAGCAATCGCAGGCTGGTCGACGCCACGGGCAAGGTGCGGGGCTGGCGGGGCAGCACGACCAAGGAGCCCGAGTTGCGGGCGGAGCCCGAGGGGCTGATCGACCCCTTCGTCACCGCGCTCGTCTTCTGGCAGCGCGACGAACCGCTGGCCGTGCTCACCGCCTACGCCTGCCATCCCCAGAGCTACTATCGCACCGCGACGCCGAGCCCCGATTTTCCCGGCATCGCGCGGTTCATCCGCGGCCAGGACGTGCCCGCCGCGGTGCACGTGCACTTCGACGGCGCGGGCGGGGACGTCGCCGCCGGCAAGTACAACGACGGGTCGCACGCCAACCGGATGCGGCTCGCGAACCGGCTGGCGGCCGGGATGCGGCAGGCCTTCGAGACGGCGCCGCGGCAGCCGCTGGCCGCCGCCGACGTGGGCTGGTCCACCGCGGAGGCCCGGCTCCAGGCGGCGGCGCACCTCGACCGAGAGGTGCTCCTGGCGGAGCTGCAGGGTGTGGCCGTCGACAAGGGCCCGTATGCGGCGCCGGAGCGGCTCGCCTGGCTGGAGCGGGCGGATCGGCCGCTGCTCGTCACCTGCCTGCGGGTGGGCACGGCGCGGATGCTCCATCTGCCGGGCGAACTGTTCGTCGCCTACCAGCTCGCGGCCCAGCGGATGCGGCCCGATCTCGACGTGATGGTCGCCGCCTACGGCGACATCGGTCCCGGCTACATCGGCACCGCGGCCGCCTACGGGGAAGGGGGCTACGAAGTGCAGCGCACGACGTCGTTCGTGGACGCGCGGGCCGAGCCGGTGCTGCACGAGGCGATCCGATCACTCCTGGAGGC
>JBIIDT010000108.1:0-8263 GCA_044238145.1 Pirellulales bacterium | reverse complement strand
AGCCTCGGCGACAGTCTTGCCCCTGCCCAGATCAACTTCGACCTCTCGAAGCTTGGGGATGATGACCTCCGCCTGCTCCGCCTTTCCTCGTGGCATTTCTTGCCCTCCCTTGGTTGCGGCCACCCGGAATTCTCGCTCCCGAAGTGGCCTCGTTTAAGGGGGGCAGGTCACCCTCAGGGATCGTCACCGTTCAGGCTCGTTCCTTGTGCCCCTCGCTGCGGGGCGGGGCACTGCCTGCACGGGAATCACGTCCCGGGCGAGGCCGACGAGTTGCATCAGTCGGACGGCGGTGAAGGTGAGGTCGATCTCCCACCAGCGGTGGCCCTGCGAGCAGGCCCGCGGGGTCGCGTGGTGGTTGTTGTGCCAGCCCTCCCCGTTGGTCAGCAGCGCCACCACGACGTTATTCCGACTCAGGTCCGCCGTGTCGTAGTTTCGGTATCCCCAGCGGTGGGCCGCGGAGTTGACGAGCCAGGTGACGTGCCAGACGTAGACCGTCCGCACCAGCACGCCCCACACGAACACCTGCGTGCCGAATCGCACCGCGGCCGCGGTCGTGTCGGTCACCAAGGCGCCGATCGCGAAGCCGATCGCCGCGATCAGGACCGCATGCGCCGCGTACACCAGGGCCCAGGTGTGGCGTCGATGCAGCCAGCGGAGGAACGGGTCATGCACGAGGTCCAGAATGTACTTGGCGAAGGTCGCGAGCGATTGCTGTCGCGGGTCGGCGATGTAAATCCACTGCATGTGGCCCCAGAAGAAGCTCTCCTTCGGGGAGTGCGGGTCGGCACGATCATCGCTGTGCTGGTGGTGGATGCGATGGACGCAGGCCCACCAGAGGGGCGATCCCTCGAGGCAGCACACGCCGCACAGCACCCAGAGCCGCTCGAGTATGCGGGGGAACGCCACGGCCTTGTGCGTCAACATCCGGTGGAAACCGAGATTGATCCCCAGCGAGCCGAAGACGAAGTTCCCTACGAGGACGAGCGGCACGCCCCACCACACGAACGCATAGGGGAGCAAGGCGCCCAGTGCGACGGTGTGGATGATGATGAGGGCGACCAAGAACCACACCACGATTTTTGGCCGTGGTAGGACGGCAGGCTCTTTCTTCACCAGTCCGTCGTCGCGGTAGGAGTGCGCATCGGCGACGTTATGCAGGAGTGGCTCGCAGATCTTGGCCGGCGTTGAGGGGATGACTGACATTGTGTTGCGATGTCGTCAGAGAATCCGGTTTGAACTGGCGTCTCATCGCCGAGACCCGCCGGCCAGAAGATTCGCTCCGAAGCCCACACGCCAACTGCCATCGGCATGATGGAGGTTATGATGGGAAGCGGCTCCGCCGCAACCATATTTCGATGGGCTGCCATCCTGCAGCACGGCTGGTTTCGGCGCTGGCCGCAGTGCACGTCGAAGGCCGCGGGCGATACACTTGTACCCCGTGACGAAACACCTGGTGCCGAAACCGACATGATGCGACGTGCGATGGCGGCGGAAGCCTTCGGGACCTTCGCCCTGGTCTTCGCCGGGACGGGCGCGATCGTCATCGACGAGCTGAGCGGCGGGGCGGTCACCCACGTGGGCATCGCGATCACCTTCGGGCTCGTCGTGCTGGCGATGATCTACGCGGTCGGCGACGTGTCGGGCTGCCACCTGAATCCAGCCGTCACACTGGGGTTTTACGCCGCCCGCCGTCTCGATGGCCGGCGGGTCGCCCCCTACATCCTGGCCCAGTGTGCCGGGGCCGTGGTCGCGAGCGTCGTGCTCAGGCTGATGTTTCCGACGAGCATCGCGCTCGGAGCCACGGAACCAGCGGGCGGGGCGATGCAGTCGTTCGTCATGGAGTTCCTGCTGACGCTGATCCTGATGTTCGTGATCCTCAGCGTCTCGGCCGGGGCGAAGGAAAAAGGACTGCTCGCCGGCGTGGCCGTCGGGGCCGTCATCGGACTCGAGGCCATGTTCGCCGGCCCGGTCAGCGGCGCGTCCATGAACCCGGCCCGTTCGCTGGCCCCGGCGCTGGTGGCGATGCGGCCCGAACACCTGTGGCTGTATCTCGTGGCTCCGACCCTGGGCGCCGTCGCCAGCGTGGCCGTGTGCCGATGCGTGCAGGCCCCCGGTTGCTGCGGTGGCGCCGCGGAGGGGGCGTGCCCGTGAAACGCGTGCTGTTCGCAACGGATCTGATCGAGCGGCAGGTCAAGGACCTGCTTGGCAGGCTGGAGGCCGCTGGGACCGGCGGCCGGGACGAGGAGCATCAGGCATGAACGACTCGCGATCGCGGGCCAGATCCGATCAGGCGTGCGGCGGCTGCCGGTTCTGGCGGCTCGACCCCGACGCCACGCACGAGGCGGGCTGGGGGCAGTGCCGGCGGATGCCGCCGACGCTGCCGGCGCTCCAGGACGACCGGCTCGTGCACGTGGGCCTGTGGCCCCACACCGACGAACGCGACTGGTGCGGCGAGTGGCAGCCGCAGGGACCCGTCCCGGATCGAGCCGGCTGACGCGGCCCGCGGCCCGATCGCATGACACTCGACCCGCACGTCGTCGCCGCGACGCTCGCCTCCGCCGCGGCCGGATTCGTCAACTCGATCGCCGGCGGTGGCGGGCTGGTGTCGATCCCCGTGCTGCTCGGCCTCTACCCGCAGGCTGCGCCCGCCACGCTCTTCGGCACCAACAAGGCGGCCATGATCTGCGGCACGGTGCAGGCGGCGGGCTCGTACTCCCGACACGTCCGCCTGCCGTGGCGGATGCTCGGGCCCGCGGTGGCGGCGGCGATCGCGGGCGGGCTCCTCGGCGCCTGGATCGTGACGCTCGTCTCGAGCGACTGGCTGCGGCCGCTTCTGCCCGTGATGCTCGGGCTCGTCCTCGTGCACACGGTCTGGCACCGCGAGGCCGGCCGCGTGCACGCCCCGCGGCATCCGCCCGCCCGCGAGGCGGCCCTCGGCACCGCGATCGCCGGCACGCTCGGCGTCTACGACGGGTTCTTCGGCCCCGGCACCGGCAGCTTTCTCATCCACCTCCTGGTCCGCGTGCTGGGGTTCGATTTCCTGCACGCCGTGGCCTGCACGAAGATCCTCAACGCCGCCACCAACCTCGGCGCCCTCGTGGCGTTCCTGTGGACCGGCAACGTGTGGTGGCCGCTGGCGGTGCCGATGGCCGTGGCCAACGTCGCGGGCAGCTGGCTCGGGTCGCGGCTGGCCCTGCGGCACGGGTCGGGCTTCGTCCGCACGGTGTTCATCGCGGTCATGGCGGTGCTCGTTCTCAAGACGGCCTGCGATGCGTACCTTGTTCCGGCCGCAGTGGCGTCGGGTCCGCTGCCGCCCATTCCGACCGCCGAGGCCCTGCCATGACCGCCGCGCCGAACGCCGCCTCCCTGCAGCCCGTGCTCATCGACGGAGCCTGGCGGTCCGCCACCGCGACCGACGCCTACCGGGCCGTCGATCCGGCCACGGGCGCCGACCGCGACGCCGCCTGGCCGGTGAGCGGCTGGGCCGACGTCGATGCGGCGCTCGACGCGGCGGTGCGGGCCGCGGATGAACTCGCCCGACTCCCCGTCGAAGCGATCGCCCGGTTCCTGGAACGCTATGCCGACCGGCTCGCCGCGCAGGCCGAAGTCATCGTCGCCGCGGCCCACGCCGAGACGGGCCTCGCGGTCCGCCCGCGGCTGGCCGAGGCCGAACTGCCGCGGACGCTCGACCAACTGCGGCAGGCCGCCGCCGCCGCCCGCGAGCAGACCTGGCGGATGGCGATGATCGACACGGCCAAGAACATCCGCTCGCTGGCCGTCGGCCTCGGCCCGGTGGTCGTCTTCCCCCCGGCCAACTTCCCGCTCGCCTACGGCGCCGTCACCGGCGGCGACTTCGCCGCCGCGATCGCGGCGGGCAATCCCGTGATCGCCAAGGCCCATCCCGGCCACCCCTCCGTGTCGCTGCTCGCCGCCCGCGAGGCGGCCGCGGCCGCGGGCGAGGCGGGCCTGCCGGCCGCGACCGTGCAGCTCCTGCACGGGCTGTCGCCGGCCGACGGCGAGCGGCTCGTGACCGATCCCCGCGTCGGCGCCACCGGTTTCACGGGCGGGCAGGAGGCCGGCCGCAGGCTGTTCGCGGCGGCGAGCGCCGCCGGCCGCGTGATCTGGGTGGAGATGGGGAGCATCAATCCGGTCGTCTTCCTGCCGGCCGCCCTCGCCGAGCGGGCGGCCGAGATCGCCGGCGAACTGACCGCCAGCGTCACGGGCTCCGCGGGCCAGTTCTGCACGAAGCCCGGCCTCGCGTTCTTCGTGGACGACGCGGCCGGGAAGGCGTTCGTCGCCGCGGCAGCGGCCGCCTTCGGCGGGATCAAGGCGCAGGTGCTGCTCGGGCCCACGGGCCGCGACCGCCTGCGGGCGGCGATCGGCCGGCTGCGGACGGCCGGTGCGCGGCTGCTCGTGGGCGAGGCTGACGGTGCGGCGGACGTCGCCGGCCCCTGCACGCACGTCCCGACGCTCCTCGAGGTGACGGCGGGCGAACTCGTCGCCGACCCGGCCGGCCTCGTGGTCGAGGCGTTCGGCAACGCGACGGTGCTCGTCCGCTGCGGGTCGCTCGCGGAACTCGAGCGTGCCGTAGCCTGCGTGGGCGGCTCGCTCGGGGCGAGCATCTACCTGGCGCGGAGCGGCGGCGACGACGCCGCGTTCGCCCGCATCGCCCCGCTGCTCGTCGCCCGGGCCGGCCGCGTGATCGAGAACCGCATGCCGACGGGCCTGGCGGTCGTGCCGCCGATGCAGCACGGGGGCCCGTGGCCGTCGGCCGGGCCGCCGTTCTTCTCGGCCGTCGGCTTCCCGTGGACGATCCTCCGCTTCGCCCGCCGCGTCTGCTTCGACGGCGTGTCGCAGCCGCGCCTGCCGGAGATGCTCCGCGACCCTCCGCCCGCGGGCGGTCCGTGGCGGTTCGTCGACGGCGGCTGGACCCGCGGCTGAGGCCGCCCGCGATCACACAACGCTCATGTTCGCACGCGCCGAACCGCGGGGAATCGGTGTCGCCACCCATGGGTCGGCGTCGCTACCATCCGGCACCACCGCGGCCTTCCGGAGCCGATCATGACGGATACCAAGCCGAAGCTGTTCGTCCTCGACACGAATGTCATTCTGCACGACGGCGGCTGCATCCGGAACTTCGCCGACAACGACGTCGCGGTGCCGATCACGGTGCTCGAGGAACTCGACCGGTTCAAGCGAGGCAACGAGGACATCAACTTCCAGGCCCGGGAGTTCCTCCGCCGCATCGACGCACTCACCGGGGACGTGCTCGCGCAGCACGGTTGCCCGCTGGGCGATGGACTGGGATCGATTCGCGTGATCATCGGCGCGGGACCCGAGGACGGGCCGCAGGCCCGGCGACTCCGCGAGGCTCTGCTGCAGGACGGCCCCGACCACCGTATCCTGCGGACGGCGCTGTCGCTCCAGGATGACCTCCGGCCCCGGCCCGTGATCCTCGTTTCGAAGGACACGAACCTGCGGATGAAGGCCAAGTCGCTCGGCCTGCCGGCCCAGGACTACACCAGCGACAAGGTCGAGAGCTTCGACAAACTCTACACCGGCAAGCGGACGATCGACGACGCGCCGGCCGAGGCGATCGCCAGGTTCTACGCCGATGGAGGCACGGTGCCGGCCGCCGAGTTGCCGTTCATCGACCGGCCGGTGCCCAATGAAAACTTCATTCTCCGGGACGGCAGCAGGTCGGTGCTCGCCACCTATCGCGCGGCCGACCGGGCTTTTGTGCGGGTGGAGAAGGCGGTCTGCTACGGCATCGCGCCCCGGAACGCCGAGCAGTCGTTCGCGCTGCGGGCACTGCTCAACGACGACGTCCGGCTGGTCACGCTTTCCGGCACCGCGGGCACGGGCAAGACCCTGCTGGCGCTGGCCGCGGCCCTCGAGGTGCGGCAGAAGTACAGGCAGATCCTTCTCGCACGGCCAGTGGTGCCGCTCTCGAACCGAGACCTCGGCTTTCTGCCGGGCGACGTGGCCGAGAAGCTCGACCCGTACATGCAGCCGCTGTACGACAACCTGACGGTCATTCGGCACCAGCTCGGCGAGGACACCCACGCGGCCCAGCAGATCGTCAAGATGCGGGAATCGGAAAAGCTGCTCGTCACGCCGCTGGCCTACATCCGCGGACGCAGCCTCCAGCGGATCTATTTCATCGTCGACGAGGCCCAGAACCTGACGCCCCACGAGGTGAAGACGATCATCACGCGGGCCGGCGAGGGGACGAAGATCGTGCTCACGGGTGACATCCGCCAGATCGACCAGCCCTACCTCGATTCGCTCTCCAACGGCCTCAGCTACCTGATCAATCGCATGACCGGTCAGCCAATTTATTCCCACGTGACCTTGGAGAAGGGGGAGCGGTCTCCGCTCGCCGACCTGGCCAGCGCCCTGCTCTGATCCGGCTATCCGACCGGGATCGACGCGGCGGGGGCGGCCTGGTCGCGCGGGTCGAAGAGACGGAATGAGAGCACGAGCAGCAACGGCACCTGCACGAGCGTGATCACGGTCGAGAACAGGATGCCGCCGAGGATCACCGCCCCGAGGCCCCGGTACAGCTCGCTGCCCGCGCCGGGAAAGATCACCAGGGGCAGCAGGCCGAGCACGGTGGTGAACGTGGTCATGAAGATCGGCCGGATGCGACTGCGGACGGCCTCGAGCGTGGCCGCGACGGGCTCCTCCCCGGCCCGGGCCAACTGCAGCGCCCGCTCCACGATGAGAATCGGGTTGTTGACGACGGTGCCCACGAGGATCACGAAGCCGAGCATCGTGAGCACGTCGAGCGGCTGGTAGATGCCGTAGGCCGCCCCGATCCAGTTGAGCAGGCCCACGCCGAGCAGCCCGCCCACGCTGCCCAGCGGCAGCGAGGCGATGATCACCGCCGGGTGGATCCAGGACTCGAAGAGCGCGGCCATCAGCAGGTAGGTGATTACGCCCGCGATCAGCAGGTTGAACCACAGCGACCGCCAGGTGCTCCGTAGTTTGTCGGTCGTGCCACCGAGCGTGATCCGGTAGCCCCCGGCGAGGTCGCCGGCCGCCTCCAGCGGATCGATCACCAGCCGCTGGATCCGGTCCTGGGCCTCCTCCAGCGGCATCTTTGTCGGCGGGCTGACCTGCACCGTGATCGCCCGCTCCCGCTCGCGGTGCAGGATCTGCTCGGGGCCGCTGGAGAACTCGCGGACCTCGGCCACGCTCGCCAGCGGCACGAGCTGACCACCGGGCGTGACCACGGGCAGGTTCCGCAGGTCCTGCGTCCGCTGCACGAACCGGTCGTCGCCCTTGATGACCAGGTCGATGCGGTCGTTGTCGAGGAAGTAGTCGGTCGCGTAGCCGCCGTCCACGAGGCAGTCGACCATGTACCCGAGCTGGCGGGCGTCGAGCTGCATGTCGGCGGCCTGCTCGGACAGGGGCACGAGCTGCACCTCGGGGCTCGACAGGTCGAGGGATGGCTTGGGCAGGGCCTGGCCGCCGGGCACGGCCTCGGGCATGCCCGCCATCACCTTCTGGCCGAGCCGCACGAGCCTGGGAAGATCCGGCCCGGTGATTTCCACGTCCACGGTGCGGCCCGACCCGAGCCCCTGCTCGAAGAGGCTCGACTGCTTGACGACCGTGAACGTGCCCGGCAGGCCGGCCGTCGCCCGGCGGATGAGCGGCACGACCTGTGCGGCCGCGAGCGGATCAAGCGCCCGCGCGCCGACGAAGATGCTGCGGCCGCGCGAGAGGACGAAGAAGGCGTCGGCGAGGATCGGGCCGTCGAGGGCCGCGGCCTCCGGCGTGCCGGGGTCGACGTCCCAGTAGGGCAGGAGCCGATCGCCGGCGATCGTGCCGAGATCGAGCATCTCGTCGATGTTGTAGCCCGGCGGCGGCAGCATGATGCCGAACACGAGGTTGCGGTTGCCCTCGGGCAGGTACTCGACCTTCGGCAGCAGCAACCAGGTGGCGACCACGCCGCAGGCGAAGATGGCGACCGAGGCGAGTCCGGCCCGCAGCGTGCGGGCCATCAGGAAGCGGTTGATGCCGACGACGCCGTCCACGAACCTGCCGCCGAGGCGGCCGAGCAGGTCGCCGGAGGGCCGGCCGGATGCGGCGTCCGCCGCGACCACGGCGGCCGCCTCGCTGGCGCCTTTACCGCGGAGGAGCAAGGCGGCGGCGGTCGGCACGACGAGTCCCGCGACCGCCAGCGACAGCCCGACGGCGGCGCTGATGGCCACCGCGATGTCGCCGAACAACTGCCCCGCCTCGCCGCGGACGAAGA
>JBIIDT010000040.1:0-27400 GCA_044238145.1 Pirellulales bacterium | reverse complement strand
TCCCGGCGGGCGTCTTCGGGCAGAAGGTCCTTGACCCGCAGGGACGGCAGCGAGAACAGGTCGCGGAGCGTGTGCTCGTATTCCGCGCGGTTGAGCCGCCGGATCGTCGTCCGCCCCGTGCCGGCGGCGGCCTCCGCTTCGCCCGCCGTGATGGCGGGTGCGACCGCGGCAACGAAGGCCTTGCGATCCGCGGCGGAGGGCTGCTCCACGTCCTTGGGCGGCATCTCGCCGTCGCGCACGCGGTCGTGCACGCGAATGAGCGTGTGCAGCGATTCGGGGGAGGCGGCGAGGCCCTTAGCGTCGAGCGGCAGCGTGTCGAGGCGGACGCCCCCTTCCTGTGCATCGGGGCCGTGGCAATCGACGCAGGTCTTGGAGATGAACGCGGCGATGGGGCTGGTCGCCTTAGCCGAGACGATCGAGGCCGGGGCGGCGAGCAGCAGGGCGAGGGCCGCCGATCGCACGATCGTATGTCGCAGGCAGGGCATCCGCGTGCAGGGCATCATGGCTGGGAGGGATCACTTCCTGTTCGGGCTTCGTCCAATTGTAGGTCCACGGTGGTGAGGGCAGGTTTCGAGGCCACGAGGGTCGCCGTGCAGACGGTGCCCGCCGGCCGGGCCGCGAGATCCACCTTCCCGAGTTCCGGAATGTCGACCGTCACGTCGCGGACGACGCCGTCGGCCGCCCAGGCCGTGATCAGCCACTCGGGCTTCCCCTTCATCTTCCGGGCCACGACCCGCGTGTCGGCGTGGCCGGTGGGAAACTCGTAAACGGGTTTCTCCTTCGACCAGCGGTGACGGGCCGGGCCGGGAAGCAGGTCGCCCTTCCTGATGAAGGGCTCGAGCCGTGAGAACAGGGCGTGCACCTCCGCGAGCGCGGTGATTTGCAAAATCCAGTGGGGCGGCCGATCCGGGGGAAAAGGCTGCGCGAAGCCCTGCAGCGGCGTCCGCTCGTAGCCCTTCGGATACGCGTAGTAGCCGGCGTTGCCGCCGACCATGCCGGCCGTATACATGCACTTGAGGAAGCCGCGGTAGCGCTCCAGATCGCCCAGCCCCTCGTCACCGAGGCGATCCTCCGTGCCGCTGCCCATGCCGCCGTTGCCCACCCAGCCCGCCGACAGCCAGTCGTAGCAGAACGGGCTGCCGTGGGCGATCTCGAAGCCGCGGGCGTTGAGGGCCTGCGTGAGGATGTCGTCGCCGCCGGTCCAGCCGGAGTTCGCGTGGCGGTAGTAGTGCTCGCCGCTGGCCAGATCGGACACGGGGTGAAACCATTCGTAGCCCGGCCCCCAGTCCACCCAGCCCGGCCAGCGGTTGCGGCTCCCGCCGCCCGAGCAGGTGTAATAAATGTAGAGCGATCGGTTTGGCACGGCCTTGCGAACGGCGTCGGCGATGATCGATTCCGCCCGGGCCTTGGCCTGCGAGGTGTATTCGTACCACGATTGCTTGCCCTTCGCGGCGAGGATCGTCGGATCCCGCTCCCAGAACGGCTTCGCGGAGCCGTACGCGCCCAGCCCATACTCCCCACCGTTCAGCACGATCTCGATTGGGCACTTCTCCAGGATCTTCTTCAGCGGCTCGGCCCGCAGGCGGCCGGCCTCCTGCCAGACCGAGTCGGGGGCCGCGGGGCTGTAGATCCGATCCACGCCGTCGGACCAGATGTTGCCGTCGTAGCCCTCGGTTTTGTGGCTGACGAACTTCCCCTCGGCATCCCGAGTCCACGTCTCCGGCGGCACGGCATCCGTGGGCGGCAGGGTGCGGCAGCAGACCACCGAGAGTTTGAACGTCTCGGGCTCCTCCTCCGCCAGCCGCATGCACTTCGCGGCGTCGTTCTTGGGATCGGCGAGGGCTGCATCGACCGCTTCCGCGGTGGCGTAGCCGACGAGCCATGGCACCGAGCCCCATTCGAGGGCGTAGCCCCAGCGGCGGGCGATTTCCACGCGGGTGTCGAAGTCGAGCGTCCAGCCGTAGCGGGTGAGCCGCGGCAGCGTGTGCCCCGGGGCGAAGACGGGAGCCGGGAGTGACGCGAGATACTCGGCCGGCAGCACGTGTCCCGGCGGGATCTCCACCCCCTTCGAGCGTTCGGTCGCCTGCAGATCGGCGGGCCAGGCCGCGGGCAGGCCCAGCACGGCGGCCGCAAAGAGCGGCCCCGCGGCACCGACTCGGCGGGCGAGGCTGGCGGAACGCATGGTGCTGCAGGTGGGAACGAACTCGATGCATCTTAGATCGGCCGCCGCCGGTGTCGCCAAAGCCCTGCGTGGCCCGGAAATTGCAAACGGCCTTAAGCGCGGCGCACATGTCGGTGGGTGCCGGCTCAGCCGGATCAGGGATGACCCGCAGACAAGGCACGAAACCCCCGCCGGCTGCAACCCGTGTCGTGACGCCATTGAAGTTTTGACGATAATCTTGGGCGGTAATGCAGTCAGTCCGTCCCTCTTTCCCGAAGAACGGGATGTGCATGGCGAAGTTTCGATGGTCGGTCGACCGGTGGTGCCGTGTCGCAGTCGTGATGGAGTTCGCCGCGTGGGCGTCGGTGGTGACGGCATCCCCCACCCCCGATCAACTCGCGTTCTTCGAGTCCAAGATCCGGCCGGTCCTCGCCCAGCACTGCTACCAGTGCCATTCCGCGGAGGCGCTGCAGGCGGGCAAGCTCAAGGCGAACCTGCTCGTCGACTCCCGCGACGGGATGATGAAGGGAGGCGAGAGCGGGGCGGCGGTGGTACCGGGCAAGCGCGACGACAGCCTGCTGCTCGCGGCGCTCAAGTACGACGGCTTCGAGATGCCCCCGGCCGGCAAACTCCCCGACGACGTGATCGCCGACTTCGAGAAGTGGATCGACATGGGCGCCCCCGATCCGCGCGACCAGCCCACGGCCGTGGTCGACGAGCGGACCATCGACGTCGAGCAAGGGAGGCGGCACTGGGCGTATCGCCGGCTCGCGTCGGTGTCGCCGCCCGGGGTGAAGGCCGCCGGTTGGGCCAGGAACGAGATCGACCGATTCATCCTCGCCAGGCAGGAGGAGGCGGGGATCGCACCGGCCCCTGAAGCTGCGAAGGCCACGCTCGCCCGCCGGCTGTTCTTCGATCTCACGGGCCTGCCTCCCACGCCCGAGGAGCTGCAGGCATTTCTCGACGACGGCACGCCCGACGCCTACGACAAGCTCGTCGATCGGCTGCTCGCGAGCCCGCGATTCGGCGAACGTTGGGCCCGTCACTGGCTCGACACGGTGCGGTTCGGCGAGAGCAGCGGCTACGAGTTCGACGGCGATCGCCCCGGCGCTCATCACTACCGCGACTGGGTCATCAAGGCCCTCAACGCCGACCTGCCGTACGACGAGTTCCTGCGGATGCAGGTGGCGGGCGACCTGATCAAGCCGGGCGACTACGACGCGACGGCAGCGACCGGCTTCCTCGTGGCGGGACCGTATCCCGGCCAGGTGACGGCCAAGACGGTGGAGCCGATCCGCTACGACCAGCTCGACGACATGGTGGCCACGCTCGGCTCGAGCGTGCTCGGCATGACGATCGGCTGCGCCCGCTGCCACGACCACAAGTACGATCCGATCGGCCACCGCGACTACTACGCCATGATCGCCTGCCTCGGGAAGGCCGTGCAGCGCGACACCGACATCGACCTCGATCCGGCGACGACCAGGCGGAAGCACGACGCCTGGCTCGCGGAGCGGACGCCGCTGGCGGCCGCGGAGGAGCGGTATCGCCGGGAGGAGCTGCCGGGGCGGGTCGCCCGCTGGCTGGCCACCGATGCGCCGCAGCACCTCAAGGCGGCCACCTGGATGGCGCTCGATCCGCAGACGCTCAAGGCCTCAAAGGCCACGCTGCTCGAGGAGCCGGACGACGTCGTCGCCGCCTCCGGCAGGCTCGAAGCGGACGACACCTACACCGTCACGTTTCACACGTATCAGAAAGACCTCCGGGCGCTGCGGCTCGAGGTGTTGGCGAGTCCCTCGGCGCCGGGCGGGGGGCCGGGGACCGGCACGGACGGGGCGTTTCGGCTGGCGCGGCTGAAGATCGTCGCCGCGCCGCTCGTGGACGCGGCGGATCGCAAGCCTTTCCAACTGGTGCTGCGGCCGGTCGCGGCCACGGCTGAAGCGCAAGGATATGAACTGGCGGCTGCCGTCGATGATGCCCCCGACACCGGCTGGTCCGTGGACGGCCCGGGCGGACGGGATCATGCGGCCGTCGTCGCCTTCGACAAACCGGTCGGGTTCGACCAAGGCACGCGGCTGACCGTCGAGCTGCTGTTCGCCGCCAAGCAGCATGGCCTGGCGCGGCTGCGGGTGGCGGTCGCGACGGACCCCGACGCGGCCGACCTCGAAGTGGCCGCCGTACCGCAGGCGGGCCGGGAACTGGCGACGCTGCTCGATGCGGCCCGCGCCGCGGGCCGGGCACTCGCCGACGAGGCCACGTCGCGAGATCTCCTGCCGTGGCTCGGCCGGGTCGATGCCGACGCCGCACGGGTACAGGCCGACCTCGCGGCGATCGAGGCGAAGAAGCCGAAGCCCGATCTGCTCAAGGTGTACGCCGCCACGAACGGTTCGTGGGTGATCACGGGCAACTCGCAGGCCGTGCAAAGCGGCAGCCAGGACGTGTTCGTGCTGGCCCGCGGCGAGGTGGGCCGCAAGAAGGGCAAGGCGGCGCCGGGCTTCGTGCTGGCGACGATCGCCGACGACGACGTCGAGAAAAACCTGCTCTCCGGCCCCGACGACACGCCGCTGCCCGATTCGAGGCTGGGCCTGGCGAACTTCCTGGTCGACGTCGATCGCGGCGCCGGCCCGCTCGCCGCCCGCGTCATCGTAAACCGCCTCTGGCACCACCACTTCGGCCGCGGCATCGTCGCCACCCCCAACGATCTCGGCACGCAGGGCGATCCGGCCACGCACCCCGAGCTGCTCGAGTGGCTCGCCAACCGGATCGTGGACGATCGGTGGAGCCTGAAAAGCATCCACCGGCTGATCGTCACGAGCGCCGCCTACCGGCAGTCGGGAACCGTGAGCGAGGCGGCGCTGGCGAAGGATCCGGACAACAAGCTTCTCTGGCACCGGAAGTCGCAGCGGCTGGAGGGCGAGTCGATCCGCGACGCGCTGCTCGCCGTCGCCGGCATGCTCGACACGACGATGTACGGCCGGGCCGGCCTCGACGTGACCAGCCGGCGCCGCAGCATCTATCTCGACGTGAAACGCAGTGAGCCGATCGGGTTTTTGCAGGTCTTCGACCAGCCGGAGCCGGTGCAGCCGGTGGGCTCGCGCGGCGTGGCCACGGTGCCGACGCAGGCCTTGGCGATGATGAACGCGCCGCTCGTGCGGTCGGCGGCGGACGGCCTCGCCAAGCGGGCCCGCACGACGCTCGGCCTCGCGCCCTCTGCCGCGGCCGGCGAGGCGGCGATCGACTACTGCTTCACGGCGGCCCTGTCGCGGCCGCCGAACCAGGCGGAGCGGGAGAGGTTCGCGGCGCTGCTCGCAGGCCGCGAGCACGCGGCCAGCGGCGATGCGGCGGGCTGGCAGGCGGCGCTCGCCGATGTGTGTCATTTGATGTTTTGTTTGAACGAGTTCGTGTACGTGGATTGAGGAGTGTCGCATGCAGACCGCGTTGACACGGATCGGCGACCTTCTCCTGCCGTCACGTCGGGCGTTTTTGTGCGACGCGGGGCTCGGCTTCGGCGCTCTCGCCCTGGCATCGCTCCTCGGTGACGAAAGCCGGGCCAACACGAGTGCAGACGTGGGAACACCGCCGTCGATCCCCCATCACCCGCCGAAGGCCAAGCGGGTGATCTGGCTGTTCATGACGGGCGCTCCCTCGCAGGTCGACACCTGGGACTACAAGCCCGAACTCCAGGCCCGCGACGGCCAGCCGCTCCCCGGCGCCGACAGCCAGGTGGGCTTCTTTCAGACGAGCGGCAAGTGCCTCGCCAGCCCGTTCCAGTGGGCCCGGCACGGCCAGTCGGGCACCTGGGTGAGCGACCTCTTTCCGCACCTCGCGAAGCACGTCGACGACATGTGCTTCATCCATTCGATGTACCTGCGGGCCAACAACCATGCGCCGGCCGCGATGGAGTTGATGAGCGGGTTCAGCCGGCCGGGCATGCCGAGCATGGGCGCCTGGCTCGACTACGGCCTCGGCAGCATGAACCACGACCTGCCGAGCTTCGTGGTGATGCACGAGCGGAAGCCGCGCGGCGACGACCAGATCTGGTCGGCGGGATTCCTGCCGAAGAGCCATCAGGCGCTGGCCATCGACGCGCGGCGGCCCGTGGCGATCGACAACCTCGCGCTCCGCACCGGACACACGCTCGACTCACAGCGGGCGGAGCTCGATCTCCTGTCGGCGTTCAATGCCGAGCATGCGGCGCTGCGGCCGACACAGGCCGACCTCGCCGCCCGCATTTCGAGCTTCGAGCTGGCCTACCGGATGCAGACGGCCGCCCCCGAGGCGATCGATCTTTCGCGGGAGTCGCAGCTCACGCACGAGCTCTACGGCACCGGGGATCCGAAGTGCCAGGTGTTCGCCAGGCAGTGCCTCACGGCCCGGCGGCTCCTCGAGCGGGGCGTGCGGTTCATCCAGATCTTCGCGGGCAGGAACACGGCCGGCGACGGCGCGGTCGACGACGTGCCCTGGGATGGCCACAACAACATCGAGACCAACCACCGCGAGTGTGGGCTGGCCACCGACCGGCCCGCGGCGGCGCTCCTGGCCGACCTCAAGGCCCGCGGAATGCTCGACGACACGCTCGTCATCTGGGGGGGCGAGTTCGGCCGCACGAGCGACTCGCAGGGGGGCAAGGGCCGCGACCACAACCCCGCCGGCTTCACGATCTGGATGGCCGGCGGCGGTGCGCGGCCGGGCACCCACTACGGCGCGACCGATCCCTTCGGCTACAAGGCGGTGGAGAACAAGGTGCACGTCAACGACCTGCACGCCACGCTTCTGCACCTGCTGGGCATCGACCACGAGAAGCTCACCTATCGCCACAACGGCCGCAACTTCCGGCTCACCGACGTGGGCGGCCACGTGGTCAGGGACGTGATCGCGTAGCACGCCTGCGACGTCGGTCAGCCCTGGCCGGCCTCGGCCCAGGCCGCCACGGGGACGCAGCTGCAGAACAGGTTGCGGTCGCCGTGGACGTTGTCCACCCGGCCCACCGGCGGCCAGTACTTCGCCCGCCGCAGCGTCGCCACCGGGAAGACGGCAATCTCGCGGGAATACGGATGCGGCCAGTCGGTCGCCGCGGTCGCGGCCGCCGTATGCGGGGCGTTCTTCAGCGGGTTGTCGTCCTGCGGCCACTCGCCGGCCTCGATCCGCGCGATCTCGCCGCGGATCGCGATCAGCGCCTCGACGAACCGGTCGAGCTCGGCGAGCGGCTCGCTCTCCGTCGGCTCGACCATCAGCGTGCCCGGCACCGGAAAGCTCAAGGTCGGCGCGTGGAAGCCGTAGTCGATGAGCCGCTTGGCCACGTCCTCGGCCGTCACGCCGCTCGTCTCCTTCAGCGGCCGCAGGTCGAGGATGCACTCGTGGGCCACGCGGCCGTTGGCGCCGCAGTAGAGCGTGGGGAAGTGGTCGCGGAGCCGCACGCTGACGTAGTTGGCCGCCAGGATCGCGGCCTCGGTCGCGTGCCTGAGCCCCTCGGCCCCCATCATCCGGCAGTACATCCAGCTGATCGGCAGCACCGCGGCGTTGCCGAGCGGCGCGGCCGACACGGCGCCGACGGGGCCCGCCGGCAGGCCCCCCGTCGCGTGGCCGGGGAGGAAGGGCACGAGATCTTCCACCACGCACACCGGCCCGACGCCCGGTCCGCCACCGCCGTGCGGGATGCAGAAGGTCTTGTGGAGGTTCAAGTGGCTGACGTCGCCGCCGAACGCGCCGGGCGCGGCCAGGCCCACCAGCGCGTTCATGTTGGCCCCGTCCACGTACACCCGGCCGCCGTGCCGGTGGACGATCTCGCAGAGCTGCCGGATCGACGTCTCGAACACGCCGTGCGTGCTCGGATAGGTGATCATCACCGCGGCCAGCCGGTCGGCGTGCTCGCCGCACCGGGCCTCGAGCTCGGCCAGGTCGACGTTGCCGTGCGCGTCGCAGCCGGTCACGACCACCTGCATGCCCACCATCTGGGCGCTGGCGGGATTCGTGCCATGCGCGCTCGACGGGATCAGGCATACGTCGCGGTGGCCCTGGCCGCGGGCCCGCTGCCAGGCCTGGATCGCCAGCAGCCCCGCGTATTCCCCCTGGCTGCCGGCGTTGGGCTGCAGGCTGATGCCGGCGTAGCCCGTGGCCGCGGTGAGCCAGCCGCGCAGCTGCCGTTCGAGCGCCGCGTAGCCGGCCCGCTGGTCGGCCGGCGCGAACGGGTGCACGTGGGCGAACTCCGGCCACGTGATCGGAATCATCTCGCTCGTGGCGTTGAGCTTCATCGTGCAGCTGCCGAGCGGGATCATGCTGCGGTCGAGGGCCAGGTCTTTGTCGGAGAGCGCCCGGATGTACCGCAGCATCGCCGTCTCGGAGTGGTGGGTGTTGAACACGGGATGCACGAGGATGTCGCTCGTCCGCCGCAGGGCCGGCGGGATCGCCGGCTCGACGCCGCGTTCGAAGGCCGCCACGTCGGGCACCGCCTGGCCGGCCGTGGCGAACACCGCCCACAGACGCGCGAGATCGTCGCGGGTCGTGGTCTCGTCGAGGCTGACGGCGAGCGTGTGCGGATCGAGCGTGCGGAGGTTCATGCCGAACTCGCGGGCCCGGGCCGCGAGGGCCGCGGTGCGGTCGCCCGTGTCGAGGCTCAGCGTGTCGAAGGCATGGGCGTTGCGCACCCGCACGCCCAGACGCTTCAGGCCCTCCGCGAGGATCGCCGCGTAGGCCGCGACCCGCGTGGCGATTCGCGCCAGCCCGGCGGGGCCGTGGTACACGGCGTACATGCTCGCCACGACGGCCGGCAGCACCTGCGCGGTGCAGATGTTGGAGGTCGCCTTCTCGCGGCGGATGTGCTGTTCGCGGGTCTGGAGCGCCAGCCGATAGGCCGGCGCGCCGTGGGTGTCGACGCTCACGCCCACGAGCCGGCCCGGCAGCGACCGCTTCAGGGCGTCGCGGCAGGCGAGGTAGGCCGCGTGCGGGCCGCCACAGCCCATCGGCATGCCGAATCGCTGCGTGCTGCCGACGACGACGTCGGCCCCCCACTCGCCCGGCGGCACGAGCAGCACGAGCGCCAGCGGGTCGGCCGCGACGCACAACAGCGCCTGCCGCGCGTGCACCCGCTCGGCGAGTCCGCGCCAGTCGTCCACGGCGCCGTCGGTGGCCGGATATTGCACGAGCGCCCCGAAGCACTCCCGGCCTTCGATCAGGCTGCCGACGTCGCCGACCACGACCTCGATGCCCAGCGGCGCCGCCCGGGTGGCGAGCACCTCGAGCGTCTGCGGATGGCAGCGGCGGTCGGCGAGGAACACCGGGCTCTTGGAGGCGGCCGTCCGCCGGGCGAGCGTCATCGCCTCCGCGGCCGCGGTCGCCTCGTCGAGCATCGACGCGTTGGCGATCGGCATCCCCGTGAGGTCGCAGACCATCGTCTGGAAGTTGACGAGCGCCTCCATGCGGCCCTGGCTGATCTCCGCCTGGTACGGCGTGTAGGCCGTGTACCAGGCCGGATTCTCCAGGATGTTCCGCAGGATCACGCCCGGGGTGTGCGTGCCGTGGTAGCCCTGGCCGATGAAGCTCTTGAGCAGCTGGTTTCGGGCGGCGATGCCCCGCAGTTCGCCGAGGGCCGCCGCCTCGGTCACCGCCTCGGGCAGGTCCATGCGGTCGTGGCGGGCGATCGAGGCGGGAACGATCTCGGCGATCAACGCCGCGCGGGTGGTCGCGCCCACCGCGTCGAGCATGTGCCGCTCGTCGGCGGCCGAGAGGCCGATGTGCCGGCCTTCGAACTCGGAGGGCTGCTCGAGGGCGGCGAGCGGCGGTGGCGACGCGGGGCCGGCGGAGGCTTCAGGGGCGGCCGCGCGGGCCGTGAGCAGGTCGGACATGGCAGGGCTCCTTGATCGTGGCGACGGCGATGCCGGCGCCGGGAACCCTGTTGTCCTGGAACCTGAGAGATTCGCCGCGGGCGGCGCCCGCGGTTTGCCCCTTCGGTGGACACGGGCCGTGCGGCCCGGGTCGCTCTCCAACAGTGTCGTCGTCAGTCCTTTTGCCTGAGCGTTCTGCCTTCGGCGGCCTTGCGGCTCTCTCCTGACGACTGAAGTCTAGCCATGGGGCATCGGGACGACAACCGAGGGATGCCCCGGGGCTTCAGCGAGGTGGCGCCGCCGCCGGTCTCGGCTGACGGGAGCCGCCGGGCAGTTCCAAGAGCGCGTCGAGTTCCGCCCAGTGCTTGTCGTAGACGCCGCGCGGCGTGGTGTCGTGCGCCAGGGCCACGCGTGCGGCCTTGCCGACCACCTCCCCCATCATCCCGCAGGTCTTCATCACGCGGACCGTGCCGAGGGCCTCGTGGGTCACGGAGATGCAGCGGCCGGCGACGAACAGGTTCTCCACGTTCTTGGAGTAGAGGCACCGGTAGGGGATCGGGTAGCCGTAGGTGCGGTCCACGCCCTTGCCGTGCACGGCGATCGAGATGAACGGGTTGTCGGGAAACTTCTGCGCGAACTCCTTCTTCGGATAGTGGAGGTCGATCGACCAGGTGGAGGGCACGCAGCCGTCGGGGAAGTCCTTCTTCGTGACGATGTCGTCCTGCGTGAGGATCACGTCACCCGTCACCCGGCGGCTCTCCCGCGGCCCGCCCACGTAGGCCACCCACGTGAGTTCGGCGGAGGGGTGCTTCGCGGCGCCGTCGCCATTCTTCATCGCGTTGAACGCGCCGTACACGGCCCGCAGGTTCCAGTCGCGGA
The DNA here is from genome assembly GCA_044238145.1 of Pirellulales bacterium. Classification (GTDB taxonomy): domain Bacteria; phylum Planctomycetota; class Planctomycetia; order Pirellulales; family UBA1268; genus QWPN01. Next base: position 16,540 of record JBIIDT010000040.1, on the reverse strand, counting down.
TTCCCTCGGCGTCGCCGATCGGGTCCTTGTCGTAGCCGCTCTCCCAGAACCATTCGGCGTGGAAGCTCCGCGGATAGGGGAAGTCGGCCATCGTCAGCGGCAATGCCCAGGGCGTGGCGGGGAACGTCCGCGGGCCGTCGGCCTCGGCCCAGCGCCACATGTTGCTCATCCCCATCCGTCCCTTCTCCTCCATCATCGTCTCCGCGCCAGCCAGGTGGGCCACGACCGCGTGGCCGGTGGCGTCGCAGAAGAATCGGCCCGTGAACCGCAGCCGCCGGCTGGTCGGCGTGTCGAGGCAGGTGACCGACGTGATCCGTCCATCGTCCGTGGCCACCTCGTAGGCGAACGTGTTGAGGAACAGGTCGATGTTCGGCTCGGCCCGGACGATCTGCTCCTTCTTCTCGTCCTCGAACTCCTCCGCCGACCCGGGGCTCTTGGTCGCCTTGTCGGCGAACTCCTCGACGATCTCGCCGATCCGCGGATACTTGCCGCGCTTGATGAGTCCCTGCGCCCAGACGCGGACCTCGCTCGACCCGTTGCCCCCGAGGACGGGCCGGTCCTGGATGAGCGCCACCTTCAGTCCCATGCGGGCGGCGGCGATCGCGGCTCCCATGCCGGAGTAGCCGCCGCCGACCACGACGAGGTCGTAGGGGCCCTTCGGCTCGGGTTCGGCGGGCAGGCCGAGGGCCTGCCGTCGCCAGGCGGGCAGGATGGCGGAGTCGTCGGGCGGTGCGGCGCCGGTCGTGAAGGCGATCGCGTCGCAGCGGCCGTCGAAGCCGGTGAGGTCGTGCAGGGCGACTGCGATCTCGCCAGCGGGCAGCGTGACCGTGCCACCGTCCTGCCAGTGCCAGTCTTTGCCCGTGGTGCCGAAGTCGGCGGCCAGCGGCGTGCCGTTGACGAGCAGCCGGAACCGACCGGGCGCGCCCTCCACATCCCACCGGGCGACCCAGTCCTTCGTCCGCACGAAGACGCGATAGGTGCCCGCGACCGGGATCGTGACCTTCGTGGTCGCGTCGGCCACGGGCTTGCCGAGGCCGTGGGCGAGCAGGTAGGGAGAGCCCATCGCGGTGATGAACTGCGTGTCGAGCGCCCAGCCACCGCGATCCCCAAAACTTTCGGCCTCGACGAGCACGGTCGTGTCGGCGGCGACTGCCGGGGCCAGGGCGAGCAGGCAACAGGCGATCGACAGGAGTCTCATGGTGGCGGCTCGCTGGGACGGGAAAGGGAACGGATGGTCGCCGTATGACCGTCGTGCGACGAGCATTGTACACTTGACATATCCAGGCCCAGTCCATCCAACAGGTCCGGCCCAACGTGATCGGCGTGCTCGCCGACGACATGGGCCGGCGCGACCTGTCGTGCCGCCGCACGTTTCTCGTCACGCCGCCCGAGCGGGTGCAGCAGGAGGCGCTCGCCCGGTCGCGGGACGGCTGGCACGCGTGTGTCGTGCGCTGCGAGGGCCCGCGGATCCGGTTCGCGGTCAATGGTGTCGAAACGGTAGACTACATCGAAGCCGATCTGACCGTCATCCGCCGCGGCATGATCGCCCTGCAGATCCACGGCGGCATGGTGGGCACGATCCGCTACCGGAACATCGTCATTCGCGACCTGCCGACGAAGACCCCGCCCAAGGAGACCACGCCATGAGCCAGGTGCCCGATGAGCGGAAGCCGGCCGACGTGCCCCGCGCCGCCGCCCCGGCCGTCCGCACGACGCGCCGCGGGGTCCTTGCCTCCCTGGCGACCGGAGCCGCGGCCGCGGCCTTCCCCACGATCGTTCCCGCCCGGGCCCTCGGCCTCGACGGGGCCGTAACCCCGAGCGAGCGGATCACGCTTGGCGTCATCGGCATCGGGCCGCGTTGCACCTACGTGCTCACGTCGATGCTCGGGCTGGCCGACGTCCACTGCCTGGCGATCGCCGACGTGCAGACCAGCCGCCGCGACAAGGGCAAGGCCCTCGTCGACAAGCACTACGGCAACGCCGACTGCGGGCTGCATCGCGACTTCCGCGAACTCCTCGCCCGCAAGGACATCGACACGGTGATCGTGGCCACGGGCGACCGCTGGCACGCCCCGGCCGCGATCCTCGCCGCCGAAGCCGGGAAGGACGTCTACTGCGAGAAGCCCTGCGGGCTCACGATCCGCAACTGCCAGGAGATCGACGAGGCGTTCACCCGCACCGGACGGATCTTCCAGGCCGGGACCCAGCGACGCAGCACGCCACTGGTGCAATATGCCGTGAAGCTCGCCCACGAGGGGGCCCTCGGCAAACTCCGCACGCTCCACGCCTCGGTCTACGAGCCCAGGCTCGACAACGCCTGGCTGCCGGCCGAGCCAACGCCGCCGCGCGACGAGTGCGACTGGAACCTGTGGCTCGGGCCGGCGCCGTGGCGGCCGTACAACGCCCAGTACGTGGCAGGCAAGTGGCGAGGTCTGTTCGATTTCGACTCGGGAGCGCGGCTCCTCGACTGGGGCGTGCACACGCTCGACCTGTGCCAGTGGGCCAACGCGGCCGACGACACGCTGCCGGTGGAGTACGAGGCCGAGCCGACGGGGATCGCCTGTCGCTACGCCAACGGCGTCACGGCCGTGCTCGACTTCGTGAAGGATCCTTTCGGCGACCGCAGCCCCGGTTGGAACACAAAACTCGGCCTCTGCCCGGTGCGGTTCGTGGGGGAAGCGGGCTCCGTGGAGGTGGGTGACGACGGGATCGAGGTCAAGCCGGAGGGACTGCGGGCCGACATGCCGGCAGCGGCCAAGCGGGTGCGCGGGATCGACGCCGCGTTGCACGCCCGCAACTTCTTCGACTCGGTCCGCTCGCGCAAGCCGACGATTTGCAATCCTACCGTCATGCGGCGGTCGCACGTCGCCTGCCACGCGGCGGCCTTCTCGTGGATCCTCGGCCGCAAGCTGACGATCGACCCGGCGACCGAGACGTTCGTGAACGACGCCGAGGCCAACGCGCTCCGCGCGCGGCCGGCCCGCGACTGGCGGATGGGTTGAAGAATCGCGCGGCCGCCGGCTTTGCCGGGCTGCTGCCGGACGCGATCGACCGTGCGCTTCAGCCACTGCACGGGCGACGCTATAATGGAATTGTCCGCTGATCGACCTGCCCGGCAGGTCCGCGTTCGACGCTCGTTGTCCAGGCATCTGGCGGCCGTCGAACGGCGACGCGGTTGTTTCCCTGCCTCAGGTCGAGACACCGATGGGATCCACCGGCTTTCGCCGCGGTCTGGGCTCTCCGCTGGCCGCCTGGCTCATGGCCCTGGCGTCGGTGGCCGCCGGTGCCGAGACCGCCGACCCGAAACTCGACTTCAACCGCGACGTGCGGCCGATCCTGTCGGACCGCTGCTTCGCCTGCCACGGCCCCGACGCCGAGGATCGGCAGGCCGGCCTGCGGCTCGACGACCGTGATGCAGCCACCGCCGAACTCGAAAGTGGAACGCGGGCTGTCGTCCCGGGCGACCCCGGGCGGAGCGAACTCGTCGCCCGGATCACGAGCACCGATCCCGACGTGGTCATGCCGCCGCCGCGGCTGGGCAAGCCGATCACGCCCGCCGAAGCCGAGATCCTGAAACGCTGGATCGCCGCGGGGGCGGAGTACCGCGGCCACTGGGCCTTCGAACGGGTCGAGCGGCCGGCCGTGCCCGAAGTGAAGGACGCGGCCTGGCCGCGGACGCCGATCGACCGGTTCATCCTCGCGCGGCTGGACCAGGAGGGTCTCACGCCGAACCCCGAAGCCGATCGGGTCACGCTCGCCCGCCGGCTGGCCCTCGACCTCACTGGCCTGCCGCCGGAGCCCGCCGCCGTTGACGCATTTCTCGCCGAAGGCTCGCCCGACGCCTACGAGCGATATGTCGACTCGCTGCTCGCGAGCCCCCACTACGGCGAGCGGATGGCGATCGAGTGGCTCGATGCATCCCGCTACGCCGATTCGAGCGGCTATCAGACCGACTCCAGCCGGCAGAACTGGCCGTGGCGCGACTGGCTGATCAGGGCCTACAACGACAACCTGCCCTTCGATCAGTTCACGATTCAGCAGCTCGCGGGTGACATGCTCGAGCATCCGAACCGCGACCAGATCGTGGCCACGGGCTTCAATCGCAACCACCGCCTCAACGGTGAGGGAGGCATCATCGCCGAGGAGTGGCGGGTGGAGACGGTGATCGACCGGGTCGAGACGACGGCCCAGACCTGGATGGCGCTCTCGGCCGGCTGTGCCCGCTGCCACGACCACAAGTACGACCCGCTCTCCCAGAAGGAGTTCTATTCGCTCTTCGCCCTGTTCAATAACGTGCCCGAAACCGGCACCAACCAGGGCGAGGCGCATCGCAACGGCGGCAACGTGACGCCCGTGCACCTGCTGCCCTCGGCGGAGCAGGAAATCGAACTCGCGAGGCTCGGGAAGGTGGTCGCCGACGCGGAGGCGGCCGTGCGGGCCGAGGTGGCGAACGTCGAGGTGTTGGTCGCTCAGTGGGAAGACTCGATCCGCCCCGTGCTCGCAACGCCCCACGAGGCCTGGGAACCTTTCGAGCCCCTGGAACTCCGCAGCATCGGCGGCGCCAGCTTCCGCCGCAGCGAGGACGGCACCTGGTTCGTCGAAGGCAAACTCACCCCGCGCGACACGTACGAGTTCGAGACGCTCGTGCCCGCCGACGGCCTCGGCGGCATCCGGCTCGAGGTGCTCCCGGACGCGAGCCTGGCCGGAGGTGGCGGCTTCGGCCGGTCGGGCAACGGGAACGTCGTGGTCACGAAGATCGAGGCCGAGATCGAGCCACCGGGTGACGCGAAGGTGATTCCGGTCGACCTCGTGCGGGCGGAGGCCACCTACGAGCAGGATGGGTGGCCCGCGGCGAGTGTGCTCCAGATGAAGGGCGAGAAGGGAAAGGGCTGGGGGATCGACGGCAACGATCCCGCCAAGCGCCAGCCCCGGCGGATCGCGCTCTTCCCGGCGCGGACGGTGCCGCTCCCGGAGAACTCGCGACTCGTGGTGCGGATCCGGCAGGAGGCGTTCGACGGCCACACGATCGGTCGCTTTCGACTGGCGTTTTCCGCCGCGGAGCCGGCCCTGCTGGGAGTGGACGGTTCAAAACTGCCGCCCGCGGTGCACGACGCGCTGGCCGTGGGTGCGGCCGACCGCACGCCACAGCAGAAGGCGGAGATCGCGAAGTTCTACCGGGCCAACGTCGATGGGCCGATCCGCCAGGCCGAGAAGGCCCGCGAGTCGGCCGCCAAGAGTCTCGACGCGTTCAAGGCCTCGCTGCCGAGCGCGATGGTGATGCAGGAGGGGCCGCAACGCGAGGCGTTCGTGCTCCTGCGCGGCGAGTATGACAAGCGGGGCGAGCAGGTGACGGCTGCCCTCCCCGCCTTCCTGCCACCGTTGCCCGAAGGCACGAAGGCCGATCGCCTCGCGCTCGCGAGGTGGCTCGTGTCCCGCGACCACCCGCTGACGTCGCGGGTGTGGGTGAACCGGGCATGGGAGCGGCTCTTCGGCACCGGCCTGTGCAAGACCAGCGAAAACCTCGGCAGCCAGGCCGAGTATCCGAGCCATCCGGAACTCCTCGACTGGCTCGCCGCCGAGTTCATGGAGACCGGCTGGGACATGAAGCGCATCGTGAAACTGCTGGTCACGAGCGCCGTCTATCGCCAGGCGGCGACGGTCACGCCCGCGAAGCTCGCCGCCGATCCGCCCAATCGTCTGCTGGCTCGGGCCGCGCGGATCAGGCTTCCGGCCGAGACGGTGCGGGACGCGGCGCTCGCCGCCGGCGGGCTGCTCGTGCCGACGATCGGGGGCCCGAGCGTGCGGCCCTGGATGCCCGACGGCGTGTGGGACGAGACGAGCAAGTACGGCGACCTGCGGGGCTACGTGGCCGACACGGGGCCGGGCCGCTACCGCCGCACGATGTACACGATCTGGAAGCGGACGGCGGCACCGCCGACGATGCTCCTCTTCGACGCCCCGAACCGCGAGACCTGCATCGTGAAGCGGTCGCGGACCAACACGCCGCTGCAGGCGCTCGCGCTGCTCAATGAGACGACGTTCGTGGAGGCGGCGCACGGCCTGGCGAAGCGGATGGTCGCCGACGGAGGCTCGACGCCGGCGGATCGAATCGCCCACGGCTTCCGCCTGGCGATCGGCCGGCGGCCGAGCGAGGCCGAACTGGCCGCGCTCGTGGACGGCTTCGAGGCCGATCGGGCCGCGTTCACTGCCCAGCCCGAGCGGGCGGAAAAGTATGCGGCGGTGGGCCTCGTGAAGCGGCCCGAGGCGGTGCCGGTCGTGGAGTTCGCCGCCTATTCGCTGGCGGCCAACGTGATCGTAAATCTCGACGAGTTCGTGATGCGGGAGTGATCCGATGCGCGACGGCACCATCCATCTGCAAGACGCCCTCAACCGCCGCGTGTTTCTCGGCGGCGCCTCGGGCGCGCTGGGCTACGCGGCCCTCGCGAGCCTGATGCAACCTGCGGTCACCCAGGCCGCCGCGACCGGGCCGAGGGCGTTTCCGAACTTTCCGCCCAAGGCGAAGCGGGTGATCTACCTCTTCCAGTCGGGCGCGCCCTCGCAGATGGACCTCTTCGACCCGAAGCCCGAGATGGAGAAGCGGCGCGGCGAGGACCTGCCCGAGTCGATCCGGCAGGGGCAGCGGCTGACGACGATGACGAGCCAGCAGAAGAGCTTCCCGGTGGCGCCGTCGATGTTCAAGTTCGCCCAACACGGCGAGAGCGGCATGTGGTTCAGCGAGCTGGTGCCGCATATCGCCCGCCACGCCGACCGCTGGTGCATGATCCGCTCGATGTTCACCGAGCAGATCAACCACGATCCCGCGATCACGTTCTTCCAGACCGGTCACCAGTTGGCCGGCCGGCCAAGCATCGGCTCGTGGGTGAGCTACGGACTGGGCAGCGAGAACGCGGACCTTCCGGCCTACATCGTGCTCACGAGCTTCGGTTCGGGTCGCAAGGACGACCAGCCGCTCTACGACCGCCTCTGGGGGGCGGGCTTCCTGCCGACCCAACACCAGGGCGTGCGGTTTCGGAACACGGGCGACCCGGTGCTCTATCTCGCCGACCCGGCCGGGATCGACCGTGCACGGCGGCGGGCCACGCTCGATCGAATCGCGGCCCTCAACGCCGCCCGCAGCACGGTGGTGGGCGATCCCGAGATCGCCGCCCGCACGGGACAGTACGAGATGGCCTTCCGCATGCAGGCGAGCGTGCCGGAGATCATCGACTTCAAGGACGAGCCGCGGCACGTGCTCGACGCCTACGGCCCCGACGTCCATCGCCCCGGCAGCTACGCCTTCAACTGCCTGCTCGCCCGGCGGCTATCGGAGAAGGGCGTGCGGTTCGTGCAGCTCTTCCACATGGGATGGGATCACCACGGCGGCCTGCCCCACGCGATCCGCGGCCAGGTGAAGGACACGGACCAGGCCACGGCCGCGCTCCTCGACGACCTGCAGCGGCGGGGTCTGCTCGACGAGACGCTCGTGGTGTGGGGGGGTGAGTTCGGCCGCACGATCTACTCGCAGGGCGCGCTGACGGAAACCAACTACGGCCGCGATCACCATCCGCGGTGCTTCACGACGCTCCTCGCCGGGGCGGGCATCCAGCCGGGGCTCACCTACGGCGCGACCGACGACTACTCCTACAACATCGTCACGCCCGATCAGAAGGTGCACGTCCACGACTTGAACGCCACGATCCTGCACCTGATGGGGATCGACCACCTCCGCCTCACGTTCCCCTACCAAGGCCGCGACTTCCGGCTCACGGACGTGCACGGGGAAGTCGTGAGGGCGATTTTGAGTTGACCGCCGGCCGTGATGGCCGGCATGCGTCCAGCGGGCGGAGGCCCGCCAAGCGAAGGCCGGCAGGATGCCGGAGCTTCGCGTGTAGCATCCCGTGCATGGGGAGGTGGTGAGAGCGATTTTGAGTTGACCGCCCCCCGTGTGACTACGTCGCCGCGCGGATCCCGGCCTCAGCCGCCGTGGCGAGGTGATCGATCTCGTCGAGCGAGACGCACAGCGGCGGCATGAGCACGACCACGTCGCCGAGCTGCCGCAGCAGGGCGCCGTGCTGTCGCGCGGCCAGACAGGCCCGCGTGCCCCGCTTCTCCTCCCAGGGATAGGCCCGGCCGGTCGCCTTGTCGGCCACGAGCTCGACGCCCGCCACGAGTCCGCACTGCCGCACGGCCCCCACGTGGTCGAGGCGGCCGAGCCGGGCCGCGTGCTCCCGCAGCCGTGCGATCTTGGCCGGGAGCGAGGCGAGCACCCGCTCGTCACGGAACACGTCGAGCGAGGCCAGGGCTACGGCTGCCGCGAGCGGATTGCCGCCGTAGGTGTGGCCGTGGAAGAACGTGCGGCGGTCACCGTGCGGCCCGAGAAACGCGTTCCAGATCCGCTCGGTCGTGAGCGTGGCCGCCATCGGCAGGTAGCCGGCCGTGAGCCCCTTGGCGAGGCAGAGGAAGTCGGGCGACACGCCCTCCTGCTCGCAGGCGAACAGCGTGCCCGTGCGGCCGAAGCCGGTGGCCACCTCGTCGAGGATCAGGAGCACGCCGTGCCGCGCCGTGATCTCGCGGGCACCGCGGAGGAACCCCGGCGGATGCACGTAGATGCCCGCGGCCATCTGCACGAGCGGCTCCATGACGAGGGCCGCGATCTCGCCGCGGTGCTCGGCGAGGGTCCGGTCGAGGGCGGCGAGCGACTCGTCGAGCGTCGGCGCCGGCCGCCCGGTCGCCGGATCCGGCCCGCCCGGTGAGGGCAGCCGGACCGCCGCGAACGTCAGCGGGGCGAAGAGCGACGTGAACCGGTCGACGCCGCCCACGCCGATGGCCCCGAGCGTGTCGCCGTGGTACGCCTCGCCGATCGCCACGAACCGAGTGCGACGGGGCTCGGCCGGCGCCGCCTGGAGCCAGTATTGGAACGCCATCTTCAGGGCGGCTTCGATCGCGCTCGACCCGTCGCCCGAAAAGAAGACCTTCTCGAGGCCGGCGGGGGCAACCTCGACGAGCCGGCGTGCGAACTCGACCGTGGTGGGGTTGGAGAGCCCGAGGTTCGTGGTGTGGGCGACCTTGGCGGCCTGGGCGGCGAGGGCCGCATCGAGCCGCGGGTGGCGATGGCCGTGCACGTTGCACCACATGCTCGCCGAGCCGTCGAGGTAGCGGTTGCCGGCGGTGTCGACGAGCCAGCTCCCCTGCCCCGATTCGATGAGCAGCGGCTCGTACTCCTGCATCTGCGTGAACGCATGCCAGACGTGCCGTCGGTCCCAGTCGGCGAGCAGGTCGGCGGCGGGCGACGGGGCGCCGGCCTGGGCGGGACGTGCCACGGAGGGGACTCGGCTGCCGGGGACGGTCGGACTCATGCCGCCAGTGTAGCGGCCGCCGGGGGCGTCACTGGCGGGCCGCCAGCACCGGGGTGCCGAGGCCGGCGCCGAGCTGCTCATCGGCACGTCCCTCGACGACGGCGGTCTCGATGAAGCCCTGGGAGCCCACGAGGGCCACCCGCGTGCCCGGTGCGGCATCGCCGTAGGTGCGGACGAGCGCGGTCACGTCGTGGCCGCCCACGCGGACGCCGCCGCCGGCGACGATCCGCGGCCACAGCGACGCCGGCAGGTTCGTGACGAGGTTGCCGAACGCATCGACGTGGATCACCTCGCCGGCGAGGCCATCCGGCGTCTCCCGCGGCTCGAGCCACGGCAGCCGCACGAGATCGGGGAGTCGCGGCCCGAGTGTCTCCGGTCGCGCGCCGTCGACGAGCCGCACGGCGGCCGGGGCGAGCACGTCGCGGCCGTGAAACGTGGCGGCAGCATCCGCGGCGACGGGGATCGCGAAAGCCGCCGTCAGCGGCAGCCGTCGCAGGACCCACGAAAGCAGGCCGTTGTCGGGGCAGAGGAACTGCTGGCCACCGATCTCGGCCCACACGAGCCGGCGGTCGGTGCCGACGCCGGGATCGACGACCACGAGGTGCAGCGTGCCGGCCGGGAACGCCGGGCAGGCCTGGCCCACGAGCCAGGCGGCGGCCGTGACGTCATGGGCTGGCACGTCATGGGCGATGTCGACGAGCGTGAGCGGCTCCCGGGCATGCAGGAGCCGGCCCTTCATCTCGGCGACGTAGCCGGAGCCGGTGCCGAAGTCGGTCGTGAGCGTGACGATTCGCGGCATGATGGGGCAATGTACCGGTGGATCCGCGGGGCCGCACGGCTGGCCCGGGCGACCCTCGCCGGCCGCCGCTACAGGCGGGCGAGATCGTCGAGGCCGAGGGTCTCGACGGCCGGACCGGATGGCTCGCGGAGAGCCTGTCGCGTGGGCGTGCGGCAGACGATACCCAGGATGGCCACGGCCTCGTCGCCGATCGCCTCCCGGATCCGCAGCATCCGCCGCACGTCCGACGTGGCCGGGAACTCGCTCCAGGCGGCATCCAGGACCACGAGTCCGCGGGACGTCGGCAGGACGAAGTCGGCTTCCTTCGTGCGGTCGCGCCAGAAGGCCGGAGCCACGGGCGGCGTCGCCGCATCGGCCAGCCGCCGGATCTCCCCGTGGACGCAGGTTTCCCACAGGGCGGTCGCGTGCGGCGACGCGGCGAGTTCGGCGGCCGAGCGGATGCCGAGCAGGTGGCTGCACAGCCCGGTGTCGAGAAAATAGAGCTTCGGCGACTTGACCGGCGGCCTGGCATGCGGGGGTGTCCAGGGCCGGAGCAGTGCCACGATGCCGGCCTCGACGAGCGTGTCGAGCCAGATCGCCGCGGTCGACCCGGCGATGCCCACCTCGCGGGCGAGTTCGGCCTTGTTGAGCAGCCGGCCCGACCGCAGGGCGGCCGCCCGGAGAAACCGTTCGAACTCGTGGACGCTGTCCACGCGGAGCTGATCGGGCAGGCCGCGGGCCAGGTGGTCGGCGACGATCGTGCGCATGAACTCGGGGACGTCGACCGTCGGGTCGGCGTGGAGCGCGGGAAATCCGCCGCGAAACAGCCGCTCGGCGAGGGGCGTGTCGGGCCGCGCGGCCGACACCTCGGCGTGCGACAGGCCGCCGACGTGGATCACGGCGGCCCTGTCGGCGAAGGCTTCGTCGGCGGCTGCGGCGAGGAGGAGCGGCCGGGAGCCGACCAGCACGTACCCGGCGGCCGGGGCGGCCTGCCGCTCGAGCCGGGCGGCCACGTGGTGGATGAGCCTGGGAGCCAGATGGACGTCGTCGATCACGACCGGCGGCGGATGAGCGGCCAGGAAAGCTGCGGGGTCGAGTTGGGCCCGGGACGCCTCGCTGGGCAACGTCAGCGTGACGCGTCGATGTGCTGGGAAGAGGGAATGAACGAGGTGCGTTTTGCCGGCGGCTCTGGGACCTGTGATGACGAGTGCGGGTGGCAGCTGGGACGAGGTAAGTTTGGGAAAGAAGTAATTGCGTTCGATATGAACGACGTTATTCATTGTTTCAATCGAATGATTTACAGGATAAACGCGCGAGCGGTTAGGTAGCTTGCGAAGGCCGGGCTACATGCCCTTGATCAGGTCCAGGCAGATCTGCCGGACCTTCCCCGGATTGACGTTGGGGTTCTTCTTCTTGGCCTGACCGATGAGTCCCGCGGCGGCCTGTTCTTTGCCTCCCTGGACGTCGGCCACGATCTTCGGGTTGGCCGCCAGCAATTCTCGGCACAGGGCGATGAGCTCGTCGTCGCTCACCGCCGCGATGCCGAGGGCGGCCACCACGTCGGCCACCGCCCGCCCGGTGGCCAGCACCTCGGCGAAGATCTCCCGGCCGCGGCTGGTGTCGAACTCGCCGGCCCGGACGCGGCCGATGATGTCGGCCACGGCCGCCGGCCGCAGCGGAAACTCGGCGATCGTGCCTCCTCGCTCGTTCAGCGTGCGGAGCACGTCCTGCTGCATCCAGTTGCTCGCCGCCTTGCCGTCGCCGGTGAGCGCGGCCAGTTCCTCGAACCAGCACACGAGATCGCGGCCCTGGTTGACGAGCACGTCGGCGTCGTAGGCGGAAATGCCCCACTTCGACTCGAGGGCCTTGCGGAGCACGGTGGGCGGGTCGCCCATCGCCGCCCGGGCCGCGGCCACGGCGTCCTCCGACACGGTGACCGGTACGAGGTCGGGCTCGGGAAAGTAGCGGTAGTCGCTCGACTCCTCCTTGTGCCGCTGGGCCCGCGTCACGCCCGCGGGGTCGTCCCAGCCACGGGTCTGCTTCGGCGTGGTGCCGAGTTCGGCGCCCGTGGCTTGCCATTCCTCCCACTGGCGGGCCGCCTCGTAGGCCAGGGCCCGCTCCACCGAGCGGAAGGAGTTCATGTTCTTGATCTCGACGATCGGCGTCTTGGCGACGCGGCCGTCCGGCAGGGGAATGTGGAGGTTGACGTTGGCGTCCACGCGCAGGCTCCCCTCCTGCATGTTGCAGTCGCTGACACCGAGGTACACGAGGAGCAACTTCAGTTCGTTGAGCCACGCCCGGGCCTCCTGCGGGCTCCGCAGGTCGGGCTGCGTCACGATCTCGCACAGCGGCGTGCCGGCCCGATTGAGGTCGATGCGGCTGTCGGCCGTGCCGGCCGCCTCGTCGTGCATGCTCTTGCCCGCGTCCTCCTCGAGGTGCACGCGGATGATCCTGACCGCTCGCGAAAAGGCCCCCTTCGGGTCGACCACCTCCAGGGCCCCGTCGGACGAGAACGGCAGGTCGTACTGGCTGATCTGGTAGCCCTTGGGCAGGTCGGGATAGAAGTAGTTCTTGCGGTCCCACTTCGTGAACGGCGCGATCGTGCAGTCGAGCGCCAGGGCCGCCCGGACCGCCAGGTCGAAGGCCTGCCGGTTCATCACCGGCAGCGAGCCGGGCAGGCCGAGGCAGGTGGGGCAGACCTGCGTGTTCGGCGGCGAACCGAACTTCGTCGAGCAACCGCAAAAGAGCTTCGTCCGCGTCTGCAACTGGACGTGCACCTCGAGGCCGATGACGGTCGTGTAGGGAGCGGCGGCGGTCGGCGTGGCCATGGTGTGTTCAGGCGGTGAGCGCGGGCCGGCGGAGGTGCCAGTCGGTGAGCCGCTGGTAGCGGTCGGCGGCCCGCAGCAGCAGCGGCTCGGCGAGCGCGGGCCCTTGGAGCTGGAAGCCGATCGGCAGGCCGGACCGCGTGAACCCGCATGGGAAAGAGATGCCGCCGATCCCGGCCAGGTTCGCGGTCACCGTGTACATGTCGACGAGGTACATCGCCAGCGGGTCGCTCGACTTCTCGCCGAGCGAAAACGCCGCCGTCGCGGACGTCGGCCCGCCGATCAGGTCGACGTGCTGGAAGGCGTCGAGGTAGTCCTGGCGGATGAGGCGGCGAACCCGCAGGGCCTTGGCGTAGTAGGCGTCGTAGTAGCCGGCGGAGAGCGCGTAAGTGCCGAGCATGATCCGCCGCTTCACCTCGGGTCCGAAGCCCTCGGCCCGGCTGCGGCAGTACATCTCGATGAGCGGCGAGTCGAACTCGCGCGTCGGGTGCCCTGCCTTCCCGGGCTCGGCCTGGCGGCCCCTCGCGGGCTCGGCCCGGTGGCCCTTCCCGGGCTCGGCCCGGTGTCCATAGTGCGCACCGTCGTACCGCGCCAAATTGCTCGACGCCTCGCACGGGGCGATGAGGTAGTAGGTCGGGATGCCGTACTTGGCGTGCGGCAGTTGCACGTCGTGAATCGTCGCCCCGGCCGCCTTGTACGCCGCGAACGCCTCCTCCACCGCCCGGGCCACCTCCGGGTCGAGTCCGGCGGCGAAGTGCTCGGCCACCCTGCCGATCCGGATCCCGGTGAGCGGCTTGTCGAGCATCTCCGCGTACGGGGGCACGGCGTTCGGCAGCGACGTCGAATCGCCGGGATCATGGCCGGCGATCGTCTCCATGATCAGCGCACAGTCGGCCGCGGAGCGGGCCATGGGCCCGATCTGGTCGAGGCTCGACGCGAAGGCGATCAGGCCGCGGCGGCTGACGGTGCCGTAGGTCGGCTTCAGGCCCGTGATCCCGCACAGCGCGGCCGGCTGGCGGATCGAGCCTCCGGTGTCGGAGCCGATCGCGACCGGCGCCATGTCGGCCGCCACGCAGGCCGCCGAACCGCCGCTCGAACCACCCGGGGCCCGGGAGAGATCCCAGGGATTGTGCACGGGACCGAAGGCCGAGTTCTCGTTCGAGCCGCCCATCGCGAACTCGTCCATGTTCGTCTTCCCGACGATCACGGCGTCGGCCGCCCGCAGTCGGCGAACGACCTCGGCGTCGTACGGGGGGCGGAAGTTCTCGAGCATCCGCGAGGCGCAGGTCGTGGGCATGTCGGCCGTGCAGAGCACGTCCTTCACGGCCACCGGCAGGCCCGCCAGCGGGCCGAGCGGCTTGCCGGCCTTGCGACGCGCATCGACGTCGGCCGCCCGCGCCAGGGCCCCGTCGCGATCCACTTTGAGAAAGGCGTTGACCTTCCCGTCGACCTGTTCGATCCGTCGCAGATACGCCTCGGCGCACTGCACCGCGGTGACGTCGCCCTCGCGGACGGCGGCGACGAGGTCGACGGCGGACAGGTCGAGAGGCTGCATGGCGTCGAACGGCCGCGGGTCAGGCGGCTCCCGATTCGCCGAGCACGGCCGGCACGAGGAAGCACTCGCCGTCGTGCCGCGGCGCCGACTGCAGCGCCTCGGCGGTGGAGAGCGAGGGTCGGGGCTCGTCGGGGCGGAAGACGTTCTGGGCGTCGAGCGGGTGGGCGAGCGGCGCCACCGTCGCCGTGTCGATCTCGGCCAGCTGCGACACCAGCCCCACGATCTTCGTGAGTTCGCCCGTCATGCGTCCGAGTTCATCCTCGGACAGGGCCAGCCGCGCGAGCGACGCGACCTTGGCGACTTCCTGCCGGGAGAGTGACATGGGGCGATTGGTCGGGACTTACGGGCGAGCGCGGGGGCCGGACGGCACCGCCTCCTCGGCCACCGGCTTGGCCGCCTTGTCGACCTTCGGCAGATGGAACGGCTTCTGGCGGACCAGCTTCGTGACCTTGCCCCCCTTGATGCACTGGGTGCAGACCAGGAGGGTCGTGTTCGTCCCGTTGCCGACGGTCACCCGCAGCCGCTGCAGGTTGGGCTTGAACTTCCGCTTGGTGATGCCGGTGATCTTGGTGCCGACGCCACCGAGGTACTTCGCCTTGCCGCGAATCGTGACCTGGTTGCCGACCGAGAAGCCCTTGCCACAGACCTGACAGGAACGTGCCACGTGAACACCGAATGCGAAAGGCGGGAACGTACGGAAAACGAAGCCCAGAGCATACCTGGAAGGCCGATTCCGGCAAGTCCGGGCGGTTTTTTTGCTCCCTGCTCTCAGGGCAGCGTGGCCAGCAGTTCGGCCGCCGTCTGCCAGGCGGTCCACAGGCCCACGGCCACGAAGCCGGCCGCCGAGACCACGAGCAGCGCGTCCGAGCGGCGCCGTGGCCGCAGCCGCGGGTCTCCTTCGGCGAAGCGAAACCAGAGCACGGCGCCGGCCAGGGCGGACAGCATCACCGCTTGCGCGGCGCCGCTGGCGAGCACCATGCCGACGGGTTCGCGGATCACGAGCGCCAGCCCGAGGGCCACCAGCGGCCAGGCCATCGCGATCCGCCGGGTCCACTTCCGCCGCGAGGTATCGTCGCCAGGCACCACGTGCGCCAGCGCCAGGCCGTCGCCGATCAGTCGCGAGTTCCCGTCGGCGGCGGCGAACAGGGTCGAGAACAGCACGGCGAACGCGCCGACGAGAAACACGCCTCCGGCCGACGGCCCGAAGGCCGGGCCGTACATCGCTCCCAGCGCCCGCACCATCTCGCTGCCGGCCGGCCGCAATTCCAGGCGGCCGAGGGTCGCGGCGCCGAGCAGGTAGAAGGCGACGGTGACGGTCGTATAGACGATCATCGAGGTCCACGCGTCGATGTGCAGGACGCGGATCCACCCCCGGGCCCGCCGGGCCCACGCGTCGGAGTCGTCCCGCGGCCCCACCGCCCGCCCGTAGCCCTTCTCCAGGCACCAGTAGGGATAGAACATCATTTCCGAGGCACCGACTCCGATGATGCCGAAGGTCGCCAGCCCCGTCGTCAATGCCGACCGCCCGGAGGTCGGCGGTGGGATCGAGGGCACGAGGCCGCTGCGCAACTCGGCCGCCGAAATGGCCCACGACGGGTCGAACTGCAGCAATACCACCGCCAGCAGCGTGACGGCGACGAACGTGCCGACGAGCACCAGAGACACCCGTTCGATCACCGCGTACCGCCCGACCGCCAGGAGCCCCGCCGCGACCAGCGCCGTGATGACGGCCCACGCCGACTCGTCCGGCGGCCGCGTGAGCCGATCCGCCTCGGCCTCGTGCCGCACCAGGTCGGCCTGGATCAGGTCGGCCCGCTGCGGGTCGCCCCCGCGGCGGGCCGACGCCGCGGCGATGCGTTCCGCCGCCACGGTGTCGTGCACCCGATTCCACTCCCGGCCCGCATCCGTGAGCGGGATTCCCGCGGCGAGCGTCTGGGCCACGCCCATCAGGATGCCCCCCTGCTGCACCACGATCAGGGCCGTCATCATCGCCCAGGCCCAGTAGATCCAGTTGCGGCCGCCGAGC
>JBIIDT010000107.1:0-8454 GCA_044238145.1 Pirellulales bacterium | reverse complement strand
CCGTGCCATCCTTGGCCCGGGGCACCAGCTCGTAGACGACCCGCGCCGTCTCGCCGGCATGCAGGTCGATCGCCGCCGCCGGGGCGGGGGACAGCGACTCCATCGCCGACTGCCGGTGGCCGACGAGCCGGTAGGCGGCCACCACGTTCGGATCGAAGGCCACGTCGAGCCGCACCTGCCGCAGCGACACGGTGCCCGCATCGAACACCCGCGCCACCACCGCCCGCGCCATTTCGCGGGCGTCGATCGGCGTGCGGCCGAATCCCGGCTCGGCCGGCGCGCGGGCCGCGGGCTCCGCGGGGTCGACGAGCACGAAGCCCACCGCTGCGCTGTCGGCCGTGGGGCCGGACTGGACGAGCGACTCGCGCCAGGCGATCACCGCGGCCCGCCCCTCGCCTCGGGCCCCATCCACCGACTCGACGTTCGCCACGACGACCAGCCTCCGCGTGCCGCCCGCCGTTTCGGCCACTGCGGCCCGCATCGTGGCGTCGAAGTCGGCGCTGCCCTCGGCGGGCTCGGCGGCCAGCGTCGCGGCGACCCGCCGCAGGCCCGCACCGTCCAGCCGACCGCCCGCGACCCGCGGCCGCCGGCCGCCCACGACGAGGGTCACGCGGTCGCCGTCGCGCATCTGGTCCGCGACGGCCTCGACGGCCCGGCACATCCGCTGCCACACCAGCGGCTCGCTGCCGCCGTAGCGGTCGAGTGCCAGCACCGCGTCGACGCGGTCATCCGGCCCGCGGGCCAGCGGCGGCGCCGCCACGCTCAACTCCACCAGGCACGACTCGGGCCGGACGCGCAGCGACCGCACGGCCTGAACCGCCAGGTGCGGGCCGTCGGATCGCGGCCGCGCCGCGGCCGGCAGCGCCGCGAGGATCTCCTCCGTCCGCAGGCTCCCCGCGGGCCCGCCTCGTCCCTTTCGATTCCGGGCGTGGACGAGGGCGTCGACCGAGTCCGTGGCGACCGCGAGCGGCGGATGATCGACGGCGAGCCCGGCCGCCCGCGGGTCGATGAACGGCGCCTCGCCGTGTGCCATCTCGAACGCCAGGTCGAAGCCGGCGACCCGCGGCACCGGCCGCCGCGCCTCCGACCGCAGGGCGCCCACCATCCGCATGCCGCCATCCGTCGCGGGCAGGCCGGCCGCCGCGCCCACCGCGGCCCCACGCACCGTCGGCGGCGTGGGGCGGTCCACGAAACGCTCGTCGGGGGGGGTGACCACGAGGTCGTCCGGCCCGGGATCGGCCGGCTGCGGGCCGAGCGGGCCGAAGTCGGGGGTGTCGTCGTCGACGAGCATGCCGACCGGCACGTCGTTCGGCCCCGAGGGAGCCCGCGGATCGGTCGGAGAGAGGACGACGGCCTCCCGTCCCGGGCCGCGATCGAGCCGTCGGCTGGATTCGAGCGCCACGATCACGAGGCAGGCGACGGCAGCGAGCGAAACTGCCACCGCGGGCAGGGTGGCCGCCCAGCCGCGGGCCCGACGGCCTGCGGCCGCGGCCGGAGCGGTGGCAGGCAGGATGCCGGCGGCGCGGTCGAGGTCCACGCCCCGTCCGGAGCCGGACGCGAAGGCCGCCGTGCGGATCCGGTCCGTGAGCCCGCCAGGAACCGGCACGCGGGCGAGCAGGCGGTCGAGTGCCGCGTCGTCGAAGAGCGCCTCGGCCACGAGGCGGTCGGCGAGCCCGGCCGGCAGCGGGACGTCACGGAGGGCGGCGTCGATGCGGCGTTCGTCAGCCATGGCTCACCACCCCGCCTTCGTTCGCCGGCCGCGGCAGGCCGTCACGGGCTTCGAGGATGTATTCGCGCAGCCGGCTTCGGGCCCGGCTGACCCGCGAGAGCACCGTGCCCAGCGGGATGCCCTGCAGGTCGGCGGCCTCCTGGTGCGTGAGTTCACCGACCACGACGAGGAGCAGCGTTTCGCGCAGTTCTTCCGGCAGGCGGCCGAGGGCCTGCTGCATGGCGGCCGACAACTCGTCGCCGAACGGGTCGAGAGGCTGCACCGGCGGATGCGGCAGTTCGGCCGCGGTCGACTCGCGCTCCTCCCGGCGCCGCCAGTGGTCGGCCACGCGGCGGCGCAGGATCGCCATGAGCCAGGCCCGCTCGCTGCGGCTGCTGTCGTAGAGGTCGCGACTCGTCCAGGCCGAGCGGAACGCGTCCTGGAGCACGTCCTCGGCATCGTGGGCGTTGCCGAGAAGGCGGTAGGCGACCCGATAAAGAACGGTGGCATGCTCGGCCAGCCAGCAGTCGAACTGCTCGACGTTCGCGGAGGTACGCGGCATGGGACGACGCCGGTGACTCGGGCGGAGCCTGATGCGTCCGCCACGGGGGAGTTCGCCGCCGCCGGCTGAAACTATTCCCCGGCCGCGGTGGGCCGAACGCCCCCGACAATCGTAACCGAGACGGGCCGGCCTGCGGGTTTCAGCCCGCGGGATGGCCCCGGCGGGCCGAGGCCGCCGAGGCGGCCAGCCAGCAGGGCAGCTGCCCGGCGGCCGGGAGCTTGACCACCCGGGCGGAGTTGATGCCGGGGCAGCCGAGCACCGCCTCCACGGCCTTCGCGGAGGGCTCCTGGTCGAGGTTGAGCACGCCGATCGCGTCACCCCCGGGCGTCGAGCGGCCGACGGTCATCTGGGCGATGTTCACGCCCAGTTCGCCGAAGGCCGTGCCCACGCGTCCGATGATGCCGGGCACGTCCTGGTGCGTGAACACGAGCAGCACGCCGTCGAGGTAGGCCTCGAGCCGGTGCCCCTCGAGCTGCACCAGCCGCGGCATGGCGTGGCCGAAGAGCGTGCCGGCCGCCCGGTGCACCCGGTCGCCCGACACGAGGTCGACGGCGACGACGGAGCTGAAGGCGCCCGGATCGGTGCGGCTCTGCTCGACCAGGTCGATGCCCCGCTCCCGGAGGAGCAGCTCGGCGTTGACGATGTTGACGTCGTCGATCGCCGACTCGAGCAGTCCGGCGGCGAAGGCGGCCGTCACCAGCCGCGTGTTGCGGGAGGCGATCTCGCCGCGGTAGGCGATCGAGCACGACCGCGGCTGTCCGTCGTCGAGCTGGGCGAGCAGCTGGCCGAGCCGCCAGGCGAGATCGAGGAAGCCGCGAACCCCCTCCAGGGCGGCGGCGTCGACGGCGCTCGAGTTGACCGCGTGGCGGACGGTGCCGGTGCTGAGGAAGTCGACGAGCAGGCCCACGCCCTCGACGGCGACCTGCGACTGGGCCTCCTCGGTGCTGGCTCCGAGGTGCGGCGTCACCAGCACGCCGGGCATGCCGAACAACGGGCTGTCGGTGCAGGGCTCCTTCTCGAACACGTCGAGCGCCACGCCCCCGATCACGCCCGACTGGAGACCGGCGACGAGGGCCTGCTCGTCGTAGATCCCGCCGCGGGCGCAGTTGACCAGCCGCACGCCCGGCTTGAGGAGCTTCAGCTCCTCCATGCCCACGAGGTGCCGCGTCTCGTCGGTGAGCGGCGTGTGCACCGTCAGGTAGTCGACGTGGGGCAGCATGCCGCGGACGCTGTCGACCAGCTCGATGCCGAGTTCCGCGGCCCGGTCGGGCGAGAGGAACGGATCGAAACCCATGACCCGCATGTCGAAGGCCCGGGCCCGGGCCGCCACCGCCTGGCCGATGCGGCCGAGGCCGACGATGCCCAGCGTCTTGCCGGCCAGTTGCACGCCCATGAACTTGTTGCGGTCCCACTTGTGGCCGCGGAGGCTGGCGTCGGCGGCCGCCAGGTTGCGGGACAGGCCGAGCAGGAGCGCGAAGGCGTGCTCGGCCGTGCTCACGGTGTTGCCGGCGGGCGTGTTCATCACCACGATGCCCTGCCGGGTGGCCGCCTCCTTGTCGATGTTGTCGGTGCCCACGCCGGCCCGCACGATCGCCTTGAGACGATGGTTGCCGGCGAGCGCCGCGGCGGTGATCTTCACGCCGCTGCGGCAGATCGCGCCGTCGTGGTTGGCGAGGGCCGCGCGGAGGGCGTCTCCGGACAGGCCGGTGGCCACCTCGTAGGTGATGCCGGAGGCCCGGGCGGCGTCGAGCAGGGCCAGCCCGTCGGGACTCAGGGTGTCGAGGACGATGATCGAGGGCATGGGTTCCGGGGCTGGGGCTGCGGGGATGGAGCGGGGCTCAGGAGCGTCGGGACTGCTGGAAATCGAGCATGAAGTCGCGAAGCGAGACGACGCCCTCGACGGGCATCGCGTTGTAGATGCTGGCGCGGATGCCGCCCACGGAGCGGTGACCCTTGAGGTCCACGAGGCCGTGGCCGGTCGCGGCCTTCACGAACTCCTTCTCGAGCGTCTCGTCGGGCAGGCGGAAGGTGACGTTCATGTCGGAGCGGCAGTCGGGGCGGGCGTGGCCGGCGTAGAAGCCGCCCGAGGCGTCGAGGACGTCGTACAGCAGCTTCGCCTTGGCGGCGTTGTGGCGGTGCATCTCGGCGAGCCCGCCGATCGTGCCGCGGATCCACTGGCAGACGAGGCCGAGGATGTAGACCGCGAACACCGGCGGCGTGTTGGGACGCGAGCCGTTCGTGACGAACGTCCGGTAGTCGAGCATCGTGGGCAGGTCGTCCCGCGACCGCTCCAGCAGGTCCTTGCGGATGATCGCGGCCGTGACGCCGGCGATTCCCGCGTTCTTCTGCGCGCAGGCGTAGATCAGGCCGTACTTGGCCACGTCGATCGGCCGCGAGAGAAAGTCGCTCGAGGCGTCGCAGACCAGCGGGGCGCCGCCGACGTCTGGCTCCCGCTTCCACTGCACGCCCTGGATCGTCTCGTTGCTCGTGATGTGGACGTAGGCCGGTGCGGGCGAGAGGGCGATCTCGCCCGCCGCCGGCAGCCGGTCGTGCCGGGTGGCGGCGCCGTCCCAGGCGACGTGCACCTTGCCCTCGCGGCGGGCCTCCTTGACGGCCGTCGTGCCCCAGGTCCCGGTGAGGACGTAGTCGGCCGCGGCGGTCTGGCCGCGGAGCAGGTTCATCGGCACCATCGAGAACTGCAGGCTCGCGCCCCCCTGGAGGAGCACGATCTCGTGGTCTGTGCCGACGCCGAGCAGGTCGCGGAGCGCCTGGAGCGTCTCCTCGAGGATGCGGTCGAAGGGCGGGCTGCGGTGGCTGATCTCCAGGACCGACATGCCCACGCCGGGCAGGGCGACGAGTTCGGACTGCGCCCGCTCCAGCACCTCCAGCGGCAGCACCGCCGGGCCCGGGGAGAAATTGAAGACGCGGTCCACCGCCGCCGAACTGCGATCCATCACGGCATGCTCCCGGGCTGGTACGCGGTTCAACCGCGGTTTCGCCGGCAGAATAGAAGGCCCGCGCGGGACGGTCAACGGGCCACGGTGCCGAACGGGGCGGGCGGCATGCCGGGGGCGACCGGAGGCGGCGGCGGAACGGTGCCGAAGGGAGCGGGCGGCGCGGCCCCGAACGGGGCGGGCGGAGCGGCCGCCGGCGGCAGCGCGGCGGTGCTGTAGGGCATGGGCGGCGGCGGTTGCAGCGCGGCCACCTTCGCCGCGACGAACGGCTGGGCCGGATTGACCGCCAGCGACCGCGAGTAGTTCGCCAGGGCCTGGGCCTGGTCGCCCGAGGCCTCGCGGATCGCGCCGAGCGCGACGAGGGCCCGCGGATCGTTCGGTGCGACCGCGAGCGCCGCGTTCAGCTCGCTCTCGGCCTGCTTGAGGTCGCCCTGTTCCTGCCACAGGCGGGCCAGTTCGACGTGCGGGTCCGGGTCGGTGGGATGCCGCTGCGACCAGCCGCGGAGCTGGGCCACGGCGTCATCCCGCCGGTCCTCCTCGACCAGGAGCACGGCGAGGGCCCGCTGGCAGGCCTCGTGGTCGGGATTGCGGGCCAGGCAGAGGTGGTAGTACTGCTCGGCGACGTCGCGGTCGGCGGGATTCTTGAAGAGCTTCGCCTGCTGGTGGTAGGTCGCCCCGAGGTTGTAGAAGCAATCGGGGTTGCCCGGCTGGCGGGCGAGCGCCTGCTGGAAACAGCCGACCGCGTCGCGGTAGTTGCCCTGCTGGTAGAGGGCCACCCCCTTGGCGTTGTCGCTCTTGCCGATGCCGCCGCAGCCGACGCAGCAGGCCAGCGCCAGGGTGGCGGCGAGGACCTGCGGGAGCGGACCCGGAGGCGAGCGGTGCAGCGGCATCACGGGCGTTCTCCGGCCCCGGTTCCCGGGGGGCGAGGACGGTACCGGACGCCGGCATTCCGGGGCAAGGCTGCCCTGGGTTGCCTATTTTGCGTAGCCCAGTGACCGCACGACCTCGAGGATCTCGCTGCACGTGGGGAACATCCGGCCACTCGCCCGCTTGTAGCGGTCGAGGGCCTGCATGAACTCGAGTTCGTCGGCGCCGTAGTCCCGCTCGCAGGTGGTCGGATCGATCAGCCGCCGGCGGTCGGCGCGACGGGGGCCGGCGGCCACGGTGGCGTCGACGATCCGGCGACGGGCGGTGCGGGGGGCGAGGCTGGCGGCGGTCATGGCTTGCTCCTGGGCGTGGGCGGGGCACGGGTCCGGCCAGGAGAAGCATGACCTCTGCCGGTCGCGAAGAGGCTGCCGGCTGCGGAAAAATTCCCGGCTTTTCGGGACGCTCGGCCCGGGCGAACCCTGCGGCCCGCACGATCGGCACGAGCCGCACGACCCGCACCGGAGGCCCGTCAACGCTTCTCGAAGAACTTCTTCAGGGCCTCGGCGGCCGCGTCCCGCGAGGAGTCGGCCCCCTTCTTCGCGGCCGTCGGCAGCCCGCCCGGCTTCTCGCTCCGCGCGGCTTTCAGCGCATCGAGCGCCGAGGCGCCCGCCGACGTTTGCGTGCTGTCGCCCGCACTTCCCGCGGCCGGCGCGGTGATGCCCGTGATGAACGAACCCGACTCGGACGTGGAGGGCGAGCGGTCGGATCCATCGAGCGTCTGCGTGGAGTCGTGCATGCCCGCCGGCTGGTCGTCCGTCATCAGCCACCGCGACACGTCGTCGTCCGTACCCGCCTTGGCGGCCGGTTCGGTGCACGACACCTTCAGTTCGAGGCCGCCGACGCGGATGATGTCGCCGTCCTTGACGCGGATCTTCGCGGTGATTTTCTCACCGTTGACGAACGTGCCGTTGCGGCTGCCGAGATCCTCGACCCAGACCTCCGCGGGGCCAACGTGCACGGCGCAGTGACGGCGACTGACCTCCTCGCTGAGCGGCCGAACATCGCACTCCTCGGCCCGGCCGATGAGCAGCTGGTTCCGCTTGATGGAGATGGAGCGGCCGGCGCTCTTGCCGGAAGCGACGATCAGTTTCGTGACCATGGACTGGCGGGGCCGCGGGCGCGGCGGGCATCCTGGCGGACGGGCGGGGGACGACGTCATCCTATCAAGGGGGCGGGGCCGGGGAACAGCCGCCCCCAGGCTGGCTCACCGCCGCTCCAGCCAGCGGGAGTCGTGGAACCGACCGGCCGCGGCGGTGATCTCCGCGCCGCGGCCGACACGAAAGCCCTCGGCCTGCCAGTCGAGCCGCGCCTCGGCCGCGCGGGCGACCCGGCCGAGCCAGGCGGCCGCCAGGTCCCGGACGTCGAGCCCGCCCTGGGGATCGAGGTCGAGGATGCCAGGATGCCGTCCGCCGGGGCCGGCGGCGGTGTTGGCCCGCAACAGCAGGCTGCCGTGCTGCAGCACGACGCCCGCCAGCCGCCGCTGGGCGCTGCCGAGGATCTTGGGGTCGTCGTCCGCCGGGCCGCCCGTGGCCGCGACGACCACGTCGCCTTCCGCCCGGCGGTCGAAGCACAGGAACCTGCCGTCGCGGTCGTCGCCACCCGCGCGGCGGTGCTGCCGCGCCGCGATCCCGCGGGCGGACAGTTCCGCGACGAGCGCCGCGTGGAAGGCGTCGTAGAGGGGCTGCGCTGCCGCCGCCCAGGGATGCGTCCGGGGGATGGCGGCGGCGTAGGTCAGGTCGCTGCCATGCATGATCGCCCCGCCGCCGCTGGGGCGGCGGACGATCGGCAGGCCGGCGATCTCGGGCCGGCCGCGGGCGACGGCGATCTCCTGGAAGGCCCCCAGCGACACGGCGGCCGGGGACCAGCCGTAGAGCCGCACCACGAGGCCGCCGCGACGGTCGGCCTCGGCCGCCAGCAGCTCATCGGCGGCCATGTTCGTGAACGCGTCGGCGGGCTCGTCCCACCAGACCGGCAGTGCTTCTCCGATCATCGATCTGTGCAGCCCGGGAAAGAGCCTATGCGGGGAGGTGAGGGGATCGGCGTGAGGATGCGGAGCGTGGCGGACCTTCGCCAGCGACGCAACTCATGCCGTCCCCGAGCCGCTGAAGCCTCGGACAGGGTAGGTTCTCGCAGGCGCGAACGATTCCTGCAGGATCAGTGACCGGCCTGCACGAGGGCGTCGTAGGCGGCCTGGTCGAGCAGGGCCGACATTTCGGCGGGATTTTCGGGCCGGATCTTCACCAGCCACCCGGCGCCGTAGGGGTCCTGGCCGAGCGTCTCGAGCTCGTTCGGCACCGCGGCGT
>JBIIDT010000106.1:0-8467 GCA_044238145.1 Pirellulales bacterium | reverse complement strand
GAGCTGCAGTGGCTGCGGGCAGACGACTGTTCGGGGAACTGGTACGCGGGCACGGTGGCCGGGAGACGCATGGAGGGCTGGCTCTGCCCAGCGCTGCTCCTCTACTTCCAGCAGGCTCCTCGGCGAATCTTCGTGCGCTGCGATCCCCTGCCGGCGGGCGTCGACCCAATCTGGAATCCCAGGCCGGGCGAGACGGCACGGCGGTTCGTGGAGGCGCCGCCGTCCCAGCCGCCGACGCGCTGAAGACGGTCAACTCCTCGAGTGTCACGCTGTGCCGGGCCAAGGCGAGCACCGTGTATTCGTTGCCCTTGTAGTGCCGGTGCCGCGAGAGCCACCCGGAGCGTGGCCTCGGCCATGCGTTGCTCTCGTTGCCCTTTAGCCCCGATTCATCCACGTGATCGAGAGCTGCAGCACCGTGGCGATCGACACCCAGACGAAATAGGGCACCTGGGCCGCGGCCACCCAGCGATAGTGCGGCCAGATGGCCAGCATCATCCAGAGAAGCGTGGACCAGACGACGAGGATGTCGACCGCCGCCAGGGGGAGGTTCCGCATGCCGAACTGGATCGGCGTGAAGATCAGGTTCGCCACAAGGTTGATGGCGAATGGCAGGGCGACGAGCAGCGGCAGCCGCCCGCGCCCGGCCTGGACGAACACGAAGCCGAATGTCGCGATGATGACCGGATACAGGATCTGCCAGATGAGGCCGATCGTCCGCGGCGCAGGAGTCCACGAAGGCTTCGCGAGGCTCTGATACCAGTCGATCCAAGGTACGTCGGTCATTCGAGGCCCGCGCAGCCGCCCATGCCGCATTGCGGGCGGCCACAACCGCCACCGGCTCCTGAGTCACCGCCGCCGTTGGCAACGTGGCCACTGACCACGCTCAAGAGCTTGGTGAGCTTCGTGCTGTGGCAGTGCGGGCACTCCGGCTTCTCGTCCCCGCGAACGAGCAGCTCGATTTTCCGGCTGCAGTGCTCGCAGGAATATTCATACAGCGGCATCGGCTTGGGCTCCCTCACGTGGGGATTGCAATGTACATGGGCACGTTCGACGCGATCAACTCAAGGTCTCATCTGCGCTGAGCTACGGGCTGAGCGAAGTGTCTCGTGCGTCCGAGGCGGAAAACCAACGTCCGCACGGCGTCACGCTTTGCCTGCCCGCAGGCATTTCTAAGGATGCCTCGACCGCGCCGGTTCAGCCGTTGAGCCGACGGGGCGTTTTTCCTCCGTGAGGTACCTGACCCATGAAGAGCGTTCTTTTGATTCATGCCATCGCGATGGTGGCGCTGATTGGGGTCAGCATGGCTGCGACCACTGTGCGTGCGGAACCTGGCACTGAGCGGTCGGTCACCGTTCCGGGCGCAACCAAGGACGTCGTGACCACGGCTGTGGAGGCTGGCCATTTCAAGACGCTTGCCAAAGCGCTCGAAGCGGCTGGACTCGTCGAGACGCTCAAGGGCAAGGGACCGTTCACGGTGTTTGCCCCGTCCGACGAGGCGTTTGCGAAACTGCCTTCGGGCAACCTGGAGAACCTGCTCAAGCCGGAGAACAAGGAAAAGCTGAAGGCCATCCTGCTGATGCACGTGGTGCCCGGGGATCTCCTCATCGCCGACGTGAAGAAGCTCAAGGAGGCCAAAACGGCCGGCGGGGCGAATCTCGAGGTGACGCATCATCTCCTGACGGGCGTGCACATCGGCACGGCCAAGGAGATGGCCCATGTCCAGAACTCGGACATCCACGCCTCGAACGGCGTGATTCATGTCATCGACAAGGTGATCCTGCCGTAGAGGCCGCCCGTCACCACGACGGAAGCCGACCGCGCGAACACACGCCCTGTGCGAAAGGAGCCTGTCGCACAGGGCCTGTGTGAGCGCAGGCGATGAGACCGGCGTCCTGCCCTGATCCTGACCATTCTGCTGATCCTTGCCCTGCTGGGCCGTTTGCTGCTGTGAGGCGATGCGTAGAGTTCCGGGGGCCGATCCGACTCACTTCAAGAAAGGGCTTACCCATGACGTCTTCAACCACACCGCTCCTGATGCGTTTTGTTGTCGCAGCCGCCGTGACGCTGCCGGCTGCCGCCTACGCCGCCGACGCCCCGCACGTCGATGCAGCCGCCAAGGAGGCGTGCATCAAGGCCTGCAACGAGTGCCTCCGGGCCTGCCGCGAATGCATCGTGGGCTGCGACTGCCCGGGCTGCGAGAAGACGTGCCTGACCTGCATCGAGACGTGCAGGGCCTGCGTCGCCCTCTTGGAGTACGACTCCGCGATGGCGGAGGAGATGTGCAAGGTCTGCGAGAGAGCGTGCGAGCAGTGCGCCGCAGAGTGCACGAAGTGCGGCGATGAACCCTGCTGCAAGGCCTGCGCGGCCGCCTGTAAGAAGTGCCAGGACGCGTGCAAAGCGATGCGGCACTGAGAAGCGTCTGGGGCCTGCTCCGCACCACCAACACGTTCAACGCACACCCCGGTACCACACCGGCGGGCAGGTCAGAATCGCTCGTGCAGGGGGTGGTTCGGGGAATGTCTGGCGGTCACCGATCAGTCAGCGGTGCCGAGCAGGGCCCGGCACCACGCCCCGTCGACCGCTTCTCAGCGGTCGAGCGCTTGTGGAAGTGCCGTTGACCGTCCTATCCTTCGCTGCAGGAACTTCCAGCCTGCTTGTCGCAGTGAGAGCGAAGCAGTCTGCTTCGGCGGCCACGCATCCGCATTGATTCGCGAGCGCTCCCCTCGATGTTTGAGTTCATTCAGCAACAGACGAGCGGGATCATCTTCCTGTTGGTCCTCGGCATCGCAGCCCCGATCGCTGCCGCGGTGCTGTGGACGACGCGCGTGATCGTGAGGCGTTTTCCGGATGTCCCTTTTTCGCCAATCGTTCCCGCGGTGCTCTCGACCGGATTGATGACCTCGTTGTTGCTGGGGTTCGTCTTCCAACGCGCATGGGAATCCTTCGACGTGGCCTCGAAGAACCTGAACCAGGAAGTCATCCATCTCGGCCAGATCGCTTCCGCCAGCAGCTTCCTCTCCGATGAGCACGCGTCCAGAGTCGTCGAGGGCGTGAAGATCCACATCCGACACGTGCTCGACACCGAGTGGCCACAGATGGCCACGGATCGCGGGCCCGCGCTCACCCGCGCCCCTGGGCTGGCTGCAGTAAAGGCTGCGCTCATGTTCACTCCCCAAGACGAAGAGGAGCGTGCGGGGAAGCAATTCATCATGTCGGCACTGTCGGAGGCGGCCGCTGCACGATCGAACCGGATCCGCGCCAGCCATGCTTTGATCGCAGCGCCGTTGTGGTGGACGATCGCCACGCTCGGCGTTCTCCTGATTATCGGCGTTGCCTTCGCAACCAGCGTACGGCTGGCAACTGCGACTCTGAGCGTGGCGTTGAGCACGCTAGCGATGACTTCGATTTTAACGGTCATCATTGGTTTTCATCGGCCATTCAGCGGCGGGGTTGCCGTGTCGAAAGAGCCGATGCAGGAGCTGCTCGCCTTCCTGTCGCGCGAGAATTGAGCTGCCTGACCGCGAGCGACGAAGCCCGCCCGTGCCGAGGACGGCTGAGGTTGCGCGAAAAAAAAGCTGCCGCCCCACGAGGGGGCGGCAGCCGTAGGAACCATTTGGTGGGCTGCATCAACGGCAGGCCCGTCGACTCGCCGCTATCGGCGCAGCCCTCCGGTACAGTCTTGCGTCACTAGACCACCTCCTTTCGCGAAAGGAATCCCAGCCGTCGAGATCACTGCGAGATCGCCGCCGGGCTGTTATCTCCCCGGCCGTCACCGGGGAACGACATCGGGATTATAGACGGCCCGTCAGTTTTGTCGGTACAAGGGGCCATGGGACGAAGCGTCGTACGCGCCGGGGCCGCCCGCTGCCACCGCTGCTGCCTGCCGCCGCGGTGGTGTGTCTGCGAGGCGTTCCCTCGCGTTTCGACGCAGCTCGCCGTGCATGTGCTCATCCATCGGCACGAGCGGCAGAAGCCGTCGAGCACCGGAAACCTCGTCGCCCGGGCCGTGGCCGGTGCCGCGTGTCACGTCTATCAGAAAGCGAGCCGCCACTTTTCGGCCTCGGGCTTGCCGGCCGATGCCTTCGCGGCCGACCGGGAGTTCTGGATTCTCCACCCGTGTGGTGAGCCGTTGCCTGCGGGCCCTCCGGCGGCCGCCGACAAGCGCCGTGCGGGCATGGGGATCCTGCTACTCGATGGCACCTGGCGACAGGCCGGAGAAATGCTCCGCACGGTCGAGGGGCTCGGGCGGTGCGTGCGGCTGCCCGATGCCGCGGCGGCCCCGAGTCGCTACTGGCTCCGCGACCAGCCCGAGCCCGGCCACCTCTCTACGGCCGAAGCGCTCGCGAGAGTGTTTCATGCAGTCGGCGAACCGGCAGCGGCGCAGCAGTTGCAGCTGCACTTCGAACTCCACGTCTACGCGATGCTCCTCGCCCGTGGCAAACGGGAGATGGCCGAGCGGTATCTCGGACACTCGCCGCTGCTTGCCGAGGGCCGCGACGCCCTCGAACGGCTGCACGCCCGCTGAGCGTCCGCCGCCCCTGGCCGGCGCGCAGAATGGCGAGACACCTCAATCCCTTCCCAGGAAGGCGAACCGCGGTACGGTCTGGCCATCGATCTCGACGGTCTCCGCGAACATCGTCGCCGGCCGCACCCACAGGCCGCGGTCGCCATACTCCTGCCGGTAGACGACGAGTTCCTCGAGCGTCTCGCTGTGCCGGGCGATGCCGAGCACGGTGTATTCGTTGCCCTTGTAGTGTCGGTAGCGGCCGGGGGCGATGTGGGTCATCGAGTGACTCGTGAAACGAGGGGGCGGGGCCACGCGCGATCTAGACCACGTGATCGAACCGGGGAGTCTACCGCGATGCCATCGACCAACGGCTACCGGCCTGCGGCAGCCCGCGTCAGAGGACCGCCCCGCCCCAGAGCACACCCCGACGAGGGGCCGTGCCGACGCCCGCCGGTGAGCCACGGCACGAGTGTCGTACGAGGGTTTCCCGTCCACAACGCCATCCCCAGAACCGTCATCGACCCGCCGCCGTACCATGAAGTTAGGGAGTCGAGGCCATGGTACGGAAACGAGCGTCAGTCGCGTGGATCGTGGCGGCCTGTGCGGCGGTCGTCATCCAGGCGGCCCCGCAGGCGTTGTGCCTCTCGTGCGACCAGCCGTGCTGCACGGCCCGGGCCGATCACGGGAACGCGGCAACGCCGATCGCCGTCGAGCCGGCCAACGGCTGCCCTCTGTGCACCGCCTCGGCGGACCATCCCGCCCGCGGGGCTGGCGAGCCGCCCTGCCACTGCCAACTGTCTGCCCGGGAGCCGCAGACGCTCTCGCCGCCCAGGGGCACCGCCAAGGTGGCCTCCGACGGCGTTTTTGGGAGCTCCGCGGCCATCCCGCCGGCTCTCGTGCCACCCGTGATTGGTGTCAGCCGGGAGTACCTGGCCGGCCTCCTCACCGGGCCGATCCGCCCACCGCGGATCCTATTTGGCGTCTGGCGGAACTGAATCGGCCGCCGAGCCGTGCTCTGCCTCTTGGCCGCTTTGCCAACCTTTGCGGCCCGGGCTCACACGGCGGCTTTCCCACGGTCACGCGTCGTGCCGTGGAGTGATCGATTCAGGTTCCAGATGCAAGGGATTTTGCCATGAACAGTTTCTTCCTCTGGGCGACGTTGGGCCTCGTGCCCTTCGTGGCCGCTGTCGAGGGGAGCCGGATTGCCGGCTGCCCGAAGTGTGAGTGCTGTGGCTGCTGCGAAACGGGCACCTGTGAGTGCACCGCGTGCGGCTGCGAGTGCTGCGTCGACGAGTGCCCGGCCGCCGGCCAGCAGGCCGGGCGGGCCGGCTGCTGCGATGCCACGGGCTGCTGCAAGACCTAGCAGCTGCCACGCGGTTCGACGGGAGTCAGTTCGGCGGCGGGGGGCGAAAGCCTCCCGCCGCCCTTTTGCGCGCGGCGGCACCTCGCAGGCGGCCGAAACGCGCCGGAGACCGACGCGGCCGCGTGGCGTCAGGCCCGGGCCGCCTCGGTCGCATACCGCCGGCAATGTTCGAGGTAGGCCTTCTCGTGGGTCGCCAGCAGGTCGACCACGCTCGCCCACAGCCACGACGGTGCGTCGAGCGTCTTGGACCGGTGACCGTCGAGTTCCGCCTGCCAGGCCTTGCGGGTCGCCTCGTCCATCTGCCGGGCGTGGGCCTTGCCCACGACCGTCGCCAGGAACCGCGAGAGCCGCATCGCCTCGTCGCAGGTCAGGTCGGCCAGTTCGAACTTCAGGTCTTGGGGCAGCAGCTCGCGGACGAACACCGGATGGTCGAGCACCTTCGCGGCCAGCATCCGGTCGCCGAGCGCCGGGGAGAGGTGCCAGGCGCCCTGCACCACCCGGTCGGCGTGGTCGGCGGGCATCTCGGTATCGGCCGCGTGCGGGGCGAGCGCCGGAACGGCCTCCTTGACGTCGATCAGGCAGAGTTCGCCCTTCTTACCCCCCACCGATACGAGCACGGCGCACCGCAGCAGGCCGAGCGAGCTGCAGCCCTTCACCCAATAGGCCGCGTCCACGACCTCGATCTCGGCGTCGTCCGGCCGCGACTTGAGGGCCGTCACCAGGCGCCGCCCCGCGTCGGTCGCGAAGATCGCGTCGATGGCCTCGCGCTCGTCGGGCGACAGCGGCCAGAAGGTCCGGCCGAGCGGGATGGTCGGGTTCGTGTCCTCGATCCGCTCCCGGGCGAGGTCCTTCCACTTTCGCTTGAGCGCCGCCTTCATCGCGGCCTGCACCACCGCGGGCCACTCCTCGTCGGTGTCGGCGACCGCGCCGAAGCTCTGCTCGTAGCCCTCGATGATCTGCTCCATCATCCGGGCCGTCGTCACGCCGGGCAGATCCGACCCACGGGCGGCACTGGCCATCGACAGGCCGAGCCGGATCAGGTCGTGCGCCGGGTTGCCGACCACGGTCTGGTCGAGGTCGCGGATCTGGATCGCGACCGTGCCCTTGGCGCTGGCGATGGGGCCGATGTTGCCGGCGTGACAGTCGCCGCAGATCCAGATCGGCGGCCCGGCGGGCACCGCCAGGCCGGTGCTGCCCTCGAGCCAGTCGTAGAAGTTCCTGGTGTTGCCGCGGACGTAGGCGTGGGCCGAGCGGGCCATCTTCAGCTGCCGACGGGCCTTGAGGGCCGCGTTGCGCTCGGCGGGCTCCGGCAGTGTGCGTTCCTTGGTCGCCATGGCGTCGTGCCTCGAATCGCGGAGCCGGCCGCGTGCCGCGACCACTGGATCGCATCTTCCCGTCCGGCCGGCCGCGCCGCAAGGAGCCGCGTCGCCGGGCTCCACGACGCCGTCCACGGCGGGACGACGGGCTATACTCCTCGCATCGTGCACGGATCCCACCCCACCGCCGCGGCCCTGCTCGAGCCCTTCCGGCTCGGCGACCTCGTGCTGCCCAACCGCGTCGTCATGGCGCCCCTCACCCGCGGCCGGGCGGGCAGGGAGCGGATCCCGAACGCCCTGATGGCCGAGTACTACGTGCAGCGAGCCGCCGCCGGGCTGATCGTCGCCGAGGCCACCACCATCTCCGCCCAGGCCAACGGCTGGCTCGAGTCGCCGGGCGTCTACACCGACGCGATGGAGGCCGGCTGGCGGACCGTGACGGACGCCGTGCACGCCGCCGGCGGCCGGGTCTTCCTGCAGCTGTGGCACATGGGCCGGGCGTCGCACAGCGACTTCCACGACGGCAGCCTGCCCGTGTCGGCTTCGGCCGTGCGGATCGACGGCGACGGCATCCACACGCCGCTCGGCAAGAAGCCCTACGAGACGCCGCGGGCGCTCGACACCTGGGAAATCGCCGGCGTCATCGCCGACTACCGACGGGCCGCCGCCCGGGCGCGGGCCGCCGGGTTCGACGGCGTGGAGATCCATGCCGCCAACGGTTACCTGATCGACCAGTTCCTTCAGGCGAAGACCAACCTCCGCACCGACGACTACGGCGGCAGTATCGAGAAGCGGACCCGATTCCTGCGGGAGGTGGTCGAGGCGGTGGCGGCCGAATGGCCCGCCGGCCGCGTGGGCGTGCGAATCTCACCCAACGGCGTGTTCAACGACATGGGCACACCGAACTTCCGCGAGCAGTTCACGCACGTCGCCACGGTGCTCGACCGCTGCGGCCTCGCCTATCTCCACGTCGTGGACGGGCTTGCCTTCGGGTTTCACAAGCTCGGCGAGCCGATGACCCTGGCGGAGTTTCGGCGGGTCTTCCGCGGCCCGCTCATGGGCAACTGCGGCTACACGCTCGAGTCGGCCGAGCAGGCGATCGCCGCCGGCCAGGCCGACCTCGTCGCCTTCGGCCGACCGTTCATCAGCAATCCCGACCTGGTCGAGCGGTTCCGGCACGGCTGGCCGCTGGCCAAGCCGGCCGAGATGGCCGACTGGTACGCACCCACCGGTGCCAAGGGCTACACCGACTTCCCGGCCTACGCGGCCGGGTGACGCCGC
>JBIIDT010000039.1:0-28164 GCA_044238145.1 Pirellulales bacterium | reverse complement strand
CCGGCCGGCCGTCACCCAGGACCGCCAGAGCCGCATCGATCTCGCCTACGACGACAAGGACGCGAAGTGGTCGCTGGCGAAGCTCGAGGCCTTCGGCAAGGACAACCAGCCGCGGGAGGAGAAGCTCGCCGCCGATGAGGAGCTGGCCGCGGGAAAGCTCAACGACCTGCGGAACGCTCTGGGCGACCTGAAGATCATCGACGTGGCCCGCAAGCCCGCCGGCCTGAGCGGCGATCTGAAGGCCGCCGAGTCCTTCACGAGCGACCGCGAGGCCGTGACCTCGCTCGCCCAGCGGGGCTTCTATCCCTTCGCCTCCGGCGAGATCCTCTCCAGCAACGGTGAGACGATCGTGGGCCTGAAGGACGGCGTCGAGTACCTGCTGCGGTTCGGGAACGGCACGAGCGTGGCCGGCGACGACAAGGACGACAAGGAAGGGAAGGACGAGAAGGCAGGCGATGCCGAGACGAGCGGCCGCTACCTGTTCGTGACGACCCGGTTCCAGGAATCGCTGCTGGAAAAGCCGACGCTCGACCCGCTGCCGGAGGTGCCCGCGGTGCCGGCGGATGGGAAGCAGGGCGAGAAGAAGGACGGCGAGAAGCCGGCGGCCGACGTCAAGGCCGAGGGGGAGAAGCCGGAGGGCGACGCCGCGGGCAAGCTCGCCGCGGCCGACGAGGCCGAGGCCAAGGCGCAGGCCGCGCTCGAGGAGCGGCGGCGGGTGGAGCGGGAGAACCGCCGCAAGCAGGAGGAATACGACGAGAAGGTCAAGGCGGCGCAGAAGCGGGTCAAGGATCTCAACGCCCGCTTCGCCGACTGGTACTACGTCGTCTCCGACGCCGAGTACGCGAAGATCCACCTCGACCGGGCCGGCGTGGTGCAGAAGAAGCCGAAGGACGACAAGCCCGCAGCCGACGCTGCGAAGTAGGTGTCATACCGGCAAAGTCCATCGGCACGGCACCCCGACTCCCATGGGGACCGAGGCGGTTTGGTATCCTGACGGGCCATGTCCGAGATCCTCACCTCGCCGCGGCCGTCACGCTTCGGCCGCGCCGTGGGATTCCGGCTGGCCGGCATCGGCGGCGCCGTGCCGGACCGCGTGGTGACCAACGCCGACCTCGCCCGGCTCGGCTGCGACCCCGAGTGGATCGTGGCCCGATCGGGAATCCACGAGCGGCGGCACGCCGGCCCGCACGAGGCGACGAGCGACCTCGCCGCCGCGGCCGGCCGGGCCGCGCTCGCGGCGGCCGGGGCGGCCGTGGGCGACGTCGACCTGCTGGTGCTCGGCACCTTCACGCCCGACACCTGCATCCCCTCCACGGCCTGCATCGTGCAGGAGAAGCTCGGCCTCGACGCCCCGGCGATGGACGTCACCGCCGCCTGTGCGGGCTTCGCCTACGCCCTGGTCACGGCGGCCAACTTCCTGGCGGCGGGATCGAGCCGGCTCGTGCTCGCGATCGGGGCCGACACCAACTCCCGCTTCGTCGATCCGGAGGACGTGAAGACCTGGCCGCTGTTCGGCGACGGGGCGGGGGCGGTGCTGCTCGAGGCCGCCGGGCCCGACGCCACGGGCCGCGAGCGTGGCCTGCTCGCCTTCTCGCTCGGCTCCGACGGCCGCGGGGCCGATCTGCTCGTCTGCCCGATGAGCGGCTCGCGGCAGCCCGTGTCGGCCGCGGGGTTGGCCCGACGGGAACAGTACATGCGGATGGACGGCCGGGCCGTCTTCAAGTGGGCGATCCGCCTGGCCGAGGAGAACATCCGACAGGTGACGGCGAAGGCGGGCGTGTCGCTCGACGAAGTCGACCTGTTCGTGCTCCACCAGGCCAATGCCCGGATCATCGACGGCGCCCGGGCGGGGCTCGGCCTGCCGCCGGAGAAGGTGGCGATGAATCTCGACCGCTTCGGCAACACGTCGAGCGGCTCGATCCCGCTCGCCCTCGACGAGGCCTGGCGGGCCGGACGGGTGGGTCCGGGGAGCACGGTGGTCGTCTGCGGCTTCGGGGGCGGCCTCGCGTGGGGCAGCGCCGTCTGGAGGCTGTGATGTTCGCGGGCGACTCGTCGGGACGGTCAATGCGCTTAACCCGGCCCGGGGTTGCCCACGCCCTCTCGCCGGACGTTCGCTGCGGGCCTCCAGCCCTCCGCTCACTGCGTGTCCGCGGCGCTTCGGCATCCATGCCTCCGCTTGCTTCCACAGCCCGCTCGAGGGCGTGGGCAACCCCGGGCCTCCCCGACGATCGCGGGTCCGGCGAGTTCGCTGACCGTGGGACATCCGTGGATGCGACGGCGCTGCCTTTTGGCCTTGAAGGGTGGGGGAGGCTGCGGGCCATCGGTGCCCTGAGAGCCGGCGTATGCTGGCCAGCGCAGCCAGGATGGCGGAGCGCAGACAGCATCGAGTGAGCGGAGGCCAGGATGGCCGCAGCGAACGTCCGGCGACGGGGCATGATGGCCCGCAGCCGGCGCCTTCAGAGCAACACCCAGGAACGAGGAGTTTCATGAGCGACACGACGGACGTGAAGAAGCTGCCGGCACGGAAGGACGTGCCGGTCGGTGACACCTGGGACCTCTCGACGCTCTGCGCGTCTGACGCGGCGTGGGAGGAGGCACTCGCGACCTGGGAAGACCGCATCGCGCAGTTCGCCCCCTACGCGGGCACGCTCGGGAGTTCGCCCGAGCGGCTCGCCGAATGCCTGGCGCACGATCTCGCCTTCGACCGCGAGGGGGACCGGCTCGGGACGTATGCCAGCCTGCGGGCCAGCGAGGACCAGGCGGCGGCCGACGCTCAGCGGATGGCCGGCCGGTTCCAGCACGTCGCCACCCGGGCCGGCGAGGCGGCGAGCTTCATCCGTCCCGAGATCATGGCCATCGAGCCGGCGAAGCTGGCTGCCTGGATGGACCTTCCCGTCCTCGCGCCCTACCGGCTCCTGCTCGAGCGGATCGTCCGCACCCGGGCCCACACGCTTTCGGAGCCCGAGGAGAAGCTGCTCGCCATGCAGGGCACGTTCGCCGGCACGGCGGGCAAGGTGTTCCGCCAACTCACCGACGCCGATCTGAAGTTCGGCAGCGTCGCCACCGGCAGGGGGCAGCGGATCGAGCTCTCGAACGCCACCTTCACGACGCTCCTCCACGACACGGTGCCGGAGGTCCGGCGCACGGCGTTCCACCAGTTCTATGCGCAGTACGAGGCCCACGCCAACACGCTCGCCGCCACGCTCTCCGGCTCGAACGAGCGGGACGTCTACGCCGCCCGCGTCCGCCGGTATCCGTCCGCGGTCGAGGCCGCGCTGTTCGCCGACAACGTCCCGCTGGCCGTGTACGACCAGCTGATCGCGGCCGTCCGGGCACACCTGCCCGCCGTGCACCGCTACTACGCCCTGCGAAAGCGGGTCCTGGGCCTCGACGCGATCCACCACTACGACTGCTACGTTCCGCTCGTGCCGGAACTCGAGCAGCGGCACACCTGGGACCAGGCCGTGGCCCTGGTGCTCGAGTCGCTCGCGCCGCTCGGCGGTGACTACGGCGCCCGGCTCGAGAAGGGACTCCGCGGCCGGTGGTGCGACCGCTACCCGAACGCCGGCAAGCGGTCGGGGGCCTTCAGTTCCGGCACCTACGACTCCGACCCGTACATCCTCATGAACTTCCAGGAGGACGTGATCGAGCACGTCTTCACGCTCACGCACGAGGCGGGCCATTCGATGCACACGCGGTATTCCGCGGAGGCCCAGCCCTACCAGTACGCCGGCTACACGATCTTCGTGGCGGAGGTGGCGAGCACGTTCAACGAGCAGCTGCTGACCCGGCTCCTGCTCGCCCGGGCGACGTCGAAGAAGGAGCGGGCGGCGATCCTCTCCCGGGAGATCGACTCGATTCGGGCCACAATCGTGCGGCAGACGATGTTCGCCGAGTTCGAGCGAAAGAGCCACGCCTCGGCGGAGGCGGGCGAGCCGCTGACGCTGGAGCGGATCCGCTCGCTCTACCGGGAGCTGCTCGACGCTTACTTCGGGCCGGACTTCGCCATCGACCGCGAGCTCGAGCTCGAGTGCCTGCGGATTCCGCACTTCTACAACGCGTTCTATGTCTACAAGTACGCCACCGGCCTGGCCGCGGCGATCACGCTCGCGAAGAAGGTGGCCGAGGGCGAGCCGGGGGCGCTCGACCGCTACCTCGGCTTCCTCAAGGGGGGCTCGTCAAAGTGGCCCCTCGACCTCCTCCGCGACGCGGGCGTCGACCTGGAAAAGCCGGAGCCGGTGGCCACGGCCCTGGCCCGCTTCGGTGAACTCGTCGACGAACTGGGGACGTTGGTCTAGCGCGGCGGGACGAAGCGACCCGGATTCGGAGCCGTCCGGGAAGCCCTCCGTCGCCTCCGCCATCGCTCACAGGACGCCTGGGCGGCATGGATCGCCTTGCGGCGGCCGCGATGCTCCGGCTCTTCCGAGCTCCCCGGACGACTCCGCCAGCTGCATCAAGGGGCCCTCCATCCCCACCCCCTTCCGAGTGAGTCGGTCTCGTCCGCAACCTGCCGACGAGCCAACTGCCTTCCTCCGCTGGAGGAGTCGGCGGGTCGGGGGAAGGCGAGGCGAGTATGCGTATCCTCGCATCTCGAAGCCGAGGCTTTCACCGCCCGCCGACGGCTGGGGCGCGAAAGCCCACACCGTCACGCGCCGCGGACGAGTTCGACGAACGGCCTCACCATGGCGCCGGTGCCGCCGCCGTCGGTCCAGGGCCGCGGCTTTTCCGCGAAGGCCGGGCCGGCGATGTCGACGTGCGTCCAGGGAATGCCCCCCACGAACCGCTCCAGGAACTTGGCGGCCGTGATCGAGCCGCCCCAGCGGCCGTCGCCCACGTTCTTGATGTCGGCGACTTCGCTTTTGATCTGCTCGTCGTACTCGGCGTACATCGGCAGCTGCCAGACCGGCTCGCCCATGGCCCGGGCGGCCGTGGCCACGGCGTCGCACCAGGGCTGGTCGTTGGTGAACAGGCCGGCCACGTCGTGTCCGAGCGCCACCATGCAGGCGCCGGTCAGGGTCGCCGCGTCGACGATCCGCTTCGGCTGCATGCCGCGCACGACGTCGAGCACGTCGGCGAGCACGATTCGCCCCTCGGCGTCGGTGTTGTGGACCTCGATCGTCGTGCCGCTGCGGGCGGTGATCACGTCGCCGAGCTTGTAGGCCGCCGGGCCGGTCATGTTTTCCACCAGGCCGATCGCGGCCACGATGTGGACGGGCAGCTTGAGGGCCGCGATCGTCGCCGCCGCGGCCAGCACCGCCGCGCCGCCGGCCATGTCGCACTTCATCGTGAGCATCGACTCGGAGGGCTTGAGCGACAGGCCGCCCGAGTCGAAGGTCACCCCCTTGCCGACGAGCGCCACGTCCGGCGGGCCGTCCGTGCGGCCGGGGCCGCGGTAGCGGAGGAGCACCAGCCGCGGCGGCCGGGCGGCCCCCCGGCCGACCGCGAGGATCGCCCGACACTGCTCGTCGAGCAGGCGATCCTCGTCCCAGATGTCGATCTCCATGCCGGTGCGGCCCGCCACGGCCGCCGCCTCGTCGGCGAACGACTGCGGATACAGGTCGTCGGGCGCCGTGTTCACGAGCCTGCGGGCGAGATTCACGCCGTCGGCGATCGCGGCGCCGACCTGCACCGCCTCGGGCGGCGCGCCGATCCAGAGGGTGGCCCCGAACCGCGTCCGCCGCCGGTCGGCGCGGTACAGGTCCTGGCCCACCATGCCGACGGCGGCCCCGGCGACGGCCTGCTCGACCTGCCGCGTGGTCCAGGTGCCGTCGGTGACGAAGGCGACCGCAGCCCGTGGCCGGCCGGCGAGTTGTCGGGCGGCCGTGGCGGCGGCGTGGTAGAGCACGCCCGCGTCGACCTGCTCGTGCTTGCCGAGGCCGACGACGAGCAACTGCCCGGCCGCGATGCCGGGGGCCGCCAGCAGCGGCACGCATTCGTAGCGCTTGCCGGAGATCTCCCCGCCGGCGGCGAGCCGGCCGAGCAGGCCGCCGGTGGCCCGGTCGATCTCCGCGGCGATGCCGGCACCGACGCCCCCCTCGGCGAGGAACAGCACCAGCGCGTCGGCCGCGACGGCGGCGGGCCGGGCCGACGGCTCGGCGACGATGCGGCCGGGAGCGTCGGCCGCCGGTCGGACGGGCGAGAACTCGGTGGTGGGCCGGGGTGGGTGCGACATCGATGGGCCTCCTGCGGGATCGGCGTGAGGCCGACTGTTGTAGCGGGTTTTTCGGGGAGGGTCAGCCGGCCGCGTCCCGCCCCGTGGCCAGCACCAGCAGGACCGGCAGGACGACGAGGTTGCCCACGAGTCCACCCAGCAGCGTCAGGCAGGAGAGCCAGCCGAACGAGACCGTGGGCATGAAGCCGCTGGTGGTGAGGGCGAGGAAGCCGACCACGAGGGCGAGCGTGGAGAAGATCATCGCCCGGCCGGCCGTCTGGTGGGCCGTTCCGAGGGCCGCCGTGCAGGCGCCGTCGGCGGCCAGCCGGCGGCGGAAGGCGGCGATGTAGTGGATCGAGCTGTCCACCGAGAGGCCCATCGAGACGGCGGCGATCATCGCCGTACCCATGTTGATCCGCGCGCCGCACCAGCCCATCAGGCCGAGGACGACGAAGATCGGCAGCGCGTTGGGCACCAGCGCGATCGCCGCCACCAGCGGGCTGCGGAAGGCGACCGCCAGGAGGAGGAAGATGCCGGCGGCGGCGAGCAGAAAGGTCAGCCACTGGTCGGCGAGCATCCGGTCCACGAGCTGGGCGAGGAGCACGAAGAAGCCGGTCACTTCGCCCGCCGGCCGGCCCGCGGCCGCGGGAAACTCCTCCGCCACGATCCGTCGGACCTGGGCGACGATCGCCCGCTTCGCCTCCGCGGGCTGCTGTTCCCGGGCCCGCAGCGAGATCCGCAGCCAGACCGAGTCGTCCGCGGGATCGCGGCCGACGA
Organism: Pirellulales bacterium; assembly: GCA_044238145.1. Classification (GTDB taxonomy): domain Bacteria; phylum Planctomycetota; class Planctomycetia; order Pirellulales; family UBA1268; genus QWPN01. The sequence goes on along the minus strand of JBIIDT010000039.1, from coordinate 21,236 downwards.
GACCGCGGCCCAGCCCCGGCCGGTCGGCGGCGTCCTGTTGCAGCATGAGGTTGATGACGCCGGCCATGACCGCTCCGGGCTGGATGGGGAGGAGCGGCGCGGCGGACAGCGCGTCGGTGACGCCCATGACCTTCGTCAGCGCCGGCACCGGCCGGCCCGCCTGGTCGGGCAGCGTCACCTCCTCCCGGAGCCGGCCGCAGAGCCGCGCCGCCGCCACGAGCGTGTCGCCGTCGACGGGGTCCGGGGCCGGCACGAGCACGTCCCAGACGCCGGCGCCGCCGAGCCGCGTCTCGACCATTCGATACGCCGCCACCGTCGGGCTGTCGGGGCGGAAGTTGCGGGTGAAGTCGGTCTCGACGGCCAGCCACCGCATGCCGGTCATGGCGGCGGCCACGACCGCCAGCGACACGCACAGGACCGGCACCGGCCGGCGCACGATGCGGGAGACCAGGCCGTCGAGGCCGCTGCCGAGGATCGACTCGCCCCACGCCATCCGCGGGTCGGCGTCGAAGCGGCCCGCCAGGGCGAGGAACGGCAGGACGATCCCGGCCGCCACCAGCACCATCACGGCCCCGATCGACGTCATGACGCCGAAGTCGTGCACCGGGCCCACCCGGCTGGCGACGAGCGAGCCGAAGCCGATCACGTCGGTGGCGATGGCGCCCAGGACGGGCCAGAAGAGCACGGCCAGCGCCGCGCGGAGCGCCGCGGCTGGCTCGAGCCCCAGGGCCCGCTGCCCGCGGAACTCCACGATCACGTGCGTCACCGTGGCGATGCCCACGACCACGATCATCGCCGAGAGCATCGTGGAGACCATCGTCAGCTCGAGGCCCAGCACGGCCAGCGTGCCGCGGGTGGCCCACAGCGACCATAGGACCACGGCCAGCGGCACGACCAGCCAGCGGAGGCTGCGGAACGAGACGAGCAGCACGAGCCCCGCGAGGATCCCGCTCGCGGTGCCGAGCAGGTTGCCGTCCCGCTCCAGCATCGCGAACCCGTCGCGGAGCATCGCCGGCTCGCCCGCCACGGTGCCCGACGGGTAGGCCCGCATCACCTCGCGGAGCGCGTCGATCGTGCCGGCCCGCGAGACGGCCTGGTCGCGGGCCGTCCGCGCGGCGGCGTCGGGCGGACGGAGCACGCAGACCACGGCGGCGGTGCGGTGGTCGGGTCCGACCGCGTAGCCCTCCATCAGGCCCACCAGCCTCCGGGCCCAGCCCGCGGACAATCCGGCATCCAGGTCGATGATCCGCCGGCCGAGCGGCGTGGAGGCGAGGCTCGTCGCCGACTCGAGGCCCGGCATCGCGGCCAGCCGCGCGGTCAGTTCCTCGAGCCGCGCGATGCCGGCGGGCGAGAACAGCTCCGGATCCTCGTAGGCGGCGAGCACGATCTCGCTCGAGCCGAACGTGCGGGCCAGCCGGCGATAGGGCACGAGGGCCGGATCGGTGCGGTCGAACATGGCGTCGATCGCCCGCGAGAAGCGGAGCTGCCCCGACCGCTCCACCGCCAGCGCGACGGTGACGATCGCGAGCACGAACAGCGGCAGCCGCCAGGCGATGAGCCCGGCGGCGACACGGTCGGCGACTCGGGGCGGGGCGGGGCGTGCCATCGGCGGGGCGGCTCGCGGAGGGCCCGCGACGGGCCGGCGGGGCGGCCGGAACGGCGGGAGAAGCCCGGTAGTTTACCCGTCCTGCCGCGGAGCCGCCGCAGGTTTTCCGGCTTGCCGCGCCCGCCGGTGACGCCTTGACCCCTTTTCGAGGCCACTTCTATAGTCCCGCGCTTTTTTCCCTGCGGCCCCGTCGCCGCGATTTCGGAGCCCTCCTCACCGCGTGTCCAGCCGCGACAGACCCGCCGCGCCCATCAGGCACGGGCCGCTCTGCGAGCCACGGCCGCCGTGCGCGCCCGCCACGATCCTGATCGCCTGCCTGCTGCTCGCGACACCGGCACCGCTGCGCGCCGAAGAGGAGACCCTCGCCGTGCCCCGGGAAACGGCCGGCGCCCTCGCCGCGCTGCCCGCCCGCGGACTCGCCGCCGCGATCGCCGAAGCGGGCCGCATCGAGGTGCCGAGCGTCGACCCGAGCGAGCCGGTGACGGTGAAGGCCACGCAGGCCGCGTGCTGGACGGAGGGCAGCTACGACGTCTGGCACCTGACCGGTGGCGTGCAGATCCTGCAGGGCGCGACGGCGGCCAGCGGCCACGAGGCGGTGGTCTGGATCGAGCAGGACCCGGGCATCGCGCCGACGGCCGACGGCGGCCGGGCGGCGCCCCGCGTCCGCAGCATCCTCGTCCGCATGGCCGGCGACGTGCGGGTGCGGTCGGCCGGCGACGATGCGGCCGCGACGGTCCGCGGCCCGCGTTGGAGTGGCCGCTTCTGGACGCTCCGCGACCCGAAGCTCGACTTCGCGAGCGTGGTGGCGGCGGCCGGGACGCCGCCCATCTACGAGGAGCCCGCCGCGGACACGGCCCAGGCCGGTGGCACGCGGCCGCCGCGGCCGAAGCGGACAGCGGGCGAAGACGCGGAGGAGAACCCGATCCAGCGGACGCAGTTCAGCGAGTTCGGCGCGCCGGCGGTGCCGCAGGTGGCGGCCGCCACGGCCACGCGGCGACTACGGGCCTTCCCGCGGTCGAGCGTGCCGCTGGCCGTGAAGTGGTTCCCCAGCCCCGCCGGCAACGAGTGGATCGCCGTCATCACGTCGGGCGTGAATCTCGTCGTGGACGGCGTCGATCCCGCCGGGCCGCTCGACATCTCGGCCGACCGGCTCGTGATCTGGACGCAGGGCCAGGGGCAGCCCGACCTCGGCGGCGGGGCCTCCCAGGGGGCCGACGTCCCGCTCGAACTCTACATGGAGGGGAACGTCATCTTCCGCCAGGGGCAGCGGGTCGTCGAGGCCGTGAGCATGTTCTACGACGTGCCGCGGTCGAGCGGCGTGATCACCGGGGCGACCGTGCTCACGCCGGTCGACAACTACTCCGGGGCCGTGCGGCTGCGGGCCGACGTCCTCCGGCAGGTGGACAAGAGCCGGTTCGTCGCGTCGCAGAGCGGCCTGACGTCGAGCCGGCTGGGCGTGCCGACCTGGGAGTTCCGCTCCCGGGAGATGGAGTTCACCGACGAGCAGATCCCGCTGGCCGGCCCGCTCGGCCAGGCGGCCGTCGATCCCGTCACGGGCGAGCCGCAGGTCGAACACCAGCAGTTCATCACCAGCCGCGGCAACACCGTCAACCTCGGCGGCGTGCCGGTGCTGTGGTGGCCGGTGCTGGCGACCAACGCCAAGAAGCCGACCTTCTACATCAACAACGCCCAGGTGAAGAACGACCAGGTCTTGGGCACGCAGCTGCTCACGAGCTGGGACGCCTTCCAGGTCTTCGGCTGGCGGCGGCCGCCCGACGGCGTCGACTGGGACTTCGACGTCGACTACCTGAGCCTCCGCGGCCCGGGCGGCGGCACGTCGCTGCTCTACAACCGGCCCGCGTTCCTCGGCCTCGGCACGCCCGCCAGCGGCGACCTCGACGCCTGGTTCGTGGGCGACGTCGGCCGCGACAACCTCGGCCTCTACCGCCGCGACTTCACCTATCCCGGCTTCCCCAACCGCACCTTCCGCGGCCGGTCGTTCTGGCGGCACCGTCAGGATCTCGGCGGCACCACCGACAGCTTCTTCGGCGGCTGGCAGGCCCGCGGCACGGCGGGCTGGATCAGCGACATGAACTTCCTCGAGGAGTACTACGAGGCGGAGTGGGAGGAGGGCTACGAGCAGCGGACCTGGCTCGACCTGCGGCGGCCGGTGGAGAACCGCGAGCTGCGGCTCCTGACGAGCGTCCGGGTCGACCCGTTCTTCACGCAGAGCGAGTGGTGGCCGCGGCTCGACCACTACTGGATGGCGCAGCCGCTGCTCAACGACTCCGTTTCGTGGTACGAGCACTCGGGGATCTCGTACGTGCGGCAGAGCCTGCCGCAGACACCGACGTCGGGCCAGGGCCGCGACGTGTGGACGACCCTGCCCTACGAGAACGACGTGATCGGCGAGCGGCTCGCCACGCGGCAGGAGCTCGACCTGCCGTTCCAGGTGGGGGCCGTGAAGGTCGTGCCCTACGCCCTCGGCGAGCTGGCCCACTGGGGCCAGGACATCGACCAGTCGCCGATCGACCGGGCCTACGGCCAGGTGGGCATCCGTTCGAGCCTGCCGATGTGGACGGCCGACAACACGGTCGAGAGCCAGCTCTGGAACGTGCACGGCCTCGCGCACAAGGTCGTGTTCGAGCTGGAGTACGCCTACGCCGATGCCACGCAGAACATCGACCAGTTCCCGCTCTACGACCAGATCGACGACGACGCGATCAACCAGTACCGGCGCAACATCCCCTACTGGGACTACGGCGCGACCGCCGGCCAGCCGACCCCGCTCAACGCCCCGTTCATCTTCGGGCCCGACAACAAGTACGACCCGCGGACCTACGCCGTCCGCCGCGGCATGGCCAGCTGGGTCACCGGCCCGACCGAGATCGCCAACGACCTTTCCGCCTTCCGGCTCGCGGCCCGGCAGCGATGGCAGACGAAGCGCGGCCCACAGGGCAGCCGACGGATCATCGACTGGATCACGCTCGACATCGACGGGGAGCTGTTCCCGACGACGAGCCAGAACTTCGGGCAGGTGATGGGCCTGTGGCAGTACGACTTCCGCTGGCACGTGGGCGACCGCACCACGGTGCTCTCCACGGCCGACGTCGACTTCTTCTCGGGCGGCCAGCAGTTGTACACGGTCGGCATGCTGCTCAACCGCACGCCGCGGGGCAGCTTCTACATCGGCTTCAACCAGTTCGGCGGCCCGATCAGCGCGGCCGTGCTGGCCGGCTCCTACACCTACCGCATGAGCCCGAAGTGGGCGAGCTCCTTCGGCTCGGCGATCGACCTCACGGGCCGCAACATCGGCCAGAACTTCCAGCTCGTGCGGATCGGCGAGTCGTTCCTCATGACCTTCGGCTTCAACGTCGACTACAGCCGCAACAACGTGGGCGTGACGTTCAACTTCGAGCCGCGGTTCCTGTCGCGGACGCAGTTCGCCACCCGCCGCGGCATCGACATCCCCGTGGCCGGCGCCTACGGGCTGGAGTGATCCGGCCGTCGGACGGGCCAGACGGCGAACAGGACCGCCAGCAGGCCGTAGGCGGCGGCGAGCTCCAACGGACCACGGCCGGCCCCCTCCGCCGGCACGTCGCCGATCGCCCACGGCAGGAAGAGGCGGCCGTCCTTGAAGGGCGAGTGGATCACGCCGAGGAGCGTGCACGCGGCCGCCGTCAGGCACCAGCCGGCAGCCTGTTTGAAATGGCGATCGAGCAGCGCGGCGAGCATGCCCGCCCACAGCACGCTCGTGACGATGAAGCCGGCGGAGATGATCTGCAGGGAGAACAATTCCCGCGCGAGCGCGGCGTCGGGCTGCGCCCCGGCGGCGAGCACCTTGTCGGTCTCGATCTTGGCCAGCGCCGCCAGGGCCGGCACGCAGGCCAACGCCACCGCGGGATAATGTCGCTGCGGCGTCGCGTGAAAACTCTGGGCCGTGATCTCCAGGCCCACGAACACGAGGATCGGCACCAGCGCCGGCATCGGCAGCCACTGGTACAGGTAGGCGAACGTGCCGGTGAGCCCCGCCAGCCCGATGAACACCGCCGTCGCCGCCGTGTAGGCGGCCCGGCCGCCCATCGCCTTGTAGGCCGGCTGGCCGATGTAGGGCGTCGTCTGGATCACGCCGCCGCACAGGCCGGCGACGATCGTGGCGAATGCCTCGACGGCGATCACCCGGCCGGTGTCGTACTCGTCGCCGGCGGCCGCGGCGCTCTCGGTGCAGTCGATGCCGCCGACGACCGTGCCGAGGGCGAAGGGGATCACGATCGGCAGGTACTTCACCGTGTGCGGCCAGGCCTCGAGCCACTCGCAGCGGAACGCGGCCAGCCACTCCGTCGGCCACAGGGCGGCGGCGGGATCGATCGCCATGTGGCCGACGTCGGGAATCCAACCGGCCCGCAGGCCCGCGAACTGGAGCAGGCCGCCGACGACGAGCGCGGCGAGGACGCCGGGAATCCGGCCCGGGAAGGGCACGTGGGCGGTGAGCGTGGCGAGGACGATGCCGAGGGCCACGAGTCCCGCGATCGGCGAGGCGAAGATCTCGAGGAGCGGCAGGAACGTGATCAGGGCCAGGGCGATCGCGGTCAGGCTGCCGAGCAGAGCCGCCCGGGGCACGAACCGCCGGACCGGGCCGGCCACGAGGGCGCAGGCCGCCTTGAAGACGCCGCTGACGACGATCGAGCACATGCCGACGTGCCAGGCCCGCCGGGCGGCGGCCTCCTGGTCGAGACCGGCCGCCACCGCCTCCGCGAAGGCGGGGCCGATGACGAAGAACACCATGCCGAACGTGCTCGGCGTATCGAGCCCCAGCGGCATCGCCGTGACGTCGGTGCGGCCGGTCCGCCGGGCGAGGCGGAAGGCCATCCAGGTGAAGAGCAGGTCGCCCACCACGACCCCCACGGCCGTGCCGGGCACGAGGTGCGACAGGGCGAACTGGGCCGGATAGCCGAACACGGTCGCCAGGATCGAGACCGTGAGCACCAGGACCGCGAGGTTGTCGATCGACAGCCCGAAGAAGGCGTTCAGGTCGCCCGGGGTGGCCCAGCGGTAGGTGGCGTGTCGCTCCATGGAAAACCGGGGCGGATCGTCGACTCGGACGCCCGAAAAGTCAAACCCCGAGGGCGATCGCGGGCCCGGGGCGGCGGCACGACGCCGGCCGCGAAACCCCGCTATACTCGGCCGCCGGGGCTTTCCAAGCCGTTCCCGAACCTTTCGCCGCCCGCGGCCGTACCGAGCATGGATCTGCACGAACCGCGCCGCGGCTCCGGGCCCGAGGGTTCCCCCTCCCCGGACGGGATGCGGCCATTCGCCGGGCCCTCCGACGAGGAGTTGCTGCGGCGGAGTCGTGCGGAGGGCGACGCCTCGGCGTTCGAGGCGCTCGTCCACCGGTACGAGACGGAACTCTTCAACTATCTCCGCCGCTACCTCGGCAGCGCGGAGATGGCGGAGGACGTGTTCCAGGCGACGTTTTTGCAGGTGCACCTGAAGAAGGAGCAGTTCGAGGAAGGCCGCCGGTTCCGGCCCTGGCTCTACACGATCGCGACCAACCAGGCCATCGATGCGCAGCGGCGCAACCGCCGCCATCGGATGGTCAGCCTCGACCAGCGCACGGGCGGCGAGGACGACGTGGGTTCGCTCGTGGAGATGCTGTCGGGTGCGGAGCGGACGGCCGACGAGCGGATGGAGGACGAGGAGGCGCGGGATTGGGTCCGGTCGGCGGTCGATGAGCTGCCCGACGGCCTCAAGCAGGCGCTCCTGCTCGTCTACCACAAGGGCATGAAATACCGAGAGGCGGCGGACGTGCTGGGCATCCCGGTGGGAACCGTGAAGAGCCGATTGCACGCGGCGCTGTTGAAACTCAACGAATCGTGGCGACGGAGCGGCAGGCAGCCCAACCCGGAGACATGACGATGGACGTGAAAGCCATTCGCGAACAACTGGTCGGCTACCTCTTCGGCGCGCTCGACGACGCCGAGTCGCTGCGGGTCGAGATGGCGCTGGCGGATCCCGCCACCGGCCCCGCGCTCCGCAAGGATCTCGACACGCTGCGGGTCGCGGTGCGGCCGCTGGAACGGGATCGCCACGCCTGCCCGCCCCCGCCCGGGCTGGCGGGCCGCACGTTGCAGTTCATCGCCGCCCAGGCGCCGGCCCGCCCCGCCGCCCCCGCCCGCCCGGCCCCCCGGCCCGCGCCGCCGGTGGAGCGCGACCGGTCGTCCGTGGGCCCGCGGGCCTGGCTCGACCGGGCGATCATGGCGGCCTCGGCGCTGGCGGCCTGCATCCTCGTCGCGCCCTTGCTCCTCGAATCGATCGCCGCCGCCCGGGCCAGGCGGGCCGAGCGGAACCTGCAGCGGGTCGCGGGGGCCCTGCAGGGCTACGCCGAATCGCACCGCATGTACCCCACGCCCCCCGATTCCGGCCCGCTCTCCCGTGCCGGCCTCTACGCCCCGACGCTCGTCTCCGAGCACCGGCTCGTGGCCGACGACGGCACGGTGCTCGTGCCCGACACGGAACTGGCCCGACGCGGCGACTTCCGCGTGCCCACACTCGACCAGCTGCGGGCGGCGGAGGGCACGCCACGGTTCGACGAGATGGTGCGGACGATGGGGGGCGACTACGGCTACACGCTCGGCCACCGCGACGCCTCCGGCGCGCTGCAGCCGAACCGCAACCAGCGGCGGACCCACCATCCCCTCATGGCCGACGCCCCGGACCACACCGACGAGAAGAGCGACAACCATCCCGAAGGCATGCACTTTCTCCTCTTCGAGGACGGTCACGTCGAGCGGATGACCTCGGACGGGCTCCACCGCGACGACCACCTGTACCGCAACCACGACGGCAAGGTGGCCGCGGGCAAGGACGCCGAGGACGCCGTCATCGGCGACTCCCACGACCAGCCGTGATCGCGGACCGGCGCCGGTTCGGGGTTGCCCATGCCCCGTCGCCGGACGTTCGCTGCGCCCATCCTGGGCTTCGCTCACTCGGAGCTGACTGCGCTTCGGCATCCATGCCTCCGCTGGTCAGCTACGCCGGCTCTCAGGGCAAAGGGCAACCCCTCGCCTCCCGGATGGTGGTGCTGCGCCTTTGGCGCGAGCGGGTTTGACTGCCGCCGGGCGAAGCCCTAGGCACCCATCGACTCGCGGGCCGCCTGGGCGACGGCCTCGGGGGTGATGCCGAAGTGCTTGTAGAGCGCGGGGGCCGGGGCCGACGCGCCGAACGACCGCATGCCCACGAACCGGCCGCGGGTTCCGATCCACCGCTCCCAGCCGAAGCCGCAGGCCGCCTCGCAGGCCACGCGGGCCGTGACGGCGGCGGGCAGGACGCTCTCGCGGTAGGCCGTGTCCTGCTCTTCGAAGAGGTCCCAGCTCGGCAGGCTGACGACGCGGGCGTTGACGCCCGTCGCTGCGAGCTGCGTTCGGGCGTCGAGGCAGACCTGCACCTCGCTGCCGGTGCCGATGAGGATGCAGTCGGGCTTGCCGCCGGGGGCGTCGACGAGCACGTAGCCGCCCCGGGCCACGCCGGAGGCGGATCCGCAGGCGGCGCGGTCGAGCGTGGGAATGTTCTGCCGCGAGAGGACGATCACCGCAGGGCGGTCGGGCCGCCGCATCACCACCCGCCAGGTCTCGGCCACCTCGTTGGCGTCGCCGGGGCGGAACACCGACAGCCCGGGCACGGCCCGGGCGGTGGCGAGCTGTTCGATCGGCTGGTGGGTCGGGCCGTCCTCGCCGAGACCGATCGAGTCGTGGGTGAGCACGTAGATCACGCCGAGGTTGCCGAGGGCCGACAGCCGCAGGGCCGGCTTGAGATAGTCGAGGAACACGAAGAAGGTGGCGCAGTAGGGCCGCAGGCCGGAGAGCGCCATCCCGTTGCAGGCGGCCGCCATGCCGTGCTCGCGGATGCCGAAGTGGAAGTTGCGGCCGGCGTACGACCGGGGGCCGAAGTCGCCGGCGCCCGGCACGAGCGTCATCGTCGAGGGGGCGAGGTCGGCCGAGCCGCCGAGGAACCAGGGCACGCCGGCGCTGATCCCCTGGATCACCTTCCCGCTCGAAACCCGGCTCGCCAGGCCCTTGGCATCGGCCGGGAAGCAGGGGATCGCCTTGTCCCAGCCCCCGGGCAGGCGGCCGTCGAGGAAGTCGCGGAGTTCGCCGGCGAGATCGGCGTGGGCCTTCGAATAGTCGGCCACGCCCTTCTGCCAGGCTTCGTGGGCCTGGCGGCCGCGGCTGCCGAGCGTCTTCGCGAAGTGCTCGGGCACCTGCGGGGGCACGAGGAACTGCGCGTCGGCCGGCCAGCCATAGGCCTCCTTCGCCCCCTTGATCTCCTCGGGGCCCAGCGGCGCGCCGTGGGCCTCGTGGGAGCCCGCCTTCTTGGGCGCGCCGTACCCGATCACGCTCTTGACGACGATCAAGGTGGGCTTCTGCCGTTCCGCCTTGAAGGCCTGCAGCGCCTGCCGCAGGGCCGCGGCGTCGTTGGCGTCGGCGACCCGCTCCACCCGCCAGCCGAGGCCCTCGAACCGGCGGCCGACGTCCTCCGTGAAGGCCAGGTGCGTCTCGCCCTCGATCGTGATCGAGTTGTCGTCGTAGATCCAGCACAGGTTCGCCAGTCCGAGGTGCCCGGCGATCGAGGCCGCCTCGGCGGCCACGCCCTCCATCAGGTCACCGTCGCTGCACAGCACGTAGGTGTCGTAGTCGAAGACGACGTGGCCGGGCTTGTTGTAGCGGGCGCCGAGCCACTGCGCGGCGATCGCCATGCCCACGGAGTTGCCGCAGCCCTGGCCGAGCGGCCCCGTGGTGGTCTCGATGCCCGCGGTCATGTGGTGCTCGGGATGGCCGGCGCAGACGCTGTCGAGCTGGCGAAACCGCTTGATCTGCTCGAGGGACACCGCCGGCTCGTTGCGGGCGGCGTCGGTCGGCCCGCCGCGGCGGATCCCGGCGAGGTGGATGAGCGCGTAGAGCAGCATCGACGCGTGGCCGCAGGAAAGCACGAAGCGGTCGCGGTTCGGCCAGGCGGGGTCGGCCGGGTCGTAGCGGAGGAAGTCCTTCCACACCGCGAAGGCGACCGGGGCGAGGGCCATCGGCGTGCCGGGATGGCCGCTCTTGGCGGCCTCCACGGCGTCCATCGCGAGGGTGCGGATCGTGTCGATCGCGAGGCGGTCGAGGTCGGTGGCGGCGGCGCGCGCGGGGGCCGCGGAGGGGGCGGACATGGAGGCTCCTTCGGGTGTGCTCGAGACGCGGCGAGTGTAAAAGCCTTCGGGAACAGGCGTCAACGTGCCCAAACCGGCTCACGGGCGGCATGAGTTGCGTCGCTGCGGCGAAGCGCCGGCACGCTCCGCATCCTCACGCCGACCCGTTCGCCTGTCTCATTACGATGTCCGGGAGGGGTTGCCCATGCCTTCGAGCGGGCTGTGGGAGCAAGCGCAGCCATGGATGGCGAAGCGCAGCGGACACGCAGTGAGCGGAAGCCCGGAGGGCGGACGCGAACGTCCGGCGAGAGGGCATGGGCGACCCCGACCCGCGTGGTGTGTGGACAGACTTTTCTCAGCCGTGTCACTGCGAGAGGTGGCGGCGGTAGGCGGCGTCGAGGTCGGGGTACTTCTGCCGGCAGAGGCGGGAGAGGGTTTCGGGATCGGCGGTGCCCGCGTAGACGCGGCCGAGATACTCCACGAACGACTCCCGCCAGCGGCCCCGATCGCCGTTCATGAAGAAGTCGGCGAGCCCCGCGATCTGGCTGTAGAGCTGCGACAGCCGGGCGTCGGCCTGGAAGGCCTTCCGCCCCATGGCGGTGAGATCGGCGAGCGGCACGTAGAACCCGTCCTCCACGAGCCGCTCCCGGGCTGCGGGCACGCGGCCGGCGTCGCGACCGCCCACGGTCCAGCCGAAGTCGGCCGGCCGGATCGTCTCCATGTAGCAGGCCGCCGCCTCGATCGCCCAGAACCCGCACCGCTCGCCCGCCACCGCGGCCACCTTCTTCATGGCCGGGCTCGACTCGGAGAACAGCTGGTGGGTCGCCTCGTGGTGCACCGTGAACGCCTGCGGGCGGGCCTCCGCGCCGTCGGCGGCCGCCGCGGCGAAGAACCAGGCGGTCCGCGTCGGCGGCCAGTACAGGCCGTCGGTGCGGCCGATCGCGGGCTCGAGCTTCTCCAGTTCCGCGACGTACTGCCCCTGGCTCGCGCAGAGCACGGCCGCGAAGGGCTCGCGGGGCAGGATCCGGCCCCGGCCCCGGAGCCGCTTCTCGAGGTCGTCGGGCTCGAGGTCGAAGGTGCCGAAGATCTGCCGCCAGACGAGGAGCGTCTCCTCCAGTCGCGTGGCGACGGCGGCCGCCGCCGCGAGCGGCGCGGTCGAGAGCAGTTCCCAGTGGTCGGAGTCGAACCGCCGGCCGCGGTCCACCGCGAGGTCGCGGCGGGCGTCGTCCTCCTCCGCCGTCATCCAGCGGCCGCGGTCACACCGCTCGCCGGCCCGGTAGCGGGCGAGCCGGCCCTGCGGCAGCCAGCCGAAGGCGGCATCGAACTCCTCCCCCTTGTCGAGCCGCCTGGCGGCCTCCGGCCACGCCCAGCCGGTGCCCCGGCGGGCCCAGCCGAGCGCCTCCCGCGCCCGCTCGTGGTCGGGATCGTCGCGGAGCACGCGTGCGAGCAGTCGCACCACCTCGCACGACCGCTGCGCGAGTGGCGGCCGGTCGGCGTCGGGCCGGCTGCGCTCCTCACGCGTCGGCTGCCGGTCGTGTTCGGCGGCCGCGGCCAGCGCGTGCGCGAAGACGCCCGCGGCCCGGGCCTGGCGGGCGGCGACGAAGTCGTCCCAGATCGGCCGCTCGTCGGCTGCGAGCCAGGCCGGGGCTGCGGCCGTGTCGGGGATCGCCAGGGCGAACTGGCGGTCGGCCTCGGCGGCCAGTTGCCAGCCCGCGACCAGGGCCGCCAGTTTCACGAAGCCGCCCGCTTCGGCCCGGCGGACGAGGTCCCGGCCCGCGGCCGCGAACTCCTCGTCGAGCCGCGCCAGCGACTTCTCGACCGCGGGCCCGGGGGCCGCGGCACCGGCCACCGCCGCGCCGGTCAGGGCCAGCCCGACGATCGCGGTCCGCAGCGGGTGGTGCATGGCCGGTCAGGCTTCCTCGCTGAAGGCCGAGTCGAACTGCCGGCGGCTCGGGGCGAAGTCGAGGTTCTTCACGAACCGGGCCGCCTCCGCCGCACCGTGCTCGCGGTCCATGCCGCAGTCCTCCCACTCCACCGACAGCGGGCCCTCGTAGCCCGCCTGGTTGAGGGCCCGGATGATCTCCTCGAAGTCCACGCCCCCGCGGCCCGGCGAGCGGAAGTCCCAGCCGCGGCGCGGGTCGCCGAAGTTGATGTGGCTGCCGAGGATGCCGGTGCGGCCGTTGAGCGTCACGATCGCGTCCTTGACGTGCACGTGGTAGATGCGGTCGTGGAAGGAGCGGATGAACTCCACCGAGCTCACGCCCTGCCAGTGGAGGTGGCTGGGGTCGAAGTTGAAACCGAACTCCTCGCGGCGGCCGAGGGCGTCGAGGGCCCGCTGCGCGGTGAAGATGTCGAAGGCGATCTCGGTGGGATGCACCTCGAGGGCGAACCGCACGCCGCACTCGGCGAACACGTCGAGGATCGGGTTCCAGCGGTCGGCGAACTCCTGGAAGCCGGCGGCGATCATCGAGTCGGACACCGGCGGGAAGGAGTAGAGGAGGTGCCAGATCGAGGAGCCGGTGAAGCCGTTGACCACCGAGACGCCGAGCTTCTGGGCGGCGCGGGCCGTGTTCTTCATCTCTTCCGCGGCCCGCTTGTTGACGCCGTCGGGCTTGCCGTCGCCCCACACGTGCGGCGGCAGGATCAGCTTGTGCCGCTCGTCGATCCGGTCGCAGACGGCCTGCCCGACGAGGTGGTTGGAGATCGCGTACACGGAGAGGTCGTGTCGCTCGAGCGCATCCCGCTTGGCGGCGCAGTAGCCGCTCTCGGCGAGGGCCCGCGTGACGTCGAAGTGGTCGCCCCAGCAGGCGAGTTCGAGGCCCTGGTAGCCGAAGTCGCGGGCCTTGCGGGCGAGATCCTCGAGCGGCATGTCGGCCCACTGGCCGGTGAAGAGCGTGACGGGACGGGACATGGCTGGCTCCTGTCTGGACGGGGAGAACGTGGCCGGAATTGTGCCACATTCCCGGCCGTCGGCAACCGGAACGGCGTGCCGCCCGCGGGTTTCGGGCTGGACCGCCGCCCCCCGGAGGCCTACCGTCCGCGGCCTTCAACCGGAGGCCCGAACCATGATCATCGCCCGGGCCGGCACGCAGCCGGCCGACGTCTTCTCTCCGTCCGCCTGGCACCATGACATCAACGCCCGGATCACGGCCGACCACGACTTCCGGCTCAACGCGCGGCAGCGGTCGCGGCGGTATCCGTCGCGGCTGCTGCGGTACTTCATCCCGTTCCACTGGCTCGGCCGCGAGGCGGTCCGCCGCGGCCGGCCGCTGAAGGTCTGCGAGATCGGCATCGCCCACGGCCTCATGCTCCGCTACGTGCGCAGCGGCCTCGAGCACCTGGGCGTCGATCCGGCCGACGTGATCGACGAATGGACCGGCGTCGACATCAAGCTGCTGCACGGACCCCTCGCGAAGGTGCCGTACGACGGGCTCGTGGAGGCGAACTTCGAGACGGAGCCGGAGAAGATCCCCGGCGACTGCGACGTGTACGTGCTGCTGCACGTGCTCGAGCACCTCTACGACCCGGAGCAGGCGATCCGCCAGCTCGTCTCGCGGGTGCCGTCGGGCGCCACGCTGCTCGTCGGCTTCCCCTCGCACCTCCACGCTTTCATCCCGTTGCGGGAGCCGCGGCTGCGGGCCCACACCAACGCCAACGGGCACGTGTCGGCCCTCTCGGCCCGCCGCTTCAACACCGCCGCCCGCGCCTCCGGCTGCGACATCGAGGAGGCCCGGGGCGCCTTCTTCCTCAGGGCCAGCGGCATGTTCCTCGAGGATCAGCGGTGGTGGCAGCAGTTCAACCTCGCCTGGGGCCGCCTCGTGCCCGGCTGGTTCGGCGAGGTGTACATCGCGACGCGCAAGCGGTAGCCACCGGCTGCCGCCGGCACGTGCCCGAGCCCGCCGGGCTCGTCAGCACTTCACCGCGCGGCGGAGGAGCCACCAGCCCCAGACGGCGATCAGCAGATTGCCCATCCAGACGGCCATCGGCGGCAGGCGACCGTCCTTCGCGCCGTCCACGCCGAGCATGAACAGCGGGTAGTAGACGACCAGGATCGGCAGGAAGCAGAGGAAGAAGCTCGTGAGGAAATCGGCGTTCCGCATGCGGATCGCCATCGGCGCGCCCACGAGCACGAAGCACAGGGCGCTGAAGCCGTTGGCCCAACGCCGCCAGGGCTCGACGACGATCCGGGAGAGGGTGCGGTGCTCGTGCACGAGCCGCTGCCGTTCGGGCTCCGTGGCGAACGGGGCCGTCCACTCGAGCCGGCCGGTGACCATCCCCATCGCCACCTTGCCGGCCGCCAGCTGCTCGATCTCGTCGATCCGCTTGGCCTGGGCCGCCCGGGCCGCCTCGAAGTCGGCCATCGCGATCTCGGAGGGGCTGCGCGACGTGGCCCCCTTGCGGCTCACGCTGTCGAGCGGCACCTCGCGGACGATGGTGTCGGGGAAGGAGGCCTTCACGTCGCCCATGTGCAGCGTGCCGTCGCGGAACGTGACGACGAGGGCGTTCTTCGCCGGGTCGGCATGCATCTCGGCCTCCGCGGCCGAGATGGTGGCCGGCTGCTCGGAGTGGCCGCGCTGGAAGGAGAGCGTGGGGCGGACGAGCCGCCGGCCGTCGACCCCCTTGACGTTGATCGACAGCTGGGGAGTGCTGTAGGACCGCTGCTGCCGCAGGCGGCCGTAGATGATCTGCTCCACGCTGCTGACGATCACCCGCCGCACGCCGTCGCGGCCCCAGGTGACGGCCACGTCGTTGAGCCAGACGGACACGAAACTGACGACGAGCGCCAGGCCCACGGCCGGCCAGATCGCCGCCATGGGCGTGACCCCGGCCGCCTTGAGGGCCGTGATCTCGTTGTTGGCGGAGAGGCGGCCGAAGACGCTCGCCACGGCGAAGAGCATCGTGCCGGGCACGGCGAACCGCATCGCCTCGGGCAGCAGGTAGGGGATGAGGAGCACGATCTGCAGCAGGCCGAGCCCCTGCTGCTGGGCCTCCTTCGCCAGGCCCACGATGAGCATGAAGAGCGTCAGCGCCGTGAGCGTCACCAGGAAGACCTGGAGCAGTTCCCAGAGCACGTAGCGGGTGAGGATCTTCATGGCGGGCGGAGTGTAGCGGCCGTCGGGCCGTTCCCGGCAGGCCGGTTTCCGCCGCATTTACGCCGCTCCGGCGGTCTAGCGCGTCGGGGCCCGCGCCGCCTCGACGGCACCGGCGTAGACGGCGATCGCGGCGGCCGCGGCGTCGACGGCGGCCCGGTGGTCGCCGGCGGCGGCGAGGGCCCGGGCCTGCCGGGCCGCCTCCGCCGCGCGGGCCCGCGCGGGGCCCTCCAGCCCTTCGGCCGCCGTCTCCACGCTCGCCGCGATCCCTTCGACGACGGCCGTCGCCGGGCCGCAGTCGTGGCAGCGGTAGGGGCCTTCGCCCAACTTCGCCCCCACCGGCAGCATGCGGCGCTCCGGGGTCGTCGGCGCGAGGAAGCCGAGTAAGGCGAACAGCAGGGTGGAGACGAACGACAGTAGCGCCAGCCCTGCAATCGCCAGCGCGACCGCCCGCGTGAGGTCGGCTGCGTCAGGAGCCTGCCAGAATCCGACGGCCACCAGCGCGACGAACAGGCTGGCGAGCGCGGCGGCGAGCATCCGCCACGGCATCGGCCGCGCGGTCGCCGCCGCCGGCTCCTCCGTCAGCGGCCAGGGTGGGTCGGCGGGTGACGCCTTCGAGGCCTCCTTCTCGCCGGCGCGGGCGACGATCACCGTGACGTTGTCGGGCGCGCCGCGGACGAGGGCCAGGCCGACGAGGGCCGCGGCGGCCTCGCGGGGAGGCAGCGTGCCGGCGAGCAGCCCGATCTCCTCGTCGGCGACCTGTCCCGAGAGGCCGTCGCTGCAGAGCAGGTAGACGTCGCCGGCCTCCACCGGCAGCGGGCCCTCGACGTCCACCTGGACGTGCGCGTGCGGGCCCATGGAGCGCGTGATGATGTTCTTCGGCGTCTCGCGCGGGTCGAGGCCGGGATCGAGCTGCCCCGCGGCCCGCAGCGTCTCGAGCTCCCAGGCCAGCGAGTGGTCGCGGGAGAGCTGCTCGATGCGGCCGCCGCGGACGCGGTAGGCGCGGCTGTCGCCGACGTGGCCCACGAGCGCCCCGCGGGGCACGAGCACCAGCGCCGTGCAGGTCGTCCCCATGCCCTTCAGGTCGGCGGCGCTCTCCCCCTTGGCGTGGATCTCCGCGTTGGCCTGCTCGATCGCCAGCCGCAGCGCCAGCGCCGGCGACCGACCGGCGAGCTTCTCGTAGATCAGGGGCACCTGCTCGGCTGCGATGGCGCTGGCCCGCTCTCCGGCGGCATGCGCGCCCATGCCGTCGGCCACCACGAACAGCCACCCACGGCGCTTGTAGAGCTCACGGTTCCAGGGCTCGAGGACGGCCTTGGAGTCCTGGTTGTTGGACCGCCGCCGCCCGATGTCCGTGCGGTCGCAGTAGTCGAGGGTGGTGCCAGAAGCCACGCGGCGGAGCCCCGGAGGATGGCGGGCCGGGAACGGGACCTGCGGAAGGCCACGATTCTAGCCACCCTGGACCGGCGGGGCGATACGCGTCGGCCGGCGTGGACTGGGCAAGGGCGACTGCACTGGCGGCACCCGTGACCGGCTCCTATCGTCCGCCCATGCCTTCCGTCGCCCGCGCGATCCCCGTCCTGGTCCTGGCCGCCCTGGCCTGCGGCTGCGTGCAGCGGCGGATGACGATCCGCAGCGATCCGCCCGGGGCGCTCGTCTACGTCGACGACTACCAGGTGGGCACGACGCCCGTCTCGCACGACTTCGTCTACTACGGCACGCGCAAGATCCGCCTCGTGAAGGACGGCTACGAGACGCTCACCGTCCGCCAGCCGTTCCCGGTGCCGTGGTACGAGTACTTCCCGCTCGACTTCGTGAGCGAGAACCTCGTGCCCTGGGAGATCCGCGACGAGCGGGTGGTGGACCTGTCGATGGCGCCCGCCGCCACCACGCCGCCGGAGGTGGTCGTGGCCCGGGCGGAGCAGGCGCGGCTCGCGGCGGGCAGCCTGCCGCCGGCCAGCCCGTCGCCCGCCGCCGCGGTCGTGCCCCAGCCGGCGACCGTCCCCGCCGCGCCGGCACCGCTGCCCGTGCCTCAGCCACTGCCCGTGCCGCCGCAGCAGCCACTGCCCGCGCCGCAGCCCTTCGACCAGGGCCCGGCCTTCCCGCCGTCGCCGAACCCGCTGCAGGGATTGCAGCCGCCCATGCAGAACGCGCCAATGCAGGGCGTGCCCAGCCTCGGCGTGCCATAATCGGGGGCATGTCCGTCACCGCCTCCCGCTCGCGCCGCGAACTCGACGCCCTCAAGCTCGACCGCCTGCGGACCCTCGTGCGGACGATCCTGCCGTACAACCGCTTCTACGCGGAGAAGCTCGCCCGCGTGGCGGCGCCGGCCGAGATCGACACGCTCGACGCGCTCGTCGACTGGCCCTTCACGTTCAAGGAGGAACTCGTGGCGGGGGCTGCCGCCGGTCTGCCCGCGAACCTCACCTGGCCGGTCGAGCGGTACGCCCGCTACCACCAGACCAGCGGCACCCGCGGCCGGCCGCTGCCGGTGCTCGACACCGCGGACGACTGGGACTGGTGGATGGCGTGCTGGCGGGAGATCCTGGCCCGCGGTGGCGTGGGGCGGGGCGACCGGGTGCTGGTGGCCGCGTCCTTCGGCCCCTACGCCGGGTTCTGGAGCGGCTTCGAGGCGGCCCTCGCGGCCGGGGCCCTGGCGATCCCCGCCGGAGGGCTCTCGACCCGCGGCCGGATCGAGCTCGCCCGCAGCCTCGCCGCCACCGTGCTCGTCGCCACGCCGAGCTACGCCCTGCACCTCGCCGAGGTGGCGGCGGAGGAGAAGCTCGACGCGGCGGCCCTGCCGATCCGCCTCGTGATCGTGGCCGGCGAGCCGGGGGGCTCGGTGCCGGCCGTCCGCCGCCGGATCGCCGACCTGTGGGGGGCGGAGGTGCTCGACCATGCCGGGGCGACGGAGGTGGGGCCGTGGGGCGTGGGCGACCTGCGCGGGCCGGGCCTCGACGTCCTCGAACCCTGGTTTCACCCGGAGTTTCTCTCCACGGAGACCGGCGGGCCCGCCGGTCCCGGCGAGCTGGCCGAACTCGTGCTCACGACCCTCGGCCGCACGGGCGCGCCCGTGATCCGCTACCGGACCGGCGACCTCGTCAGACCGCGGTGGCCCGCCCCCGAGGAGGTGGCCACCGGCGGCTGCCCGTGGGTCCGCCTCGAGGGCGGGATCCTCGGCCGCGTCGACGACATGCTCGTCGTTCGCGGCGTCAACGTCTTTCCCGGGGCGATCGACGACATCGTCCGCGGCTTCCCGGAGGTGGTCGAATACCGGGTGACCGTCCGCAGCCGCGACAGCCTCGACGAACTGGAAGTCGAGATCGAGGACCGGCGGGCCGCGCCCGAGCGGGTGGCGCGGGAGTTCCAGGTGCGGCTCGGCCTGCGGGTCGACGTGCGGGCGGTGCCGCCCGGCAGCCTGCCACGGTTCGAGGGCAAGGGGCGGCGGATCGTCGACGAGCGAAGGAGGGCGGAATGAGCGGCCCGGTTCCCACGAGCATCGCCCGCGGCGCCGGGCCCGACCCGACCGCGATCGAGATCGCCTGGAGCGACGGCACGCGGGGCGTCTACACGCCCCGGCTGCTCCGCGACGCCTGCCCCTGCGCCACCTGCCGCGAGCAGCGGGCCGGGCCCCGGCCCGCCGCGCTGCTGCCGGTGCTCGCCCCGGCGGACCTGGTCCCGCTGACGATCACGAGCATGCGGCCGGTGGGGCAGTACGCCTACGCCATCGGGTTTTCCGACGGGCATGCCAGCGGCATCTACACCCTCGAATACCTGCGGGAACTGGCCTGAGGTCGGCCGATATACTGAAGGAGAGCCGCCGGCAAGCCGCCGTGCGGGCCGGCAGGAGGGAAGAACCATGACCCAGTCCACTCGCGGCCGCCGTCGGGGTTTCACGCTTGTCGAGATGCTCGTGGTGATCGCGATCATCGCGGTGCTCGTGGCCCTGCTCATGCCGGCCGTGCAGAACGCCCGGGAGGCGGCCCGGAACACGGCCTGCCAGAACAACCTCCGGCAGATCGGCGTGGCCCTCAACCACCAGGCCTCGACGGCCGAGTCGTTCCCGCCGGGCATCGCCGCCTCGATCTGGAACGCGGGCGAGAAGGTGTCGTGGGCGGAGTCGAGCAACAAGCCGTCGCAGTTCTTCGAGTGGACCTGCTTCCTGCACCTCATCCTCCCGCAGCTCGACGAGGCGTCGTACTACAACGACCTCCGCGGCCCGCTCTTTCGGCTGGCGCATCCGCGCAAGGAGCCGGCCGGCTTCGCGAAGGTCAACGGCCGGTCGATCCCGGCGCTGCTCTGCCCGTCGGACGGCCAGACGGGGCCGCTCTGGACGACGCCCTCCGGGGGCGGAATCCTCGACAACACGATTGGCGGCATCCAGCTCGCCAAGTCGAACTACCTCGGCATGTTCTCGGGCACGAACATCGGCGACGGCCTGCAGTTGACCGTAACGGCCGCGAACAAGATCGGCCAGCCGCTGTATCCGATCCCGCAGCGATCCGTGTCGGACCGGCGCGGTGTGTTCGGCTTCGGCGTGGGCACGCGGCAGCAGATGATCAAGGATGGTGCCGCCAACACGATCGCCGTCGCCGAATACCTCCGCGGTACCTCGGTCCGGGATGGCCGCGGGGCCTTCTGGTACAACGACTCCGGGATGCAGATGCTGCACGCCGGCAGGGGGCCGAACTCCGTCACCCCTGACATCCGCCGGAGCAACGCCCTCGACAGCAGCGACTCCGACCTCACGGCCGACTGGGGCTGCACGAACGCGGGCGCGTCGCCCAACAACAAGCCCGCCCTGAACCTGCCCTGCAGGCCGGGGAGTGTCTCGGGCAACGACATCACGATCGACGACTCGTCCGCGTCCCGCAGCCGGCACCGGGGGGGCGTGAACGTCGTGTTCTGCGACGGCCACGTGCAGTTCGTCGACGACACGGTCGAGTCGAACGCCGCGTTCCCCTACGGCATCTGGCAGCGGCTGGCCTGGATCGACGACGGGCTGCCGGTGCAGTTGCCGTAAGCGGCCGCGAGGCGGCTACTTCTCGCGGCCGACCTCGCCGGTGTTGGCGAGGACGTTGCCCGGCGGGTCGGCGGGCACCATGAGCATGTCCCAGATGCCGTCGCCGACGGGCGAATTGGGAGTCGGGCTCGCGTTGCCGCCCCGGGAACTGGAGTTGTAGTACACCGAGCCGAAGTTCTCGCGGCCGCAGGCGTTGGCAGCCACCGGTTCCCGGCGGCTCACGAGGCTGCTGATCGCCCGGACCGAGCCGTCGCACATCGCGACCATGAGGTACGGCCCGTGCAGCGTCTGCAGCCGCAGCGGGTTGGCCATCTTCAGGTCGGGCAGCGACTG
>JBIIDT010000038.1:0-28200 GCA_044238145.1 Pirellulales bacterium | reverse complement strand
GCGTGGATCGCCCGCAGGAGCCAGGCGAGGAACATCGCCACCAGGGCTCCGGCCACCGTGGCCACGAAGGACACGGCGGAGATCGGCTGGTCGAGCCGCTTGATCGGCGCCAGCGGCGCCCGGCCGCCGGTCGACGAGGTGGCCGCCGGCTCGGGCTCGTGGATCGTGACCGACTTGACGACGGTCGCCGGGATCGTGATCGGCTTCTTGCACTTCGGGCAGGGACCGGTCTGGCCGGCGAAGCGGTCGCTGACCGTGAACCGGGCCTTGCATCCTGGGCAGACGACGGGGATCGGCATCGCGGGACCGTGGCGGCGGCGGGACGGACGAAACGTAGCGAGGCAGTGTCAGACGGACGCCGGGGCACGTCAAGCCGCCGGCCGCAGGGTAGACTGATCGAGAGGGGTTCGGGGCCGGATCGGGCCGGCCGCCGGAACCTCGCCCCCTGCGGAGCGGAAGCACGTGTCGGACGAGAAGACCCGGATCATCCCGCGCACCAAGGCCGCACCCGCGGCCACCGCACCGCAACGGATCGGCGACAACATCGTCTTCTTCTGTCCCAATGGCGACAAGGTGGTGGTGCCGGCCAAGTACGCGGGGAAGCGCGGGCTGTGCACCAAGTGCAAGGTGCCGGTGGTGATCCCGAATCTTCCCGGGAAGCGGTCCGCCAAGCCGGTGTTTCCCGACGCCGAACCAGCGGCTCCGGAGGCCGCGCCCGAGGAGGCGCCCGAGGTCGAGGCGACCCCGCCCGAACCCGCGGCCGCGGAGGAACAGGCGCTCGAAATCGTCGACCAGGGACCGGCCCAGCCGGCTCCGGAGCCGCCGCCGGCGGGTCCGCCCGCCGAGGAATGGAGGTTCGTGGCCGAGGTTGAGGGTTCCCACGCGGGGTTCGAGCCGCAGTCGTCCACGCAAGGGGAGTCGTGGCCGCCACCGCCCCCCTTTGGCGATGCCGGCCAACCCGGCGAGCACCCCGCCGCCCGCCTCACCGCCCGCCTGTGGATGGAGCGCGACCATGGCGGGATCTTCGAACTGCACCTCTCCGGCGGCAGCGTGATCCTGCCCGAGTGGTACGATCCCAACTGGTCCCGCGGCTCGCACGGGTTGTTCGCCAGCCAGGCCGCCGACGGCAGCGTCACGCTCACGGCCGTCGCGTGGGACACGATCGAGAAGATCGTGGTGCGGCAGATGCCGGGCGTGCCCGACGGCATGTTTGAGTGATGGCGGAAACCGCGGTCACTCGTCGGCGTCGAGATCGCCTTCGGTGATCATCGTGAAGCCCTTGGCGCCGAGGGTCTCGAGACCCATCTCGGTGTTGTCCACCATCAAGGCGACCGCCGGCCTGCCCCGCGGCCGGGCGAGGATCGGATAGGCCTGGATGATGTTCACTTCGGCCTGCAGGAGGGCCGTGCAGATCCGCAGGAGGGGCTGATCGTCCTCGGGAAGCTCGACGCCGATGAGGTCGCTCTCGATGAGAGCCAGCCCGGCCCGCTCGAGGATCTCCCGGCCCTGCTCGGGGTGGCTGAGCAGGAACCGCGCGAAGGCGCACTCCCCCGAATCGTTGATCGACAGGGCCACGATGCGGACCCGCGAGCCGTCGAAGCGGCGCACCACCTCCAGCAATTGTCCGACACGGTTCTCGAGGAACACGGTGAACTGGCGGAGCGTGGGCCAGCTGCGGCCCCGGGCGGTCGCGAAACTGGTCCCGTGCTCGCCGGCGTCGCCGAGGCTCACTGGGCGGGTCTCTGGTGGTCGGAGAGGGAGGAGATGTGGGATGCGAGAGTGCGAAAGGATAGATTCCTGCGGCCGGGCTGGTCAACGAGCCCGTGCCGCGGGGCCGTCCGCGGCCCCGACCGGCGAGGAACACCCCATGTCCGACACCCACGAGATCGAGATTCGCGTCCGCTACCAGGAGACCGACGGCCAGCGGCGGGTGCACCATGCCAACTACCTGACGTACTTCGAGATGGGCCGCACCGAGATGCTGCGGGCGCACGGCACGACGTACCGCGCGTTCGAGGATGCGGGGCTGTTCATGGTGGTGGCCGACGCCTCGTGCAAGTACCTGGCGCCGGCCGACTACGACGACCTGCTCGTGCTGCGAACCCGGGTGGAGAAGGTCGGATCCGCCCACATCCGGCACGGCTACGAGTTGATCCGCGACGGACGGGTGATCGCCACCGGCACCACGACCGTGGTGTGCGTGGACCGTGAGGGGAAGATCCGTCGCCTTCCCGACTGGCTCCGGGGCTGACGGGCGGCCGCGGGACGGGCGGTGGCGGCATCGGGCCGCGGAAGTGTCGCCCGCAGGGGCGACGGGTGGCGGCGGGCGGATTTGCCGGGGGCGGCAGCGGCCCGGATCATCGGCGGTCCGCAGGCAGAAGCGGGCCGCGTGTGTTCCATGGAGGGCCGTTCCTCACGCCCGGCACCCCCGGGCCCATTCCCGCGGAGAACTCCCGATGTCGCTCGCCGCCGAACGCGAACTCGCCCACATGGGCGAGACGACCGGATGCTCGGATCACGACCACGACCTCGTCCACGA
Organism: Pirellulales bacterium; assembly: GCA_044238145.1. Classification (GTDB taxonomy): domain Bacteria; phylum Planctomycetota; class Planctomycetia; order Pirellulales; family UBA1268; genus QWPN01. The sequence goes on along the minus strand of JBIIDT010000038.1, from coordinate 25,661 downwards.
ACTGAGCCGCCGGCTCGACGCCCTGTGGCGGTACGACCAGTACATCGCCAATGCCGAGTGGCGGGACGACCTGCGGCAGTTCTGGTGCGACGCCAAGGCGCTGGAGCAGCAGGCGATCCAGCGGCTCAAGTCGCTGATCACGCAGGAGGTGCGGAACGGCTGCTTTTGACTTCACGCCTGCGGGGCCATCCATGGCCCCCGCAGGCTTGGCCCGTCGCGGCGAACGCCAAGGGTTCGCCGGACGGGCGGCGGCCGCCCTCCAGGCGGCCGTAGCCGCCGCGGGGCGGCGGCACGCGGCGGCTCGACGAGGCGTCGATCCGCAGCGCGTCGCGGAGAGGCACGCTGCGCCGCCTGCGGCGGCTGCGTTTCGATCCATTCGCATCACGGAGGCGCGGGGCTGCCCGTGCCCTCGAGCGGGCTATGGGAGCAAGCGAAGCCAGGATGGCGAAGCGAAGCGGACATGCAGAGAGCCAAGGCCTGGAGGGCCGAGGCGAACGTCAAGCGAGAGGGTCTGGGCAGCCACGAGCCGGCACGGCTCATCCGGCACGGCCGTCAGCGGGGTGCGTCGGCGACCACGCGGCCGTCGATCACGACCGCCGTGCAGTGGGTCGTGTACTCGAACGGGTCGCCGTCGAAGATCGCCACGTCGCCGTCGCGGCCCGGCTGCAACGACCCCACGCGGGCCTCCACGCCGAGGATCCTGGCGGCATCGATCGTGATCGCCGCGAGAGCCTCCTCCGTCTTCAGGCCGTTGGCCGCCGCGACCGCGGCCTCGAAGAGGACCACGCGGGTCTTGGGAACGTAGCCCTCGTAGCCGCTCTGCAGGGCCACGGGGATGCCCGCGGCCCGCAGCTTGGCCGCCGTCTCGAAGCCGATGTTCTCCGTCTCGCCCATGCCGGAGCGGCGCATCGTGGGATGCACGATCACGGGCACGCCGGCGGCCTTGATCCGGTCGGTCGCCAGGTAGGACTCCCCCGCCGAGTCGAGCACGATGCGGACCTTGAACTCCGCCGCCAGCCGCAGGGCGGCGTCGATGTCGGTGGCCCTGTTCACCGTGACGAGCAGCGGCAGTTTTCCGGCGAGCACATCGGCGAATACTTCCCGGCGCAGGTCGATGTCGGGCCGCTTATCCGCGTCGGCCAGGCTGCGCTTGCGGGCGTAGTCACCGGCCTTCACGAGCTCGCCGCGGAGCATCGCCACCGCCTTGCTGCGGGTGCCGGGCGACTTCTTGTCGTCGCCCGGGCGGGCGTCGTCGCCGAGCGTCACGGCGACCATCGCCGCCGGCACGAGCGCCGCCTCCTCGACGGTCTCGCCGACCGTCTTCACCACCATCGTCTGGCCGGAGACGAGGGCGCCGGGGGCATGGCCGGTGTGGATCGTCGTGATCCCGAAGCCACGGATCCACTCCAGCAGCCGCTCCCGCGGATTGTAGGAGTCGATGGCCCGCAGCTCCGGCTGCACCGGCTCCCCCTTGTCGAGCTGGTCCTGGTCCTGCTCCTGGTTGAGGAAGCCGGTCAGGCCGACGACGGTGTGGGCGTCGATCAGTCCCGGCGTGACGACGGCGCCGCGGATCACGCGGACGCCCTGTGGGATCGGCACCTGGGCCGCCGGGCCGACCGCCTGCACCTTGCCGTCCGCGAGGAGCACGACGCCGTCGCGGATCGCCGGGCCGGCCATCGTGTGGACGATGTCGCCGCGGATCGCCAGCGGCGCCGCGGGCTCGGCGGCGGTGGCGAGCCGCACGGCCAGGAGGAGGGGCAGAAGCGGCAGGTGAAGGACGACGCGGCTCATCGGCCCTCCGCCAGACGGTTGTCGGTGCAGCAGGCATGGGCCCGCTGGTCGCGGCCGGCGCCGTAGCCGCCCACGGCGAAGAGCCGGTCTTCGGGATCGTCGCGGTCGAAGACTTTCTTGCCCTCCACCCAGGTCTCGAGCACTTTCGTCCGCACGGCCAACGGGTCGCCCGACAGCACCACGAGATCGGCGTCCTTGCCGACTTCCAGCGAGCCGATGCGGGCTTGAAGATCGAGCATCCGCGCGCCCGCGAGCGTGAGGGCCTCGAGGGCTTTCTCCCGCGACATCCCGGCCCGCACTCCGAGGGCGGCCGTCCGCAGGAAGAGCCGCGAGTCGGTGACGGGGTCGTCGGTGTGGAAGGCGCACGGCACGCCCGCCTTCTCGAGCACGGCCCCCGTGGCCAGCGACATGTCCATGGCCTCGATCTTGCCGCCCGGCGCGTCGACCACGATCACCGAGCAGGCCGCCCCCGCCTTGGCCAGGGCGTCCGCCACCTTCCAGGCCTCGCTGGCGTGGTGGAGCACGACCTTGAAGCCGAACTCGTCCCGCAGCCGCAGCACCGTGAGCAGGTCGTCGGCCCGATGGGCGTGGTGGTGGACGATGACCCGGCCCTCGAGCACGTCGACCAGGCCCTCCATCTCCAGGTCGCGGTCCGGCACCTTGGCCGGATCGCCCTTGGCCTCGGCCACCTTGCGGCGGTAGTCCCGGGCTTTGAGAAACTTCTGCCGCACGAGGGCCGCCGACTTCGACCGCGTGCCGGGGAACGGTGGGTCCTTCTGCGAGTTCGTGCCGTTGGCCATCTTCATGCCGCCGAGCGTCCGGCCGGCCGCGTCGCGAATCAGGATGTCGTCGATCGTGGAGGCCTTGCGGAGTTTGGCATAGATGGTCTGGCCGCTGAGCAGGTGGCCCGAGCCGGGCATGATGTTGAGCGTGGTCAGGCCGCCGGCCACGGCCTTACGGAAGCCCGCGTCGCGGACGTTGATCGAGTCGAGGATCCGCACGTCGGGCTGGATCGGCCCGCTGGCATCGCCTCCCCATCCGCCGCCGACGTGGCTGTGGGTGTCGACGAGCCCGGGCATGATCACCTTGCCGGCACACTCGATCCGCACGGCGTCGGCCGGCACCGGCGTCGACACGGACGGGCCGATGGCCACGATCTTCCCGCCGGCCACGACCACCGTGCCCACCGGAATCGGCGGCGCGGCGATCGGGAGCACCTCGGCGCCCACGAAGGCGACCGGCTTCTCCTTGCCAAGGACGGCGGCCGGGGCGAGCAGGCAGGCGACGACGACGAACGCGGGACGCATGGTGAAATCCTCAGTGGGCGACGAGGGACTCGAACCCCCAACCCCCTCGGTGTAAACGAGGTGCTCTGACCAATTGAGCTAGTCGCCCTGTCTATATCGCAAACGAGCCATCCATGGCCTCGTTTGCTTGGTCGGCCGATGGCAAAGCCAAGGATTGCCATGGCCTCCTGCCGTCGCATCCTGCGACGGTCACTGTACCGTACGCGAGCCATCCATGGCCTCTGCCGTCGCTTTCTGCGACGGTTGCACGACAGTATAGAGTTCCATCTGGGTTTTTCGTGGGTCGGGAATGCCCCCACCACGTCACCGGACGTTCTCTCCGGCCCTCCGGGCCTTCGTTCACTGCACGTCCGCGGCGCTCCGGCATCCATGCCTTCGCTTGCTACCGTAGCCCGGCGACATGGTAAGGGCACTCCCTCCCGGATCCTCGCCCTCAGGAGATTCCCGGAAGGCCCACTTTGAAAACCGCGTCGGCGCGCGGACATGGGCTACGATTCCTCGGCCATGGTGAACGACCCTTTCCGCCGCCGACTTCCCGACTGGTGCCGCGACGACCGCGGCCGGCCGCTGGCCATGGCCGGCGTCGGGCTCGTCGCCAGCGGCCTGGCCCACGTCGCGGTGTGGGCCGCGCTCGGCGGGGCGTGGGAAGGGGCCGTCACGTGGCGGAAGCCGATCCTGTTTGGCATCTCGGGCGGGCTCACGTGCCTGTCACTCGGCTGGGCCTGGGCCGCCCTGCCCCGCAGGCGTGGCGACGTTCCGCTCGCCTGGGCCACGGCCGCGGCGCTCGTGGCGGAGGTGTCGCTCATCGACCTGCAGCGCTGGCGGGGCGTGGCCAGCCACTTCAACCGCGCGACGCCCCTCGACGCCGCGCTGTACGACGTCATGACGTGGCTGATCCTCGGCGTGACGCTCGTCATCGCCGACCTCACGCTGCGGTTTTTCCTCCAGCGGCCGCGGCTGCCCGCCGACCTGCTCCTCGCCGCCCGTGCGGGCCTCGGCCTGCTCGCCGTCTCCTGCCTGCTCGGCATCTGGACCGGGGCCCAGGGTGAGATCCGCCGCGCCGCCGGCCTGCCGCCCGAGACGCTCGGGGCGGCGGGCGTGCTCAAGTTTCCCCACGGCGCCGCGCTCCACGCCGTGCAGTGGCTGCCGTTGCTGGCCTGGGCGGCCCGGCGGGCGGGGGTCGCACTGGAAGCACGGACGCGGCTGGTCGCCTGGTCCGCCGCCGGGAGCGGGCTCCTCGGCGGTTACGCGCTCGCTCAGACGCTCCTCGGCCGGGCCCGCTTCGACACGACGCCGCTCACGGCCGCCCTGCTCGCCGCGGCGATCGCGATGCTCGCGGTGCCGCCGGCGTGGACCGCCCTCCGGCTGGTCGCCGGCCACGGGCGGCGGTGACGCCGGCTCACGGCACCGGCTTCGGCGGCGGGGCCACGACGCGGACGCCGAGTTCGACGAGCTGCTTCGTCTCCACCGGCGCCGGGGCCCCCGTCATCAGGTCGCTCGCCTTCTGCGTCTTCGGGAAGGCGATCACGTCGCGGATGCTGTCGAGGCCGCCGAAGAGCATGACCCACCGGTCGATGCCCAGGGCGATGCCGCCGTGCGGCGGGGCGCCGCTCCGCAGGGCGTCGAGCAGGAAGCCGAACCGTTCACGGGCCACCTCCGGCGTGATGCCGAGGAGGGAGAAGACCTTCTCCTGCGTCGCTCCATCGTGGATCCGGATCGTGCCACCGCCGGCTTCGGAACCGTTGATCACGAGGTCGTAGGCCACCGCCCGACAGGCCGCGGGATCGCTCCCCAGCAGCTCGAGGTCGGTGGGCCGCGGTGCCGTGAACGGATGGTGCATCGAGGCCCAGCCGCCCGTCTCCGTGTCCTTGGCGAACATCGGGAAGTCGACGACCCACGAGAAGTGCATCGTGCCGGGGTCGTAGAGGCCGAGCTGCCCGCCAAGCCGCTTCCGCAGCGTGTGCAGGGCCTTGCACGTGACCTCGAAGGAGTCGGCCACGACGAGCGCCAGGTCGCCGGGCTCGCAGCCGAGCGTGGCCTTCAGCCGGTCGGCGATCGCGCCGAGGTTCTTGGCCACCGGACCGCTCCACGCTCCGTCGGGCTCGACCTTGAGCCACACGAGCCCCTTCGCGCCGGCCTCGACGGCGACGGCCGTGAGCTCGTCGAGCTCCTTGCGGGAGAACTTCGCCGCCGCGCCGGGCACGCGGATGCCGCGGACGCGGCCGCCGTTCTCCACGGCCCCGCGGAACACGCGGAACTCGCTCTCGCCGGCGAGCGGCGTGAGGTCGACGATCTCCAGGCCGAACCGCAGGTCGGGGGCATCGTGGCCGAACCGCTCCATGCACTCGTCCCAGGTGAGCCGCGGCAGCGGGAGCGGCACGTCGAGCCCGAGGATCTCGCGGGCGGTCCGCTTCACGAGCCCCTCGATCACGCCCATCACGTCGTCGGCCTCGACGAACGACATCTCCACGTCGAGTTGGGTGAACTCCGGCTGCCGGTCGGCCCGCAGGTCCTCGTCGCGGAAGCACTTGGCCACCTGCACGTAGCGGTCGAAGCCCGCCATCATGAGGAGCTGCTTGTAGAGCTGCGGCGACTGGGGCAGGGCGAAGAACGAGCCGTGCTCGAGGCGGCTGGGCACGAGGTAGTCGCGGGCGCCCTCGGGCGTGCTCTTGCCGAGCATCGGCGTCTCCACGTCGATGAAGCCGAGCTCGTCGAAGTGGTCCCGCATGATCTTCACGATCCGGCTGCGGAGAAACATGTTCTGCTGCATCGCCGGGCGGCGCAGGTCGAGCCAGCGGTGGGCGAGTCGGACCTCCTCGCCGGGGAGATCGGTCGCCCCCGGCTGGAAGACCGGCGTCGCGGCCTCGTTGAGCACCTCGAGCCGGCGGCAGACCACCTCGATGTGGCCGGTCGCGAGCTTGGGGTTCGTCGTGCCCTCGGGTCGGGCGCTGACGAGGCCGTGGACGCGGATCACCCACTCCGGCCGCACCGCCCGCGCCGCGGCGAGCGTCTCGGCCGGGCAGTCGGGGCCGATCACGACCTGCGTCCTGCCCCAGCGGTCGCGGAGGTCGATGAAGATCACGCCCTTGTGGTCGCGGACGCGGTCGGCCCAGCCGCAGAGGACGGTCTCGCCGTCGAGGTGTTCCGGACGCAGTTCGCCGCAGGTGTGGGTTCGGAGCACGGTGGGATCGCCAGTGAGGTGAGGGAGGGACGGGGGAGGGCAGTCGGGCCGGGGGCAGGCTACTCGCGCGACTGGAACGCCGACATGCCCAGCAGCACGACGGCCAGCAGCAGCGACAGGCCGAGCGCCGGCAGGGCCCCGAAGTAGAAGAGCATCCTGGCGGTCTCCTCGCCCAGCGAATCCCAGCCGAACACGCCCGTCAGGGCCAGGGCGACGAACAGGAGGGCGAGACCGAGCGACATCCAGGCGAGCAGCTTGGGCATGCGGCACCTACTTCGCGGGCCGCGCCGCGACGAGTTCCCGCGCCGCGGACGCCTCGGCCGCGAAATCGAGCTGCAGCTGCTGGCCGCGATCGTCGCCCTGGCCGATCTCGCGGAACAGGAGGCTCGGCTGGATGTCGCGGTTGTGCTGGTACTTGTCGCTCGAGTACTCGGTGATCGCGCCGGCGACCTCGTGGAAGAAGATCTGGCAGATCGGCACTCCCGGATAGATCTTCACCGGCTGCACGGCGAACATTTCCAGGGTCCAGTAGCCGCAGAAGCCGACGTCGCCGAAGCCGGCGGTGACGTGGACGAACAGGCCGAGCCGTCCGACCGACGAGCGGCCCTCGATCATGGGAACGAGGTTGTGTGTCTCCGTCCGCTCCACGGTGCGGCCGAGGTACAGCTGGTTGGGGGTGAGCACCAGCCCCTCCTCGGGGATCCGGATCCGCTCCACGCGGTTGCTCTTCCGCATGTCGAGCACCACCTCCTCGTACACCAGCAGCTCGTCGTGCAGCGCGAGGTTGTAGCTGTTGGGGTTGAGGCGGGACTCGTCGAACGGGTCGATGACGATGTTGCGGCCGAGCTGCTGCTTGATCTCGTTTCCGGAGAGGATCATGGATGGCTCCCGAGCGGAGGCGGAGGGCTCGATCCCGGCTGCATGCGACGGGGCGGATTGTATGCTGCCCCCCGCCACCTTGCCCATGGCGGGGGCCGCCGCCCGCGTCAGGCCCGCTCCGGCTTCAGGCCGACCCGGGGGCAGAGGTCGGCGAGGACGCAGCCCTCGCACCGCGGCCGGCGTGCCGCGCACACCGTGCGGCCGTGCTCGATGAGCCGGTGACTGAAGGCGATCCACTCGTCCCGCGGCAGCACGGCGACCAGATCCCGCTCGGCCTTGACCGCGTCGGCATGCCGCGTGAGCCCCAGCCGCTGCGCGAGGCGGCCCACGTGCGTGTCCACGACGACCCCGCTGGGCTCGCCGAACGCGGACCCGAGGACGACGTTGGCCGTCTTGCGGCCCACGCCCGGCAGCCGCACGAGCTCGTCCAGCGACCGCGGCACCTCGCCGCCGTGCCGCTCCATGAGGCCCTGGCAGCAGCCGAGGATGCTCTTGGCCTTCGCCCGGAAGAACCCCGTGCTGCGGATCACGGCCTCCAGGTCGGCGGGCCGGGCGGCTGCCAGGGCCGCCGGCGTCGGCCAGCGGCGGAACAGCCCGCCGGTCACCTGGTTCACGCGGCGGTCGGTGCACTGGGCGGAGAGGATCGTGGCCACGAGCAGCTGGAACGGGCTGGTGAAGTCGAGCGAGCAGCGGGCGCCGGGGTAGGCCGCGGCCAGCCGGCCGCAGATCGCCCCGGCACGGAGTTTCCGGGCAGCGACCGACTCGCGGCCGCGGGGGCGGGACGGCGGCGACTTCGCCGGATGGCGCTGCCTGCTACGATTCATGGCGTCTCCGGGCCGCGTGTGTCGGCCCGTGGGGTGCGGCAACGGAGCATCGATCCACCATGAGCGACCCGGGGGAGCGGCCGGACGGGGACTACGATCCGCTCTACCTGCGCGGGATCGAGAAGTTCAACGAGTGTGATTATTACGAGAGCCACGAGATCTGGGAGGAGCTGTGGACGGAATACCGGGGCCCGTCCCGGCGGTTCTACCAGGCGCTCATCCAGGCGGCGGTCGCCCTGTACCACTTCGGGAACGGCAACATCCGCGGGGCCCGGAAGCTGCACGGCAGCGTGCACGGCTACCTCGAGCCCTACGCCCCACGACATCTCGGTCTCGACGTGACCGCCTTCCTGGCGGCCTTCGACACCTGCCTGGCCGACGTGGTCGCCAGCCCCGACGACTATCCCGAGGTCGACCTGAACCCCGATCTGCTCCCCGAGATCCACCTCGATCCGCCGCCCGCCCCGGCCGCGGCCTGACCCCGGAGCCCGTCCCCGTTCCATGTCCGACGAGCCCCTCGCCTTCTCCTCCGACCAGTTCTCCGGGCACGCCCGCGTGTTCCCGCTGCCCAACCTGGTCATGTTTCCGCATGTCATGCAGGCCCTGCACATCTTCGAGCCGCGGTACCGGTCGATGGTCGAGGAGGCGGTGGAGGAGGATCGGCTGATCGCCCTGGGCGTGCTCGCCCCGGGCTGGGAGCAGAACTACGAGGGCCGCCCGCCGCTGCGGTCGACGGCCTGTCTGTGCCGGATCGCCACCCACCAGCGGACGAAGCAGGGCACCTACAACGTGCTCGTGCTCGGCGTCCGGCGGCTGCGACTCGTCGACGAACTCCCGCCCAAGAAGCTGTTTCGCGTCTGCGAGGCCGAGATCCTCGACGACTACGAGCCCGACACGGCTCCGGCCGGCGCCTCCGCCATCCTCCAGCAGGAGCTGCTCGGCGCCTTCAAGCGAGCCATGCCCAAGATCCCCAACGCCTACGAGCAGCTCGACCAACTGCTCGGCAGCCAGATCACGCTGGGGATGCTCTCTGACATCGTCGCGTACACGCTCGACCTCGACATGGAGGTGAAGATGCGGCTCCTGGCGGAGTGCGACGTCTTCCGGCGGACGCAGCTCCTGCTCGACGCGATCGCCAACCGCCCGGCCGCCGTCGCCACCCGCCCCTTCCCGCCCGACTTCAGCCGGAACTGATTTTCGCGCCTGCGGGGCCATCCCTGGCCCCCGCAGGCTTGGGCCATCGCGGCGAACGCCAAGGGTTCGCCGGATGGCCGGGCGGTCGCACCTCCGGGCGACCGTGGCCGCCGCGGAGCGGCGGCGGCGTGGCGGCTCTACGAGGCGTCGAGCCGAGCCACGCCATGGGCGAGGTGGCATCGGTGCGACGTTCGGAAGTGTCAGCCTTCAGCCTGATCGGCGGTGGAGGCAGCGAGGGGCTGCCCGCTGCCATTGAGCCGGGCTATGGGAGCAAGCGAAGACAGGATGTCGAAGCGCAGCGGACATGCAGTGAGTCGCGGCCCGGAAGGCCGCGGCGAACGTCCGGCGAGGTGGTAGGGGCAGCCCCGAGCGATTACAGTTGGGGCATGGCGAAACAGCGTGATTTCGGCGGCGGCTGCGGATCGGCGGGCGACGACGCCGCGGCCGGCGACCGCGCGGGCGGCTCCGTCGACATGCCGCGGATCGAGCGGGCCGTCCGCGAGATCCTCGCCGCCGTCGGCGAGGACCCCGACCGCGAGGGCCTCCTCGAGACGCCGGGCCGCGTGGCCCGGATGTACGCCGAGATGTTCAGTGGCCTGCGGCAGGACCCGCGGGTCCACCTCGGCAAGGCCTTCACGGAGAAGTACGACGAGATCGTGCTCGTCCGCGACATCGCCTTCAACAGCGTCTGCGAGCACCACCTCCTCCCCTTCATGGGCCACGCCCACATCGGCTACCTGCCCGACGGCCGCGTCCTCGGCCTGAGCAAGCTCGCCCGGATCGTGGAGGTCGTCTCCCATCGGCCGCAGGTGCAGGAGCGGATGACGGAGCAGATCGCCGACCTCCTCGTCGACGACCTGGGCGCCAAGGGCGTGGCCGTGGTCGTTGAGGCGACCCACACCTGCATGACGATCCGTGGCGTCCGCAAGCCCGGCAGCGTCTGCGTGACGTCGGCGATGAAGGGTCTGTTCCGCTCCAACGTCTCCAGCCGGGCCGAGGTGATGTCGCTGATCTTCGGTCACCGGGCGGGCTAGCGGATGCGGCTCCTGCTCGACTTTCTCTGCCGCTTCGGCTGGGGCCTGGCCCTCGGCCTCGTGGCCACGCCCGCGACGCTCGTGCCCGGCGGGTTCTATCGCGTCAACCTCCTGGTCGTCATGGGCCTGGCCACCTTTGCGGCGCTCGTGGCGTTCTCCGCCGCGCCGGGGGCCTCGTGGATCCTGCCGGCGGCCGCCGCCGTGGCGGCGTGGCTGGGGAGCATCGCCTGGTACGGCGAGCGGCGGCGGGCCGGGATGGCGTTGTGCGCGGCCTGTGCCGCGGCCCTCGCCGCCGCGGTCGCGATGTCCGCGGACGACCCCTGGGCGATGGCCACGGCGCTCGTCTCCGGGCTCGTCACGGGCCTCACGGTGCATGCGATGCTGCTCGGCCACTGGTACCTCAACGCCCCCGGCATGCGGGTCGACGCCCTGCGGCGGATGATCGATCTCGCCCTCGCGGCGTGGTTGGCGCAGCTCGCGATCGCGGCCTGCGGGCTCCTCCCCTGGCGGCCCCCGGCCGACGCGACGGCCGCGGCCCTCTTCGCCCTGCGGTGGCTGGCGGGGCTCGTCGGCCTGCCGGTGCTGCTCGTCATGGCCCGCAAGACCCTCGACATTCCCAACACCCAGAGCGCCACGGGTATCCTGTACGTGGCCTGCCTCGCCGCCATCCTCGGCGAACTCACGGCGCAGCTGCTCGCGGCCGCCTGACTCCCATGCGCATCACCTACGCCTGCCCCGCCTGCGACGCCACCGTGACCCTCGGCGGTGCGGAGTCGCTCCGCACGCTCGCCTGCCCGCAGTGCGGGGCCGAGGTCGAGACGCCCCGCGACGCCCTCGCCTGGGTCGCCGCCGACGGCACGCCGGCCCCTCCCGGCGCCGGCCGCCTGCGGCTCCGCCGCTGCCTCGTCTGCCCGGGCACCGAACTCTTCGCCCGCAAGGATTTTCCCCAACGGCTCGGCGTGGGGATCGTCGTCGCCGGGTTCGCGGCGAGCTGCGTGACCTGGGCCTGGCGGCTGCTCGTGCCGACCTTCGCGATCCTGTTCGCGACGGCGCTGCTCGACGTGATCCTCTACCTGCTCATGCCCGAGTGCCTCACCTGCTACCGCTGCGCGGCCCGCTACCGTGGCGACGGCGTGGCCGACGACGCGGGGGGCTTCGACCTCGAGACGCACGAGAAGCACCGGCAGCAGCGGGCCCGCAGCCGGGAACTCGCGGCCGCCCGCGCGGCGGACGGGCCGCACTGACACCCCGGGCGCGAACCGATGGATCCGGAGCAGAAGCGGATCGAGGAGGATCTCCGCGGGATCGTCGCGGGCGACGTGCTCTGCGACGACGCGAGCCGCCAGCTGTACGCGACCGACGCCAGCCTGTTCGCGGTGCGGCCGCTGGCGGTCGTCCGGCCGCGGTCGACGGAGGACGTGGCCGCGACGGTCGCCTGGGCGGCCGAGCGGGGCCTGCCGGTGCACGCCCGCGGCGGCGGGTCGAGCGTCTGCGGCGGGGCGCTGGGGCCGGGCATCGTCGTCGACTGCTCGCGGTACATGCGCAGGATCCTGGCGACCGACGCCGAGACCGTGCGGGTGCAGCCGGGCGTCGTGGCGGCGGCCCTCGAGTCGCACCTTGCCGCGGTGGGGCGGACGTTCGGCCCCGATCCCGCCAACGCCTCGGTCGCCACCGTGGGGGGCATGATCGCCCGCAACTCCTCGGGTAGCCGGTTCCTCCGCCACGGCGCGGTCCGGGGGCGGATCGCGGCGGCGGAGGTCGTGCTCGCCGACGGCGCGGTCGTCGAACTGGCCGCGCGGCTGCCGCAGCCGCCCGTTGACGCGGGCGATCGTGAGCGGCGGGTCGCCGCCCTCGCCGCCGGGGTGGCGGCCATCGCGGAGCGGTCGCGCGGGACGATCGCGAAGTTCCAGCCGGCCACGCGGTCGAGCCACGCCGGCTACCGGCTCGACGACGTCGTCGGCCCGGACGGTGCGGTCGACCTGGCCCGGTTGGTGTGCGGATCGGAGGGGACGCTGGGGATCGTCACCGAGGCGACGTTCCGCACCGTGCCGGCCGATGCCGCCACCGCCGTCGGCCTGCTGCTCTTCGATTCGCTGCACAAGGCGGCCGAGGCGGCCGTCCGCCTCCGGGCCCTGTCTCCGAGCGCCTGCGACCTGTTCGACCGCCGGCACCTCGCCCTCGCCCGGGGTACGAAGCCGGCCTTCGATCTGCTCATCCCGCCGGTGGCGGAGGCGGGCCTGCTCGTCGAGTTCACGGCCGACGACGCCGCCAGTTGCCACGCGCGTCTCGACGAGGTGCTGCGGACGATGCGGCAGGGACGCCGCGGCTGCATCGACGTCCGCCGGGCGGAGGATGCGATCGACGCGGCCTTCTTCTGGGAGCTGTCGCGCAACGTCGTCTCCACGCTGCACGGCGTGCGGGCGGCGGTGCGGCCGGTGCCGTTCGTCGAGGACATCGTCGTGCCGCCGCCGGCCCTGCCCGACTTCCTCGGCCGGCTGCAGGAAGTGCTCAAACGGTTGCAGGTCACGGCCATGCTCTTCGGCCACGCCGGCCACGGCCAGTTGCACGTCCGGCCGTTCGTCGATCCCGCCGATCCCGCGGAGCGCGAACGCCTCACGACGCTCGCCGACGACCTGTACGCCGAGGCCCTCGCGGTGGGCGGCACGTTCGGCGGCGAGCAGGGGCTCGGACTGTCGCGGACGCCCTTCTTCGCCCGCCTCGTGCCCGAGCTCGCGGAGGTGTGCGCCGAGGTCAAGCGGCTGTGGGATCCGGTCGGCACGCTCAATCCGGGCCGGGTGGTGCAGGGCGCCGGGGGCCTGGCGGCGTTCCGGGCCGCCGTGGGCCGGCCGCCGTCGAGTCCGGGTGAACCCGCCCCGTCGGCGGGCCCGTCGCCCTTGCCCGTGCTCGCCTGGTCCGGCGAGCGGCTCGTCGCCGAGGTGGATGCCTGCAACGGCTGCGGCACCTGCCGGACCCAGGCGGCCGGGCCGCGGATGTGCCCGATGTACCGGGGCAACCCGGCGGAGGAGGCGTCGCCACGGGCGAAGGCGAACCTCGTGGCCGCGGTACTCACCGGCGGTCTCGACGCCAAGGCGCTCACCAGCGACGCGGTCCGCGGCATCGCCGACACCTGCTTCAACTGCCACCAGTGCCGCAGCGACTGCTCGGCGGGCGTCGACATCCCGGCGCTCGTCATGGAACTCAAGGCCGCCCACTTCGCGGCCAACAGCGCGCCCCTCTCGCGCTGGCTGCTGTCGCGGGTCGACACGCTCTCCGCCCTCGGCGGCGCGCTCAGGCCGCTGGCCAACCGGGCCCTCGCCAATCCGCAGGCCCGGTGGGTGCTGGAGAAGGCGATCGGCATCGCCCAGGGCCGCAAGCTGCCGCCCTTCAGCGGCAACCAGTTCCTCCGCTGGGCGTCGCGGCGTGGCATCACCCGGCCCTCGCGGCGGAGCGGCCCCCGGGTGCTGTACTTCCTCGACACCTACGCCCGGCGGCATGACCCGCTGCTCGCGCAGGCCTTCGTGGCGGTGCTCGAGCGGAACGGCATCGGCGTGTTCGTCGATCCGCGGCAGGTGGCGGTGGGCATGCCGCTGGTGTCGGAAGGGGATCTCGACGGCGCCCGCCGGCTGGCCCGCACGAACCTGCGGGTGCTCGCCGAGGCGGTGCGGCTCGGCTACCGGATCGTGTGCACGGAGCCGTCCGCGGTCACCTGCCTGCGGCACGACTACCCGCTCCTCGTCGACGATCCCGACATCGACCGGGTGACCGCCGCGACCTGTGATGCGATGACCTTCCTGTGGGAGTTGCACCGCGAGGGGAGCCTGCGGCTCGACTTCAAGCCGGTGGCGGCCCGGATCCTCTACCACGCCCCCTGTCACGCCCGGTCGGCCGCGGCCATGACGCCTGCCGAGCACCTGCTGCGGCTGATTCCCGGGCTGGCCGTGCAGGCCGCGGACCGGGGCTGCTCGGGCATGGCCGGCACGTTCGGCCTGGCCCACGAGCACTACCGGGCGAGCCTCCGCGTCGGGCTCGGGCTCGTCTCGGCCATGCGGGGCGGCGGCGTGGAGGCGGGCGCTACCGACTGCAGCGCCTGCCGGATACAAATGGAGCAGGGCACGACCAAGCCGGCCGTCCATCCGTTAAAGTTACTGGCCAAGGCCTACGGGCTGCTGCCGGGCCGTTCCCCGCACGGGCTCGACGACCTGCTCACGGCGACGAGCGGCCCGCTGACGACCACCTGAACCATTCGACCGATCCGACCCCACGAGGCGACGACTCCACGATGCATCGCGATCGCGAGAGGTTCACCGACGACGGGCCGCGCGGCGGGGCCGCGGGCCGCGACGTGTTGCGGGTCGCTCTGTTCGCCGGCATGGCCGAGGCGGCGGGCACCCGCGTGGCCGAGATCGACTGGCGGGGAGGCTCGGTCGGCGACCTGCGGGCCGACCTGGAGGCCGCCTACCCGGCGGTCGGCCCGCTCCTCGCCCGCAGCGCCGTGGCGATCGGCAACCGCTACGCCACCGACGACACCGCCGTGCCTGCCGCGGCGGACGTGGCCATCATTCCTCCCGTGAGCGGCGGCTGACATGCAACGGCACGACGATTCCAGCCGGACGGTGGCGGGCTCCACCGGAGAGGGCGGGGCGCTGGTCCGCCGCCCGATCGATCCACAGCGGCTCCTGGCGGCCGTGGCCGACCGCGAGGCCGGCGCCAACGTGCTCTTCGTGGGCACGGCGCGGGCGGCCACCGGCGGGCGGCCGACCGTGGCCCTCGACTACGAGGCGCACGAGCCGATGGCAGGCCCGGAGCTCGAGCGGCTGTGCCGCGTGGCGGTGGAGAAGTTCGGGCTCGTGGCCTGCGCCGTCGAGCACCGCCTCGGCCGCGTGGCCGTGGGCGAGGCGAGCGTGGCCGTGGCGGCGAGCGCTCCGCACCGGCGGGAGGCCTTCGCCGCGGCCGAGTGGCTCATGGAGCGGATCAAGCGGGAGGTCCCGATCTGGAAGTGCGAGGAGCGGCCCGACGGCCGGCGCGACTGGGTCCATCCGGGCGGTGATCCCTCGAAACCGGAGGCCGCGGGTCGCGGCCCGCGGGCCGCGGAGAGGCCGCGCGGACGGCGGCGGTGAGCGGCCCGGGCCCCCTGGTCGACGGCTTCGGCCGGCTGCACACCGATCTGCGGGTGAGCGTCACCGACCGCTGCAACCTCCGCTGCACCTACTGCATGCCGGCGGAGGCGGTCTTCCAGCCGCGGGAGGCCCTGCTCTCCTACGAGGAGATCGCCCGGGTGGCCGCCGTGGCCGCCGGGCTCGGCGTCCGCTCGATCCGCCTCACCGGCGGCGAGCCGCTCCTGCGTCGCGACCTCGCCGCGCTCGTGCGGCTGCTGGTGGCGGTCCGCGGCGTCGACGAGGTGGCCCTGACCACCAACGGCCTGCTGCTCGCGGAGCAGGCGGAGGATCTGGCCGCCGCGGGGCTCGCGCGGCTTAACGTCAGCCTCGACAGCCTGCGGGAGGACGTCTTCGAGCGGATCGCCCGCCGCCGCGGCCTCGACCGGGTGCTCGCCGGGCTCGCGGCCGCGAAGCGGGCCGGGTTTCGCGACATCCGCGTCAACGCCGTCTCGATCCGCGGGCTCACCGAGGACGAGATCGTGCCCCTGGCCCGCTTCTGCCGCCGCGAGGATTTCCACCTCCGGTTCATCGAGTTCATGCCGCTCGACGCCGAGGAGACGTGGGACCGGGGGCGGGTGCTCTCGGGGGCCGACGTGCGGACGGTCCTCGAGCGGGAGATCGGGCCCCTCGTCGCGGAGACGGCGACCGACCCGGGCCAGCCGGCCAGCGACTACCGGTGGGTGGACGGCGGCCGCGTGGGCTTCATCAATCCCGTCACCCGGCCCTTCTGCGACCGCTGCGACCGGCTCCGCCTCACGGCCGACGGCCAGTTTCGCAACTGCCTGTTTTCGACGACCGAGTGGGACGTGCGGGCGGCGCTCCGCGGCGGCGGCACCGATGCCGTGATCGCGTCCCTGCTCCGCGAGTGCGTGGCCGCCAAGAAGGCCGCCCACGGCATCGACACGCCCGCCTTCGCCCGGCCGGCGCGGGCGATGTACCAGATCGGAGGCTAGCGTGCGGTCCGCGCCTCCCCGCCGCTACCTCGACAACGCCGCCACCTCGTGGCCGAAGCCCGAGCCGGTGCTCGCGGCCTGGGAGCGTGCGGCCCGCGAGCTGGGCGCCGTCGCGGGGCGGGGTGCCTACCGCTCGGCCCTCGAGGCCGGCGCGATCCGCGATCGAGCCCGGGCGGCCGCGGCCCGGCTGCTCGGCGGCGTCGATCCGGCGCGGGTCGCCCTGCCGGCGGGCTGCACGCTGGCGCTCAACATGGCGATCCACGGCCTCGTGCGGCCCGGCGACCACGTGATCGCCACGGCCGCCGACCACAACGCCGTGCTCCGGCCCCTGCACGCGCTGGCCCGTCGCGGGATCGCGACGGTCACGATCGTGCCCTGCGACGGCACGGGCCGGGTCGATCCGGCCGCGATCGCCGCCGCCTGGCGGCCGGCGACCCGGCTCGTCGCCTGCACGCAGGCCTCGAACGTGACCGGCGTGGGCCAGGACGTGGCCGCGATCGCCGCCGTGGCACACGACCGCGGCGGCCTGCTCGTCGTGGACGCCGCCCAGACGTTCGGCGTCGTGCCGCTCGACGTCGTGGCGCTCGGCGCCGATGTCGTCGCGGCGCCGGCCCACAAGTGGCTGCATGGCACCGGCGGCGTCGGCATCCTCTGGGCCCGGGCCGGCGTCGAACCCGAGCCCGTGGTCCACGGGGGCACGGGATCGGCGAGCGAGTCGCTCGACATGCCGGAGGCGTTCGTGGAGCGGATGGAGGCCGGGGTGCACGACCTGCCCCCGCTCGCCGCGCTCGCCGCCGCGACCGACTGGCTCGAGGGCCGCGGCGTGGCCATGGTGGGCGGCGGCTGCCGCGACCTGGCCCGGGACTGTGCCGCGGGGCTTGAGTCGCTGGCGGGCGTGCGGGTGTTCGCCGGCGATGCCGCGCCGATTGTGAGTTTCACGGTCGAGGGCTATGATCCCGCCGAAGTCGCGGCGATCCTCGAGCAGGCGGCGGGCATCGAGGTGCGGGCGGGTCTCCACTGTGCGGCCCGCGTGCACGAGTGCCTGGGCACCGCGGCCGGCGGCACGGTGCGGGCGAGTTTCGGGGCGTTCAACGGTCCCGGCGACGTCGCGGCCGTGGTGGACGCGGTGGCGGCGATCTGCGGATGAAGGAGCGAACCATGGCCGGCATTCCCAAGGACGTCTGGTACGCGGACGGGCTGCGGTTTCGGTGCACACAGTGCGGCGACTGCTGTTCCGGGGCCGAGGGCTATGTGTGGGTGAACCAGGCGGAGATCGACGCGATGGCCGCGCGGACGGGCATGACCGTGGCCGACTTCGAGGCCGCCTACGTGAAGCGGGTGGGCATGCGCCGGTCGCTGAAGGAGCGGCCGGGTGGTGACTGCGTGCTGCTCGACGAGCGGACGAGGAAGTGCCGCGCCTACGAGGAGCGGCCGCGGCAGTGCAAGACCTGGCCGTTCTGGGACTCCAACCTCCGTTCGCCGGAGGCCTGGGCCGAGGCGGCGGAGGCCTGCCCGGGTTGCAACAAGGGCCAGATCGTGCCGCTCGAGTCGATCGTCGAGCAGGCGAGCCGGATCCGGATCTGAGCCGGCCCGTGAAGGGTTGCCCCGCGCTCGACCGCACGCAGCGGCCGCAGGCCGCGCGGCGTGCCTCCTCCGGGCGTGGCGGGGCGACGCCTCGTCGATCCGCTACGCCGCCGCCGCTCCGCGGCGGCCACGGCCGCCTGGAGGGCGGCCGCCCGCTTCGTGCGAGCAGGCTCGTACGAAGCCAAGCCTGCCGGGGCCAGGGATGGCCCGGCAGGCGCGAATCACAGTATCCCGCCGTGCGTCCGCCACGGCGTCATGTGCGACGGCTGATCGAGGAACCAGATCCGCTCCCACTCGTCGGTGATCGCGCGGAGGTCCTCGGAGGTGTAGATGAGCTGCTGGGCCCGGCGGACCGGGTCGCCGGAATACATCGGGATCAGGCAGCCGGTGCTCGTCGCCAGGGCGGCGGCCGCGCACACCAACAGGATCACCTTCCTCATCGCATGGTCCTCCTGACCGAAGCGGTGCTCCCGGGGCCCGTCGGGCCGGCCGGGAGCGGGGATGTAGCGGTTCCCTGATCGGCGGAGAAGGCCGCTTGGCCCCTCCCGCAGATCGCCCCGTCCGCCAGGGCTACGCCGGCTGGCTCGGGGATGGTTCGGGCTCCGGGGGCGGCTGCTCCCGGTCCAGGGGCCTGTGGGCCCGCACCCGGGCCTCCATTTCCTTGCCCGGTTTGAACGTGACGGTGGTCTTGGCGAGCACCGGCACGGCCTGCCCGGTCCGCGGGTTGCGGGCCATCCTGGCCTCGCGCCGCTTGATCTGGAAAATGCCGAAGTTCCGCAGTTCGACCCGCCCCTCCTCGACCAGGGCGTCCACCAGGGCGTCGAAGGTCTTTTGGACGATTTCCCGCGTCCGCAGCTGCGGCATGTCGAGCCGATCGGCGATCGTGCGCACCAGGTCCTTCTTGGTCCTGGACTTCTTGTTCTTGGGCTGTGACACGACCGCTGGGCTCCGGCCGACACCGCCACGAATGATCCGGGATGGAGCAACGCATGGCAGGGTGTAAAATTCGTCCGAAGCCTAGGGGCGACAACCACTACTGTCAACTTTTCCGGCCCTTCGCGGCGGGTCCGCGGGCAGGCCGGCTTCCGTGGTATCGGCGGCATATCCGCCAAACTTGATACAACCCGTCGTTTTTCCGGAGCCCGGTCCGCATGTCCCAGTCGCGTCGGACACCCTCGCCTGCCCAGCCTTCGCCGCCTGCGATCGACCTGGCCGTGCGGCTCGGCCGACTCGCCCTGCCGAACCCGATCCTCGTGGCGTCGGGCACGTTCGGCTACGGCCGGGAAATGACGGGCTTCGTGGATCTGGCCCGACTCGGCGGCATCGTCCCCAAAACGATCACGCCGCTGCCGCGGCAGGGCAACGTGCCGTGGCGGACGGTCGAGACGGCCGCCGGCCTGCTCAACTCGATCGGCCTCGACAACGACGGCGTCGACGCCTTCCTCGCCAAGCAGCTGCCGTTCCTGGCGGGCTGCGGGGCGCCGGTGGTCGTGAGCATCGCCGGGGCGAACGCGGCCGAGTTCGTCGCCCTCGCGGAACGGCTCGACGGCGTGCCGGGCATCGCGGCCCTCGAGCTCAACGTCTCCTGCCCCAACGTGAGCCACGGCATCGACCTCGGCTCCGACCCGGCCGCCTGTCGCGGGGTCGTGGCGGGCGTGCGGGCGGCCACGTCGCTGCCGGTGCTCGCCAAGCTCACGCCCAACGTGACCGACATCGTGGCCATCGCCCGGGCGGCGCGTGACGGCGGTGCGGACGCCGTCACGCTCATCAACACCTGCCAGGGCATGGCGGTCGACTGGCGGCGGCGGCGGCCGATGCTCGGCAACGTCATCGGCGGCCTCTCCGGGCCGGCGATCAAGCCGATCGCCCTGCGGTGCGTCCACCAGGTGCGGCGGGCGGTCGAGATCCCGATCGTCGGCGTGGGTGGCATCATGACGATCGACGACTGCATGGAGTTTCTCGTCACCGGGGCCTCGGCCGTGCAGGTGGGCACCGCCAACTTCGCGGAACCGGTCGTCTCCGCGCGGCTGCTCGACGAGCTGCCGGCTGCCGTGGCCGAGCTGGGGGCCGTGCGGGTGGCCGACGTGGTCGGCACGCTCGCCCTGCCGGATCGCGCCGCCTGCCCGTCGCCGGCCGCCACGCCTGCGGGGAGTCACGCATGACAGCGCCCGCCCCGCCCGCCACGCCACCGCAGCCGACCCGGGCACTGTCCGGCATCCAGCCCACCGGCCGGTTCCATTGGGGGAACTACTTCGGTGCCATCCGGCAGTACATCGACCTGCAGCCCGGTGGTGGCCACCAGGCGGCCGACGAGGCCTACTACTTCATCGCCGACCTGCACGCCCTGACCACCGTCCGCGATCCGGCCCGCCTGCGGAGCCTCGTGCACGCGGCGGCCGTCGATCTCGTGTCCCTCGGCCTCGACCCCGAGCGGGCCGTGCTCTTCGTGCAGTCGGACGTGCCCGAGGTGACGGAGCTCACGTGGCTCTTGATGACCGTCTGCCCGATGGGCCTGCTCGAACGGTGCCATGCCTACAAGGACAAGAAGACCCGCGGGCTGCCGGCCGACGCCGGCCTGTTCACCTACCCGGTGCTCATGGCGGCCGACATCCTCGCCTACGACGCCACGGTCGTGCCCGTCGGCGAGGACCAGGTGCAACACATCGAGGTCTGTCGTGACCTCGCCGGCACGTTCAACCACCTCTACGGCGAGGTGTTCACGCTGCCGAAGTCCCGGCTCGTCGAGGGGGGCGCCAAGGTGCCCGGCACCGACGGCCAGAAGATGAGCAAGAGCTACGAGAACACGATCGACGTCTTCGAGGACCCGGCCGCCCAGAAGAAGAAGATCATGCGGATCACGACCGACTCGCGGCCCATGGAAGAGCCGAAGGACCCTGCCGGCGACCACCTCTTCGAGCTCTACGCGCTCATGGCTCCCGAGGCTGACCGGCTGCGGATGGCCGACCTCTACCGCCGCGGCGGCTTCGGCTACGGCGAGGTGAAGAAGGCGCTCGTCGAGGCGGCGGCGGCCTATTTCGCGGATGCCCGGACGCGGAGGGCGGAGTTGGAGAGCGACCCGGCGCGGATCGAGGCGATCCTCGCGGCCGGAGCGGCGAAGGCTCGGGCGAAGGCCCGCGCCGTGCTCGACCGGGCCCGGCGGGCCTGCGGGCTCGACCGCGTGGCGCCGCTCGCGGCGGTCGGAAAGGGCAAGCGATGAAGGTCCTCGGCATCGGCACCGACATCACCGAATGCCTGCGGATCGCGCAGATGATCGAGCGGCACGGCGAGCTGTTCGTGGGCCGCGTCTACACGCCGCTCGAGATCGAATACTGCCGCAGCCGGCGGATGGCCACGCAGCACTTCGCCGGCCGCTGGGCGGCGAAGGAGGCGGTGCTGAAGGCCCTGGGCACCGGCTGGCGGAAGGGCATCAGTTGGCGCGACATCGAGATCAGGAACGGCCCCGGCGGCCGGCCGCAGGCGTTTCTCGCCGGTGGCACGCAGGAGGTGGCCGAGGCGATGGGCATCCGCTGCATGCTGGTGAGCATTTCCCACTGCCGCTCGCACGCCACGGCCTATGCCGTGGCCCTCGACGAGACCCCGGCCACGTTCATGGCCGACCCGCCCTGGCTGTGATCCGGCCGCTCAGACGGCCCGCGTCGCCGCGCGCCAGGCTTCACCCAAGCCGAAGGAGAGCAGGTTCGCGAGCACGATCGTGGCGGCGTCGCGAAACGCCGATCGGCGGTCGGGAGCCGGGCCGAACGTGATGCGGAAGAGCAGGCATTCCGCCACGGGGGCGAACGTCTCGGCGACGGCGAGATACCACGTCCGGCCCCACGGCTCCCAGATGAGGGGCGGCAAGACGCAGATCACGATCGGGTAGGTGAAGGCCGTGAGCGCGAGGCCGGCCAGGATGCGGTCGCGGATCGAGTGCCGCGGCGCGAGGCCGACGAGCAGCACCGGCAGCTCGACGGCCACCGTGAACAGGTAGCCCCACGGCAGGAACCGCCACAGGGCCGCGGTATCGGGAGGCACGCCTTCACGCCTCCCGCAGGAGGAACGGCACCTCGGCCAGCACGTGCACGAGCGCCACGGTGAAGTACAGGCTGCGGGTGAGCGGGTAGTCGACGAGGAAGCCGGCCCAGAACGCTGCGACCACGAGGCCGCCCGTGACGAGCACGGCCACCAGGCCCGCTCGCCAGGCGGCCGAACGCCGTGCGAGCGGCACTCCGTCGAGCTGCCACGGCCTGCCGCCCACCGCGAGCAGCGGCAACGCGACGCACCAGGTGGCGTAGTGCAGCATCTCGAGGAACGTGTGGGCGGCGACGAGGAAGTGCGTGGAGACGTGGGGCACGACGCCAGCGCCCGCGTGGCGGGTGATCTGGGCGGTGAGCACGTCGGCGCCCGGCAGGTCGGCTGCGCCGCCGAGCCGCAGGGCGAGGAGGCCGAGGGCCGCGGGCACGGCGAGCAGGCACCAGCGGTAGGCCGGCCGCAGGTCGGGCCGCCGCCGGCCGATCTCGGCGTCGAGGAACGCAAGCGCCACGAGCGGGTGGAGATAGACGAGGCCGATTCCCCAGCCCACCGGCCAGAGCCAGGCCGCCGACACGAGCGTCAAGGCCGTCGGCCAGAGCCACGGCCACGCCCGGCGCGGGTTCTGCCGGCGGCGGATCGAGGCGAGCGTTGCGGCCCAGAGCACGAGGGCGGAGTTCCAGGCGGCGAGCAGGACGAGCCACGTCTCGCGGCCGTCGCCGAGGGCGGCGGCTATCGTGGGAATGGCGATCATCGTGGCCGCGAGCACCACGACGCCGCCGATGCCGAGCATGAAAAACCCCCGCAGCCTTCCCCAGCGGGCCGGCATCCGCGTCATGAAGTAGCGGGCCTCGAGCCAGTTGTGCGGACCGGCGAAGAGGAACACGATCGCGATCGAGAAGCCGATCGGGAACCAGCCGGCGAGCAGGGCCGCCGTGGCGACGAGGGCGATCGCGCCGGCCACGAACACGGCCGCCGGATCGGCGGCGAGCGGTGCGGGTCGCGGACGTGCCGTGGGGTGGAGAAGGGTCGCCACGCGGGGCTCCAGCAGGTCAGCCCGGCGGAGGTGCGACGCTACCGCGGGGCTCGCGTGGCGGCTCTTGCTGATCCTTGTCGGCCGCCTCGGTGCCGACGACGAGGATGACGGCGTCACCACCGGCTTCGCCGATCTCGAGGACCACCTTGCCGCCCTGGGCCAGCGTGACCGATTCGGGGACGTGCACGGCGGGCCGTGGCCGCGGCCGCCGGGGCGACCCATCGGGAGCAGCGAGGTCGGCCAGCGCCGGCCCGCCGCCGAGCAGGGCCGCCACGGCGGCGAGAGACAGGCCGCCGACCACGAGCATCGCGACCCGGCCCGGGCGGCCACGTCGGAAGGCGACGAGCCCGCAGGCCACCGCGGCCGAGAGCGCGAGGGCCGCCACGATGCTGCGGGCGGGGGTCGCCGAGACGATCGGGTCGGCGCTCGGCACGCCGCCGGCGATCTTTGCGAGCACCGCCTTCGGGATCACGATCCGATGGGTCGCCGAACCGCCGTCTTCCACGATTCGCAGGGCCACCGGCTCGGAACGCGGGGGTGGGGCCGCCGCCGGCAGTTCGTCGGAGGCCGCCCTGTCGGCCAGCGCGGTCGTGGTCAGGCAGAGACAGACGGCCGTGATCATGGTCCGGCAGGCGGTGGGAAGCAGGTGAATGGTCATGAGGTGCTCCTGGGATTAGCCGATCAAGCCGAACCGTTCGTGAGCGGGTGGATTCGGGAGGGTGACCCTCGTCATGTCCCCCCGCTCACTCCAGTTCCATCTTCAGAAGATACTCGTCGAGGGCCTTCCGCGCCTCCTGCTCCTGCTGGATGA
Source organism: Pirellulales bacterium (assembly GCA_044238145.1). Taxonomy (GTDB): domain Bacteria; phylum Planctomycetota; class Planctomycetia; order Pirellulales; family UBA1268; genus QWPN01. Next base: position 1,885 of record JBIIDT010000038.1, on the reverse strand, counting down.
GTGCCGCGATCTCCTTGCGGAGGGCCTCCACGCGGTCCTCCTGCTCGGCGAACTTCTTCACGTACTTGGCATACAGCTCGTTCGTGCGGTCGAGCTGGGCCATGTTCTCGCGGATGCGGTTCTGCTCCTGCTCGACGACCTGGATCTCCCGCTCCCGCTCCTGCTTCTTCCGCACGATCTCCTCGATCGCCCGCTTCTTCGCGATCACCTGCTCGAGCGCCTCCTTCACCGCCGGGCTCGTCGCCTTGGCGCGGATGTAGAACAGGATCATCCCGTCGTCGAGGTTCGTCAGGGCGACGTGCTGCACGCCCTGCTGCTCCTCCGCTACCTCGAGCTTCGCGGGATTTCCCGGCTCGGCCGTGACGGCGAAGCGGTAGCGGTCGCGGGTCGTCTCGGCCGCCTCCTTCGGGGCCACGAGATTCCAGCCCCCCTCCCGCGGATGCTCGACGAGCAGCTTCACGGGCTTGGCCGACGAGTTCTTGATCTCGAAGACCTTGGTGCGGGCGTACTTCCGCGTGGCGATGAGCGTACCCTTGGCGATCTTCACGCTCACGATCTCCTCGGGCTTCTGCTCGATGCGGGGATTGACCTCGACGTCGAGATCCACGGCGTAGCTCACCAGCCGCTCGCTGCCGGGGGCCATGTCCTCGACCCGGGCGTCGCCGGCGTAGGCTCCCGCCTCGAAGACCGTGACCGGCCCCTGCATGAGGTCGAGCTTCGTGGAGTTCACGAGCCGCAGGCCGGAGAGCGGGTGCTTGGCGAGCACGCGGTCGTCGTAGATCGCGACCTTCTCCACCTCCACCTGCTCGCCCACGATCGGCAGCATCGCCGACCGCTGCCGCTCGATCGTCACGGGCTTGGCGATCTCGTAGCGGAAGAGTTCGCCGAGGTTCGAGCCCGCGGCCATGCTTTGGATGCTGGCGGCGCCTTCGAGCATTTTCTCGCCCTCCATCGAGCGGGCTCTCAAAGCGCGGTCTTCGGCAGCCTTGTCCGCGGGGGCTCCGGCCTTGCCCGAAGCTTGCCCAGGCGCTGCGACCCGGGCACGACGAGCCAGCATCTCGGACTTCTCGGCTGGCATGCCGGTAGCCGCACGGCCGAACTCCCCGTTGGCATCCGCCAGGTCCTGGCCGTAGAGCTGCGGCATGAGCGAGGCGTAGAGTTCCGGCATGACCTGCGGCCGGGGCACGTAGAGCGGCTGGTAGAGGTCCATGCGGAACGAGATCGGCCGGCCGCTGACGAGCGTCATCGTCACGTCCTTCCAGTCCTGGTCGGTCGTGTTCTCCACGATCGCCCAGCCCTGCAGGAGCGCCTTCTCCTTCGCCTCCTTGCCCGCCTCCGCCGCGTCGTCGAGGACGAGCCGGTAGCTCGTCTTCCAGAGCGGCGACTCCTGCACGTAGCCCACCCGCACGTCCCGCGGGCCCTGCCCCGCGAACTGCAGCGTCACCGCCTTCTTGTCGTTGTCGTGCCCCAGGGCGAGCACCGCGAGGGCCTTTTCCAGTTCCCCCTGCAGCCGCGGATCGACGAGCTTGATCCGCGTGATCGTGTCCAGGGCGATCGTCTTGAGTCCCTCGGCCGTGAGCAGCGTGACGAACTCCTTCTCCACCGTCTTGTTCTCGCCGGCCGGCACCGTCCGCTTCTCCACGCCCACGATCGTGCCCGCCGCCGGCGCGGCGGCGTCGACCTCGATCTTCTCGCCCCGCAGCCGCGCGAGGATCTGGCCCATGGAGGGATTGTCGGTGAGGTTCACGGCGAACGTGCCGAGGGTCTTGGTGATCGGGTCGCGGGAGGCGTAGCTCACGGTCGAGACCGTGCCGCCGCCCAAGTCCTCGAGGACCATGCTCTTGAGCAGGTCGTTGACGTCGTCGGCCGCGAACTTCATCTCCAC
>JBIIDT010000003.1:0-80254 GCA_044238145.1 Pirellulales bacterium | reverse complement strand
TGTTTGCCGTCGCCCTGAGCCCCGTCCTGTGCGCCTTCGGCGTCGTGCAGATCCTCGGCCTGGCGGCCGCCGGCCTCGCCCGGCTCGCGGAGGGCACGCCCCGCGAGCGGCAGGGGCAGTGGCTGTGCCTGGCGGCGCTGGCGACGATCGGCGGCCTGTGCGGCGTCGCGATCCCGTTCGGGCCCGACACCACCGCCGCCTGCGCGGTCACGCTCGCCGCGATGACGATGATCGCGGTCGTCGACGTCTCGCCGCGAGGCTGAAGTCGCCCGACTTGCCCGGTTTGCCCTGCCTGTCGCGTTGCCCGCGGCCGCCGGACGAATCGGAAAAAAACTCCTTTCCGGCACGACCCGCAGCCGAAGAACTGACCGGATGCCGGTGCGGCCCGCTCCGCGTTGGCGATCCAGCCGCCGCGGCGGCGCCGGGTTCGATCCAAGGAGTCACAAGCATGTCCATCTCGAGATCCACGTTTCTGACGGCCGTCGTCGTGTCGTCGCTGCTGGCGGTTCCGGCATGGGCCGGAGACCTGGCGGCCGGCGTCGCCACCAAGCTCCGCGACTCCGGCGCCCTCGTCGGCTACCGCGTCAACGTGAGGGCGAAGTCGGGCACGGTGTGGCTCGAAGGGACCGTCTCGGACGAGAAGCAGCTGGCGGCGGCCGTCGGCATCGCCGAGACCACGCCCGGGGTCGAGCGGGTCGTGAACCGGCTCGTGGTCGATGGCCCGGCGGAGCAGCCGCAGGTGCCGCTGGGCGTGCCGGCCTCGGCCTGGGGCATGGCCGGCGTGCCCGCCCCGCAGCCGGAGCCCGTCGCGCCCGTGGCCGACGCCGCCAAGAAGCCGCAGCTCAACCCGTTCGCGTTCATCGCCGGCGGCCTGTTCCCCGCGAAGCCCGCCCAGGACGGGGCGCTGCAGCCCGAGGTTCAGCTGGTGGCCGGCACCGTGCCCAGCCGGCAGCGGGCGGGAGCGCCGCAGCCGCGCTCGCCGCAGTATCTGCCCCCCAGGGGCGGCCAGCCGATGCGGCCCGCCGCCGGCCAGGCGAGCCGCTCCCGTTCGGCGGTGCGTCCCGCAGGAATGGGTGAGCCGATGATGCTGCCTCCGGGCGGCCTGCAGGACGGCCAGATCGTGCCCGGCACGATGCAGTACAGCGACGGCGGCTACGCCGGCGGCCCGGTCGGCGGTCCTCCGGGAATGCCGCAGGGGCCGGTCGCGGGCGGCCCGATGCCGATGGGTGGCACGGGCGTCGGAATGCCGCCGGTGCCGATGCGGGGCGATGGGCCGAACATGCCCAACTACGCCTGGCCGAGCTACGCGGCCTACCCCAACTACGCGGCCCTGCAGTATCCGACGCAGTACTCGCCGACCGCCTGGCCCTACATCGGCCCGTTCTACCCGTACCCGCAGGTGCCGCTCGGCTGGCGGCGGGTCTCGCTCGAGTGGGATGACGGCTGGTGGTGGCTCGACTTCGACGAGCGGCACTACCACTCGCACCATCATTAGACCGCTCGCGGTTTCACAAATTGCCCAAGGGCGCTCCCCGGCTTCGGCCGGGGGGCGTCTTGGCGTTTTGGGGGGAGCGGGCGGCCATCGGCAGACCTTGCCCAGCCGGAAATATCCGCAAGTTCGGCAGGGCCGTGGGTCGATACCACCGGCAGGACCGGTCTCCTTTCCGGTCGGCCCGAGGAGTGCAACGATGGCGACGCGTCTGAAGTTCCTGGTCACGGCCCTCATCGTGGCCGTCGGCATGTCCTCGCAGAGCGGCTGCTTCTGGCTCACGGCCCAGGGGCCGAACCTGGGTCCCCTCGCCATTCCGATTCCCGTGCCCGTCGGGATCCAGAAGGCGAAGGAAGACCAGTTCTGGAACTACGAGCGGTACGAGCGGGCGCCGGTCCTCGGCCCACTGCAGCCCGGCGGTCCGTGCGAGGCCCTCGACGAGCCGAGCGACGACGAGGTGATGCGGGCCCTCGAGAAGGCCCGTCCCGTCCAGGGCAACTGGCCGTTCCTCTACGAGGTGCAGCGGAACCACGTCCGCATCTCGAAGTGCAAGATCTCCGACTACGTCGATCCGCCGCGGCAGATGCCGCTGGTGGGTCCCGTGCAAACGCACCACGCCCACTACAAGTGCACCGTCTACTTCCAGGAGGTGACGCGGGTCGGCTGGCCGGTGCCGCACACGCTCGTGGACGAGGACTGCCAGGAAGTCGTGTACATCGACCACGACCATCTGCACATGGTGGGCGACGTCTGCACGGGGTGCGACGCGAACTTCTGAGCACGGGCTGCCGGGCCATCCATGGCCCCGGCAGCTGCGGCCTGCGGGATCGTGACGGTCGTAACGATCGGGCGCGAAGGAAGGGCCGCCGACGGCGGTGGCGGCCGATGATTTCCGGCGGGTGCGGCCCGAGGGAACGGGCATACTGCGCGCGACGGACGCCATTCATGACGGCTCGCAGGAGATGGATCTCCGTGATCGTGCGGTCCAGCGCGGCCTGCGCCGTGGTCGGCGCGGCCCTGGCTCTCGCGCCGCCGACGCTCGCCCAAGCCCCGCGGGCCTGGGCCGGCGCGGATGGGGCGGCCCGCGAACCGCTCCGCGTCGCCGAGGTGCCGCCGGCCGTGGCGGGGGGCGACGCGGGGGGCGGCGAGGCGGCGATCCCCACCGGCAACCTGCTCGCCACGATCCGCGACGGCGGCATCCTCATGGTGCCGCTGCTCGGCTGCTCGTTCGCCCTGGCCGTGTTCGGCATCGAGCGGGCCGTGAGCCTGCGAACCGGCCGCATCGTCCCGACGCTGTTCGTGACGCGGTTCATCGAGCAACTGCAGGCCGGAGCGCTCGCCCGCGGTGCGGCCCTCGACGCCTGCGACGAGAACGGCAGCCCGGCGGCCCGCGTGTTCGCCGCGGCCGTGCGCCGCTGGGGCAAGCCGGCCGTGGAGATCGAGCAGGCCGCCATCGACGCCTGCGAGCGTGAGCTCAACCACCTGCGCCGTTACCGGCGGGTGTTCAACGGCATCTCCACCATCGGGCCGCTCCTCGGCCTGTTGGGCACGGTGTTCGGCCTGATCCGCTCGTTCAACGACGTGGCTTCGGCCGGGGCGATGGGCCGGCCCGACCTGCTGGCCCGGGGCTTCGGCGAGGCGCTGATCACCACCGCGATGGGGCTGCTCGTGGCGATCCCCGCCATGGTGCTGCACTGGACCTTCACCAGCCGCGTCGACCGGCTGGCGATGCGTCTCGACGAGACCTGCCAGCAGGTGATCGACGAGATCTCGCAGGAGGCGCTCGCCGAGGCGCGGGCGACCGAGCCGAAACGCAGGGCGGGGTGAGGCGATGCCGTTGGTGCGACTCGAGGCCGACGAGGATCCGGCGCCCAACCTGGCGCCGATGATCGACGTGATCCTCGTGCTCACGATCTTCTTCATGTGCGCCACGAAGTTCTCGGGCGACGAGCGGAAGTTCGACCTCGACCTGCCGCAGGTCGGTGGGGCCGCAGTGGTCGACGGGGCCCGGCCGGAGATCGTGGAGGTGGAGGCCTCGGGCGCGGTGCGGCTGGGGCCCGACGAGGTCGCGATCGAGGAACTCGCACCACGACTCGCGGCGGTGCGGCAGGAGCGGCCCGACGTGGCCGTGATGATCCGCGGCGAGACGACCGTGCCCCACGGGCGGATGGCGGAGATCTACGAGGCCTGCCGCGGGGCGGGCGTGCGGCACGTCGCGATCTCGGTGCGGACGCGGCCCGCGACCCGCCGGCGCTGAGCGGGAGGGGGCGATGGGAGCGGTCTGGATCGCCGGCGCCTTCCTGCTGGCCGCGGCGGCGATCGGCTTCGCCGTGCTCGTCCGCACCCGGTGGCTGCAGTCGCACACGCTCGCCAAGTGCACGTTTCTCTCGCTCCTCCTGCACGCCGTGCTGGCGGCGGTGTGCGCGTTCGTCGGTGGCCTGATGCCCGCCTCGTGGGGCCGCAACGACGAGGGGCGGATGGCGATGACCGTGATCCTCGCCGAGGAGCCGGTCGCGGAGGCGGACCTGGCCGAGGACGGCGCCGCGGCCGTTCGCGAGGAGGAGACGGAGGCGGAGCCAGAGCCCCTACCGGAGGCGAAGCTCGTGCCCGTCGTGGCCGGGGAGGTCCCGCCGGCCGAGCCCCTGGCCGGCGGCGAGCCGCTGCCGCTGCTGGAAGCGGCAGTCGAGCCGGCCGATGCATCGCGGGAGGCGGGGGATGTGGCCGAAGAACCGGCGGCCGCAGGGCCGTTCGGCACGGTGGCGGCGGGAGCCCACCCGATGCCGGAGTCGTATGCCGACCGGATCGGCGAGCGGCGGGCGGCTGCGGCCGCGGCCCGCGGCGGCTCGCAGGAGACCGAGCAGGCGGTGACGGCGGCGCTCGCGTGGCTCTCGGCCAACCAGTCGAGCGACGGCCGCTGGGCGGCGGCTCGGCATGGGGCCGGGGTGGAGCGGGCCGTGCAGGGGCATCATCGCCACGGGGCCGGCGCCCGCAGCGACCACGGCGTCACCGGGCTGGCGCTCCTCGCCTTCCTCGGCGCCGGCAACACGCACCGCGACGGCGACTACGCCGACACGGTGCGGCGCGGAACCGCGTTCCTCATCGGCCGGCAGCGGTCCGACGGCTCGCTCGCGGGCGACGCCGAGTTCTTCGCGGCCCTGTACTGCCACGGCATGGCGACGATCGCGCTGGCCGAGACCTGCGCCATGACGGGCGACGACGCGCTGCGGCCGGCGCTCGAGCGGGCGGTGAGGCACACGCTCGCCATGCAGAACCCGGCCACCGGCGGCTGGCGGTACGCGGCGGGCGACCGTGGCGACACGAGCCAACTGGGCTGGCAGCTGATGGTGCTCGCGAGCGGCCGGAACGCGGGCATCGCCGGGCTCGAGGCCGCCCAGGCCCGGGCCCTGCCCTTCCTGCAAGGTGTCTCCTCCGGCACGGCGGGCGGACTGGCGGCCTACCGGCCCGGCGAGCGGACGAGCCTCACGATGACGGCCGAGGCCCTCTTCTGCCGGCTCCTCCTCGGCATGCCCGCCGACCATCCCGCCGCCATCGAGGCTCTCGACCTGCTCGCCCGCACGCCCCCCGACCGGTCGCGGCCCAACGCCTACGCCTGGTACTACGCCACGCTCGCCTCATTCCATGCCGGTGGCCCCCAGTGGGACCGCTGGAACACGGCCCTGCAGGCCGCCCTCTTGCCACTGCAGCGCCGCGACGGCACCGCCCTCGACGGCAGCTGGGATCCCGACCCGGTGTGGGGCGGGCACGGCGGCAGGGTCTATGCGACGGCCCTGGCGGCGATGACGCTGGAGGTCTACTACCGGCACCTGCCGATGCACCGGCAGCCGGCCCGGGTGGCGGCGGCGCCCTAGTGGCCGTCGGTGACGCGAGCATTTGCCGGAAACTTTGAATCTCGCCGATGCGGAGCTAGAATCGAAACGTCGCGTCCGGTCCGGCCGCGGCGAGCCGTGGCGGCGAGTCGCCACCTCGAAGGGAGATTCGTCTCGTGCACCTGTTCGCCATCTTCGGTCTCGGGCCGGTGGAACTCCTGATCGTCGCCGGCGTCGTGCTGCTGCTCTTCGGCACCCGTCTGCCGAAGGTGATGCGGTCGCTCGGCGAGGGGATCGTGGAGTTCAAGCGCGGCGTGCAGGGCATCGACGACCAGGCCGCCGCCCCGCGCGACGCCAGCCGCCCCGACTGATCGTCACCGGTGGCGGCCGGACGGTCGCCCCGCCCCCAGGAATCGCCCCCGGCATGTTCGGCCTCGGCCCCTTCGAACTCGTCGCCATCGGCGCGATCGCCGTCATGCTGTACGGCAAGCGGCTGCCGGAGGTGGGCCGCACGTTCGGCCAGACGATCGGCGAACTGCGGAAGCAGTGGTCGACCCTCTCGAAGGAACTCGACGTCGCTGCCCACATCGACGGTCGGGCCCCGGCGCCGCGACGGACGGTGCGGCATCTCGACGACGACCCGGTGGCCACGGTCGCCTCGCCCCGGTTCGAGCCCCCGTCCGCCCCCGACGCGCAGGCGGGCTGAAGCGGTTGGGGGGAACGCCGCTTGCGGGCTGACGTGGCCCGCGGCTGCTGGACGATTTGAGACCCGTGACGGACCCTGCGGCGAGTGCTATCCTTGTCCGCTCTGGCTTCGTGTCGGGCAGCTAGCTCAGTTGGTTAGAGCGCTACGTTCACACCGTAGAGGTCACAGGTTCGAATCCTGTGCTGCCCACTTTCGGTTTGGTTCGTGATCCGAACGAGCCGTCCCCCTCGAGGGGCGTTCGTCTGCCCGACTTCCGGTTCCCCATTCCCGCACCGCTACTGCAAGCACCCACCACCGTCGCGACGAGCAATCGACCGCTGACGGCAATCTGACCGGCACGTACTTCTGCCGGTGGTGCTAAGCAATGGATGGCGACCTCCAGCCATCCCTTGCATTGAAGCCGAGATCACCTGCCGGCGGCTACTCGTATCTCGCGATGGCGGTGGGGCTTGTCAAAGACCTTGTCACAACGGAGCCATTTTCGTGACCGCTTCCCAAACTCACGCGAACCTGCTGACTCGCCTCGCGATCGTGATCGCCCTCACGGTGTCGGCTATCCTTCTGCCCCGGCCGGTGTCCGCAGGACTCATCATGCGGATCGATTCGGCCAATGACACCTTCTTCATCGAGGGCACCGATACGGGCAACGCCGCGTACAGCCCCAACGATCCTTTCGATCCCGGAGCCGGTGGGTCGTATCTGGTGCAGTTCATCCATTACTTCTCTACGACGGTGCCAACGAGCGCCATCATCACGATCAGCCCCGAGAACCTGTTTGTGGAGTCTGCGACGCTGCCGATGTACGGTACGATGAGCATGATCACCAACTCTGGCCAGAACTACGTGTTCATGGACCTTGGTTCGGGGAGCGGCGACATCACGACGCTGACGGGAAAGGGACCGTCGGCTGCTGTGAGCTATGCGGGTCTCCCGGCCGCCGACATCCCGGTCTTCGAGAGCTTGATTGGCCAGAACCTCGTCCTCGGCTCAGGAAGCGGTTATTTACCGCTCTCGGTGGTCGCGGTTCCCGAACCGGCGACATGCTCCTTGCTTGTCGCCGGCCTTGCCCTTTCCGCCTTTTTGCGGGTTGGGTGTGGTGCGGCCAGGCGCGTCGGACGGTCGCCTCAGGCGATGCCTTCGGCCCGCATCGCCTGCCAGTCGGCGTCCGTCGGCTTGGCCACCGTCCGGAAGATGTAGTCGCCGATCGGGAAGGCCACGTTGAAGTTCTTGTCGGGATAGCGGTGGTGGAGGAAGTGGTGCCGGGCCACACCCTTGAAGACGGCCCACCGTGCGAAGGACCGGTTCGCGGGCTTGTGCATCTCCAGGTGGATCAGGTTCCAGAGCACGTGGTGCAGGCAGACGACCATCGGGAACATGATCGCGGCCGTCGTCGAGAACCAGACCAGAATGCCGCTCACGGCCAGCGACTCGAGGAGCCCTTCCCAGAGGTTGAGCCGGATGCCGCGATCCTCGCCGTGGGGCACGGGCTCGTCGTGGAAGGAGTGGCGATACTGCCGGTGATGCTCGACGGCATGGCTCGTGAACATCCGCCGCCGGGCATGCAGGTGCCGCCACAGGAAGAACCGCGGCATCTTGTGCATCAGCCGGCAGTGCACCTGGTGCTCGATGAGCGACATCAGCACCACGAGCGCCACGAACCAGCACACCAGGTGGACGGCTACCGACAGCATGAGGGCCTCGCGAGTCACGAAGCGGCCCAAACGTCGGCAGATGTTGCCAGGCGGCTGAGGGCGTCGGACGGGAGAGGTGTAACAGAACCCCCCGGCCGAAGGCAGGGCGATTCCGCCCCTGAAATCCGGCACCGGGCTCAGCGGCCCGGGCGTTTTTTCGACCGGGGGCCGATCTTTCGGGGCCCGGCCGCCGGCCGGCCGGCCCCGGGGCCGCGGTCGTGAGGCCGTCGCGGCCGCCGCGGCGCAGCGGGCCGCCCGGGCGGGTTGAACGCGTCGGGGAAGTCGTCGTCGGCCCGCGGCGGCGCGAAGTGGTGGAGGATCGCCGCCGCGACATCCGCCGCCGGTCGGCCTGTGGCCAGGAGCCGGTTGACGATGCCCGCGGCGTGCGGGAACGGGCCGCCGGCGAGCGTCTCGCCGAGGCCCTCCACGAGCGCGTCGACGCGGCGGCGGGCGACCATCTCCGCGGTGGGCACCGCCGCGCGGCGGATCGGCGCGCCCGTGAACCGCTCGATCGCCCGCAGCACGCGGATGCCGCCGCCGGAGACGAGCGTCACCGCGCGTCCGGTCCGCCCGGCCCGCCCGGTCCGGCCGATGCGGTGCACGTAGTCTTCCGCGTCGTGGGGCAGGTCGTAGTTGACCACCAGTTCGAGGTCGTGCACGTCGATGCCGCGGGCTGCGACGTCCGTCGCCACCAGGAAGCGGAAGGCCCCCTTCTTGAAGCTTTCCATGACGCGGGTCCGCTGCGGCTGGGCCATGCCGCCGTGCAGCCGTTCCGCGGCGCAGCCGCGGGCTGCCAGCTGGTCGGCCAGCTCCTCTACCATCCGCTGCGTGTTGCAGAAGATGAGGCCGCTGCGCACGTCGTGAAAGTCGATCACCCGGCAGACGGCGGCGAACTTCTCATGATGCCGCACCTCGAGATAGGACTCGTCGACCAGGGGGCGGCCGGCGACGGCCTGCTTGTCGATGGCGACGATCCGCGGGTCGCGGGCGTGCCGGCGGACCAGGGCCTGGACGGGGGGCGAGAAAGTGGCCGAGAAGAACGCCGTCTGCCGTGCGGCGGGGGCGGCCGCCAGCAGCTTCTCCACGTCCTCCTGGAAGCCGAGGTCGAGCATCCGGTCCGCCTCGTCGAGGACCAGCAACCGCAACGCGGCCAGGTCGAGCGTGCCGCGGGCGAGGTGGTCGGTGAGCCGCCCCGGTGTGCCCACCACGAGGTGGGCGCCGCGTTCCAGCTCGGCGAACTGCCGCTCATAGGCGGCGCCGCCGTAGATCGTCACCGACCGCAGCGCCTTCATGAAGCTGCCGAGCGCGCGGGCCGCGGCCGTGATCTGCATCGCCAGCTCCCGGGTCGGCGCCAGGATCAGCACCTGGGTCGACCGCTCGCGTGGGTCGATGCGTTCGAGCGCGGGAATGCAGAAGGCCGCGGTCTTGCCCGACCCGGTCTCCGACTGGCCGACGACGTCGTGTCCCGCCAGCAGCAGGGGGATCGCGGCCGCCTGGATCGGCGACATGCCGGTGAAGCCGAGCTGGTCGACGGCCCGCAGTACGTCCGGTGACAGGCCGAGCGCTGCGAATGGGCCGCCGCCTGCGGCTTCGGGCAGGTGGGATGGTGGCATGCAGGTGGGGCCGCAGGGGCGGTCAGCAGACGGTGGACGATGTCTGCCGCCGCACGCTGCGGCGATCAGGGGCGAACAGGCCCGGGACGGGCTTGTTCCGCGGGCTGCTAGAACCTTCGCCCGCCGCCGCGGTTGCCGCCGCCGGCTTCCCGGGGCTTGGCCTCGTTGACGGTGAGCGGCCGGCCACCGCAATCCTTGTCGTGCATCGCGTTGATGGCCTGCTGCGCGGCCTCGTCGGTCTGCATCTCCACGAAGCCGAACCCCTTGCTGCGGCCCGTGTCGCGGTCCTGGATGACCTGGGCGCTGACGACGCTGCCGAACTCGAGAAACATCTGCTCGAGCGCCTCGCTCGTCACGCTGTACGCGAGGTTACCGACATAAAGCTTCTTACCCATGAAACAAGACACTCCTACGGATGACCCGGTTCACTTTCGGGGTCACGGCGAAAGGGCCAGAGAAATGGCAGCCCGCCAGAAGGTGAAGGCGAGCCAAAAGCAGCAGGGCCGGGAAGAAAATCCGGCACGCTTCCAGGAGCGTCGTCAACGACCGACCCCCCGAGTGTAGCGGCGATCGCCTGCCACGCAAATCCGGGCTTTTCACCCATGGCGCATGACCATGGGCACGAACGGGAACGGACGGGCATCCGATGCTACGCTTTGCGGACGTTCCCGCCTCTCGCTGGACCACCCCATGCCGCGCCCCGCTTCCGCCCGCCGCCGGTCCCGCCCCCGCCCGCCCGCGGTCGAGCGGCTCGAGCCGCGGATCGCCCTCGCGGTGATCGACCCGATCTTCGTGCCCGTGGAAGACCCGCGCAACGCCGCCGATCCGAAAACCGGCTTCGGCCGCGTCGACGAGGCGTATCGGATCGGCAAGTACGAGGTCACGATCGGCGAATACGCGGCGTTCCTCAACGCCGTCGCCGCCGACGACCTGGCCGGCCTGTACCACACCGCCATGGACAATGGAGACGACCGGACCTCGGCCGGCATCGACCGCTCCGGCAGCCCGGGCGGCTACACCTACGCGGTCATCGGGCCGTTCGGCATCACGCCGGCGGGGGCCACGAGCCCCGCCGACCGGCCGATCACCTACGTCGACTGGTTCGACGCGGCCCGGTTCGCCAACTGGATGGCGAACGGCCAGCCCGTCGGCAGCCAGACCGCGGCCACCACCGAGAACGGCGCCTACGACCTCGCCGCGGTGCCCGGCACGGTGCCGCCGCGGAACGCGGTGAATCCCAACACCGGCGCGGCCCCCACGTTCTTCCTGCCGTCGGAGAACCAGTGGTACAAGGCGGCCTACTACGACCCGGCGGCCCGCGGTGGCCGCGGCGGCTACCACCGCTACGCCACCCGCAGCGACGCGGACCCCGGCAACGTGATCGGCGACGCGGCCAATCAGGTGAACTACATCTTCGCGACGGGCGCGATGACGGTCACGCAGGAGCCGCTCATCGAGCCGGCGCAGAACTACCTGACGAACGTGGGCGCGATGCGGGCGAGCCCGAGTTCCTACGGCACCTTCGACCAGAACGGCAACGTCTGGGAGCTGCTCGAGTCGACGGGCGAGCCGACCGAGACCGTGATCCTCCGCGGTGGCGCGTGGACCTCGTTCGTCTCCTACCTCGCCTCCGACTACCGTCTCGGCGTCGCGGCGTCCGGCGTCGGCTCCAATGGCGGGTTCCGGCTGGCGGCCCTGCCCGCCGAGGCGGCGGCGGTCGTGGTCGACCTCGTCACGGTCGGCGACGCGGGCAACGCCGCGGACGCGGCCACCGGCTTCGGGGCCGTCGCCTACGAGTATGCGATCGCGCGGACCGACGTCACGATCGGGCAGTACGTGGCCTTCCTCAACGCCGTGGCCCGCACCGACACCCACGGCCTGTACGACACGCGGATGGCCACCGACCTGGCCGTGGCCGGAATCACGCGGGTCGGCCGGAACGGCCGCCGCTCCTACAGCGTGATGAACAACGCCGGCTCCGCGGCGAACCGGCCGATCACCTACGTGAGCTGGTTCGACGCGGCCCGGTTCGCGAACTGGATGGCCAACGGCCAGCCCGCCGGCCGGCAGAACGCCCGCACGACGGAGAACGGCGCCTACGACCTGCGGCAGGCGAGCAGCCGCAAGGCCGTGCCCCGCAACGCGGTCAACCCCAACACGCGGTCCGCGCCGACCTTCTTCATTCCCACGGAGAACGAGTGGTACAAGGCGGCCTACTTCACGCCGAACAAGGGGGGTGTCCCGGGCTACCATCTCTACGCCACGCAGCAGGACGTGCCGCCGTCGAACGACCCCGTCTCCACCGGCGGACCGATCGCCAACTATCTCGTCGGCCCGATCTACTGCGTCACCCAGTCGGCCGTGTTCTCGCCCACGCAGAACTACCTGACCGACGTCGGGGCGTTCGCCACGAGCGGCAGCCACTACGGCACCTTCGACCAGAACGGCCTCGTCTACCAGTGGAACGACCTGGACGGTGCGAAGGGCCAGTTCCGCGGCCTGCGCGGCGGCTTCTGGGCGGGCGGTGCGGTGACGCTGCGGAAGTCGACCTTCACGCAGGTGGCCGCCAGCCGCCAGGCCAACGACGCGGGCTTCCGGCTGGTCGGGACCGTCGCTGCGTTGCGGGCCGGTCGCGATGCCCCGTAGACTTTGGAGTCAGCCGGAGCATGCCGCGCGGATCTGCTCCACGTGCAGTTCGCAGGCCGGCAGCAAGTGCGTGCTCTGCCAGAAGTGGTCCGCCGAGCAGGTGGCGAGAATCTGCAGCACCTGCCAGAGCCGGTGACCGGCGGGCCCGCGACAGCCGGCCGACTCGCTATCATGGGCGGCGGACGAACGCCCCCGCGAGCCCGCCCCGCGCCATGACCACCGTCTTTCCCGCCGAACGCGTCCTCCTCGGCCCCGGCCCCAGCCCCGTCTCGGCGCGGGTCCTGCGGGCCCTTGCCGCACCCACGCTCGGCCACCTCGACCCGCAGTACCTCGCCATCATGGACGAGACCTGCGAGATGCTGCGGCAGGTGTTCCAGACCAGGAACCCGCTCACGTTCCCCGTCAGCGGCACCGGCATGGCGGGCATGGAGTGCCTCGCCGTCAACCTCGTCGAGCCGGGTGACGAGGCGATCGTGTGCGTCAACGGCGTGTTCGGCGGCCGGATGAAGGACGTCATGGAGCGGTGCGGGGCCACGGTGCACGCCATCGAGGCCCCGTGGGGCGAGACGATCCCGCTCGAGGCGATCGCCGCCGCCCTCGAACGGCATCCGCGGGCCAAGGTCTTCGGCATCGTGCATGCCGAGACGAGCACGGGCGCCCACCAGCCGCTGGAGGGCATCGCCGACCTCGTCCACGCGAAGGGGTCGCTGTTCCTCGTCGATGCGGTGACCAGCCTCGGCGGCCACGATGTGAAGGTGGACGCATGGGGCATCGACGCCATCTACAGCGGCACGCAGAAGTGCCTCAGTTGCCCGCCGGGCCTGTCGCCGGTGAGCTTCGGAGACCGGGCGCTGGCTGCGATGGACGCGCGGAAATCGAAGGTCCAGTCCTGGTACCTCGACGTCTCCATGCTGCGGAAGTACTACACCGGCGGGGGCGGCGGCGGCCGCGTCTACCACCACACGGCCCCGATCAACATGACCTACGCCCTCCACGAGGCGCTCACGATCGTGCTCGAGGAGGGGCTCGAGGCCCGCATCGCCCGCCATGCGGCGATGCACCGCCGGCTGCGTTCCGGCCTCGACGCGCTGGGCATCCGCTATGTGCCGTCGCGATCGTTGCACACGCTCAACTGCATCCATAAGCCGGAGCACGCCGACGACGCGGCCGTCCGCCGCCGCCTCCTCGAGGAGTACGGTATCGAGATCGGCGCGGGGCTGGGCGTGATGGCGGGCAAGGCCTGGCGGATCGGTCTCATGGGGCACGGGGCCACCGTGCGGAACGTCGATCTCGTGCTCGCGGCGCTGCGGGAGGTGTTGCGGTCCTCCTAAAGGGCTTTGCGACCCATCGGCATTGCCAGCTTGGGGGCGGCAAAGGTCTCGTCGCTGATGGCCGAGGCGGCCATAGGCTCCTCGAGCATTTGCCGACCCCCTTCGCCTCCCGTTCTTGTTGGCGAGGATCACTGATTTATGGCACTTGCTCCAGCGAACACCGCCGTCGTCCACCGCCTGGCCGCCCTGCTCCCGCCCGACCGGCTGCTGACGCGGCCGGCGGAACTCGCCGTCTACGAGAGCGATGGGTTGACCGCGTTCCACGCCAGGCCGCTAGCGGTCGTCGTGCCAGAGACGGCGGACGAGGTGGTGGCGGTCGTCCGCCTGTGCCGCGAACTCGCCATCCCGTTCGTAGCCCGCGGCAGCGGGACGAGCCTGTGTGGCGGCTCGCTCCCGGTGGCCGACGGGATCGTGATCGCCCTCAATCGGCTCAACCGCATCCTCCGCCTCGACCCCGACGAGCGGATCGCCGTCGTCGAGCCGGGCGTGGTCAACACGCAGGTCACGGTGGCGGCGGCGCCGTTCGGCCTGTACTACGCGCCGGACCCCTCGTCGCAGAGCGTGTGCACGATCGGCGGCAACGTCGCCTTCAACTCCGGCGGGGCCCACTGCCTGAAGTACGGCATGACCTCCAACCACGTGCTCGGCATCAAGGCCGTGCTCGCCACCGGCGAGGTCGTCGAGTGGGGGGGCGGCAGCCGCGAGCGGCTCGGCCCCGACTGGTGCGGCCTGTTCACCGGCAACGAGGGGCTGTTCGGGATCGCGCTGGAGATCACGCTCCAGCTCCTGCCCACGGCCGAGTGCTTCCACACCGTGCTCGCCGGTTATCGGACGCTCGAGGAGGCGGGCGACGCGGTGTCGGCGGTGATCGCGGCGGGCCTGCTGCCCGGCGCCCTCGAGATCATGGACGCGCTGGCGATCGAGGCGGCGCGGGCCGCGGTGCACGCCGACTACCCTGCCGGCTGCGAGGCGGTGCTGATCGTGGAACTCGAGGGTCCGCGGGAGACGGTGGCCGTGGAGCGGGAGCAGCTCGATGCGATCCTCGCCGCGAGCGGTCCCGTGGCGGTGCGGCCGGCCCGCGACGCCGACGAGCGGGCGGCGATCTGGAAGGGCCGCAAGAGCGCCTTCAGCGCCGTTGGCCGGATCTCCCGCGACTTCATCGTGCAGGACGGCGTCGTGCCCCGGCGCCGGCTCGGGGAGGCGCTGCGCCGGATCGACGAGATGGCGCGGGCGGCGGGCCTCCGCGTGGCGAACGTGTTCCACGCGGGCGACGGCAACCTCCACCCGTTGATTCTCTACGACGGACGCGAACCGGACGGGCTCGACCGGGCCGAGGCCCTCGCCGGGCGGATCCTCGAGATGTGCGTCGCGATGGGGGGCTCGCTGACCGGCGAGCACGGCATCGGCGTCGAGAAGCGCGACCACATGCCCGCGATGTTCTCCGCCGACGAGCTCGACTGCATGGAGCGGCTGCGGGCCGCCTTCGACCCGCTCGGCATCGCCAACCCGGGCAAGATGTTCCCCTCCGGCGCGGCGGCACTGTCCAGGGCCGGGCTGCACCCGCTGGAGCGGGCGGGAGTGATCTCGCGCGAATGATCGCCCCCGCCACGCTCGCCGAGCTCGTCGCCGCCGTCCGCAGCGCCCCGCGTGTGCTCGCCGTGGGCGCTGAGACCAAGCCGCGGCTCTCGGCCGTGGAGGCGGTGAAGATCTCGACCCGCGGCCTCCGCGGGATCGTGGAGTATGAGCCGGAGGAGTTCACGTTCACGGCGCTCGCCGGCACGCCGCTGGCCGACGTCGTCGCCGCGCTGGCGGAGCGGAACCAATACCTCCCGTTCGACCCGCTGTTCGTCGCCGCGGGCGGCACGCTCGGCGGTGCCGTGGCCGCCGGCATCAGCGGCCCCGGCCGGTTCCGCTACGGCGGCATCCGCGACTTCATCCTCGGCGTGCGGTTCGTCGACGGGATGGGCCGGCTCCTGCGGCTCGGCGGCAAGGTCGTGAAGAACGCCGCCGGGTTCGACGTGCCGAAGTTCCTCGTCGGCAGCCTGGGCCGCTTCGGCGTGATCGGCGAGGTGACGTTCAAGGTCTTTCCGCGGCCCGAGGCGACGCTGACCCGCGAGCTGCCGTTCGCCGCCGAGACGCTGGCCCGGCTCGCCCGTTCGCGGCTGGCGCCCGATGCCCTCGACGTGCCCCCCGGCGGCGCGACGCTGCTCGTGCGGCTCGCGGGGCCGGGGCGGGCGATCGAGACGCTGGCCCGCAAGGTCGGCGGCCGCGACGTCGACGGCGCCATCTGGGACCGCGTCCGCGACACGCCCTGGCGGTTCAAGGCCGACCTCACGCCCCCCGAGCTGCCGGCATTTCGCGCGGCGCACGTGAGCGGCGCCGGCACGCTCGCGCTGGCGACGGAGCCGCTCCCCCGCGGCCTCACGCTCAGCGGCGCCGGGCCGCTGTGGCCGGGCGGCCGGCCGCGGCACGCGATCGAGGAGGCCGTCAAGATGGCGCTCGACCCGGACCACCGCTTCCCTACACTCGACGACTGATGCTTCACGAGATTCCCACCGACCGCTTCGGGCCGCTCGGCCGGCCGATGGCCGACGCCGTCTCGGCCTGCGTGCACTGCGGCTTCTGTCTCGCGGCCTGCCCGACCTACCAGGAACTCGGGCAGGAGATGGATTCGCCCCGGGGGCGGATCGTGCTCATGAAGGAGGTGCTCGAGGGCAAGGCCTCGTTCGTTGACGCCCAGCCTCACGTCGACCGCTGCCTCGGCTGCCTGGCGTGCGAGCCAGCCTGCCCGAGCGGCGTGCCCTACCGCGACCTGATCAGTCCCTTCCGGGCGGTCGCGGCGCCGCAGGCCCGCCGCGGACTGTGGGAGCGGCTGCGGCGGTTCCTCGCGGCCAGCACGCTCCCCTACCCTGCCCGGTTCCGCCTCGCGGTGCGGTTCGGCGGCACGCGGCTCGCCCGGCTGCTCGTGCCGCCGCCGCTGCGACCGATGCTCGACCTCCTGCCTGCCGCGCTTCCGCCGCGGCAGACGTGGGCCGAGGTCCATCCGCCGCGCGGCCCGCGACGCGCGCGGGTGGCGCTGCTCACGGGCTGCGCCCAGCAGGTGCTCGAGCCCGACATCACCACGGCGACGATCGCGGTGCTCACCCGTGAGGGCGTGGAGGTGGTCGTGCCCCGCGGGCAGGGCTGCTGCGGCGGCCTCGCCTGGCACACCGGCGACCTCGCGGCGGCGCAGTCCTGCGCCCGGCGCAACCTCGACGCGTTTCCCGCCGACGTGGACGCGGTCGTGACCACGGCCGCCGGCTGCGGCTCCGCGATGCACGAGTATCACCACGTGCTCCGGGGCACTCCCGACGAGGGCCGCGGCGACGCGTTTCGCGGGCGGGTCGTGGACGTGGCCGCGTTCCTCGGCGCGCTCGGCCTCCGCGAACCGCTGCGGGAGACGCGGCTCACGGTCGCCTACCAGGATGCCTGCCATCTCGCCAATGCCCAGGGCGTCCGGCGGCAGCCGCGCGACCTGCTGCGGGCGATCCCCGGCCTCGAACTCCGCGAGGTCGCCGATGCGCACCTGTGCTGCGGCAGTGCCGGCACCTACAACCTCGACCAGCCGGAGATCGCGACCGCGCTGGGGGCGGAGAAGGCCCGGGCGATCATCGCCACCGGTGCCGACGTCGCCGTGACCGGCAACATCGGCTGCATGACGCAGCTGCGGATGCACCTCGCGCGGCTTGGCGCGGACGTCCCCGTGCGGCACACCGTGCAGCTGCTCCGCGACGCCGGGGCCGATACCTGATCGCGTGGGCCGGATCCCGCTCCCATTCGGCCCCGGCGGAGACCCGCCCCTTGGGCCGACCGACCCGAGGGCCAGGTCACGGCGGGCCGGGGGCGGCCGCGGCCGTCGTTTTGGCTCGTTTTTCGCCACTTTCCGGCCTGGGGCCGCCCCCCCGGTGTTGTGGCCGTAGGCGGCAGATGCTAGAACTTTGCACGTTCGACTGACTCTCGTCCGCACTCCAGTCCGTTCGGGAACTGTGGCTTGTGCATCCGGCGAAGGTCGATGGAGTCGATTTCGTTTTGACGTTCCAGTTCCCGAGTCCCTGAGGTTTTGATTCTTATGGCCCGGAAGATTTACGTGGGGAACCTCCCCTGGTCCACCACGTCCGCCGATCTCGAGGCGATGTTCTCCCCGCACGGCGCCGTCCGCAGCGCCGAGGTGATCTCCGACCGTGAGACCGGCAGGTCGCGCGGCTTCGGATTCGTGGAAATGGAAACCGACGAAGGCCTGCAGGCTGCTATCGCGGCCCTCAACGGCCAGGAAGTCAACGGTCGTGCCCTGACGGTCAACGAGGCCCGCGAGCGCACGCCCCGTCCGGGTGGCGGTGGTGGCGGCGGTGGCTACGGTGGCGGCGGCGGTGGCGGCCGCGGTGGCTACGGCGGCGGCGGCGGTGGTGGCCGCGGCGGCTACGGTGGTGGCGGCGGTGGCGGCTACGGCGGTGGCCGTGGCGGCTACGGCGGTGGTGGCGGCGACCGCTACTAGTTCCCCTCCCGAACGTTTCGCATCGCATCGCGGGAGCCGGTCGCGGTTCCGCCCGGCTCCCGCGAGCATGCGGTCATCGAAACAGTCTCCTCTCTATCCCCCTCCAGCCTCCAGAAAGTCGCACGGCATCTTCCGATGAGTTTCGCAGGACCCAGGTCGAAGGGCGCCAAGACCGCCCGCAAGAAGCCCAAGCCCCGCGCCAAGGTGAAGCGGCGCGACCCGATCTTCATCGACGGCGCCCGTCCGCGGCCGATGTACGTCGACTACAAGGACCTCGAACTCCTCGGCAAGCTCGTCAACCGGCAGGCGAAGATCATCGGCCGTCGGAAGAGCGGCTGCACCGCCGCCAGCCAGCATGCCGTCACGCGGGCCATCAAGCGGGCCCGGTTCATGGCGCTCTTGCCCTACGTCGGCGAGTGACCGGGCCGGGGCCGGCCGCGGCTTCGCCACGCCCTCACGTGCCCCGATGGCTCCGTTCACCACCCGCCGCCGAGTCGAGTTTCGCGACACCGACGCGGCGGGGATCGTCCATTTCTCGGCGTTCCTGCTGTGGATGGAGTCGGCCGAGCACGAGCTGCTGCGGTCCGCCGGCCTGCGGGTCATCGACCGTGGCCCGGACGGGATCGACGCCAGCTGGCCGCGGGTCTCGGTGTCTTGCGACTTCCGGGCCGCCGTCCGTTTCGGGGACGAGGTGGACATCACCGTCACGGTCGAGAAGATCGGCCGGTCGAGCGTGACCTACGGCTTCGCGTTCGCGCACGGGGCGAAGCCGGTGGCCACGGGCCGGGTCGTGGCGGTTCGGTGCCTGCTCCGTCCGGGACGCGATCCCGAGTCGGTGGCGATCGACGACGACATCGTCGCCCGGCTCTCCGCCTTCCGCCCTCAGGCCTGACCGGCGGGGGGTGGGCATGCTCGACGTGGACCGCATCTCGAAGACCTACCCGGCCGCGGCCGGCGACCTGCGGGTCCTCGACGGCGTGTCGTTCACGATCGCGCCGGGCGGGCGGCTGGCCATCATGGGCCCGAGCGGCTCGGGCAAGAGCACGCTCCTGGCGATCGTCGGCGGCCTCGAGGCGCCGACGGAGGGTCGCGTGCGGCTCGACGGCGTCGAGCCGTTCGCCGCGGACGCGACGGCCCGGGCGGCGTTCCGCAATCGGCGGATCGGCTTCGTGTTCCAGGAGCACCACCTGCTTCCGGGCTGCACGGCGCTCGACAACGTGGTGCTGCCGGCGCTGGCGTCCGGCCGCGTGACCGCCGACGTGGCGGTCCGAGCGGCACGGCTGCTCGACCGGGTTGGGCTCGGCCGGCGGGCGACGCACCTCCCGGAGGAACTGTCGGGAGGCGAGCGGCAGCGGGTGGCGGTGGCCCGGGCGCTGGTGCTCGCGCCGCGGCTGGTGCTCGCCGACGAGCCGACGGGTCAGCTCGACTCGCAGTCGGCGGCCGAGGTGGCCGACCTGCTCGTCGAGCTCGCCGCGGAGGCGGGCGGCATGCTTGTCGTCGTCACGCACTCCCGCGACGTCGCGCGGCGGGTCGGCGCTGTGCGCGAACTCGTCGACGGGCGGCTCGGGCCATGAGCCGGCGGGAGGCGGACGGTCGCGCGGCGGGACCCCGGGCGATGCGCTCGCTCGCCGGGCTCGCCGGTCGGCTGGTGCGGGCCTGGGGACCGCAGGTCGCGGCCCTCGCCGCCGCCGCCGCCGTCGTGGCTACCACGATCGCCGGCGCCCTGTGCGTGGGCGAGGCGACGGCCCGTGGCCTGCGGCAGCTGGCCGGCGAGCGGCTCGGGCGGATCGATGCCGTGCTCGTGGGCCACGACTTCTACACGGCCGGCCTGGCCGCCGAGCTTTCGGCCCGATCCGCGGCCGATTCCGCCGGGGTGGGCCGGCTCGTGCCGGCCATCGTCATGGAGGTCACGGTCGAGGCCGCCGCTGGCCGCCGGTCGGCGGCGGCCACGCTGCTGGCCTGCGACGATCCGGCCGCCCTCGGCTTCGAGCCCGCGCCGCCGCCGCTCGCGGCCGATGCCGTGCTGCTCAACGCGCCGCTCCAGCGCGTTCTCGCCGCCGATCCCGGAGACGCGGTCGTCCTGCGGCTGCCGAGGCGGTCGAGCGTGCCCGCCGACAGCCCGCTCGGCCGGCGGACGGCCGAGTCGACGGGCCGCCGCCTCGTCGTCGGGGCCGTGCTCCCGGCGG
This sequence comes from Pirellulales bacterium, assembly GCA_044238145.1. Classification (GTDB taxonomy): domain Bacteria; phylum Planctomycetota; class Planctomycetia; order Pirellulales; family UBA1268; genus QWPN01. Next base: position 60,234 of record JBIIDT010000003.1, on the reverse strand, counting down.
TGGGCCTCGGCCAGTTCGCGCTGCGGCCCGCGCAGGTGACCAGGCCCCTCGTGGTGACCTCGCTCGCGACGGCGCGGTTGATCCTGGAACGAGACGACGCGGTCAACGCCCTGTTCGCGGTCGCCGCGCCGGGCGACGCGGCCGGCTGGCTGCGATCGCACCTGCGCCCCGGCCTGGCCGACTGTGGCCTCGAGTTCGGGACCGGCGCCGGGGCGGCCGGCCCGCGGCTCACGAGCCGCCGGCTCATCCTTCCGGCCGAGGTCGACCGGGTCGCCGGCGCCGTGCTCGGACCCCGCGGGGCGCGGCCGTCGCTCGTGTTCCTGGCCAACGACCTGCGGCCGCTCGACGCCGCCGGGAAGCCCGCCGTGGCCCGCGTGCCGTATTCCACCGTCCTCGGCATCGACACGACGAACCACCCCGCGGGCCCGCTGGTCGACGACCACGGCTCCACCCTGCCCCTGCCGGGCCCCGACGAGATCCTCATCGACCGGTGGCTTGCCGACGACCTGGCGGCCCAGGGCGCGCCCGTGGCGGTCGGCGACCGGATCGCCGTGACCCACTTCCTGCCCGAGACGCTTCACGGCCGCGTGGAGGAGACGACCACGACGTTTCGCATCGCCGGGATCGCCGCGATGCAAGGGGCGGCGGTGGCCCGCGATCTCGTGCCCGAGGTCGAGGGCGTGAGCGACGAGGCGTCGATCGCGGACTGGGATCCTCCCTTCCCGTTCGACGCGGCGCGGGTGCGGACCACGCCGCCGCACGACGAGGACGACCGCTACTGGAAGGCGCACGGCACGACGCCGAAGGCGTTCGTGGCGCTGGACACCGCCCGGCGGATCGCCGGCAGCCGCTTCGGCCGCACGACGGCCTGGCACCTGCCGCCGGGGAGCGTGGATCCCGCCCGGGTGGGCGACGAACTGGCGGCGCGGATCGCGCCTGCCGAACTCGGCCTGCGTGTCGTGCCGCTGCGGGCGACGGCCCTGGCGGCGGCCCGCGGCTCGACACCCTTCGGCGGCCTGTTCCTCGCGCTCTCGAGCTTCGTGGTTGCGGCGGGGCTGCTGCTCGAGTGGCTGCTCTTTGATCTGCTCGTCGCCGCCCGGTCCCGTGACGTCGGCATCCTCGCCGCCGTAGGCTGGCCACCACGGCGGCTCGCCACGCTGCTCGTGGCCGTCGCCGGTAGCGCGGCGGCGGCGGGCGCCGTGGTCGGCACGCTCGCGGGGCCGCTGTGGGCCCGCGGCCTGCTCGCGGTGCTCGGGCAAGCGTGGGACTCCGACGTGGCGGTCGGCTCGGCCCGCGTCTTCGCGGTGCCGCCGTCGTGGGGGGCCGCCGTGCCCGGGGGTCTGGCCGCGTTGGCCGTGTCGCTCGCCGCCGTGGCCTGGGCGGCGCGGCGGGCCGCTCGGGTCGCCCCGTGGCGTTTGCTCAAGGGCGGGGGCGAGCCCGTCGCTGCCGGCCGTTCGCGCCGCGGTGGCCGGACGGCGTTCGCGGTGCTCGCCCTCGGCGCCGCCCTGGCGCTGGCCTTCGCGGGCGGCCGAGCCGAGCCCGCGCAGGCCGTCGCCGCCTTCTTCGGTGCCGGCTTCCTCGCCCTGGCCGGGATGCTCGCGGTGGTGCGGCTCGTGCTCTTCGGCAGGCCTGTGCGGCCGCTCGCGTCGCTCGCCCAGCTGGCCAGTCGCGGTCTTTCCCGGACGCCGGGCCGCGGCTTCGCCGTCGCGGCGATCGTGGCCCTCGCGCAGTTTCTGGTCGTCGCCGTCTCGTCGTTCGCGGTGCGGCCGCCCGCCGACCCGGCGGACCGCCGCGGCCCGACCGGAGGCTATTCCCTGCTCGCCGCGTTCGGCGCGCCCACCTCGGTCGACCCGCTCGACGCCCAGGTGCGGGCCACGCTCGGGCTCTCCGGCGCCGAGGAGCGGGCCGTGGCCGGCTGCACGATCGAGCGGCTGCGATCCACCGCTGCCGACGACGCCAGCTGCACGAACCTCTACGCCGCCGGCCGGCCGACCGTCCTCGGCGTGGGGCCGACCTTCATCCAACGCGGCGGCTTTGCATTCGCCGATCACGCGCCGTTGCCCGGCGGGGTCACGAATCCGTGGATGCTCCTCGAACAGGAGGCCGCCGGACCGGTGCCCGCGATCGTCGACGAGGCGACGGCCCGGTGGGCGCTCAAACTCGGCGGCGTCGGTGCGACCTTCACGGTCGAGAACGATGCCGGCGAGCCGGTGGAGCACGAGATCGTGGGCCTGCTCGCGCCGGGGATCCTGCAGGGCGTCGTGATCGTGGCCGAGCGGCAGTTCGAGCGGGTGCACCCCGACCGGTCGGGATACGGACTTGCCCTCGTCGACGACTCGGCCCTGCCGGCCGCCGATCGCCCCGCCGCCCGGGTCGGGCTGGAGCGGGCCTGGTCCGACGCGGGCGTCGCGGTCACCCCCGCGATCGACCGGCTCCGCAGCCTCCTGGCGGTGCAGAACACCTTCCTCTCCGGGTTCCAGGCGCTCGGGACGCTCGGCCTCCTGCTCGGCACGGCGGGGGTGGCGGCGGTGCTGCTCCAGGGGGTCGTCGAGCGGCTCGGCGCCCTCTCGCTGCTGCGTGCGGTCGGGTTCACGCCCGGTCGCATCCGCAGGCTGCTCGTCGGCGAGGCGCTCGTGACGGTCGGACTCGGGCTGGCGGCGGGCACGCTGGCCGGCTGCCTCGCCGTGACGCCGGCCTTGGTGGCCGCGTCGGCCCGCGTGCCGCTGGGCTGGATCGTCGCCACCTGCGGCCTCACGCTCGTCACGGCGGTCGTGGCCGCCGTCACCGCCGCCTCCCGGGCATCGATTCCCGAGCGGCCCCGGACCGCGGGCGGTTGACCGGCCTCACGGCGGCCGGACGTTGAGCCACACCGGCAGGGAGGCCTGGCCGCCGTCGGGCCCGGCCCGGAGGTGGAAGAGTCGCCGGCCGGGAGGCGTCTTCGGGGCCGCGGTGATGAAGAACTCCCGCTCGTCCTGCCCCTCCACGATCAACAGGCCGTTGAGTCCGAGGTTGTCGACGAAGGCCCCGTGGGGCAGGTTGCGGCCCGCGCCCGCCGTGCCGAAGTCGATGCGGTCCTTGAAGTCGTGCCGCACCACCTTCACCTTCGCCGCGATCGTCTGCCCCGGCCGGATCGTGAACTCGAGCGGCTCGCCCGGCACCTGCCTCACGGCGGCAGGATCGGCGCCGGGGGCGATCTCAACCGTGATCTTCGGCTTGTCGGCCACCTGGATGTCGCCGAGCGTGCCGAGATCGCGAACCATCTCCGCGCCCGCCACCGTCGCCACCGCCCTCACCTTCACTCCCTTGTCGGCCTCCTCGTCGGGCGCGGCGGCGTCGGCCGTCGCCGCGAGCACGCCGCGGGCCTCCTGCTGCCCGGCCTCGATCTCGATCGGCCCGTGGAACGTGAAGCCCGCCGGCAGGCCCGACACCTCGATCCGCACCGGACCGTCGAAGCCGTCGATGCGGGTGACCGTGAACGTGAGTTCGCGGCCGCCGCCGGGGCTCACCTTCGGATCCCTGCCGGCCACGCGCACCTCGAAAGCGGGACGCGGCGGCCGGATCTGCAGCGTGTACTGGTGATCGTCCGTGCCGCCGAACCCGCGGACGTCGGTCACGCGGGCGACGTAGTCGCCGTCGGCCGGTGGAGTGAAGATGAGGTGCGAGTCGGTGCCGAGTCGGCGGGTCGCGTCGTCGTCGTTTTCGCAGTACACCGGAAACACCGGCAGCCCGTTGGGCACCGGCTTCGCCCCCGGGGGGAGCGGCTCGACGATCCACGCCGGCTCGCCGAGCGCGTGGGTGACGGCCGACGTGTGGAAGAACGTGTGGCGATCGCCCGCCCCGGGGTAGACATCGAAGCCGGAGTCGGCGCCGCGCGGAGCGAGCCACAGGCGGACCACCTCTCCGTTGGCGTACAGGTACTGGTCGAGATCCATCTCCTCCCAGTTGTGCACGCGGAAGTCACCCGTCTGCACCGAGTTCTTGCCGCGGAACGTGAACCACGAGTCGCGGACGGCCTGGAGCACGACCTGCACGACCGGTTGTCCCGCCGTGTCGAGCACCTCGACCCGCGAGTCGAGCCTCGACGGCGGCTTGCCCGAGGCGGCGATCACCTCCAGTACCACGGGCACGCCTGCCCGCGCGGCGAACCGCACGCAGTCGGCGTCGCCCGGCCGGCCGATCGATCCCTTCATCGCCACCGGCACGCGGGCCGTCGTCGCCTGGGCCGCGGTGTCGTTGGGCTCCGCCTCGACGAGGTCGGCCACGGGCTGGTCCGCGGCCGCCGCCTCCACCGCCACCGGGCCGGCGGTCGCTGTCGGCTGCCCCGCCGCGGCCGTGCCGACGGCCACCGGCTCGACGCGGCCGTCCATCCGGCCGAGGAGAAAACCGGCACCGACGGGCACCGCCGCCGCCACGAGGTCGGGCTGCCGCGGCAGTTCGGCGAGGAGCGCGAGGTCGGGCACGCTCCAGGCCTTCACCGTGCGGTCCTCGGCCGTGGTGACCAGCCGCGTGCCGTCGGGCGCGAGGGCGAGCGCCACGATCGGCGTCTCGTGGGCGAACCGGGCATGCAGCGGTGGATTGATCGCCGGCGCGTCGCGCGAGACGAACTTCCAGAGGTGGATCCGCTTGTCGCGGCCGGCCGCGATCACGTGCCCACCGTCGGGGGTGAAGGCGACGCTGGCGAGCTCTCCCTGTGGCTGGCTCAGGGTGTCGAGACGCACGCCGTCGGCGGCCCGCCAGAGCTTCACCGTCTCGTCGGCGCTCGCCGAGCCGAGGACCTTGCCCGACGGGTGCCAGGCGAGGTCGAAGACGGCGCCGTTGTGGACATCGATCGACCGCACGAGCGTGCCGTCGGCGGCGTCCCAGAGTTTGATCGAGCGGTCGTAGCCCGCCGTGGCGAGCGTCCGTTCGTCGGGGGAAAGCTCGGCGTCGTAGACGATGTCGCGGTGGCCGCCGAAGGCCCGCACGACCGCGCCGGTGGCCGCGTCGCGGATCTCCGCCAGGCCGTGGAGGCCGGTGATCCCGCCGGCGACCACGAGCCGGGAGCCGTCGCGGGAATAGTGGACGGCCGCGACCGGGCCGGGCAGGTCGGCGATCGTGAGCAGCGGCGCCCCCTGCAGCGGCACGCCGTTCTCGATCGCGACGACGTCGATCGTGCGGCCGCGGGCCACGGCGAGCCGGCCGCCGTCGGGGCTCACGGCGAGCGCCGTCACCGGCCGCGCCGACCGCGACGGCGGCAGCCGCGGCACCACGAGCGTTTTGAGGATCGAGGCGTCGGTGGCGGGGCCGGCGGCACCGGCCGCGATCCAGGCCTCGAGCGTCGCCAGATCCGCCGCGGGCACCTGCGGCTCATCGTCGGGCGGCATGTGGTCGGCGTCCTGGCTCTTGATCCGCCGGACGAGGGTCGAGGCGGCGGCGTCACCGGGCACGATCGGGTCGCCCGATCCCTCGCCTCCCTTCCGCAGCGTCGCGAACCGCTCCACGGAAAACGCCGCTTCCGCGTCGCGGTCGTTGTGGCAGCCGGCGCAGTACGTTCGCAGGATCGGCGCGATCTCGCGGTCGTACGCCGGCGCGGCCAGGGCGGGCGTCGTCGCGGCCACGGCAAGAGCGAGAGCCAGAAGGCGTTTCATCATCAATGCCTGAACAGGAACTCGCGGCTCGTCAGCAGCGACCAGTACATGTCTTCCACGACCTGCCGCTTCTCGTCGGCCTGCGCCGCCGCGAGCAGCTCCTCGAACGGCTTCCGCTCGGCATCGGTGGGCCGGCGCGAGAGGGTCCGCACCCACGCCTCCTCGACGAGGTCGGTCGGCTTCGGGTCGGTGGCGAGGATCTGCGTGATCCGCCCGGCCGGGGCGGCGAGCTTGTCGTTGAGGGTCGTGCCGTTGGAGAGGTGGAGCACCTGCACCAGGCTCGGCTGATTCGACCGCTCGCACTCGCAGGTGATCTCGCGGGCGTTGCGACCGAACGTGTCGAGGAACGGGTTCTTCACCTTCGAGTCGCGAAGCTCGAGGGCCCGCGTGTCGGGGCCGTAGCCCTCCGCCTTCTGCGTGGACCCGTCGTTGAGCACGATCTGCGTGTAGCTGTCCCGGACGCCCGTCACGTCGGCGATCGCGTCGGACAGCACCTCCGCCATCAGCCGCTTCGGGTAGGCCCGGGCGAACCAGCGGCGATCGTCCTTGTTCTCCGGCAGCGGCACGCTCGAGCGGGCGTAGGTCTCCGAGAGGAGGATCAGCCGCATCAGCGACTTCAGGTCGTAGCCGTGCTCCTGCGTGAAGCCGCAGAGCGCGGCGAGCAGCTTCTCGTCGCTCGCCGGATTGGTCGCCCGCAGGTCGTCCACCGGCTCGACGAGGCCGAGCCCGAAGAAGTTGGCCCACACGCGATTGACGATCGCCCGCGTGAAGTAGGGGTTGTCCGGCGACGTGAGCCAGGCGGCGAGCGTCGCGCGGCGGTCGCCGGCGTCGTCCATCGGCAGCGGCTCGCCGTCGAGCGGCGCCGGAGGCTGCGGGCGTCCCGTCTTCGGCTGGAGGAGATCGCCCCGGCTCTCGACGTACAGCGTGCGGAGGCCGTCACCCTCGCGGGCGTCGCCCCCCCAGCCCTTCGCCCGCACCCGCGCGAAGAGGTTGGCGAAGGCGTAGTACTGGTCGTTGGTCCACTTCTCGAGCGGGTGGTTGTGGCACTTCGCGCAATTGATCGACAGCGAGAGGAACGCCTGCGCGGTGTTCTCGGCGAGCGTCTCGGGATCCTGGTGCACGGCGAAGAAGTTCGTGGCCCCGTTCTCCACGCTCGAGCCCCGCGCCGTGACGATCGCGCGGACGATGCGGTCCCACGGCGCGTTCTCCGCGACGCGGTCGCGGATCCACTGCCAGTAGGCATCCACCGCCTTGGGCCGCAGCTTCGCCCCGGTCACGAGCAGGACGTCGGACCACTTGTAGGTCCAGTAGTCGACGAACTCGGGCCGCGCGAGCAGGAAGTCGACGAGCCGCTCCCGGCGCCGCGGGGAGCGGTCGGCGAGGTGTTCGCGGACCTCCTCGGGCGTCGGCAGCCGGCCGATCGTGTCGAGGAACGCCCGCCGCAGGAACGTCGCCTCGTCGCACGGCGGCGAGGGCGCGAGGTGCAACCGCTCGAGTTGCGCGAGGTTGAAGTCGTCGATCAGATTGGCCCGCGGGGCGGAGGCGTAGGCGGCGGGCGATGCCGCGTGCGGGAACGGCGCGATCACGGTCGCCACGGCGATCTGCGAGGAAAACCAGGCCGTCACGGCCCCGGCGCCATGGCCGATCACGCTCACGCGGCCGGCCGGATCGACCGCGGCGACCGTCTCGTCGGCCGACGTGAACCGGGCCCAGCGGGTGACGTCGCGGGTGGAGCCGTCGTCGTAGCGGGCGGTCACCGTGAGCGTCACGGTCCGTCCCGGCGCCGCCAGGCTCTCCGCGGGCCCGAGTTCGATGCCCACGAGCTTCCGCTCGTCCTCCCGCGGCCCGGGGCAGCCGGCCTCGATCCAGGCGGCGAGGAGCGCGTAGTCGTCGCCGTTCACCTCGAGCCGCTTGCCGCCCTTGTGGGCCACCGCCATCGTGGGCTTCGTGAGCAGCAGGCTCGCCCCCGGCTCGGCGGGATCGACGCGGCGGCCGCGGGCGTCGCGGGTGATCGCCAGGTAGTCGCTTTTGGGGTCGTAGCCGAAGAGCGACAGGCGGAAGCCGGCCTTGCCGGCGAGGGCGCCGTGGCAGCCGCCACCGTTGCAGCCGGCCTTCGAGAGGATCGGCACCACGTCGAGTTCGAAACTCGGCTCGGCGGCCGACGCCGCCGTGGCGAGCGCCGCCAGGCACACGACCCAGAGAAGGTTCGAGCCGCTGGTCAGGGCCGCGCGGAGGAAGGGGTTGCCCATGCCATGTCGCCCGGACGTTCGCTTCGGCCATCCTGGCCTCCGCTCACTCCATGCTGGCTGCGCTTCGCCATCCCTGGCTGCGCTTGCCAGCAAGGCCGGCTCCATGCCATGGGCAACCCCTTCCCTGGCGTTCATGTGAACAATTCCTTGATCGGCTCCGTGCCGAAGTCGGTGAGGGCGAACGGCCGGCCGGCGGGGCCCGGCAGGTGCCGTTCGTGGTCGAGGCCGAGCGAGTGGAAGATCGTGGCCACGATGTCGCCGGGCTTCACCGGCCGCTCCGCCGGGAACGCGCCGATCGTGTCGCTGGCACCGACGGCGCGGCCCCCCTTGACGCCGCCGCCCGCGAACGAGCAGGTGAAGCACTGCGGGTAGTGGTCGCGGCCGCCGGCCGGGTTCACCTTCGGCGTGCGGCCGAACTCGGAGAGCCCGGCCACGAGCGTGTCGCCGAGCAGGCCGCGCTCGAAGAGGTCGCCGATCAGGGCCGAGTAGGCCTGGTCGTACATCGGGCAGACGATGGTTTTCATGCCCTCGATCGACGTGAACGGCTTCGAGCCGTGGATGTCCCAGGTGATCTCGTCGAACACCGTGAGGAACGTGTTGATGGTCACGAACCGCACGCCGTTCTCCACGAGCCTGCGGGCGAGCAGGCAGCACTGGCCGAAGCGGTTCATGCCGTAGCGTTCGCGAACCGCCTGTGGCTCCTTCGAGAGGTCGAAGGCCTCGCGGGCCTGCGGGCTCGTCATCAGCCGCCAGGCGGCGTGGAAGTTTTCATCGAGGAGCCGGGCGTCCTCGCTCGCCTCGAACTGCTTCGCGGCCCCCTCCACGATCTCCCGCATCTTCCGCCGCCGGTCGAGCCGGGCGACCGAGACCTGGTCCGGGGGGAGCAGGTCGGGAACCCGGAAGTTGGGTCGCGAGGGATCGGCCATCAGGGCGAAGGGATCGTGGGCCTTGCCGAGGAAGCCGCCGGCCTGGCCGTTGGGCAGGTTGCCGCCACCGCGGCCCATGATCTCGGGGAGCACCACGAAGGGGGGCAGGTCGGTGCGGCGGCCGAGCAGGTAGGCGGCCACGCTGCCGGCGTGCGGCGTCTCGATGCCGCCGGTGAACCGCCGCCCGGTCTGCATCATCTGCCAGCCGGCGTCGTGCACCGCCGCGCCGTCGTGGTGGCAGCTCCGCACGAGCGAGAACTTGTCGGCGATCTCCGCGTGCTTCGGCAGGAGTTCCGACACCTCGAAGGCGTCGCTCTTCGTGCGGATCGGCTTGAAGGGGCCCCGGATCTCGGCCGGGGCGTCGGGCTTCATGTCCCAGAGGTCCATGTTCGACGGGCCGCCCAGGTTGAAGATCATGATGCAGGACCGCTTCTCGTGGCCCGGGCGGACCTTCCCCTCGGCGGCCGCCCGCGCGTACTGCGGCAGGGAGAGCCCGACGGCCGCCAGGGCGCCCACCTGGAGGAAGTCGCGTCGCGACGGGCCGCCGCACAGGATTGCCCGATCGCGGGCCGAGGGAGCTCGGAACTCGAGCATGCGAATGCCTCGCGTGCGTGGTGAGGGCGGTGGATTTTCCCCACCATCATAGCCCGTGCCGCCGCCGACCTACTGGAGGCGGTGGCAGCCGGCCCGCTAAGCGGCGGGCCTTCAGGGGGCCGGGGCCGGCTTCTCGGCGGCCGGTGCGGTCGGCTCGGGAGCCTTGTCGGGGATCTGCCGCACGAGCTTCAGCACCTCGGCCGCGGGCACGAGCGCGTTGCCCGCGGCGGTGCCCCCCTCCGTCTTCCGGTGCCTCACGATGCCGATGCCGAGCAGTTTGCCGTCGAGCGTGAACATCGGGCAGCCGCGGACGACGTTGGTCGCCAGGACGAACGGCCGTGGCCGTTCGATCACCGCCGATACCTGGCCCGGCATCAGCGCCGGGTCGTTGTTGAACAGGTCCTCGAGCCGCGTCACCGAGACCGTGTAGTCGGCCACCTGCACCGTGCCCGCCGCGGCGAGATCGACCGGGTCGAAGGTCGCGCCGCCGGCCTCCGGCGCGTCGGCTTTGGGCCGCAGGAACGCCAGGTCGAGGTCCTCGTCCTTGAAGACGAGGGTGGCGGGGATCTCGGTGCCGTCGCCGAGGATGATCTCCAATTCCTTGAGCGTGGCCGACGCCTCCACCTTGATCGGCCCGGCCGGCGAGTTGGCCTCGCGACCGTCGATGAGCCGCGACGGATCGATGGCGCTCAGGGAGAGCACGACGAGCCCCTTGTCGTCGACGAGCGTGCCGTCGGTGCGGACCTTGTCCTCGCGCTCGGGCATGGTCAGGCCCGGCCGGGCCGCCGCCGAGAGGCGGATCTGGGCCACGCCCGTCACCTTGACGATCGATTCGCGGTTCTGCTCGAAGACCTTCCGGCCTAGGGCGGGCACCGGCTCCTCGCCGCCGGCTCGGGGAGGCGTGGCGGCGAGCGCCATGGCGGCGAAGACGAACACGGCGAAGCGAACGAGGGGTGGAGTCATGGCGGGCCCGCTGGCGAGCGTCCTAGGGTGAGGGGAACGGGGGCAGTGTTACCGGAGGAAGGAAAACGCCATGTCTACCAGCGCGGCTCCACTTCCGCGAATCCCGTGTTCACGCCGCGGCGGACGAAGAACACGACCTGCTTCGGCTTCGTCTCGCGGCAGGCCTTGAGCAGCTTCTCGGCGTCGGCCACCGTCTTCACGAGCTGCCCGTCGATCGACACCACGACGTCGCCGGGCCCGATGCCGGCGAGGGCCGCCCAGCCGTTGGGCTGCACGGCGCTCACTCGCACGCCCGGGGCGTCGACGGGCATCTGCTCGGCGATCCGCTCGGCGAGCGGCAACTCGCGGATCGTGAGCTCGAAGGTCTCGTCCTTGAAGGTGTCGAGGTCGCCGGTGGCGGCGGGCGTCCCGTCGAGCATCACCTTGACGGCCAGCGGCTCCGTGCCCCGCAGGCCGTCGAAGGCGATCTCAGTGCCGATGGCATAGGCCCGCACCAGGCTCTCGAAGACGTCGGTGTCGGACGGTTTGTCGGCCGCGATCACGCGGCCGTCGAGCTTGAGGAGCAGGTCGCCCACCTGCAGGCCGGCCCGGGCCGCGGGCGACTCGGGCACGACGTGCGTGACCCGGACACCCTTCCGGCCGGCGATGCCGAGCGCCTCCGCGATCTCGCGGGTCAGCACCTGGGTCTGCGCGCCGAGCCATGGGCGGGCCGGCTTGCCGGCCCGGTCGCTCTCCGACGGCGGGCCGACCTTCGCCACCGTCACCATCTCCTCGGCGTCGCGGACGAAGGTCACGAGCGTGGGCACGGGTTCCTTGGTCCGCTCGCTGATCGCGGTGACGGCCGCGAGCAGATCGGCGGTGCGGGCGATCGGCTCGCTCCCCAGCCTGACGACGATGTCCCCCTCCCGCAACGCGGGCTTCGCCTCGGCGGCCCCGCCGCCGTTGCGAACGCCGACCACGATCGCGCCGGCCGTGCTCGGCCGCTTCTTTTCCAGGGCCACGACCTTCGTCAGGTCGCGGGCGGTCAGGCCCAGCGGCTGGAGTTCCACCTCCTTGGGCAGCGACGGCTCGCGGACGGCGGTGACGAGCTGCCACTCCATCGGCTGGCCGTCGCGGGTGCCCTTGACCTGCACGGGCGTGCCGACCGGAACGCCGAACACCAGGCGATTGAAGGCCGGCAGGTCCTCGGCGGCCCGGGCGGCGGGGATCGGGGTGCCGTGGAACGACGTGATCAGGTCGCCGGGCCGCAGTCCCGCCTGCTGGGCGGGACCTCCGGGCAGCACGGAACCGACCATCACGCCGGTGTCGGCGGCCGCCGACTTGAGCAACGGCTGCACGCCCATGCCCGCCCAGCTGCGGGCCACGCTTCCCCGGGCGATGATCTCGTCGGCCACGGCCTTGGCGATGTTCGCCGGGATCGCACCTCCCAGGCTGCCCACGCCGATCTCGTTGACGCCGACGATCTCGCCGTCGAGGTTGACCAGCGGCCCGCCCGAGTTGCCCGGGAAGATGATCGCGTCGTGACCGATCCAGCGGATCAACTCGCCGACGCTCTCCCCCTCGATCCGCAGCGCGCCTCCGGGGGGGACGAGGGCCAGGTTCGAGACGATGCCCTGCGTCACGCTCTGCGAGAGGCCGGCGGGGCTGCCCATGGCGAGGACGACGTCGCCGATCTGGAGCGTGTCGGAGTCGCCGAACGTGGCGAAGGGGAGCGGCGCGGCGGGGTCGCGGCGGGCGGCCGGGTCGATCTTGAGGATCGTCAGGTCGGAGAGGGCGTCGGTGCCGATGAGCTTGGCGGGCAGCTCCTCGCGGTTGGTCATCCGCACGGTGATCCGGCTGCCGCGACCGGCGACGTGGTGATTCGTGATGATGTAGCCGTCGGCGGTGATGCAGGCGCCGGAACCGGTGCCCCGCGACTTCTGCATCCGGCCCGAGCCGCCCGACTCCATCACGACGTCGATGCGGACGAGCGTCGGGTAGACCCGGTCCACGGCCTTCTGGATCCGCTCGCGGAGGGCGGCCTCGCGGGCCGCGACGGGTGGCTCGTCCGCGGGGCTTACCGCGGGCCGGAGGCCGGCCAGCGAGAGGCCGAGCAGGGCGCCGAGCGCCACGGGCAGGCGATGGGCCGGGCGGCCGGGGCGGGGCATGGCGGGGGTCTCCGAGGCAGAGGTAGACTAATCGACGTTGGATTCGCACGCCATCCGGCGGCGGATTCCACGGCACCATCAGACCCGCACCCCTGCGTTCTGTTCTCTCCCTCCGCCGCAGCAAGGAGTCCTCCCATGGTCGGCCCCCGCCACAACTCGTTCCATTTACTGGCCGCTTGCTTCTTTTCCGTCGTCGTGTGCCTGCCGGCGGTCGCCGCCGAGCCGCCGGCGAATCCGGCCGTCGAGCCGCCGCGGCCGGTCGGGCAGCCTGCGACGCCGCCGGTCGTCGTCCCGCCGCCCGCCCCGCGGACCCGCATCGTCCATCCCCAGGTGACCCGGCTGCCAATGGTTCGCGACTACCGCTCGCGGCTGCTCGGCGACGCGGCGGACGTCGAGGCGGCAGACGCGATCGACGCTGCCCTCGGGCAGCCGGTGGCCGCGGCGAAGTGGAAGTTCACCGAGGCGCCCCTGCGGGAGGTGCTCGTCACGGCCGGTGAGGCGATCGGTGTCCCGTTCGTCATCGACATGCGGGCCTTCGAGGATTCCGGCGTCGACCTCGACACGCCGATCACGTTCACCGCCCAGGGCACGTCCGCCCGGGCCGCGCTCCGCCAGATCCTCGATCCCATCGAGCTGACGTGGATGGTCCGCGACGAATCGCTCGTGGTCACGACGAGAGAGCGGGCGAACGAGGACCTCGCGGTGCGGCTGTATCCGGTGCCGTGGGTTTACGCCGAGACGGTGCCCGTCGATTTCCAGTCGCTCATAGACCTGGTCCAAAACACCGTCGGCGGTCCCGCGGCCTGGGCTGATGGCGGTGGCAACGGCGTCATCCGCCCGCTGGATTACGGCGGCGAACCCGTGCTCGTGGTCTCGCAGAGCGCGGAGGTCCACGAGCAGATTGAGGGCCTGCTGCGCGGGCTGCATGAGCGGGCCCTGGCGGAGTTCGGCGGCCCGGACGACATTCCGGCCTCGAAGACGCCCACCGTTCGCATCCACTACGTCGCCGACGCCGAGATCCGCAAGGATCTGGCCAACAAACTCGTGCCGTTGTGCAACGAGTCGCTTCCCTACAACGCCGATCCGGAGGCCAAGGTGACCGCGGTGGGCGAGTGTCTGGCCGTGCAGTCGGTGTCGCCAGAGTTTCACGCCCTCGTCGGCCGGCTGATCCGGTCGGTCGCGGGCGTGAAGGTCCACGACGAGCCGGCCGCGATGGGCGGGGCCACGGGCGTCGGCGGCGGCATGTTCTGACGCCGTCCGGCCGCCGCCGGGGCGGCTGCAGTCCCGCCGCGGAGGCCGCACGGTCGCCGCCGACCGGCGGGACGGGAATCTGGCTTTGCCGCCGCCGCGGTCCAGCCGGTACCGTCTGGGCCATGAAGATCGCCGTGATCCTGCCCCGCTGGGTGGGTGATGCCTGCATGGCCACCCCCCTGCTCCGCGGCCTGCGCGCCCACTACGGCACCGCCGCGCGGATCATCGGCGTGATGCGGCCGGTGATCGCCGACCTGCTCGCGGGCACCGACTGGATCGACGACGTGATCTGCTACGACCGCCACAATCGGAAGCCGACGATCGGCTTTCGGGCGGCGGCCCGGGCGCTTGCGGCCATCCGTCCCGACATCGCGCTCGTGCTGCCGGGATCCCTCTCCGCCGCGGCGCTCGCCTTCCGGGGCGGGGCCCGCCGCCGGGTCGGGGTGGTGGGCAACTGCCGCCGGCTGCTGCTCACCGACCCGCTCCCCCAGCCCCGGGAGAACGGCCGGCCGCAGGTCCTGCCGCCGCCCGTGGCCTACCTGCGGATCGGCGCGGCGATCGGCCTGCCGCCGCAATCGCTCCACCTCGAACTGGCGACCACGGCGGCCGACGAGCGGCATTCCGAGCGGCTGCTCGCCCGCCTCTTCCCGGGCCGGGATCCCGGCGGCGGTGATCCACTCGTCGTGCTCAACGACAACAGCGCCCAGGGCACGTCGCGGGCGTGGGGCGTCGAGAACCATGCGGCCCTCGCCCGGTGGCTCGTGGAGCGGTTGCCCGGCGTGTGCGTGCTCATTCACTGCGGTCCGAGCGACCGCGAGGCGGCCCGCGCGGTCGTCGCCCGGGCCGCCCTGCCCGCCGTCGCCGGACTCGGCGACGAGGCGGACCTGCCGCTCGGGCTCTCCAAGGCGGTCTACCGGCGGGCGTCCCTGGCCATCTCGTCCGACAGCGGCCCGCGGCACATCGGCGCCGCCTTCGGCGTCCCCACGGTCGCCCTCGTCGGCCCGACCGATCCGCTGCTCGGGCAGTCCGACGCGGAGCGGTGTGTCGAAATGCGGAAACCGCTCGTCTGTGCGCCGTGCCGCCAGCCGGTCTGCCCGCTCGGCCACCACGACTGCATGCGGCTGATCACGGTCGAGGAGGTCGGCCGGGCCGCCCTCGAGGTCCTGGGCCGCGGCCGACGTATGATCGCCTGACCCCTCGAGGAGTTCCCATGCTGCAACTCTGCGGAATGCTCGCCGCCATCGCCCTCACGGCCCTCTGCTGGGGAGGCTACGGCCCGGTGCTCCACTTCGGCCGCGATGCCATGCAGTCGAGCCTGCGGCCGTTCGTGTGCGTGGGGGCCGCCTACTTCCTGATCGCCGTGCTGATTCCCGCGGCCCTGCTCGCCCGCTGGGGCGAGCGCGGCGGCTGGACCGCGAAGGGCGTCTTCTGGAGCCTGCTCGCCGGGGTGGCGGGATCGCTGGGCGCCCTGGGCGTGATCCTCGCCATCGGCTTCGGCGGCAAGCCGATCTACGTCATGCCGCTCATCTTCGGCGGGGCGCCGGTCGTCAACACGCTGCTGACCGCGGTCATGAACCGGGCCTTCGACCAGCTCAAGGCGCCCTTCCTCGCCGGCCTGCTGCTGGTGGTAGCCGGTGCGGTCACGGTGCTGGTCTTCAAGCCGCAGGCCGCGGCGCACGCGCCTCCGCCGGCTGCGGCCGCGGTGGAGTCGTCCGCCGCCGCGCCGCCGACGGTCGAAAAGAAGGCCGAGCGGCTCGTCGAGGTGCTCCTCGCCACGGTCATGACGCTCGTCTGCTGGGGCGGCTACGGGCCGGTGCTGCACCGCGGGCAGGGGGCGATGGGGGGCAGTCGGCTGCGGCCGCTGTTGTGCATCGGGGTGGCCTACTTCCTGATCGCCGTGCTCGTGCCGTTGGCGCTTCTCGTGCCCATGGGCGACACGGGCAACTGGCGGCTCGGCGGCACCCTGTGGAGCCTGGCGGCCGGCGGCCTCGGCGCCCTCGGTGCGCTGGGCACGATCCTCGCCTTCAACCTCGGCGGCAAGCCGTTCACGGTGATGCCGGTGGTGTTCGGCTGCGCCCCGGTGATCAACACGCTCGCCACGCTGGCGCTTACCGGCACGCCCACGACCGCGATCAGCCCGTTCTTCCTGGCGGGGATGCTCGTGGTGGCCGTCGGCGCCGCGACCGTGCTGGCGTTCGGGCCGCGCGGACACGCCCCGGCGAAGCCCGCCTGAGCGGGGCGGCCGCCGTCATCAGTGGCCGCGGTCCGGGCCCGGCGGGCAGAGCCCCGCGATGGCCACCGCAGTGGCCTGCTCGATGCCTTTCTCCAGCACCGCGGGATCGGTGAGGTCCAGGTCGATGGCATGGGACATCGTGTGCCGGTTGGAAAAATAGATCTGGCACAGGCCGAAGAGGTTCACGAGAAGGTGCTGCGGGTCGATGCCGCTGCGCAGCGAGCCGTCCGCCTCGCCCTGCCGGACCAGTCGCTGCAGGGGCGCGAGCATCGGGCTCTTCGAGATCGCCGGCGTCACGCGCCGCAGGTGGCTTCCCCCCTGCAGGTTCTCCCACAGCAGGATCCGCCCGACGTCGGCGTGGGTCATGAAGAAGCGGAAGTAGGTGGCCACGACGTTGGCGAGGATCGCGGCCGTGGGTTCGGACCAGATGGCGGGCGGAAACATCCCCTCTTCGCTCTGCCGCAGGCCGGTGTAGGCCCGCTCCAGGACGGCCATGTAGAGCCCGTCCTTGCTGCCGAAGTAGTGGTAGACCATCCGCTTGTTGACCTTCGCGGCCGCCACCACCTCGTCCACCGTGACGCCGTCGAAGCCGCGGGCCGCGAACAACCGCGTGGCCTCGTGCAGCAGCTGCATCCGCACGGGGCGCTTGCGGGCCGCGGCCTGTTTGGGCCGGCCACGCAGCGGACGAACCGCGGGACTCGATCGTTTGGCAGCCATGGTGATTCCCCGAAAACGATTGAAGGATAAGCTGCGCGCCGTCGCCCGGCAACCACCGCAGGGTCGTCATCTTCGTGATCGGAACCGGTCACGTGCCGCGGCGGCCGCCGAACCAGAGGATGTGGTGCCGCTGGGCGAGGCGAAAGCCGAGGCGGTCGCACTCGCCCGCCAGCCAGGCCGACCGATCCGCGAGTTCCTCGGGCGTCCGCGCCTGCGGCATGAGGAGCACGCGATCGTGGTCGATGGCGGGACCGAGGTCGTCGAGCCAGCGGACCGCCTCATCGATGTCGGCCGCCGTCTCGACCACGAACTTGAACTGGTAGGGGGCCGACGCGGCGAGCACGGTGAGGACGTCGTCCCGCCGCCGGGCCGCCGCGTGCCGTGCGGCCCAGCCGCCCGGCGTGTCGGCGGGTGGGGCCGACGAGGCGAGCTTCGGGCTGATCGACATCAGGTCGCAGGCGGGCACGCCCCCTGCCGGCAGCACGGTGCCGGCCGTCTCGATCGTGACGTGCAACCCGCACCGCCGCAGTTCGGCGCACAGGGGCACGACCGCGTCGACGAGGAGCGGCTCGCCGCCGGTGACCACGACGTGTCGTGGGGCGTGGACCGCGACGGCCGCGAGCACCTCGTCCACCGACATGTCCCGTCCCTCTGGCCGCCAGGACGTGAACGGCGTGTCGCACCAGACGCACCGCAGGTTGCAGCCGCTCGTGCGGACGAACGTGCTCGGCGTGCCGGCGAGCAGCCCTTCCCCCTGCAGCGACGCGTAGATTTCGGCGATCCGCATGGCTAGTCGCAGCGCGGGTCGACGGCACCCGCCGCGGTGAAGCCCGCCGCCCGGATCCGGCAGGAGTCGCACGATCCGCACGGCCGGCCGTCGGCGCCCGGGTCGTAGCAGCTGGTCGTGAGGCCGTAGTCGAGCCCGAGTGACAAGCCGAGCCGGATGATCGCCTCCTTCGTGAGGTCGACGAGCGGTGCGAGGAACTCGAGCGGCTGGCCTTCGACGCCGGCCTTCGTGGCGAGCGTGGCCATGCGGGCGAAGGCGGCCAGGTACTCGGGCCGGCAGTCGGGATAGCCGCTGTAGTCGACGGCGTTGATGCCCAGCACGATCGCGTCGGCGCCGCGGGTCTCCGCCATCGCCAGGGCGAGCGCCAGGAAGACGGTGTTGCGGGCGGGCACGTAGGTCGCGGGAATGCCGGAGGCGATTGCGGCCTCGTCGCGGCCCTTGGGCACCGGGATCGCGGCGTCCACCAGCGCGCTGCCGCCGAAGGCGGCCAGGTCGACGGGCAGGACGACGTGGTCGGCGATCCCGAGGGCGCGGGCCACCGCGCGGGCGGCGTCGAGCTCCACGCGGTGCCGTTGGCCGTAGTCGATCGAGAGCGCGGACAGCGAAAACCCCTCGCGGGCGGCCCAGGCCGCGGCGGTGGCGGAATCCAGGCCGCCGGAGAGGAGGACCACCGCGGAGCGGCCGGGAGCGGCGGAGGGTTTCGCAGCGGGCGTGTTCATGGCACACTCTGCAGCATCATGAGCACCCTCAAACCGCCCTCGCGCGACCAGTTGGAAACCTTCACGAACCAGTTTCCCGGCCGCGACTACGTGATCGAGCACATCTGTCCGGAGTTCACGAGCATGTGCCCGAAGACCGGCCAGCCCGACTTCGGCACGCTCACGTTCCGCTACGTCCCTGACAAACTGTGCGTGGAACTCAAGAGCCTGAAATTGTACCTCCAGGCGTTCCGCAACGAAGGCATCTTCTATGAGAACGTCACCAACCGCATTCTCGACGACCTCGTCGCGGTGATCCACCCGCGGCGCATGACGCTGCTCGCCGAGTTCACGCCCCGCGGCGGCATCCGCTCCCGGATCGCCGTGTCGCACCCCGCCGCCGACCACCTGGCGGGTTTTTAGTCGGACTCCAACTAGGGACCGCCGTTCCGAGAATCCCAATCGGCGCTCCAGGAGGGGGTGCCCATGCCTTCGAGCGGGCTGGGGAGGCAAGCGCAGCCAGGATGGCGCAGCGCAGCCGACACGCAGTGAGTGGAGGCCTGGAGGGCCGAAACGAACGTCCGGCGAGAGGGCATGGGCACCCCCGACCCGGCGCGGGGTTGCCGATCGGGCAGCCCGCTGAGGACGTGGCTACAATCCCTAACCGTCAACGACGTCCGCCCGCCCAGGAACCCGATCCCATGCCGCAGCCCCACGTCCTCCTCTCCGCCCTCGCCGACGAGGCCGCCTTTCACCTCACCGCCGTGGAGCAGTTCTCGGCCCTCGCTGCGATCGGCCTGGAGTACTACAGCCTGCGATTCATCGACGTGGGCAAGGGCGTGAAGAACGTCATGAAGCTCACGTTGCCGGAGATCCAGAAGATCCGGCACCTGGAGGACGAGTACGGCCTCAACGTGGCCTCGATCGCCTCGCCGATCGGCAAGGTGAAGCTGCTCGACAAGGCCGACGGCACGAAGAACACCTACGTGCCCTTCAAGCAGTACCTCGCCAAGGATGTGGCCAAGGCCTGCGAGCTGGCCCATGCCTTCGAGACGAAGCTGATCCGCGGGTTTTCCTTCTATCCGCCGAAGGACGATCGGCCGGAGGACCACCTGGAGCAGACGGTGGACCAGCTCGGCAAGATCGCCGAGGCCTGCCATCGTTCCGACCTGACGTTCGGCCTGGAGGTGGAGGCCAATCTCGTCGGCCGCTCGGGCCGGTTGCTCGCCGAGATTCATCGCCGGGTGAACCACCCGGCGCTCGTGCTCGTGTTCGACGCCGCCAACATCCTCTGCCAGGGCTATTCGCCGGCCCAGGTCTGGAAGGAGTGGGAGGCGATGAAGCCGGGGCTCGGCTGGGTCCACATCAAGGATTACAAATCGACCGTCAAGACCGCCAAGCGCGGTGGTCATGTCGAGGAAGATAAGCTCTCGAACTTCGTGCCCGCCGACCTCGGGGCGAGCGGCCACGAGCGGATCCTGGCCGACCTGCGGGGCATGCTGCCGGCGCTCACGAAGAAGCTCGAGCGGCGCGGGATTCCGGGCGTGTTCCTCGACCTCGAGCCGCACGTCCGCGGCGGCGGCCAGTTCGGCGGCACGAGCGGCCCGGACGGCATGGGCATCGCGCTCCGCGGCCTGTGCCGGGTGCTCGACAAGGCGAAGGTGGCCTACCATCTCCGCGACTTCGAAGACCTGCGGGCCGCCCGCGGCCTGTGAGCCATCAGGCGCGGCGGATCCGGAGCTCGATCCCCTCGACTCCGGTGACGACGCCCTTGTCGCCCGCCGCCAGGGATTCGCCCCGCGCCGTGCGGGCCTGCCACACGGTGCCGCGATGGCGGACTGTGCCGGGCGCGTCGTGCTCGACGGGCGTCTGCGCCACGACGAGAGCACCGACGTGGTCGGCGTACTCGGCGTGCCCGCTCAGCGACCGGCGGAGCAGCGGCCGGAACAGGAGCGTCGAGGCGAGGGCCAGCACCGCGGCCAGCACCACTTGCCACGGCGCCGGCACGGCGACGCCGAGGGTGAGGAGGATGCCGACCGCCAGCGCCCCCAAACCGCAGAAGATGAGCACGGCCGCACCGGACGCGAGCTCCGCCGCCATCAGGAGGAAGCCCAGCGCGAGCCAGAAGGCGGACGGGGTAAGCAGGTCGTTCATCGCATCCTCCGTGAATCCTGCGGGCGGATCGGCGGCGTCACGAGGCGGTCTTGTCGCCCCGCTTGACCACGGCCATCGCCGCGGCGATGAGGCTGCCGATGTCGGCGAAGTTCGCCGGCAGGATCATCGTATTCGTCTCCTTGGCGAGCTTGCCATACTGCTCGACGAGCCGCTCCGCGACCCGCAGTTGCACGGCCTCCAGGCCCCCCTCGGAGCGGATCGCGTCGGCGACCCGGCGGATGCCCTGGGCGGTAGCGTCGGCCACGGCGATGATAGCGGCCGCCTCGCCCTCCGCGCTGTTGATCTGCTGCTGCCGCAGGGCCTCCGACTCGAGCACCACCTTCTGCTTCTGGCCCTCGGCCATGTTCACGGCCGACTGCTTCTGGCCCTCGGACTGGAGGATCGTGGCCCGCTTCTCCCGCTCGGCCTGCATCTGCTTCTCCATCGCCACCAGCACCGTGTCGGGCGGGGTGATGTTCTTGATCTCGTACCGCAGCACCTTCACGCCCCAGCCCGCGGCCGCCTCGTCGATCGCGGCGACGACGGCCGCGTTGATGTTGCTCCGCTCCTCGAAGCACTTGTCGAGGACGATCTTGCCGATCTCCGACCGCATGGTGGTCTGGGCGAGCTGCGACACCGCGAAGTGGTAATTGGCGATGCCGTAGGAGGCGAGCTTGGCGTCGACGACCTGCAGGAACACCACGCCGTCGACGGCGACCTGCACGTTGTCCTTGGTGACGCACACCTGCTCGGGAATGTCGACGGCCACCTCCTTGAGCGTGTGACGGTAGGCGATCTTGTCGACGAAGGGGATGATGACGTTGAGGCCCGGCGTCAGCACGCCGTTGAACCGGCCGAGCCGTTCCACGACGGACGCGCTCTGTTGGGGCACGACCCGGACGCCCATGAGGACGACGAGGAGGATCGCGACGGCGGCGGCGATGGCGACGTATTCCATGACGGACTCCTTGGGGACGGACACCTCGGGTGGAGGCTAGTTCGCGGTTGGCACCCGGGCAAATCACGCCGTCGGCCGGCCCCCGCCACGATCAGGATAGACTGATGCGACCAGTCTCCACCCCCGCAGACCCGGCACGACCGCTGCCGGCGGCAGGACCCTCCCCGTAGCCCGCGACCGCCGCCGGATGACACCATGAGCGACGCCACCGAGCCGGGTAGCTACTTCGTCGCCAACTATCCGCCGTTCGCGCGGTGGCATGCCGAAGCCGTGCCGGAGGTGCTCGCTGCCTTCGACGCCGCCCCCACGGCGGCGCCGCTCGGGCTCTACCTGCACGTGCCCTTCTGCCGCAAGCGGTGCAAGTTCTGCTACTTCCGCGTCTACACCGACGTGGCCGCGGTCGACGTGGAGCGGTATTCGCAGGCCCTGGCCCGCGAGGCGGCGATCGTGGCCGCCCGCCGCGCGATCGCCGGCCGGCCGCTGAAATACGTCTACTTCGGCGGCGGCACGCCGTCGTTTCTCTCCGTGAAGCAACTGCAGCGGCTCGTGGCGGGGCTGCACGAGAGCTTTGGCTGGGACCGCGCCGAGGAGGTGACGTTCGAGTGCGAGCCGGGCACGCTCTCGGAGCCCAAGGTCAGGGCCCTCAAGGCCCTGGGCATGACGCGGATCTCGCTCGGGGTCGAGAACTTCGACGACTCGATCCTCGAGGCCAACGGCCGGGCTCACCTGTCCGCCGAGATCCTCCGCGCCTGGGACTGGATCCAGGCGGCCGGATTCCCGAGCACGAACGTCGATCTGATCGCCGGCATGGTCGGCGAGACGTTCGAGTCGTGGCGGACGACGGTCGAGAAGACACTCGCCCTCGGCGCCGACAGCGTGACGATCTACCAGATGGAGCTTCCCTTCAACACGGTGTTCGTGAAGGACGCCAAGGACGGAGGAGGCGAGGTGCCCGTCGCCGACTGGCCGACGAAGCGGGCCTGGGTGGCCTGGGCGTTCGAGCGGTTCGAGGCCGCCGGCTACGTCGTGTCGAGCGGCTACACGCTCGTCCGTGATCCGGACCGCGTCCAGTTCCGCTATCGCGACATGCTCTGGGAAGGCGCCGACCTCGCCGCCCTCGGTGTCGCCAGCTTCGGCCATCTCTCGGGCGTCCATTATCAGAACGACACGCACTGGGACGGCTATCTTGACGACGTCGAGGCCGGTCGGCTGCCGATCCGCCGCGGCCTCGTGCCCACGCCCCGCGAACTCCTGATCCGCGAGACCGTGCTCGGTCTCAAGAAGGGGCGGCTCGACGTGGAGCGGCTGCGGCGGAAGTTCGGCGTCGACCCGGTCGCGGAGTGGGCTGACCAGTGGCGGGCCCTGGAGGCGGAGGGGCGGCTCGAGTCGCTCCGTCCCCAGCCGGTGCTGTCGCGGAGCGGCCTGCTCCAGGTCGACGCGCTGATTCCCGCATTTTTCGAGCCGTCGGGCGGGCAGGGTTAGCCAAGATCGGGGGGGACGGTTCTACAATCGGACCTCCCCACTCTCGGAATGCCCGATTCGTGAACCGTACCGCCGCCGTCGCTCGTCCCGCTCCTGCTCCCGCCGGCCCGCTCGCCTGTCCTGCGTCGCGGCCGGCCCGCGACCGGCTTCGGGCCCTGGCGAGCGACCTCGTCGCGGGGTGGCGGGCGGACGGGCTGCCGCCCGCGGCACGCACAGCCGCGGGGCTGCGATCGGTTGCCGAGTCGCTCGTCACCCGAGCCGGGGGTGGCGCCGATCTCGTCGGCTGGACGATGGTCACGATCGTGTCGGAATACTGGCGGGAGCGGCTGGCCGCGGGTGCCAGTGGTCGGCGGCTGCTGCTCCTGCCCGATTGCCCACGCGTGTCCGCCGCCGGCGAGTCGCTCGTGCCCCACGTGTGCGGGCCGGCCTGCGGGATCGCGACGATCTGGGCCGCCGCCCGCGACTCGGGCTGGGTGGTCGAATCGACGAACCGGGCCGTGGCCGCGATCGGCTCCCTGCTCACCGGTCAGTACGACGGCATTCTCGGCGTGGCGAAACTCGAGCACCTCGAGAAGGCGTTCGCGATGCTGCCGGCATTTTCCTTGCCCGTGGCGGCGGTTCCCTGCCGGCCGGCGGGCGATGCCGTGGCCGGCGGCCCGTGTGCCGAGGCCGTCGCGATCGACGTCGACTGGGTGCTGGGCCTGCTCGGTGTGGGGGGCGGGGCCACGGCCCCGATGGGCGACTATCTGCCCCTGCTCCGCGAGGCGGCCGAAATGTTCGCCCCCGAGGCGCTCGCCGCGCTCGGCGGCCGGCTGGGACTCGCCGAGGCGTTGCCGCCGCCCGTGGCCACCGGACGGCTGTTGCCACTCGATGCCACCGCGGCGCTGGGTTCCGATTTCCTCGCCCGCGGTGGCAAGTTCCTGCGGCCGTTCATCGCCCTGGCGGCCTACGACGCGGTGCGGGCCGACCTGCAGGTGGTGCAGCCGGCGGTGGCCACGGCCGCCGGCTACGCGGCGGATCCCGCGGTCGTCCGCGAATCGGTCAAGGCGGCCGCCGTGGCGATCGAGGTGTTCCACAAGGCCTCGCTCGTCCATGACGACATCGAGGACGATGACGCCATGCGGTACGGCCAGTCGACGCTGCACCGCGCCCGGGGCGTGCCCACGGCGATCAACGTGGGCGACCACCTGCTCGGCCTCGGCTACCGCATCGTCTCGGGTCTCGTCGGCGTCGACGCCGGCACGTCCCGCGACGTCGTCCGGCTCCTGGCCGACGCCCACGTGCGGCTCGCCCGCGGACAGGGGGCGGAACTCTGGTGGCGCGACGACGGCGACAGGCGGCTCGCCCCAGCCGAGGCCCTGGCGATCTACGGGCTCAAGACGTCCCCCGCGTTCGAGGCCGCGATCGCGATTGGCATTCGGCTGGCGGGGCTCGAGCCCGGCGTCGCGGCTGCCGTCGATCGCTATGCCCTGCACGTTGGCACCGGCTTCCAGGTGCTCAACGACTTGAAGGATTGGCAGGGCGACCTGGAGAACGCCCGGCGGGCGGCCGGCGACCTGCTCGGCGGCCGGCCCACGGTGATGTGGGCGCTGGCGATGGAACGGCTGTCGGGCGACGACGCGGCTCGGCTGCGGAAGCTCGCCGGCATGGCCGCAGCGGCGGATGCCCCGGAGGCGGCCGTTGCTGCTGCGGTCGCCGAAGCGCGGGAGCTCTATCGGCGGGCCGACGTGTTCGTGCGGACCGCGGCGATCGTGCGCGACGAACGGGCCGGGGCGGCGGCGGCGATCGCGGGCTGTCGGCTGCCGCGGCTCCGCGAAGTCCTCGAGTTCCTGCTCGATCTGGCCGTACCCGAGTCGGCGGCCGACGTCGGGGCCGGCTGAACCGCCGCGGCTTGCGGCCGGCGGCCGGCGGCGGGAGAATCCCCGAACGGTGTTCCCCTCCTTGTCGCCATCCGATGCAGCCCGCTGACCCCACCGCCGTCGGGCGGGCCCTGGCGATCGTCCGGGAGTTTCACGCCGATCCGGACGCGTTCGGCCGGTTCGAGGAACTCCCGGCGGACGCGGTCCCCGATCAGCCCCGCCGGCTGCTCGATCATCGCAGCCACATGACCGTGGCGATGGAACGGCATCACGGCGGCCCGGTCGAGCTGCGGATCGTCGCCGAGCGGCCGGGGACAGCCGACCGCGATCGCTACGCCCGGGAGATCCTCCTCCTTCGCGACGGGAGGGTCGTGCAGCACGGCATCGTGCGCATCGACCTGGCCGCGGTTCCGCCGGAGACTGCGGCCGCGATCCGCGCGGGCCGCATGCCGCTTGGCCGTATCCTCGTCGACGCCGGCCTGCTCTGCGACGTGCAACAAGTCCGCCTCCTCCGGGTCACGGCCGGGCCGCACCTCGCCGCGCTGTTCGGCGGTCCGCCGGACGCCGTGGCCTTCGGCCGCGTCGCGGAGATTCGCGTGGGTGGCGTGCCCGCGGTCGAGTTGCTCGAGATCGTCGCGCCCGGGTGACGCGTCGGCACGGCAACGCCGGCGGGCTGGGCCGCCATCGCGGGCGGCGATTTTTTCAGGCTTTTGGAGGCTTCGCCCAAAGGCCTGCGAACAAGGGGTTTGCGGCGTCTGGAACGATATTGACTCGCCGCGAAAGCCGCCTGTAGAGTTGGGTTGTCTGGCAAGGATGGCATGCAGGGAAGCGGTTGAAGGAAGCGGAGTCCTTTCCCCCTCTTTCCCCGGCCTGCGTCGTTGCCGGACCGGTGTTCCCGGACGGACCGGGAACGTTCGGAGAACTGCGTCGGCACGGAGTGCGACGCGAATGGCGACCGTTGTGGCGACGGCGTCATGAGACCGCTGCAAGGAGGCCTAGGCGTTCGGGGTCGAGTCGCTCGCGAGGAGCCCCCGGGCCGCCGTTTTGACTAGCTGCACCACGGCTAGGGAGAGGGTGGTAAAGCAGATGCAGAAGACCGTGTACACGACCGGCGAAGCCGCCAAGATTTGCAAGGTGAGTCAGCAGACGATCATTCGCTGCTTCGACTCGGGCCAGTTGAAGGGATTCCGGGTGCCGGGCAGCCGGTTTCGCCGGATCCCGCGTGACCAGTTGTTCCTGTTCATGCGCGACAACGGGATCCCGACCGATGCCCTGGAGAGTGGGCGGCGAAAGATCCTCGTCGTCGACGACGACCAGGATCTCGTCGAGCTGATCACGGACGTCCTCGAGAAGGACGGCCGGTTCGAGACCCGCAGCGTGAACAACGGCTTCGACGCCGGCATGATGGTCAAGGACTATCGTCCCGACCTGATCGTGCTCGACGTCATGCTGCCGGACATCAACGGCAAGGAGGTCTGCCAGCGGGTCCGCAGCGACTCGACCATGGACGAGGTGCGGATCATCTGCATCTCCGGCATGTGCGAGCCGGACAAGATCGAGGACCTCAAGGCGTCCGGGGCCAACGAGTTCCTGCAGAAGCCGTTCGAGGCCGAGATGCTCGTCGACCGGATCTGCAGCCTGCTCGACATCGAGTCGGGCGTCGCCGGTTCGTGAGCCGTCGGCCCGCCGCCTGGAGCGCAACGTCGCGGCCGCCCGCCCCCCCGCCGGGTGCGGGCGGCCGCTTTTTTTCGGGGCCGCCGCGAGGAGCGACCGGATGAACGAGGCCGCGAGCGACCAGCGGTTCGAGGCGGCCCTCGCCGAGGCCCGGCTCGAGGCGCTCCGCGAGTTCGCCTATGGGGCCGGGCACGAGATCAACAACCCGCTGGCCAACATCGCCGCGCGGGCGCAGGCGCTGCTCGTCGACGAGCGCGATCCGGAGCGCCGCCGCCGGTTGGCGACGATCGTGGACCAGGCCTTCCGGGCCCGCGACATGATCGGCGGGCTGATGGTCTTCGCGCGGCCGCCGCGGCCGCAGCCGGTGGTGGCGGCGATCGGCG
Source organism: Pirellulales bacterium (assembly GCA_044238145.1). Taxonomy (GTDB): domain Bacteria; phylum Planctomycetota; class Planctomycetia; order Pirellulales; family UBA1268; genus QWPN01. The sequence goes on along the minus strand of JBIIDT010000003.1, from coordinate 33,532 downwards.
AGATCGTGCGGGCCGTGCTCGAGCCGCTGCGGCCCACTGCCGTGGCCCGCGGCCTGCGGCTGGAGTTCGCCCCGCCCCCGCGGCCGGTCGAGGTCATGGTGGATGTCGGGCAGGTCGTCGAGGCGTTGCGGGCCGTGGTCATGAACGCCGTCGAGGCGGTGGAGGACGGCGGCCAGGTGGGGGTGGCGGCCCGCGCCGGTGTGACGGCGGCCGAGATCGAGGTGGCCGACGACGGCCGGGGCATGGACGCCGCCACGCTGCGTCGGGCCTTCGACCCGTTCTTCAGCGGCCGCGAGGCGGGCCGCGGCATCGGCCTCGGTCTGCCGAAGGCCTGGCGGCTGGTGGAGCTCAACGGCGGCGCCGTCCGAGTTGATTCACGACCCGGGGGTGGCACGCGGGTGACCATCGAGATGCCGCTGGCTGGCCCGGGAGGCGGGGCCGGCAGGCCGTAAACCTCGCCCATCTTTCCCCGTGTGTCGCGCCAGGTCGCCCGGGGCAGGCTCGCCCTTCCTTCCGGACTTGTCGGTGTTTCCGCCGCTCTTTAATCTTCCCCGAACCTCACCGTATGGCGGGCGATGGATCGCTCGCGTCAGTGGCAGCAGGGATGGTTGCATGAGTTCGGTCCACGAGAGCCTCGCCGGCACCGCGACGGATGAGCCGTCCGTCACGGTCGGCCGCCCGTTCCGCACGGGCCGGCATGCCCCGGCCCGCGGGACCGGTTTCGAGCCCGACGGCCGCGACGTGCGGACCGCCGCCGCCCGCGTGGCGGCCTGGCTGCGATCGCAGCAGTCCGCCGACGGCCACTGGCGCGGCCCGCTCGAAGGAGACACCATCCTCGAGAGCGAGTTCATCCTGATCCTCGCGTGGTCCGGTCGGCTCGAGCGACCGGACGTGGCCGGGGCGGCCCGGCGGATCCTGGCGCTGCAACTGCCCGAGGGGGGCTGGGCGATCCATCCCGGCGGCCCCGTCGACGTCAGCGCGAGCGTGAAAGCGTACCTGGCGCTCAAACTCACCGGCCACGACCCGCGGTCACCCGCGCTCGTGCGGGCGCGGCAGGCGATCGCAGCCGCCGGTGGACCGTGGGCCGTCAACAGTTTCACGAAGTTCTATCTGGCCCTGCTCGGCCAGATGCCCTACGCCGCCTGTCCGGCGGTGCCGCCCGAGATGGTGCTCCTGCCGGACTGGTTTCCGATCAACCTGCACCGGGTGTCGGCCTGGTCGCGGACGATGATCGTGCCGCTGTCGCTGATGTGGGCGTTCAAGCCGCTGCGGCCGATTCCGGCGGGTCGCGGCATCGCCGAACTATTCACGGCGCGGGATCGGCGCGGCCCGCCGCCCCCGGTCGACCGCAGCTTCTGGGCGCGATTCTTTCGAGGCACCGACCTGTTCATGAAGGCCTGCGAGGCGGTGGGCTTCATGCCGCTCCGGGCCCGGGCGATCCAGGCGTGTCGCCGCTGGATGCTCGAGCGGTTTTCCGGCAGCGATGGCCTGGGGGCCATCTTTCCGCCGATCGTATGGAGCATCGTGGCCCTGCGGGCGATGGGCTGTGACGAGGATGCGCCGGAGGTGCGGGAGTGCTGGCGGCAGCTCGACGGCCTCGTCGAGCAGGAGCCGGACGGCACGACCCGGATCGAACCGTGCCGCTCGCCCGTCTGGGACACGGCGATCACGCTCATCGGCCTCACCGAGGCGGCCGCGGCCGGCGATCTTACGATCGATGACGGGGAGCTCGCGAAGGCCGTGGACTGGCTGCTCGACAACGAGATCCGTGCCACCGGCGACTGGGCGCGGCGGACGCGGGCCGAGCCCTCGGGCTGGTGTTTCCAATACGCCAACCGCTTCTACCCCGACGTCGACGACACCGCGATGGTGGTCATCGCGCTGGCGACATGGTTGGACAGTCCGGCGGCGGTCCCCGCCGGGGAAGAGCGGCGGCGCCGGGTGGCAGCCGCGGTCGCCCGGGCCGTCGGCTGGCTCGCGGCGATGCAGAACACAGACGGTGGTTGGGGGGCGTTCGATCTCGACAACGACTGCGAACTGCTCTGCAAGGTGCCGTTCGCCGACCACAACGCGATGATCGACCCGAGTTCGCCCGACCTCGCGGGTCGGGTGCTCGAGGCCTTCGGCAAGACGGGACTGCGCCGCGGTCACCCGGCGGTCGAGCGGGCGATCGCCTACCTGGAGAAGACCCAGGAGGCCGACGGTTCGTGGTATGGCCGCTGGGGAGTGAACTACATCTACGGCACCTGGCAGGCGCTCCAGGGCCTGCAAGCGGTCGGCGTGTGCCCGGCCGACCCGCTCGTCGCCCACGCCGCCGACTGGCTGGAGGCCCATCAGCAGCCCGATGGCGGCTGGGGCGAGTCGCCCGAGAGTTACACCGATCGGGCGCTCGCGGGCGTCGGGCCGGTGACCGCCTCGCAAACCGCATGGGCCGTGGCCGGGCTGGTCTCGGCGGGCCGCGGGGAGTCGCGGGCGGTGCAGGCCGGCGTGCGTTGGCTGGTCGAGCGGCAGGAGGCCGACGGCACGTGGCTGCAGGACGAGTTCACGGGCACCGGCTTTCCGCGGGTGTTCTACCTGCGGTACCACTGGTACCCGATTTACTTCCCGCTCATCGCGCTGATCCGCATGACGCGGCACGCCGCCGCCCGGCGGGTGGAGCGGGTCGCATGAGCGTGCCGATCGGGCAGATGCTGGCGGTGCTGCGGCACGTGGCCGTCCAGCGGCTGCGGGGCAACGACCGCTATCCGCTCGTGCTCATGCTCGAGCCGCTCTTCCGCTGCAACCTCGCCTGCGGTGGCTGCGGCAAGATCCAGCACCCCGTCGAGATCCTCCGCTCGCACCTCACACCGGAGCAGTGCTTCGCTGCGGTGGACGAGTGCGGGGCGCCGATCGTCTCGATCCCCGGCGGCGAGCCGCTCCTGCACCCGCAGATCGAGCAGATCGTGGCCGGCATCGTGGCCCGTAGGAAATACCTCTACCTGTGCACCAACGCGCTCAAGCTCGAGGAGATGCTGCCGCACTTCGAGCCTTCCCCCTACCTGGCCTTCTCCGTGCATCTCGACGGGCCGCGCGAGGAGCACGACCACGCCGTCTGCCGGGAGGGCGTGTACGACGCCGCGGTGGCGGCGATCAAGGCCGCCCGCCGGGCCGGCTTCCGGGTGACGACCAACTCCACGCTCTTCACCGACGCCGATCCCGGCCGCTACCGGAAGTTCTTCGACGACGTGATGGCCCTCGGCGTCGAGGGGATGATGATCTCGCCGGGCTACTCCTACTCCAAGGCGCCCGACCAGGACCACTTCCTGCCCCGGCAGCGGAGCCAGTCGCTCTTTCGCCGCATGCTCGACGGGGCGCCGCGGCGCTGGAAGTTCAATCAGTCACCGGTGTTTCTCGAGTTCCTCAAGGGAGCGTGGGAACTCGAATGCCGTCCCTGGGGCACGCCCACCTACAACCTCTTCGGCTGGCAGCGGCCCTGCTACCTGCTCGACGAGGGCTATTCGCGGACGTTTCGCGAACTGATGGAGGAGACCGACTGGGACCGTTACGGGCGGGCCAGCGGGAATCCCAAGTGCCGCGACTGCATGGTGCACTGCGGCTACGAGCCGGCGGCCGTGGAGGCCACGTTCGGGTCGCTGAGTGGCCTGCTCGCCACCGCGCGGCTGATGATCTTCGGGCCCCCGCGGGCGAAACCCGCCGATCTGCGGCCCCTGCCCTCCCCCGCCCCGCGGCTCCAGCCCAACGGCCTGCCGGCGTTGCCGGTGCTCGACCAGGTCGCCTGACCCGGCGGTTCGAGGCCGCCGCTACAGTCCCCGTTCGCGAACCATCCTCGCGGCGTCGAGGGCGGCGCCGCGGGCGCCGGCCGTGTCGCCGGCGGGCATGACGTGGATCGGCAGGTCGGCCTGCTCCTCGCGCTGCGTCGGCATGCCGGCGCGGATCTCGGTGAGGAACCAGCGGCGGAAGGCCTCGTCGGTCTCGACGGCGCCGCCCCCCACGATCAGCGCGTCGGGATCGAAGACGTTGATCATCTCGTCGAAGAACAGGCCCAGGGCCCGGGCCTGGACGCGGAAGATCGCCCGGCACATCTCGTCGCCCCGCTCCGCGAGGCCGCGGACCAGCTTGGCCGCCCGGCCCACGTCGGCCTCCGCGGCCAGCGGGTGCCCCGGATGCCGGACGAGGAAGTGCGGCAGGAGCGACTGGCGGATCGCCGTCAGCGAGCAGAGCGACTCGAGGTCGCCCGTGCGGCCGCAGTTGCACTTCGGCACCAGACCCTCGATGCCCGGGATCACCGTCCACGGCAGGAGCACGTGCCCCAGCTCGCCGCCGAAGCCGTTGCGGCCGGTGACGACGCGGCCGCCGGTGATCACGCCGCCGCCGAGGCCCGTGCCGATGATCGCGGACACGCTCGTGGCCGCGTTCTCGGAGCCGAAGATCGCGACGTGGCCCCACAGGGCGGCGGCGTTGCCGTCATTGAGATAGGTCACGGGCAGGCCGAGCCGCTTCTCGAGGCCGGCCCGCATGTCGAAGCCGGCCCAGTCGGGGTGGACGAAGTTCGTCGAGCCGCGGCGGCTCAGGACTCCAGCCGCACTCGCCGGCCCCGGCGTGTCGAGGCCCACCGCCACGAGCTTCCCGAGTTCCAGTCCGGCCCGGGCGGCGGCCGCCTGCAGGCCGACCTCGATCTGTCCCAGGCAGACGTCCGGTCCCTCGACGCTGCGGGCCGGATGCTCGCACAGGCCGTCGATCAGGAACTGGCCACGCTCGTCGAGGAACGTGTAGTTGATGGCCGTGCCGCCGAGGTCGATGCCGGCGACGACTTTTTCAGCGGGTGACACGGACGGTCCTTTTCGGGGTGGCGATGCGCGGGACGGAGGGAGTCGAAAAGCCCAACCCGGCTCGGGGACGGCATGAGTTGCGTCGCTGGCGAACGTCCGCCACGCTCCGCATCCTCACGCCGATCCCCTCGCCTGCCCTGGCGTGTCCGGTCCCGAACGACCGCGGAGGGTGGCGGTTCCTGCATGCGAGACGGGGGATGTCTGGTGCCTTCATCGGTGCCTTCAACGGGCCGCCGCCTCGGCCAGGCCGCGCTTGATGCGGGCCGTGATCGACCGCAGGCCGCGGGAGCGGAGGATGCCGAGCACGTCGGCCAGCCCGAGCCGCTCCAGCAGGTCTTCGGGGATGGCAGCCGCCTCCGCGACGGGGCGGCCGTTCACCGCCGCGGCCAGGATCGCCACGAAGCCCTTCACCGTCGGCGCCTCCGGCGCGACCTCGGCCACGACCCGCGCCATCCCCTGCTCCACTTCGGTCCACAGGAAGACGGGTGTCTGGCACTCGTGCACGCGGCGGTCCTCGGCTGCCTTGCGGGCCTCGTAGGCCGGCGGCAACGGCGGCAGGCCGTTGGCGTAGTCGACGAGCAGTTCGAGTTTTTCACGACCGTCGAGGTCGGAAAACTCGCCGACGATCTCGTCGACCTTCTCGCGGACGCCGCTCATGCGCTACGCGTGGGCCGTGGTGGCGGCCGCGGCGGCCCTGCCGCCCGGCTCGGCTCCCTTGGCGATCGGCACCCGCACGGCGTTGCCCCACTCCAGCCACGAGCCGTCGTAATTCTTCACGTTGCCGAAGCCGAGCAGGTACCTGAGCACGAACCACGTGAGGCTCGACCGCTCGCCGATCCGGCAGTAGGCGATGGTCGGCGACCGGCGCTTCATGCGGAGTTCCTTGACGTACAGCTTCTCCAGCTCCTTGGCGGACTTGAACGTGCCGTCCTCGTGGCAGTTCATCGGCCAGGGCACGTTGAGGGCCCCGGGAACATGTCCGCCCCGGACGGCGCCCTCGTTGGGATAGTCGGGCATGTGCATCCGCTCGCCACGGTATTCCTCGGGGCTGCGGACGTCGAGCAGCTGCTTGCCGGCCTTGCAGTGCTTGAGGACTTCGTCGCGGAGGGCGCGGATCGAGCCATCCTGCTCCTGCGCGGAGTAGGTCGCCCGCGGATAGGAGACGCGCTCGTTCGACCAGGCGCGGCCGTCGAGCTCCCAACGCTTCCGGCCGCCGTTCATGATCCGGCAGTCCCGGTGGCCGTAGAGCTTGAACACCCAGAACGCGTAGCAGGCCCACCAGTTGCTCTTGTCGCCGTAGAAGACCACCGTGGTGTCGTTGGAGATGCCCCGCTCGGCGCACAGCCGCTCGAAGGCCTGCCGGTCGATGTAGTCGCGGACCACCGGGCACTGCAGGTCGACGGCCCAGTCGATCTCGACGGCGCCGGGGATGTGGCCCTGGGTGTAGAGGGCCCGATCCTCATCGGACTCGACGATGCGAACCGTGGGATCGGCGAGGTGTCCGGCGACCCATTCGGTGGACACCAGCACGTCGGGCTGGGCGTATTCGGGCATGGCGGCGTCTCCTCGGGCGCGGCCGCGGGACGCGGCCGACCAACCGCCGAAATCCTAGACCATCGCCTCCCGCGCTGCAACGAGTCCGTGGTCTCGGGCCTCGTTCACGGCAGGTCCGTCCGGTACCATTTCCCGACTCGACCCCGCCCGCCACACCGCACGGAGCAGCGACCGCCACGATGGGCCCCGCCTTCATCTTTCAGATCTCCGACCTCAACAAGAAGTTCGGCCAGCGCGAGCTGCTCAAGAACATCAACCTCGCCTTCTATCCCGGCGCGAAGATCGGGCTGCTCGGTCGCAACGGCGCCGGCAAGAGCACGCTCATGAAGATCATGGCGGGCATCGATCGCGAGTACGACGGCGAGGCCCGGCTCGCCGACGGCTACACCGTCGGCTACCTCGAGCAGGAGCCGCGGCTCGACCCCGCGAAAACCGTGTTCGAGAACGTGATGGACGCGGTCGACCATTCCCGGGCCGTGCTTCGTCGCTACGAGGAGATCAACGCCCGGTTCGCCGAGCCCCTCGGCGACGACGAGATGGAGAAGCTGCTCGCCGAGCAGGCCCGCGTGCAGGACGAGATCGACGCCAAGAACCTGTGGGACCTCGACCGGCAGGTGGAGACCGCCATGGACGCGATGAACCTGCCGCCGGGGGATTGGGGCGTGGCCAACCTGTCCGGCGGCGAGCGGCGCCGCGTGGCGCTCTGCAAGTTGCTCCTCGAGAAGCCCGACCTGCTTCTTCTCGACGAGCCCACGAATCACCTCGACGCCGAGAGCGTCAACTGGCTGGAGCGGCACCTCGCCGAGTACACGGGCACGGTCGTGGCGGTGACCCACGACCGCTACTTCCTCGACAACGTGGCCAAGTGGATCCTCGAGGTCGATCACGGCCGGGGCATCCCCTTCGAGGGCAACTATTCGTCGTGGCTCCAGCAGAAGAAGGCCCGGTTGGAATTGGAGGAGAAGCAGGCCTCGGCACGGCAGAAGACGCTCGACAAGGAATTGGAGTGGGTCCGCATGTCGCCCAAGGCGCGGCAGGCCAAGAGCAAGGCCCGCATGGCGGCCTACGAGAAGCTCGCCGCCGAGCAGGCCGCCGTCCGCGATTCGGAGGTCGAGATCTTCATTCCCGCCAGCCGGCCGCTCGGCGATCAGGTGATCGACGTGGAGAAGATCTCCAAGGCCTTCGGCGACAAGCTGCTGTTCGAGAACCTGTCCTTCCGGCTGCCTCCCGGAGGCATCGTGGGCATCATCGGCCCCAACGGCGCCGGCAAGACGACGCTCTTCCGGATGCTGGTCGGGGCCGAGAAGCCCGACTCGGGCACGGTGAAGGTGGGGGCGACGGTCGACATCGGCTACGTAGACCAGAACCGCGACGCGCTCGATCCCGACAAGACGGTGTTCGAGGAGATCTCGGGAGGCCACGACACGATCGAGCTCGGCAAGCGGACCGTCAACGCCCGCAGCTACGTGGCGAAGTTCAACTTCATGGGGCCCGACCAGCAGAAGAAGGTGGGCACGCTTTCGGGCGGCGAGCGCAATCGCGTGCACCTCGCCAAGCTGCTCCGCGGCGGTGCCAACCTGCTCCTGCTCGACGAGCCGACCAACGACCTCGACGTCGACACCCTGCGGTCGCTGGAGGAGGGGATCACGAGCTTCGCCGGCTCGGTGGTGGTCATCACCCACGACCGCTGGTTCCTCGACCGCCTGGCGACGCACATCATCGCCTTCGAGGGGGACGGCTACGTCCACGTCTGCGAGGGCAACTTCGAGGTCTACGAGCGGAGCCGCAAGGAGCGGCTCGGCCTCGACGCCGACGAGCCACACCGCTTCCGGTACAAGAAACTCACGAAGTGAGTTGGACCTCGGCTGGTGCGCACGGGGTGAGGTTGCCCAGGCCCCGTCGCCGGACGTTCGCTGCGCCCCGACCAATCCGCCTGCGGCGGCTCGGTGCCTGGGCTCCGCTCTCTCGGAGGCGTCTGCGCTCCGCCATCCATGGTTCCGCTGGCCGCCTACGCCGGCTCTCAGGGCATGGGCAATCCCACCCCTGGTCGATGGAGTGGTGAGACGAGAGCCGGTGAGGCTCACCCGCCCCTCATGCCATCGGTAGCTGAACGGCCCCGGCCGCGGCCCGCAGTTCCTTCGGGAGCGGGAAGTAGACCTCCTCCTCCCGGATCGTCCGCTCCTCGACGGTGGCACCGTACCGCTCCCGGAGCCACGTGATGCAGTCCTGCACGACCCGCTCCGGCGCGCTCGCCCCGGCCGTGATCAGCACGGTCTCGTGGCCTTGGAACCAGGCCGGTTCGATCTCGTTGGCGCCGTCGATGAGGTGGGCGGGGATGCCCTGCTCGCGGGCGAGTTCCGCGAGTCGCTGGCTGTTGGAGCTGTTCTGGCTGCCGAGCACGATCACCATGTCGGCCCCCTCGGAGAGCAGCCGCACGGCCTCCTGGCGGTTCTGCGTCGCGTAGCAGATGTCGTCCTTGGGCGGGCCGACGATGTGCGGGAACCGCTCCTTGAGCCGCTTGATGATCCGCGACGCATCGTCCACCGAGAGCGTGGTCTGCGTGAGGTAGGCGAGCTTGTCGTCGGGCCCGAAGGGGAGCCCGTCGACCGCGTCGGGCGTCTCGACCAGCGTGAACGCGGCCGGCGCCTGCCCCATGGTGCCGATCACCTCGTCGTGCCCCTCGTGACCGATGAGCATGATCCGGTAGCCCTGCTTGGCGTACTTGATCGCCTCGAGGTGCACCTTCGTGACCAGCGGGCACGTGGCGTCGATCGCCCGCAGCCGCCGGGCCTCCGCGACCCGCCGCACCTCCGGGGCCACGCCATGGGCCGAGAACAGGAGCACGGCCCCCTCGGGCACCTCCTCCACGGCGTCGACGAACACGGCTCCCTCTCGGACGAAGCGGTCGACGACGTGCTTGTTGTGGACGATCTCGTGGAACACGTAGACCGGCGTGCCGTACAGCCGGATGGCCGTCTCCAGCGTCTCGATGGCCATGTTGACGCCCGCGCAGAATCCGCGGGGGCTGGCGAGCAGGATTTTCATGGTGGTTGGCGCCGACGGCAGGCCGGCCACGCGGGGCCGGTCCGACACGGTATGGTAGTGGAGCCCCGTTTGCCCGGCCAGATTGTCCCCTGGGCGCCGCGCATGACCAGCGAAACGATCCCCGCCGCCCGCCGCGACCCCGCGGCCTGGCGGCTCGCGCCCCTGCCCGCCGGCGACGACATCGAGGCCGCGCGGGCCTTCTGTCGGCAGGTGGCGGCGCGCCATTACGAGAACTTCACCGTGGCCACCCGGCTGGTGCCCGCCCGGCTGCGGCAGCACCTGGCGAACGTATACGCGTTCGCCCGCTGGGCCGACGATCTGGCCGACGAGGCCGTCGGGTCCGACGCGGCGCTGCGGGATCTGGCTGCCTGGCGGGCGGGCCTCGAGGAGTGTTTCGCGGGGCGGCCGCGGCACCCGGTGTTCGTGGCGCTGGCCGACACGGCCCGGTCGACCGGCGTCGGCATCGAGCCGTTCGCCGACCTGCTCGATGCGTTCCGCCAGGATCAGGTGAAGACCCGGTACGCCGACCGGGCGGATCTGCTCGACTACTGCCGTCGCTCGGCCGACCCGGTGGGCCGGATCGTGCTCGCCCTCGAGGGCTGCCGTGACCCGCAGCTCGTCGCCATGTCCGACGCCATCTGCTCCGGGCTGCAACTCGTCAACTTCTGGCAGGACATCAGGCGTGATCGGCTCGCCGGACGGGTCTACCTGCCCGCGGACGACATGGCTCGGTTCGCCGTGGCGGAGGCCGACCTCGACGCGCCGCGGGCCTCCCCTGCCCTGAGGGAACTCGTCCGGCACGAGGTCGTCTGGGCCCGCGAGTGCTTCGACCGCGGGGCGCCCCTCGTCGCCGCGGCCCCTCGGGCCCTGCGGCCGGCGATCGCCATGTTTCTTGGGGGCGGCCGGGCCGTGGCCGACGCCATCGAGCGGGTCGGTGGCGACACCCTGGCGCGGCGGCCCACCGTCGGCCGCGGCCGGAAGTTCGCCCTCGCGGCCCGGGCCGCCTGGATCGCCGTCTGGTCGCAGGCGGGCAGTCCATGATCGATCTCGCCGCCGACCACGCTGCCTGCTCCGCCGCCCTGCAGCGGAGCGGTTCGAGCTTCGCGGGCCCGATTCGGATCCTGCCGGCGGCGAAGCGGCGGGGCACCACCGCCCTGTACGCGTTCTGTCGCCGCGCCGACGACATCGTGGACGACGCGGCCGATCCGGCGGCCGCCCGCTCGGCACTCGCCGCCTTCGAGCGGGAGGTGGTCCGCGGTCTCGACGGGGAGCCGATCGCCGATCCCGTCGTGCGGGCCCTGGCCGACACGGTGCGCCGCTTCGCCGTGCCCCGCGCGGCCATCGCGGACATCCTCGCCGGCGTGCGGATGGACCTCGACCAGGCCCGATACGGCACGTTCGCCGAACTGGAGGAATACTGCCGGCGGGTGGCGACCGCCGTGGGCCTCGCGGCGATCCACGTGTGGGGCTTTCGCGACCCCGCCGCGGTCGCGGCCGCGCACGACTGCGGCCTCGCCTTCCAGCTCACGAACATCCTCCGGGACATCCCCGAGGACCGCGCCCGCGGCCGCATCTACCTGCCGGCCGAGGACTTCGCCGCCAGCGGCTGCACGATCGACGACCTCGTGGCGGGCCGGATCGGGCCGGGGTTCGCCCGGCTCGCGGCGCTGTCGTGCGATCGCGCGGCCGCCTGCTACGCCCGCGCCGCCCGCCTCGACCGCATGCTCTCGACCGACGGCCGGCTCGCCTTTCGGGCGATGTTCGGCGTCTACCGGCGGCTCTTCGAGGCCGTGCGGCGGGCGGGGCCGCGGATCTTCACGGCCCGCGTGCGGCCGAGCCGCGCCGCGATCGTCGTGGCGGCCGCGGCGACCACCCTCCTGGGGCCGGGCCGTCCGTACCGCGGATACCTCGCATGATCGCAGGCACGGCACGGACGGAGGCGGAGCGGGCCGCCGGGACGGTGGTGGTCGTCGGCGGCGGGCTCGCGGGCCTGGCGGCGGCGGCGGCGCTCACCGAGGCGGGTGTGACGGCCGTCGTCCTCGAGTCGCGGCGGCATGCGGGCGGCCGCGCCGCCTCGTTCGAGGACCCCGTGTCGGGCGGCCTCGTCGACGCCTGCCAGCACGTGGCGATGGGCTGCTGCACCAACTTCCTCGATCTCTGCCGGCGGACGGGCCTCGCCGACGCCCTGCGCCGCGATCGCACGCTGTGGTTCATCGGGGACGACGGTCGGCGGGCGGCCTGCACGCCGTCCCGGTGGCTGCCCGCGCCGCTGCACCTGACGCCGCTGCTGGCGGGCATGCGGCACTTCACGCTCGGGGAGAAGGCGGCGTTGGCGGTGGGCATGCTCCGGCTCGCCCGCCTGGCGGCCGCTGGGGACGCGCGGACGGCGCTCCACTGGCTGCAGGCCGTCGGCCAGCCGGACCGGGTGATCCGCCTGTTCTGGCAGCCGGTGCTCGAGAGCGCGCTCGGCGAGTCGATCGATCTCGTGAGCGTCGCCGCCGCCCGCAAGGTGGTCGTGGACGGGTTCCTCGCCCACCGCGAGGCCGCGGACCTGCTCGTGCCCACCGAGCCGCTGGGCACGCTGTTCGGCGACCGGCTCGTCCGCTGGCTCGAGGCGCGCGGTGCCGCGGTCCGCACGCGGACGAGCGTGACGGGATTCGACCGCGTCGGCGACCGGGTCGTCGCCGTGCGGTGCGGCGACGAGTCCGTGCCCTGCGCGGCGGCGCTCGTGGCGGTGCCCTGGCGGCAGGCCGCCCGGCTGCTGCCCGACCTCGTGCCCGACGCCGACGCCCGGCTCACCGGGTCGCCGATCACCGCGGTGCATCTCTGGTTCGACCGCGACGTCGTCGACCTGCCGCACGCCGTGCTCGTCGGCCGCGTCTCCCAGTGGGTGTTCCGGGCCGAGGCCGACGCGGGCGGTCACTGCCAGGTCGTGATCAGTGCCTCGCGGGGGCTCCTCGGGGGCGACCGCGACGGCCTCCGCGACGCGGTGGTCGCGGAGCTCCGCGAGGTCTTTCCCGCCGCCCGCGACGCGCGGCTCCTCGACGTGCGGATCGTCACCGATCCCACCGCCGTGCTCTCGGTACGGCCCGGAGTCGAGGCGGTGCGGCCCGGGCCGCGGACGGCGGTCGCCAACCTGTTTCTCGCCGGCGACTGGACCGCGACCGGCTGGCCTTCGACGATGGAGGGAGCGGTCCGCAGCGGGCGGCTGGCGGCGGAGGAGGTCGGCCGCGTGCTGGGGCGGCCGCTCACGGCGCTCGTGCCCGACCTGCCGCGGAGTCCGCTGGTCCGGCTCCTGGCAGGGCGGCGGTAGGGGACGAGGCCAGTTCCCCGAGCAGGGTCTCGAGCGCGACGGCGAGCTCGCGGCCGTCGACCACGGCATGCTCATAGAGCCGCCACAGGTCGAGGGCCACGGCGGGTCGCCGCCCGAGGGCGCCGAGGACGGCGCCGAACCGGCGGGCCGCGGTCTGCGGCCGGGCGAGGGCTGCGACCTCCGGCGGCAGCGGCTGCCCGGCGTCGTCGGAGACGACGCGGATGCCGTAGCACGGCAGGCCCGCGGCCGCCGCGACGGCCGCGACGGCGTATGTTTCCATGTCGACGACCGCGGCACCCGTGCGGGCGGCGAGTTGCCGCTTGCGATCCGGTGTCGTCGCCGGGGCGTCGACACTCACCAGCAGCGGACCGGCGACTCCACAGCCGGCGGTCGCGAGACCGATCCGCCCGGCGGCCGGCTCCCGGACGACGGCCGTCGGCCGCACCACGGAGCCGCGGGCGATCGCCGGGTCGAGTCCGCCGGCGAAGCCCGCCGCAACGAGCGCCGCGGGGCGGTGGCCGTCGAGCATGAGGCGGGCGGCCCGGGTGGCGGCGTCGCCACCCACGCCCGTCACGCACCAGGCCACGCGGCAGCCGGCGACCGCGCCCTCGAACATGGCCGGCCCCGAACTGCGCCACTCCCGGCGGCCCACGACCCGCCGCTCGAACGCGTCGGCCTCGATCGGCAGCGCGAACAGGATGCCTGCGACGCAGGGGCGGTCGGCGGCGTGGGGATGGTTCGGCATGCCGGCGGCGGTCCGTTACGCGGTCGCTGTCGCTTCCGCCCGGGCGGCGGGTCGCAGCGGGCCGCCTGCGAGCGGCAGGCTCAGGGTGACGGTCGTGCCCCGCCCCGGCCGGCTGGCGACGCTGATTTCCCCGCCGTGCCGCTCGATGATCGCCTTGCAGATCGACAGCCCCAGGCCGCCGCGGTAACCGCGGTCCCGGGCCCGCGCGGGGTCCGCCTTGTAAAAGCGGTCGAAGACCCGCCCGAGGTGCTCGGCTGCGATGCCGGTCCCGGAGTCGGTGACCGTGAGGACCGCCCGGCCCGATCCGGCGTCGGCCGCGAGCCGGATGCCTACGCTGCCGCCGGGCGGAGTGAACCGGATCGCGTTGTCGAGCAGGTTGCCGAGCACCTGCCGCAGCTGGCCCGCGTCCCCCGCGACGACGACGGGATGGACCTCGACGGTGACACGGATCCCCCGGTCCTCGGCCACGCCGGCGAACATGGCCGACGCCTGCCGGACAATGACCGTGACGTCGACCAGATCCCGCGACGGCCCCGGGGCGTCGCCGCCGGTTTCCGCCAGGGTGAGCAGGTCGTTGGCGAGCTTGGCGAGATGGCGGGTCTCCTCCAGCACGTCGCCCAGGGCGCCCCGGTAGGCCTCGGCCGGCCGCTCCTTGGAGAGCGAGACCTCGAGCGCGCTCTGGACGGCAGCGAGCGGGCCGCGGAGCTCGTGGGCCGCGTCGGCGATGAACCGCTGCTGCCGCTCCATGTGACCGGCCATCTGGTCGAGGAGGCTGTTGATCGTCCGGGCCAGGCGATCGAGCTCGTCGTCGGTGCCGCGGAGCGGCAGCCGGTCCGCGAGTTGCGTCGGCCGGAGGCCGGCGGCGGCCTGGAGGACGGTGGCGACCGGCCGCGTCGCCTGCCGGGCCAGCCACCAGCCCACCAGCGGCGTGAGCAGCGAGAGGCCGATGCCGACGAGCGTCAGCTGTCGCATCAGGGCGGTGAGTCGCGCGTCGAGGCCCGTCGTGTAGGTGCCGACGCGGACGAGGTAGGCCGGCCCGGCGGGGCGCTCGATCCGCAGCCGCACGTAACGGAACGGACCCACCTGCACCACGTTTTCCACCCGGTCGAGGTTGGTCGGCGCGAAGTTCGCCACCGCGTCCGGGCAGTGATCGCTCCTCCAGACCGTCGTGCCGTCCGCGGTGAGCAGCTGGCTGAACCAGCCCCGCTCCTCGTGGCTGCGGGCCTTGCGGCGGATCTCGGCGACGACGGCGTCGACGTCGGGCGAGAGATCCTCGAGCGCCAGGACGACCTCCCGGACGCCGGCCCGGAGTTCGGCGTCGGTGTCCGCATAGAGCGTCGCCCGGGCCGCGAACCGGGCGGCGAGCAAAGAGACCACGGTCACCGCCAGGACCACGGCGGTGTTCCACAGCGTGAGCCGGCCGCCGAGGGTCGCCGGCCACGGCCGGTCAGGCCACCGCCAACGCATAGCCGCGTCCCCGGATCGTGCGGATGAACGACTCGTCCCGGCCCCGGTCGAGCTTGCCCCGCAGGCGGTTGATGTGCACCTCGATCACGTTCGTGGGCCCTTCCCAGTCGAAGCCCCAGACGTGCTCGCAGAGCATCTTCCGCGTCACCACCTGGCCGTTGAACCGCATCAGCAGCTCGAGGATGCTGAACTCGGTGGGCGTCAGGTCGATGCTGCGGCCGGCGACCGTGACCCGCTTCGTGGCCAGCCCGAGGTGCAACGGCCCCACCTCCATCTCGGGGGCGGGTCTGTGGCCGCTCCGGCGATGGATGGCGTCGATGCGGGCCAGCAGCTCGTCCATCGCGAACGGCTTGACGAGGTAGTCGTCCGCGCCCGCCTCGAAGCCGCGGAGCTTGTCCGGCACCGTCCCCAGGGCGGTGAGCACGATCACGGGCGTGCGGACGCCGGCCGCCCGCGCGGCCTCCAGCACCTGGAGTCCCGCCGCGCCGGGCAGCATCAGGTCGAGGATGACGAGATCGTTGACCGCGAGCGTCTGGTCGCTGATGGCGGTCTCGCCGTCGGGTACCCAGGTGCACTCGTGGCCGGCCTCGCGGATCGCCGTGCCGACGGCCCGGGCGACGACCGGATCGTCCTCGATGATCGCGACGTGCATGGGAACGCCTCGGGTGGTCGGGAGCCGCGGTGGGCGGCGGACGTTCGCCACCCACCGCCGACCCATTGTACCCCGGGCCGTACGGCCGTCATTCCCACTCGATCGTGGCCGGCGGCTTCGAGGACACGTCGTACACGACCCGATTGATCCCGCGGACCTCGTTGATGATGCGGGTCGACATCCGGGCCAGCACCTCGTACGGCAGGTGGCTCCAGTCCGCGGTCATGAAATCCTCGGTCTCGACGGCTCGGACGGCGAGGACATCGTCGTAGGTCCGCGCGTCGCCCATCACCCCCACGCTCTGGACCGGCAGGAGGACGGCGAAGGCCTGCGACACCTTGCGCATCAGCCCGGCCCGCTCCAGCTCCTCGAGCACGATCGCGTCGGCCTCGCGCAGCGTGTCGAGCCGCGGCTTCGTCACCTCCCCGAGGCACCGCACCGCCAGGCCGGGACCGGGGAACGGGTGCCGCCACACGATCCGTTCGGGCAGCCCGAGTTGCAGCCCGAGTTGGCGGACCTCGTCCTTGAACAGGTCGCGGAGCGGCTCGATGAGTTCGAACTGGAGGTCCTCGGGCAGGCCACCGACGTTGTGGTGGAGCTTGATCGTCGCCGCGGGGCCGTCGGGCGCCGCCCCGCTCTCGATGACGTCGGGGTAGAGCGTGCCCTGCGCCAGGAAGCGGGCCCCGCGGATCTTCGCCGCCTCGTCGGCGAAGCAGTCCACGAACGTCCGGCCGATCCGGCGCCGCTTCTCCTGGGGCTCCGTGACGCCGGCCAGGGCCTCGAGAAATCGCCCCTCCGCCGGCACGACGTGCAGGTCGGTCCGGAAGTGCTCCGTGAACTCCTCGATCACCGCGGCCGCCTCGTTCTTGCGCAGCAGGCCGTTGTCGACGAGGATGCAGGAGAGCTGGTCGCCGATCGCCCTCGAGAGCAGCGCGGCGACGACCGCCGAGTCGACGCCCCCCGACAGGCCGCAGATCACGCGGTCGCCGCCCACCCGCGCCCGCAGGTCGGCGATCGTGGCGGCCGCGAAGTCCTCGAGTCGCCAGGTGCCGGAGCAGCCGCAGGCGGACCGCAGGAAGTTGGCGAGCATCCGCCCGCCGGCGGGCGTGTGGGTGACCTCGGGGTGGAACTGCAGGCCGTATACGGGCAGCGTGCGGTGCCGCACGGCGGCCAGCGGGCAAGTTGCAGTGCGGGCCAGGGGCAGGAAGTCGGCGGCCACACCGTCCACCTGGTCGCCGTGGCTCATCCACACTTCCGTGTGGGCCGGCACGCCCGCGAACAGCGGGTCGGGCGCGGTGATCTCGCAGGCAGACCGGCCGTACTCGCGGGCTGCGGCCCGGCCGACGCGGCCGCCCAGGGCGTCGCAGGCCAGCTGCATGCCGTAGCAGATGCCGAGCACGGGGATCCCGAGGCGGAACAGTTCGGGGTCGCAGCGGGGTGCGGACTCCTCGTAGACGCTCGACGGTCCGCCCGACAGGATGATGCCGCGGGGCGCCAGCTCGCGAAGCCGCGACGCGGCGATGTCGTGCCGCACGATCTCGCAGTAGACGTGCTGCTCGCGGACCCGGCGGGCGATGAGCTGGGCGTACTGCGACCCGAAGTCGAGGACGACGATCCGTTCGGCCTGCTGCGGGCGGGAAGCGGCGGCGGCCGGCTGGGGGGCGGTCGTGGCGGGCATGGGGTGGCGGCGCCGGGGGACTCGGAAAAGCCCGCCAGTATAGGGCCCGTGCGGGCGGTTGCTATAGTGTGGCCCGCATGCAGATCCTGCTCACCAACGATGACGGCATCTTCGCCCCCGGATTGGCCGCGATGGGCCGGGCCTTGCAGCGGCTGGGTGACGTGAGCGTCGTGGCGCCCGCGACCGAGCAGAGCGGCGTCGGGCACGCCATCACCTTCCTCACGCCGCTCACGGCCAAGGAGATCTTCGACGGCGACCGCCGCCGCGGCTGGGCCGTCGACGGCAGTCCCGCGGACGCGGTCAAGCTCGGGATCTCGCAGTTCTGCCCGCGGCGGCCCGACCTCGTCGTCAGCGGCATCAACAGCGGGCTCAACGCCGGCATCAACGTCCTCTACTCGGGCACCGTGGCCGCGGCGATCGAAGGAGCGTTCTTCGGGATCACGAGCATCGCGGTGTCGCTCGAGTGGGACGAGCACGCCGACTACGCCCGGGCGGCCGAGATCGCGATCGACGTGATCGACGCCCTCCTCGCCCGCGGCCCGGCGCCGGGCAGCCTGTTCAACCTCAACATCCCGACACGGGCCCTGCGCGGAACCCCTGAGCTCCGCGTCGTGCCCATGAGCGTGGTCCGCTATGGCGAGGCCTTCGAGCGGCGGCTCGACCCGCGCGGCCGATCCTACTACTGGGCGACGAACGAGCCGCCGCCGCCCCCGTCGCCCCGCGAATCGGACGTCACGGCGCTCGCGGCCGGCGCCGTCACGCTCACGCCGCTCGACTACGACCTCACGCACCGCTCCGGCATCGATGCCCTGGCCGAGGGGCCGTGGCGGATCGGGCCGCGGGCGTCGTGAACGTCCGCCGTCACCGGTTGAAGACCTTGATCGCCAGCCCGATCGCGGCGACCACGCCGACGAGGGCCACGAGCCAGAAGCCGAGCGGCAGGCCCGCGATCAGGAGCGGCTTGCGCACGGTTTTTTTCACCGGCTGACCATCGGCCTTCGTGGTCGTGGTCGGGACCGGGCCCTGGTCGAACCGGAAGGCCGCGTCGCCGGTCGCCGGGGCCGCGGCCGGCCGGGCCGGTGGCGTCGCCGTGGCCGTCGTCGGCCGGGCGCCGGGGCCGAAGGCGAAGGGGCCGGAGTCGGCCGCGGCCCCGCCGCCGGGGCCGCGGGGCCCGGGGCTGCCGCTCACGCTGCTGCCCGGTCGCACGGGGGGGGCGTAGTGGACGTTCGACGAGCCAGGGTCGGCAGCCGGCCGGGGACTGCGCCGCGGTGGCAGCCGGCGCGGCGGCTCGGGCCGCGGGCGCGCTCCGGCGTCGGTCGTGGCGGTGGCGGCCAACCACGTGCCGAGCGCGTCGGCGATCTCCTGCGCGGTCTGGGGCCGGGCGTCCGGGTGCTTCTCGAGCATGCGGAAGTAGAGTTCCGCGATCGCGGGTGGAACGTCGCCCCGCTCCTCGAGCAGGTTCGGCGGCGGCCGTTTCATGTGCGCCTGGATTCGTTCGGCGATCGATCCCTTGGCGAACGGGGCTCGGCCCGTCAGCAGGTAATAGAGCGTGCATCCGAGGGCGTAGATGTCGGAGCGGCGATCCGCGACGTGGCTGTCGCGGGCCTGCTCGGGCGCCAGGTAGTCGGCCGTGCCCAGCACCTTCTCGTCGTGGGTCTTCGTGAGGGAGGCATCCTCCTCCTCGGTCGCCCGGGCCAGGGCGAGACCGAAGTCGAGGATCTTCACGGTGCCGTGCCGGTCGAGCATCAGGTTCGCCGGCTTGATGTCGCGATGCACGAGCCCCGCCTCATGGGCCCGGTGCAGGCCGAGCGCCGCCTGGCGGATGAAGTCGGCGGCCTCCCGCACGCCGAGTGGGCCGTCATGCTTGACCTTCACGGCCAGGTCGACGCCTTCGACGTACTCCATGGCGATAAAGTGGATCGTCCCGGAGGTGTCGAGGTCGATGGGCCGGACGATGTTGGGGTGGTTCAGGCGGAAGGCCTCGCGGGCCTCCCGCTCGAAGCGGGCGAGGTAGGACGTCTGGTCAACCCGCTTCACGGGCAGGACCTTGATCGCCACGAGGCCCTGGAGGGTGGTGTGCTCGGCGAGGTAGACGCTGCTCATGCCTCCCGTCCCCAGCAGCCGCAGCAGCCGGTACTTGCCCAGCACGAACCCCTTGTGACGGCCTTTCCGGAGTTGATCCACCTGCCAGTCGGTGAGCAGGCCGGCGTCGATCACGGCCCGGACGAGTTCCTCGGGCAGGGGGAGCGAGGGGTCGGCCCAGGCGGCGACCGCGGCCGCCAGGCGCGGCTCCTCGACGAGCCCGCTCTTGCGGACCACGCGCAGGAAATCGTCGATCGTCTGGACGGTGTCGGCCATGGTGCGAAAATACCCCGAAACTCCATGATATCCGACCCGTGAAGTTCCTGCTCTATACCCGCCGCGGCTGCCATCTCTGCGAGGCGGCCGAGGATCTGCTCGCCTGCGCCGGCGTGTCCGTCGAATGCGTCGACGTCGACACGGATCGCGCGGCCGCCGCCCGCTACGGCCTGCGCGTGCCGGTGCTCGAAGCCGCCGGTCGGGTGCTCATGGAAGGCCGCTTCGACGTGGCCCGCGTCGCCGCCCTGCGGTCACAGGCCGAGGTTGAGGCCGCGCCGGGCGAGGGCGTCGGCGAGGCCGGCGGCTGAGACGAACACCTCGGCGTCCCAGCCCGCCGCCCGCGCCGCTGCCACGTGCCCCGGCGTGTCGTCGCAGAAGAAGATCCGTTCCGGTGGGACGTCCGCCCGCCGCGCGGCCACGGCAAAGATGTCGGCCGCCGGCTTCGCGGCCCGCACCTCGTGGCTGAGCACGATCGGCCGGAACCTGCCTGGCAGGATCGCGAAGCGGCCCTCGAGCAGCTGCCGCCAGTGGACGCCACAGGTGTTCGAGAGGATGCCGATCGGGCAGCCGATCCGCTCCAGGGCGGCGATCACGGGCAGGGTCTCGACCTTCAGCGCGAACATGTCGCTGGCGGCCCGGGCGAGGGCCTCCGGGTCGGAGGCCGTGCTGGTCCGCCGGGAGAACTCCGCGTGGAAGCCCTCCCAGTCGCAGTCGCCGCGTTCCAGCGCCTCCTGCAGGCCCTGCCCCATCACGACCGCCTCGATGGCGGCCGGGTCGGCGCCGCATACGTCGGCCATCTGCCGGAACGCGCGGCCGCGATCGAACGAGAAGATCACGTTGCCGAGATCGAAGTAGACGAATTCGGGTCGCATCGCCAGTCGTCGCCGCCGCCGCTTTCCAACCTCTCCGCAGCATACTATCCTGCGACCCATCGGCGGCCCCGTCGCGGCCCGCCGGCCAGCCGCCAGGATCCCCGCCCATGACCGCCAGCCCGTCCGGCCTGAACCGCTACAGCGCCCGCATCACCCAGCCCCGCTCGCAGGGGGCGTCGCAGGCCATGCTCCTGGGCACCGGCCTCCAGCCGGCTGACCTCGACAAGCCGCAGGTCGGCATCGCCAGCATGTGGTACGAGGGCAACACCTGCAACATGCACCTCGACCGCCTGGCGGCGGAGGTCCGCGTGGGCGTCGTCGCGGCCGGCCTCGTCGGCATGCGGTTCAACACGATCGGCGTCAGCGACGGGATCTCGATGGGCACCGACGGGATGAGCTTCTCGCTTCCGTCGCGGGACATCATCGCCGACTCGATCGAGACCGTGATGCAGGCCCAGTGGTACGACGCCCTGGTGGCGATCCCGGGCTGCGACAAGAACATGCCCGGCTGCCTGATCGCCATGGGCCGGCTCAACCGCCCCGCTCTGATGGTCTACGGCGGCACGATCAAGCCCGGCCACCTCGCCGACGGCACGACGCTCGACATCGTCTCGGCCTTCCAGTGCTACGGGGAGTACGTGGCCGGGCGGATCGACGATTCCCGGCGGGCCGACGTCGTCCGCCACGCCTGCCCCGGGGCGGGCGCCTGCGGCGGCATGTACACGGCCAACACCATGGCCACGGCCATCGAGGCCCTGGGGATGTCCCTGCCCGACAGCGCCTCGATCCCCGCCGAGCATCCAGCCAAGCTCGAGGAGTGCCGCCGGGCGGGGGCGGCCGTTCGCCGCCTGTTGGAACTCGACCTCAAGCCCCGCGACATCATGACGCGGCGGGCGTTCGAGAACGCCATGGTCACGATCATGGCCCTCGGCGGGTCGACCAACGCCGTGCTCCACCTGATCGCGATGGCCCGGGCCGTGGGGATCGACCTCACGCCGGCCGACTTCCAGAAGACGGCCCGTCGCATCCCGTACCTCGCCGACCTGAAGCCGAGCGGGAAGTACGTGCAGGAGGACCTGCACTCGATCGGCGGCACGAGCGGCCTGATGAAATACCTGATCGACAAGGGCCTCATGGACGGCGGCTGCATGACCGTCACGGGCAAGACGCTCGCCGAGAACCTGGCCACGAGCCCGGGGCTCGCCCCGGGGCAGAAGATCATCCAGCCCGTCGAGAACCCGATCAAGAAGACGGGCCACATCACGATCCTCCACGGCAACCTGGCGCCCGATTCGGCGGTGGCCAAGATCACGGGCAAGGAGGGCTCGCGGTTCCGCGGCCCGGCCCGCGTGTTCGACAGCGAGGAGGCGATGCTCGGCGCGCTCGAGCAGGGTGCGATCAAGCGGGGCGACGTGGTGATCATCCGCTACGAGGGCCCGAAGGGCGGTCCCGGCATGCCGGAGATGCTCACGCCCACCTCGGCGCTGATGGGCGCGGGCCTCGGCAACGACGTGGCCTTGATCACGGACGGCCGGTTCTCCGGCGGCTCGCACGGCTTCATCGTCGGCCACGTGGTGCCGGAGGCCCAGGAGGGCGGGCCGATCGCGCTGGTCCGCGACGGCGACATGGTGGTGATCGACGCCGACGCGGCCACCATGGACGCCGAGGTGTCGGCCGAGGAGTTCGCCCGACGCCGGGCGGCGTGGCAGGCCCCGCCCGTGAAGGCGACCCGCGGCATGCTCGCCAAGTACATCCGCTGCGTCGCCCCCGCCTCCCGCGGCTGCGTCACCGACGAGTGACGATCGGCGGCCGCGGCAGGGTGCGCAGGCTGCGCGGTCCGGGGTGGTGGGCGTGGTGGCTGAAAGTCTCGTCTCGTCAAGCGACCGGGCAAACCTTGACGATGATGTCGGTCGTGGCGGTCGCGCAATCCTGGCGGCCTCTTTCCGACGCGGGCACTTCAGCTCCATGACGCCATGAATGCCATTCTCCGCACCGGACTCGCCGGGGCATTCCTCCTGGGGGCCGCGCTGGCATCGCCGTCGGGTGGTCGCTCCCATGCCGCCGCGCCGGGCGACGACGACGCGGGCGCCGCGAAGACCGCCGCGAAGGCCGAGGAGCCGTACGAGGTCGGCACCGACAAGGCCTTCAAGACCGCCTGGAAGGATGCCTTCCAGGCCGAGTCGGCCCACAAGGACTTCCGCGTCAAGATCGGCGGCCGCACCCAGGTGGATGCGGTCGCCTTCTCGGCGGGTGCGGGCCCGAACCAGCCGTCCAACGAGGGCGGCCTCGACCCCGAACTCGCCGACACGGTCGACCTGCGGCGGGCCCGGTTTCGGATCGAGGGCCGGATGTACGAACTCTACGACTGGGCCTGCGAATACGACTTCGTCAACCAGGTCAACGTCAACAACGCGGTCTTCCCCACGGAGCGGGACTCGGGCCCGCTCACGGCTGTCACCGACCTGTGGCTCCAGCTGCGGGACATACCTGTCCTCGGCATCGTCCGCGTCGGCAACCAAAAAGATCCCTTCGGCTACGAGCACCTGACGAGCAGCCGCTGGCTCAACTTCATGGAGCGGTCGTTCGCCCAGGACGCCTTCGAGGGGCCGTTCAACAACGGCTTCCTGCCGGGCATCCAGGTGTTCAACAACAACGAAGAGGGGAACTTCGCCTGGCAGATCGGCGAGTTCAAGAACACGACCAACCCCTTCGGCTTCTCGAACTCGTCGGGCGGCAGCATGACCGTCGGCCGGCTCGTCTACCTGCCGGTGTTCGAGGACGAGGGTCGCAAGCTGATCCACCTCGGCCTCTCGGGGCGGACGATGGAGCCGCGTCGTCAGTACACGAGCTACGACAACGTCACCGGCCAGCCGATCGGCGACCCGATCAACGCCGTCCGCTTCCGCAGCCGCGGCAGCATCCGCAATGGCCCGCCGGGCCCGCTCAATTCGATCTATGCCGACACGGGCCTGCTCCAGGGCACGTGGCAGAACATGATCGGCCTGGAGTTCGTGGGCAACAACGGCCCCTGGTCGTTCCAGTCGGAGTACTTTGGCTCCTGGCTGTACAACGCCCGCACGACGAATGCGGGTCCGTACGTCACCAACGGCTATCAGCCGCCGCCCGGCACGAACGTGGGCACCGTCTACTACCAGGCGGGCTACGCCGAGGTGCTCTACTTCCTCACCGGGGAGAGCCGCACCTACTCGCGGCTCGAATACCGCTTCGATCGTCCCGTCCCGCACAACAACTTCTACGTCGTCCGCGGCGGCGGTTCGGGCCGGCGGATCAGCCTCAGCGAGGGAGCCTGGCAGGTGGGCGTGCGGTACAACTACCTGTGCCTGAGCGACGGCGAGGTGAACGGGGGCGTGCTCAATGGCATGACGCTCGGGCTCAACTGGCTGCTCAATCCCAACGCCCGCGTCTACTTCAACTACGACTTCACCTACCGCGACTTCGCCAGCACGCCGTGGAACAAGGACGGCACGCCCGGCACCAGCTACGAGGGCAGCGGCGGCATTCACGGATTCGGCATGCGGCTGGCGTTCGACTTCTGACCGTTTCTCGAAAGGGGCAATCCATGCGATGCGTGACCACGTCCGTCGGCGGGCTCTCGCTGGCCGTGCTCGCGGCCTGCGTCACGGCCTGGGCCGCGGAGTGCCGGCACGGCTCGTGCACCTCGTGCACCGGTCCGGACCTGCAGCCGCGCTGCAAGGCCACGTGGGATGAGGCGAAGACCAAGAAGCCGGAATACACGATGAAGTGCGAGTACGCCTGCGCCCGGGCACGGGATTCCTGGCACGCGCCGGAGCCGGAGTGCCGCTGCCGGCCGCCGTGCGGCGCGCCGTACGTGAAGAAGCGGCTCTACAAGACGGAGCAGGAAACGGTCGAGCGGGTGCCGAAGTACGAGGTGCAGATGGTGTGCCCCGATCCGTGCGGCTGTGCCGCCTGCGGCGGCCGGCACGGCGGCTGGAACCCGCTGGGACTGTTTTCCTTGTGGCACGGGAGGTGAGCGCATGAGACGCACGACGATGCCGGCCCCGCGATCGCCCGCTTGGCGCGCCCTTCTCGCCGTCGTCTGCCTCGTGGCCGCCCCCGCGGCGGCCGTGGCCCAGAACGACTGGCAGTCTCCCGACCCCTACTTCGGCGTCTTCCAGCACCGCGACGCGGGCACTCCGCAGGCCGAACGCCGCTATCGTCAGGAGATCGCTCCGCAGCAGCCTCCCCGGCTGCACGATCACCGGCCGCCGGCCATCCAGCCGCGGCCGCGCTGGATCAGGCATCGCGGCCGCGGCGGTCGCTGAGTCTCAGCGGGGCATGGGCAGCGACTCGATCGGCACCGGCGGCCCGGGGGCGACGACCGCGCCCGGGGGCAACTGCTCGGGCGGGATCGGTGCCCCGAAGACCGGTCCGGGCGGCGGGGTGACGCCGGCGGCGGGAGGGCCGCCGCCCTCCGGCGGCTGGTAGTAGGGCTCGGGCTGCGGCACCGGGGCGACGCCGAGCCTGGCGAGCACCTTGGAGAGCATCCGCTGCTCGAGCAGCGGATCCCGTCCCAGCGGGATCCAGCCGAGCGTGGGCGTCGGGGCGGCGACGGGCCGCGGCTGGTCGCCCACCTGCTGGCCGAGCGTGGGCAGCGGTGTGCCGTAGCGGTAGAGCGAGTCGTCGTTGCGAAACGAGGCGCCACCCGTGGTGGCCTTCATCGGCCGGGCCAGGTACTCCAGCTCCTTGTTGACGACCACCTCGATCCGCCAGCCTGCCGGGTCGGGTGTGAGACGCAGCGTGCCGATCCGCCGGATCGACTGCAGCGTCGACTCGAGCCGCTCGCGGAAGCCGACGGAGTCGGCTCGCCAGGGCTCGAGCAGCGTGGCGCCCGTCTGCGGGAAGGTGTCGATCCGGCCCTCGGTCGGCACGCCGTTGGCGAACACGACCCGCTGCTCGGAGGCGACCTTGAAGTAGTCGTCCGTCACGTCGACCATCTGCTTCCAGACCTGCTCGGCGTCGAGCGCCGGGATGACGGCCGAGCTCTTGACGGGCGGCGGGGGCGGGCCGGGCAGGACCGGCCCCGCAGGGCCGATGACGGCCCCCTCGGGCAGCGGCGCGAAGGGATTGGGGGCCTGGCTGGGCGCGGGCAGCGGCTGCTGGCCCCGGGCCCCGCCGGGGGCCAGGGCCGCGGTCGCGATCAGCAGGGTGAAAACCAGGTGCCTCATCGCCGCTCCCGTGCGGGTCGGCCAGGGGGGCCGCGGGCGGAAGAGTCCCCGATGGTCAGCCCCGGTTCAAGACCAGTTCGGGGTCGGCTTTTCGCCGTTCCAGCGGCTGTTTTCGACCGCCCGGCGTCAGCCGCCGTCGAGCGGCCGGACCCACACGTTGCGAAACCGCACCGGGCTGCCGTGGTCCTGGAGGAAGAGCGGTCCCCGCCCCGTCTCGCGGAGCCGCTGTTCGACCGCCCGCAGGTGAGCGGTGACGCCGTGCTTGTAGGGCACGTAGGGTGACCGCGGCTCCGTGAAGGTGAGGCCGTTCTGCACCAGCTGGCCGTTGAGCCAGGCCGTGACGCGGCCCGGCGCCGTGATCGCGCCGGACGCGTCGCGGCGCGGGGCGATGAAACGCACGTCGTACACCTGCCACTCGCCCGCCGGCCGGGCCGCATTGCAGATCGGCTTCGCGAACCGATACAGCCCGCCCTCGTCCTGGTCCGTGGGCGGCTCGACACCCGCCGAGTCGTAGATCTGCATCTCGTAGAGGCCGTGGATGTAAAGGCCGCTGTTGCCGTGGGCCTGAGGCGACACCATGAACTCGGCGTGGATGTCGGCGTCGCGGAAGTCGACGGTCGAGACGGCGTGCTGCGCATGCCCGGCGGTGGTGCGCACGACGAGGCTGCCGTCTCGAACCTCCCAGTCGAGCGGGCCGCCGTCCATGCCCGTGAACTTCGCTGGCGTGGTGCCGTCGCCGAACAGGACGACCGCGTCG
Source organism: Pirellulales bacterium (assembly GCA_044238145.1). Lineage (GTDB taxonomy): Bacteria > Planctomycetota > Planctomycetia > Pirellulales > UBA1268 > QWPN01. Next base: position 7,055 of record JBIIDT010000003.1, on the reverse strand, counting down.
GCCGGTGGCTGCGCCGGGAGTTCCTTCTGGGGCGGGTGAAAGGCGGGATGGCCGTCGGCCGGCGGCGGCTCACGGCCTCGGAGCGTGCGGTCGGCGAAGTCGGCGAACCGGTGCCAGTCGTAGTCGATGAGGTCGTGGCGGCCGCTGCGGACGTGGTAGCCCACGGTCCGACCCACGGGCGTGTCGACCGGCGGCCAGTCGGCCGTGCCGAGGCCGGTGAGCCCGAACAGCTTCCAGGCGGGCTCGGCGGCGACGGCGGCCAGGAACTCGCCTCGGGGGTCGGCCCACTTGTCCTCGACGGCGCTCGCCACGTACAGCGGCCGCGGCGCGGTGAGCGCCAGGAGCGCGTGCTGGTCGGTGGGCAGTTCGCCCTCGCGATTCGCGAACGTGGCGAAGGCCGGGCAGAACCAGTGCGGAAAGGCCTTGGTGATCACCGCTACCGTCTCGCCGAAGGTGCGCCGCGAGAGCGACGCGCCGCCGCAGCCGGACTCGTTGGAGATGACGAGCGCAAACCGCTCGTCTCCCGCCCCCGCCCAGAGCGCCGCCTTGCCGAGCCGCGAGTGGCCGAACACGGCGACCCTGCGGGGATCGACCTCGGGGAGGGTGACGAGCCAGTCGAGGATCCGCGACAGGCCCCATGCCCAGGCGGCGATGGCGCCGGGCTCGTCGGCCGGCAACTCGCCGGCCACGGGCCGACCGAGCGATTTGAGGACGCTCTCGCCGCGGGCGTCGGGTCGGTCGGGGAAGATGTCGCCGTAATAGGCCGTCGCCATCCCGTAGCCGCGGGCGAGCATCTGCTCGACGGGAAAGCGCTGGGCGCTGCGGCCGCGGGAGGCCTCGGTGGCCCGGTGGTCCACGATGCGGGCGTCCGTGCTGGCCCGCATCCAGGCCCGTGACAGGCGGATGTCGGGGTCGGGGTGCTCGGCGTGGTTGCCGAAGAAGTTGAGCCCGAGGAACACGGGCACGGCCTCCGCGCCCGCGGGCAGGTAGACGAGCACGTCGACGACGTTGGCGTCGGCCGCGGCGCCGAGCCGCAGCCGGGCCTGGATCCGCGTGGCCCGCACGTCGCCGGCGAGCGTCACGCCGGCCCGCTCGACCGCCCCGACGACCGTCACGGGCGCCGGCGGCAGCCGGCGGCCGTAGACGAACTTCTCCAGGAGCTCGAGCTGGTGCGGCCGGGCGGCGGCCCGCCACGCGTCGGCCGAGGCTGCAGGCGTGCCGTCGGGGCCGGCGAGCACGTCGGGGAGCGTGTAGGCCCGAACCGCGGCCTCGTCGTAGTTCGGCGGCTCGGCGGCGGGCGCGGCGACGGCGAGCGTGGCGATCATCCACGCGGCCACCCGGCCGCACTCCCTGCAACAGACGCGGTTCATCGCGATTGGTCTCCCGGCGGCCCGCCCACGCTGGCGGTCAGGCTACCCGGTCGGCGGGCCGGTTGGAATCGTCGTGAGGGTCGCGAGGTCGCCCGGCCCCGCCCCGCTGCGGGTGTGGCGGCCGTTTTGGCCGGCCGGGACCCGGGGCCGTGCCGATAGTACCGTTGTCGGGTCGCGGCGCCGGGCCGCCGGGAGTGTCATGGTTTTGTCTCGCACGTCGCCGCGCGGATTCAGCCTCGTCGAGCTGCTCGTGGTCGTGGCGATCGTCGCCGCGCTCGTCGGACTCGTCGTGCCCGCCGTGCAGCAGGCCCGCACGGCCGCCCGCCGCACGGGCTGCCGCAACAACCTGCGGCAGATCGGCCTGGCCCTTCACGCCCACCACGGGGCCAAGGGGGCGTTTCCGTTCGCCTCCGGCCGGCCGCGGCCCGGCAGTGTGCAGCACAAGGAGCACACCCACGCCCACGAGGAGGGCGAAGTCGAGGGATTCATCCGGCCGCAGTCGTGGGCGATCACGATCCTGCCGTTCATCGAGGAGGCCGCGCTGGCGGCGATCTACGAGCGCTACTGCCTCGCCTGCCCGCCGGAGGAGCAGCCGGCCGACGTCGTCGCCGCGCGGCTGCCGCTCTACAACTCGCTGGCGTCGCAGCCCGGGGGGCTCGACTTCGCGGCGCTCGTCGGTCCCGGGCCGGTGGCGGCCGATCCGGCCCGGCGGCTGACGGGCTGGTACTTCCCCGCCCCGGTGTCGGCCGCGGCCTTCACGGGCGTGCTCGTGCCCGAGGGGCTGGGCTGGGCCGAGGACGGCTCCGGCTACGCGGCACCGATCGCCTCCCGCCCCGTGCGGATGAACGCCGTGACCGACGGCCTGTCGCGCACGCTCGTGCTCGCCGAGAGCGGCGACCATTCGCCCGACGAGGGCCGCACCTGGATCGCGCCACGGTACTCCTGGCCCGGCTTCGCCGACGCGGCCCGCTACGCGCGGCACGGGCTCGGCGACGGCGGCGGGTCGCTGGAACGCTCGCTCAAGCCGCGGTCGCGGCTCGCGGGTGACGTCGTCCAGTCGCTGGCCGGCGACGCGTCGGTGCGGTCGCTCGCGGTGGCGACGGACCCGGTGGTGCTGGAGGCGGTCGTCAGCCGCGCCGGCGGCGAGGCGAACGCCGAGTGAGGCTCAGCAGGCGCCGAGGCGGGCCGCCAGCTCCTCGAACCGCCGGGCGTGGCGGGCGTTCGAGGTGTGCATGTGTTCGCCCTGCGAGATGAACCGCAGACGGTCGTCGCGGCCCAGGCCGCGGGCCCGCAGGATCCGCTCGAAGGGGAGCCGCGGCTGGGCATAGGCCACGAGCAGCTTGTGCTCGTCGAGCTGCACCTCGAGCGACAGCTCCGGATGCATGACGGCGATGCCGGTGCAGCCGTCGTTGAGCAGCAGGTCTTCGAAGTCCCACAGCAGGCTCTCGAGCACCAGCCGTTCCACGCCCTCGCGGTGGAGCTCGCGACGGCCGACCGCCTCCTCGTGGGACGATTCAAGGACCACGTCGCAGGCGTCGCCCAGCGGTTCGAGCAGTTCGAGGAAGGTGTCGAAGAGTTGCTCGCTCGAGACCGCCGCCACGAGGGCCGGCAGCCGGGCGCCGGTGGCGGGATCGACGTAGGCGTCGTGGCGGTAGCCCGCCTTCGGCACCACGTCGAGCTGCCAGCCGGGGCGGACGGCGTCGGTGAGCGTGAAGCGGCCGTAGCGGTTGCGGGCCAGGTGGGCGTCGAGCGCGACCGGGTCGGGGTGGGTGATCTCCGGCTCGGGGGCGACCACCGCCTTGAGGGTCGGGGCGGTGCGGGGGGCCGGGGAATCGTCGAGGAATCGCATGGTGGAGTGCCGGTGACGAAGGGATGAGGCCCGCCGGCGGGTGCCGGTTTTTCAGGGCACCACAAACCTAGGACACGCTTTCGCGCCGTGCGGCGGCGGCCCAGATGGCCGCGGCGCCGGGGCGGCGTGTCGGAGCGTTGCCCTGTGGCGGGCTTCCGCCGCATAATTCCCGGCTTTCCCCGGCCCTCCCCGGAAAGGATCCTCGCCCTCATGGACGGGAAAATCGTTGCCACCGGAATCACCTTCGACGACGTCCTGCTCGTTCCCCGGCATTCCAGCGTCGTGCCGGCGGAGACCGACGTGGCCACGCGGCTGACCCGCGGCATCGCCCTCAACATCCCGATCATCAGCTCCCCGATGGACACCGTCACGGAGAGCGAGATGGCGATCGCCCTCGCCCAGGAGGGCGGCCTCGGCGTGATCCACAAGAACCTGTCCATCGAGCGGCAGGCTGAGGAGGTGGACAAGGTCAAGCGGAGCGCCAACGGGATCATCATGGATCCCGTCACCCTGCCCCCCGCCGCCACCGTGGGGCGGGCCCGCGAGGTGATGGATCAGTTCAACATCTCGGGCGTGCCGATCACGGCCGACGACCGCCGGCTCGTGGGCATCATCACCCGCCGCGACCTCCGCTTCCTGGAGAGCGGCGAGACGCCGATCGCGGAGATCATGACGAAGAACGGCCTGGTGACGGCCACGGGCGCCGTGTCGCTCGACGAGGCCGAGAAGATCCTCATGGCCAACAAGGTGGAGAAGCTCCTCCTCGTCGATCGCCAGGGGCTGCTCACCGGGCTGATCACGATCAAGGACATCGACATGATGAAACGCTTCCCCAACGCCTGCAAGGACCGGCAGGGTCGGCTGCGGGTCGGGGCGGCGGTGGGCGTGATGGACTACGACCGGGCGGCGAGCCTGATCGCCAAGGGGGTCGACGTGCTGATCGTCGACAGCGCCCACGGCCATTCGGCGAACGTCATCGAGACCGTCGCGGCAATCAAGAAACGCTGGGAAATCGAGGTGGTTGCGGGAAACGTGGCAACCCGGGAAGGCTGTCGGGATCTCATCAAGGCTGGCGCGGATGGAGTCAAAGTTGGGATCGGTCCCGGGTCGATCTGTACAACGCGGGTCATCTCCGGCGTCGGTGTGCCCCAGATCACGGCGGTCTGGGACGCGGCGCAGGAGGCGGCCGGCGCCGGCGTGCCGGTGATCGCCGACGGAGGCATTCGCTACTCGGGAGACATCACCAAGGCGATCGCCGCGGGAGCCCACTGCTGCATGGTCGGCGGGCTGCTGGCGGGTGTGGCGGAAAGCCCGGGACAGACCGTCCTCTACCAGGGACGGACGTTCAAGGCCTACCGCGGCATGGGATCGCTGGGGGCGATGGTCCAGGGTTCGAGCGAACGCTACCGCCAGAAGGCGACGGGGCGCGGCGGAGACAAACTGGTTCCGGAGGGAGTCGAGGGTCGGGTGCCCTTCAAGGGGCCCCTGAGCGTGTTCGTCTATCAGCTCGTGGGCGGCCTCCGGGCCGGCATGGGCTACTGCGGCACGCGGACCATCGAGGAACTCCGGCGCGACGCCCGATTCATCCAGGTCACCGCCGCATCCGTACGGGAAAGCCATCCGCATGACATCGTCATCACGCAGGAAGCGCCGAACTACACGGCGGAGCACGCCAAGCCGGAGTGACCTTCGTGCGGCCGCGGCCCTCGCCGCCTGGCTGCTGCTCGCCCTGCCCGGCCGCGGCGAGGACTGGCGGCTGTTCCTCAAGGCGCCGCCCGAGCCGCGGACCGTGGCGGCCGTGATCGCGGAGGCGGAGGAGGCCGTCGGGCCGGCGGCCGGGCCGCTGGAGCCGGACGCCACCCCGGCGGTCGAGGTCGCGGCCGAACCGGCGGTCCTCGGCCCCGTCGCGGCCGCGCCCGCCCTGCCCTGCGATTCGTGCCCCGCCACGGCGGCGCTCGTCGCCGCGGCCGAGGAGACGGGGTCCTGCGCCGAAGATGCGGCCGAGTGCCGCGAGGCCCTCGAGAAGCTCCGCGCCGACGCCCTGCCGGGCATCGATCTCGACATCCGCGTCGGTGGCCGGCCGGGCAGCGATTATCCCTGCGAGTGCCGGCTGGAGGGGGAGACGTTCCAGCCGCGGCGGTTCGCGGCGACCATGTTCACCTGGAAGGCGGCCGGCTACTGCCACAAGCCGCTGTACTTCGAGCACTGGAACCTCGAGCGCTACGGACACTCCCACGGCTTCGTCGCCGACTCGTTCCTGTCGGCGGCCCACTTCTTCGTCACGCTGCCCGTCCTGCCCTACAAGATGGGCGTGGAGCTGCCGTGGGAGTGCGTCTATCCGCTCGGCTACTACCGGCCGGGGAACTGCGCGCCGTGGACGGTGCCGGCGGTGCCGGTCAGCTGCCGCGGCCTGGCCGTCGAGGCGGCCACCATCACCGGCATCGTGTTCCTGCTGCCGTAGGTCGGATGGCGGTTCGGCGGTGGAGCGTCAGCGCTTCGTGATCGTGGCGATGTAGGCGTAGCGGCGGGCGACCGACGCGAAGGCCACGTCCGCCCGGCCCGAGCGGCCGAGATCGGCGAGGGCCGCGTGGACCTCGGGCCGGTAGTGGACGTGGAACAGCGCGAGCCACCGCTTGAGGCCCGCGGCGAAGAATCCCGGCAGATCCTGCTGGTCCCAGAAGTCGACGATCAGCAGACGGCCGCCGGGCTTGAGGGCGGCCAGGGCCGCGTCGATGGCGCCCGGCCAGGTGGGGATCATCGACAGGCAGTAGGAAAAGAAGACCGTGTCGAAGGCCGCCGGCCGATCGAACATCGCCGCCGGGTCGAGCTGCTCCGCGAGTCCCTGCCGCAGGCGGATCGGCTCGTGGCCCGCCGCGGGCACGCGGGCCCGGGCGATGCTCCGGGCGGCGGTCTCCAGCATCTCCGCCGAGGCGTCGATGCCGCACAGCAGCCCCGGCTCCGGCCGTCGGGCGAGCTTGATCAGGTTGCGGGCCGTGCCGCATCCCACTTCCAGCGTGGCCGTGGAGCGGGAGGTGACGACCTCCGCCAGCATCCGGTCGCGGCCGAGCAGGTAATAGGCCCGCGTCAGGTCGTACACGTGCCGCGTGAGCCGGTACATCCGGTCCATCGCCGCGGCCTGGTCGCCGCCGGCCGCGGCCGGCGTCTCGGCGCCGCTCATGACGGCGTACCGGCCGGGGCCGGCCGCGGGGCGTCGAGCATCTCGTAGAGGTGGAACATGCCGTAGATCGCCGAGCGGTCCTGCCGGTGGAGGGCCGCCGACCGCTCGCGGTCGTAGTGGAAGCGGCTGCGGAGCGCGGGGGGCAGCGCGGCCTCGACCGGCGACTTCTCGCCCGCGGTGCGGAAGATGACCCGCGTGCCGGGAGCCCCGACACGGGCCACCTCGCCCCACAGTTCCTCGATCACCGGCGGGGGCATCCAGTCCTGGCTGTCGAGGAACACGAAGCCGTTCAGGGCTCCAGGCTTCTCGGTGCGGAGGAAGTCGGCCAGCGAGGCCACGTGGGTCTCGACGCGGCCCACGAGCGACTTGATCGTCTCGTAGTTTTCCCGCTTCAGGTAGTCGGGCAGGGCCTTGCGGCCCTCGTGGTCGTAGCGGCGGCCGAAGGCCTGCCAGGCGAAATAGTTGTCGTCGAGCGGGAAGCCGCAGGCCAGCCGCTTGACCCGCTCCCGGTACATGTCGAACAGCTTGCTGCCGTCGCCGGCCTGCTCCTCGAGCATCGCCGCATGCTGGCTCGGCGGGATCCCGAGGCTGTAGACGGCCACGGGCTGGCGGCCCATCCAGCGGACGAGCCGGTTCTCGAACAGCGGCCCGAACGTCT
>JBIIDT010000104.1:0-8730 GCA_044238145.1 Pirellulales bacterium | reverse complement strand
AGCAATTCCACGTCCTCGGCGGTCAGCCCGGCGATCATGCTCTCGTCCGCCCGGACGATCGAGTCGGCCAACTCCCGCTTCCGATCCTGGAGGGCGACGATCTTCTCCTCCACGGTGTCGCGGGCGATGAGCCGGTAGGCGAACACCCGCCGCGTCTGCCCGATGCGGTGGGCGCGATCGACCGCCTGGGCCTCGACGGCGGGGTTCCACCACGGGTCGAGGATGTAGATGTAGTCGGCGGCGGTCAGGTTCAGGCCCTGGCCGCCCGCCTTGAGGCTGACGAGGAACAGCCGGCAGTCGGGATCCTCCTGGAAGCGGGTCACGCGGGCCTGTCGGTCGGTCGTCCGGCCGTCGAGGTACTCGTAGACGGTGCCGCGGGCGTCGAGCTGCCGCCGGAGGATCGCCAGGAAGCTGGTGAACTGGCTGAAGACCAGCACCTTGTGCCCCTCGTCGAGCACCTCGTCGAGCTGCTCGAGGAGCGTCTCGAGCTTCGCCGCCGGCTCGTCGATGCGGGCCGGGTCGACGAGACCGGGATGGCAGGCGGTCTGCCGGAGCCGGAGGAGCGCCTCGAGCACGGCGATCCGCGAGCGGCCGATGCCCATTCGCCCGATGCGGCCGGAGAGCTCCTGCCGGAAGTGATGCCGCAGGTCGTCGTAGGCCTTTCGCTGCTCCTCGCCGAGCTCGACGAACAGCGTCTGCTCGGTCTTCTCGGGCAGGTCGGAGAGCACCTGGGCCTTGGTGCGGCGAAGCAGGTAGGGGCGGACGGCCCGGGCGACCACCTCGGTGCTGCCGCGGCCGTCGGCGAGGAACTTCCGCAGCCGGGCGGCGCTGCCGAGCTGGCCGGGGTTCAGGAACTCGAAGATGCTCCACAGCTCGCCGATGTGGTTCTCCACCGGCGTGCCGGTGAGCGCCAGGCGGTGCCGGGCCCGCAGCAGCCGGCAGGCCTTGGCCGCCTGGCTGGCGGCGTTCTTGATCGACTGCGCCTCGTCGAGGACCACGTAGTCGAACTCCGTCTCACGGAGATCCACGATGTCGCGCCGCAGCGTGCCGTAGGTCGTGATCACCACGTCGTGGTCGGCGATCCCGCCGCCGGCCTCCCGGCGGGCCTGGCCGGTGTGGTTGAGGACCCGCAGGGCCGGCGCGAATTTCCGCGCCTCCTCGATCCAGTTGAACACCAGGCTCTTTGGCACGACCACCAGCGACGGCCGGGTGGCGACGCCGGCCTCGCGGATCACCGCCTGCCGCCGGATGAACGTGGCCAGCACCTGGATCGTCTTGCCGAGGCCCATGTCGTCGGCCAGACAGCCGCCGATGCCCATCCGCTCGAGGAATGCCAGCCAGCCGAGGCCCTCCCGCTGGTAGTGCCGCAGCGTTCCCTGGAAGCCCTCCGGCTCGTTCTCGGCCTCGGGCCGCTCGCCGCGGGCGAGTTCCTCGCGGATCCGCTCGAAGGCCTCGTCGACGTGCGACTGCGGCTGCCCGGCGAGCAGCGCGTCGAGCAGCGCCACCTGGATGCGGCCGTACCGCAGCCGGCCGTCGTGCTTCTGGGCCAGGGCGATCATCGGGGCCAACTGGCCGGCGAACGAGTCGGGAAGGATGCCGAGCGAGCCATCGGGCAGCTCCACGGAGCGGTCGCCGCGGGCAAGGGCCTCGAGGAGCGCCGGCAGCTCCGCCGACACGCCGCCGAAGTCGACGGCCGCGGAGAGCTCGAACCAGTCGATGCCGCTGGTGACGTTCCACGAGACGCTGCCGGCCGGCCGGTAGCGGCGGCCCGCCACCTCGACGACCCAGCCGGCGGCCGCCAACTGGGCCACCGACGCGTCGAGGCGGTTGCGCGGGATCTCCACGTGGTGCACCGCCTCGGTGGCGTCGAGCATCGCGCCGCGGGCGGCGCCGGCGCCGTGTCGGGGCAGGACGGCGAGGGCCTCGCGCTCGGCCTCGCGATCGCGGCGGACGAAGATCCGGCGGGTCGTGTCGGCCACGCCGCCGGCTGGGTCGTCGGCGGCGATCTGGATGCCGGCGTAGTCGAACCAGATCGTGCCGGCCATCTGGACCCGGGGCTGTGGGCGGCGGCGCGACGGCCGTCCGCCCGCCGGGGCCTCGTCGTCCCCCTCGAGCGCGACCGCCGGCGAGTCGTCGAGCACGAGCTTCGGCCGCGGCCGGCCCGACTCGATCCGCCAGCCCGTCCACGCGGGCAGCACGACGCGGGGCACGTCGGCGAGCGTTGCCAGCCGCTCCACGAGGCCGTCCACCTGGCCGCCCGCCACCTCGATCGGACCGCGCCGTTCGAACTGGTCGATCCAGCCGATGGCGGCCACGGCCCCCGCGTCCGGGACGGCGAGCCTGGCGATCCGGTCGGCGAACACCACGAGTCCCGACTTGAGGATCGCCCGCGGCTCGTTCAGTTCCTTGCGCTGGCTGCCACGGACGAGCATGCCCCGGAGCGCGGCCTTGGCCGGCCGCGGCGGCGGCTCGTCCTCGTCGCGGGGCTCCGCCCGCCGGGCGGGCCGCACGTCGTCGTCGTCGGGCTCGACCACGAAGGCGAACTCCCAGGGGCGGCCGCCGTCCCAGACAAGCGGCACGACGTGCTCGGGCGCCCGGCGCGGTTCGGGCTGGATCAAGAGGCGGCCGGTCTCGCAGAGCGCCGCGAGGTGCGTCGCGGCGGACCCGGGGCTGACGACGATCCGTGCGATCGACCGCCGCTCCAGCGGCTCGGCGATGGCGTTCTCCTTCACGGCCGTCGCCCCCACGAGCTGCTCCACGATCCGCCGCTCCGCCGCCTCGAGGGAGTCGAGCTCCACGTCTTCGGGGCCGAGCGTGACGGGCCGTGGCCGGCCGGTCGCGTTGCCGGCCACGTCGAGCTGCATGCGGCAGGGCAGGACCACCGCTGCGCGGGCGTCGGCCGAGGCGGAGAGGTCGAGGAGGAAGACGAGCGCGCCGCCGGTGCGGCGGGCGTCGGGGATCTCGAGCGCGTACGTGCGGACGGCCGGCTCGACGAGCCGCCGCCGCTCCTCGAGTTCGGCGGCCCAGGCGGGCATGCGCTGGCCGCCGCGGGTCGGCGGCGCCGTGCCACGGACCGGCTGCGACCGCACCCGCGGCCCGCGGACCGGCTCGGGCGGGTCGTCGTCCTCGACCGCGTCCGCCGCCTCGTGGTCGGCCGCGGGCTCGTCGGCCACGATGTCGAGGGCCACGGGCGTCTGGTCGTGGATGCCGGAGAGCAGGCCGCGCCGATCCACTTCGAGGAGCACCGCCGCCAGGATCGCGCACGGCCTGCCCGACCTGCCGGCCGCGGTCGAGCAGTGGGTCTCGAGCGTCATGCCGCCGCGGCGGTGGGCTGCGAGCTCGAGCAGGACCTCGTGCTCTTGGTCGCCGTCGGTCACGGTCGCCCGCACCTGGCCCACCCGCGGCGCCGCCACGGAGACCGACCCGATGCCGCGGGCCTTCGCCACGTCGGCGGGGGCGAAGAGGTGGAAGAGCCGCTTCTCGAGTGTCTTCATGCTGCCGGTTTCGCGCGGGCGGGATGGGCGGGAGGAGTGCGCGGAGCCGGCGGTGGAAGGCCGCCAGCGCGCAACACGCCAGTGTATCCCGCCCGGGCCCGCCGTGGCGAGGGCGGCCGGTGGTCGTCCCCGACGGACCGGCTGGCGCGGCCGACGCTATACTCCTTCCGGCGTGCACCCACGGTGGCTTCCGATGGCGATCTCCCGGTTCGACCGGAAACGCGGAGCGATCGCCCTGATCGCGGCCCTCGTGGCCGGGATCACGGCCGCAGACGAGGCCGGAAACCGCCACGACGTCGTGGTCTACGGCGGCTCCGCCGGGGGCATCGCCGCCGCGGTGCAGGTGAAGCGGCAGGGCAAGAGCGTCGTCGTGCTCGAGCCGGGCCGACGGATCGGCGGGCTCACCACCGGAGGTCTGGGCCAGACCGACATCGGCAACAAGCACGTGGTCGGCGGCCTCGCGCGGGAGTTCTACGAGCGGATCAAGCGCTACTACGACGATCCCGCGCACTGGAAGTGGCAGACCCGTGAGGCCTATCGCGACGACGGCCAGACGCGGACGGCCGCCGGCGAGTCGGCGATGTGGACGTTCGAGCCTTCGGCCGCGCTGGCCGTCATGGAGGGGCTCGTCCGCGAGCACGACGTGCCGGTGATCCTCGGGGAGCGGCTCGACCGCACCGGCGGTGGACCGGGCCGCGTGGTCCGCGGGGTCGAGATGCAGGGGGGACGGATCGCGGCGATCCGCATGGAGTCGGGCCGCACCTTTCACGGACGGGTGTTCATCGACGCCTCCTACGAGGGCGACCTCCTGGCCGGCTCCGGCGTCTCCTATACGGTCGGCCGCGAGGCCAACGCGACGCACGACGAGACCCTGAACGGGGTGCAGACGAGGAACTCCGTCGCCCATCAATTCCAGCGCGGCGTCGATCCCCATGTGAAGCCAGGCGTTCCGGCGAGCGGGCTCCTGCCCGGCATCGATCCGCACGGGCCGGGGACGGAGGGCGCCGGTGACGAGCGGGTGCAGGCCTACTGCTTCCGCATGTGTCTCACCGACCACCCCGACAACCGCATCCCGTTCGCGAAGCCGGCCGACTACGAACCGCTGCAGTACGAGCTCCTGCTGCGCAACTTCGAGGCCGGCGAGGCGGGCCTTCCGTGGATCAACTCCCCGATGCCCAACCGCAAGACCGACACCAACAACCGCACCGGCGTGTCGACCGACTTCATCGGCGGCAACTACGCCTACCCGGACGCCGGCTACGAGGAGCGCGAGCGGATCGTCGCCCGGCACCGCGCCTGGCAGCAGGGGCTGATGTGGACGCTCGCCAACCACGAGCGGGTGCCAGAAAAGATCCGCCGCGAGGTCACCCGTTGGGGCCTGTGCCGCGACGAGTTCGTGGCGGGCCACGGCTGGCAGGACCAGCTCTACGTGCGCGAGGCGCGGCGGATGGTGGGCGGCGTGGTGATGACCCAGCATCACTGCGAGGGCCGCGCGGTCGCGGCGCGACCGGTGGGCATGGCCGCCTATGGCATGGATTCGCACAACGTCCAGCGGTACGTCGATGCCGCGGGCCACGTGCGGAACGAGGGCAACGTCGAGGTGCCGGTCGCCGGGCCCTACCCGATCGACATGGGGGCGATCCTGCCGCGGCGGGAGCAGTGCGAAAACCTGATCGTGCCCGTCTGCATGAGCGCGACCCACATCGCCTACGGCTCGATCCGCATGGAGCCGGTGTTCATGGTGCTCGGCCAGTCGGCGGCCAGCCTGGCGGTCGAGGCGATCGCCGCGGGCGTGGCGGTGCAGGACGTCGACTACGAGCCGCTGCGGAAGCGGCTCCTGGCCGATCGGCAGGTGCTCGGCCGCTGACCGCCGTTCAGCGGCCCTTCACGGTGGCGACGAGTTCGAGCACGTTCTCCACCGGCGTCTGCGGCAGGATGCCGTGGCCGAGGTTGAAGATGTGGCCGGGACGGCCGCCGGCCCGGTCGAGCACCTCGCGGACGCGGCGGCGGACGGTGTCGCGGTCGGCCAGCAGGACCGCGGGCTCGAGGTTGCCCTGCACCGCCCGGTCGTGCCCGACCGCGGCCCAGCCGGCGTCGAGGTCGATCCGCCAGTCGATGCCGATCACCGAGCCGCCCGCCTCGCGCAACAGCGGCAGCAGGGCGGGGTTGCCGGTGGCGAAGTGGATCACGGGCGCCCGGCGGGCCGCCTCGGCGAGGGCCGCGCGGCTGTGCGGCAGGACGTAGCGCCGGTAGTCGTCGGGCCCGAGGCAGCCCACCCAGCTGTCGAAGAGCTGCACGATCTGGGCGCCGGCGTCGAGTTGGGCCACGAGGTAGCGGCTCACGGCGCGGGCCAGGCGGCCGAGGAGGTCGTGCCAGGCAGCCTCCTGTCGGTACATGAAGGTCTTGGTGTGGAGCCAGGAACGGCTCGTGCCCCCCTCGATGCAGTAGCTCGCCAGTGTGAACGGCGCCCCGGCGAAGCCGATCACCGGGATCGAGTCGTCGAGGCCGGCCCGCGTGGCCCGCACGACGTCCATCACGTAGCCCAGCCGGTCGACGTCGTCGAGCTCGCGGACCCGGGCGAGGTCGGCCGCCTCGCGGACCGGGTTGTGGATCACCGGCCCCTCGCCGGCGGCGAACTCCAGGTCGAAGCCCATCGGCTCGAGGATCGGGAGCAGGTCGCTGAAGATGATCGCCGCGTCGACGCCGAGCCGCTCCACGGTCGCGAGCATGACCTCGGCCGACAGCCGCGGGTTCTTGCAGAGCTCGAGAAACCCGACCTTCTCGCGGACGGCCCGGTACTCCGGCAGGTAGCGGCCCGCCTGCCGCATCAGCCACACGGGCGTCCGCTCCACCGGCTCGAGGCGGCAGGCCCGCATCATGAGCGACTGGCTGCGGGGGTCGGCAGGCTGGCCGGCGGCGGGGGGGATGGGGGGCACGGGTGGATGGCGCGGGGGTGACGGGCCGCCGGGGAGCCGGCATCGCGATGGGGAGTATACGACGCGGAGCGGGGCCATCGGCATCCGGCCCGGTGGAACTACACTGGAAGGGTCCGCCATCGGAACCAGCGATGACCGCGTTTCTCTCCGGGATCTCCGTGTTCTGCTTCGCGGCGAGCTACGCCGTGGCCCTGGCCTGCGAGGCTTCGCGGCTCGTCTTCCGCTCGGGCGTCCGCGGCGCGGTAATGGTGGGCTTCGCGGCGGCGGGGCTTTTCGCCCACACGCTGTTCCTCGGCTGGCGGGCGGCCACGGAGGCGGCGCTGCCGCTCTCGAGCCCCTTCGACTGGTATCTGCTGGCCGCCTGGCTGCTGGCCGCCGTCTATCTCTATCTGACGATCGCCAACCCGCGCACCCCCGTCGGCCTGTTCATGCTGCCGGTCGTGCTGGCCCTCGTCGGCGCGGCCCAGGTCTCGAGCCGGGCGGCCTTCCCGCAGAGTCCGGCCACGCAGGTCTGGGGCGCGATCCACGGTAGCTTCAACCTCGCGGCCAGCGTGGCCGTGGCGATCGGGGCCGTGGCGGGGCTGATGTGGCTCATCCAGGCGGGCCGGCTCGCCCGCAAGCAGGCGCCGCTGGCCGGGTTCCGCATGCCGAGCCTCGAGCGGCTGGCCCGGATCACGGCCCGCACGCCCGGGATCGCCGCCTGGACGGCCGCCACCGGATTCGTCTCCGGGATCGTGCTCAACGCCGTCAACCACCGCCGCGGCCTGCTCGAGACGGTGCCGTGGACCGACCCGGTCGTGCTGCGGATGGCCGCCCTCGTCGCGTGGCTGATCCTCGCCGACGCCCTGGCCGCGGCCGCCCGCCGCCGGCCCGACGGACCGCGGACCGGCGCCCGCCTGGCCGTCGTGAGCCTCGGCGTGCTGGCGATCTCGATCCTGTGGGGCGTGCTCGGTCCTTCCCGCCACGGCCTGCCGCCGGCCGGGCCCGCCCCCGCGACGAGCGAGGCCCCGGCATGACGCTCGCCTTCGTCGGGGGAACGCACCGCACCGTGCCGCTGGCGCTGCGGGAGCGGCTGGCCTTCTCGGCCGAGCAGGCCGCCGAGGCGCTGGCCCGGTTCCGCGACCGTTTTCCCGGGCGGGAGGGCGTGCTGCTCTCGACCTGCAACCGGGTCGAGTTCTACGCGGCGGGCCCGGCCGGCGATCCACCGGCGGAGGAGCAGATCGTCTCCTTTCTCGCCGAGTGCCGTGGCATCGACGCCGGCGAACTCGCCCCCCTGCTCTCCCGCGAGCGGGACGAGGCGGTCGTCCGTCACCTGTTCGGCGTCGCCGCGGGGCTCGACAGCATGGTGCTCGGCGAGCCGCAGATCCTCGCGCAGGTGAAGCAGGCCTGGGCCTTGGCCCAGGAAAGCCGCACGAGCGGGCCGCTGACGGGCGGCCTCTTCCAGGCGGCCCTGCGGACGGCCAAGCGGGTGGCGACGGAGACGGCGCTGTCCCGCGAGCGGATCTCGATCCCGAGCGTGGCCGTGGCCGACTTCGCTCGCGGCGTCTTCGAGCGGTTCGACGACAAGCGGATCCTCCTCCTCGGTGCCGGCAAGATGGCGGCCGAGACGCTCCGCTACCTGCGCGAGGCCGGCGGCCGCGACGTCACGGTCGTCAACCGCACCGCCAGCCGGGCGGTGGAACTCGCGGCCCGCCTGGCAGCGCGGCCGGGCGACTTCGCGGAGCTGGAGGCGGAACTCGCCGCCGCCGACCTCGTGGTGAGCACGACCGGGTCCACCGAGCCGGTCGTGTCGCTGGAGGCGTTCGCGCGGGTCGAGGCCCGCCGCGAGGGCCGGCCGCTCGTCGTGCTCGACCTCGCCGTGCCCCGCGACTTCGATCCGCGGATCGGCGGGCGGCCGGGGACGTGGCTGTACTGCATCGACGATCTCGCGGCAGCGTGCGCGGCCAACCGCACGAGCCGGCAGCGGGAGTTGCCAGCGGCGCTGGCGATCGTCGACGAGGAGGCCCGGCGGTTCATGGGCGACCTGCACCACCGCTCGACGGCCCCAGTGATCGAGCAGTTGCGGGCCGGCTGGAGCGAGACGGGCGAGGCGGAACTGGAGCGGCTCTTCCGCCGCGTGCCGGGGCTCGGCGAGGCGGAGCGGGCCGAGATCCGCCAGGCCTTCGAGCGGTACGCGGCCAAACTCCTGCACCCGCCGCTGGCCTCGTTGCGGAGCGAGAGCCACTCCGGCCCGCCGCACGGGCTGCTCGACGCCCTCAGGCGGCTCTTCGACCTGAAGGACTGAGCCGTCGCCTGCGGGC
>JBIIDT010000103.1:0-8929 GCA_044238145.1 Pirellulales bacterium | reverse complement strand
CCTGGTTTCACCAGGCGAGACGGTCGCTGGAGGCGACCTGGTCTGCGGAGCAGACCATCAAGGCTGGCCGGGCCATGGAAGGCCGGCCAGCCGTGCAGCAGGCACTTCGCCTGGTTTCACCAGGCGAAGTGCGCGAACGCCTTGTTCGCGTCCGCCATGCGGTGCACGTTGTCGCGCTTGGTCACCGCGGCACCCTCGCGCTTGTAGGCGGCGATGATCTCCTCGGCGAGCTTCTCGAACGTCGCCCGGCCCTTCTTCTCGCGAACGGCCTGCAGCAGCCAGCGGATCGCGAGCGACTGCTGCCGGTTGCGGTTGACCTGCATCGGCACCTGGTAGGCGGCACCGCCGACCCGCTTCGACCGCACCTCGACCGCCGGCTTCACGTTCTCGACGGCCCGGTTGAAGACCTCGATCGGCTCCACGTCGGTGATCTTTGTGGCGACGATTTCCATCGCATCGTAGAAGATGCTCTGGGCGACGCTCTTCTTGCCGTCCTCCATCAGGCAGTTGATGAACTTGCTGGCAAGGAGCGACCCGTAGCGGGGATCGGGACGGAGCTGTTCGCGGCTGGCTGTGATGTTACCCATGGCGTGTTCTTCCTCTGATCAACCCTTCTTCGCGCCGTACAGGCTGCGGGACTGCTTGCGACCCTGCACGCCCAGCGTGTCGAGCGCACCGCGAATGATGTGGTAGCGGACGCCGGGGAGGTCGCGAACGCGGCCGCCGCGGATGAGCACGATCGAGTGCTCCTGGAGGTTGTGCCCCTCGCCCGGGATGTAAACCGTGACTTCCTTCTGATTCGAGAGCCGCACGCGGGCGATCTTCCGCAGGGCCGAGTTCGGCTTCTTCGGCGTCATGGTGCGGACCTGCAGGCAGACGCCACGCTTCTGCGGGCAGCGGTCGAGCACGGGCGACTTGGAGAACTTCCGCTTCGGGCGGCGGCGGCTGCGGACGAGTTGGCTGATCGTGGGCATGGGATACCGGGGTGCGGGCTGCGGAAACCGAGCCCCAAAGAATAGCCGACGTCCCGGCGCGCCGAAAGCGGGCTCGAAAAAAGACGCGGTTTCAGGCCGCTTCCGGGCACCAGACCTCGCCGCCACCGCCGGCCACGAGGTCGCCGTGCCACTGCCGCCACGGCCCGGCCGTCACCGGCGGCACGGGAAAACCGGCCCGGGCTAGGCGGCCCAGGAGCAGGGGGAGAAAGGCCGGATCCCAGGCGGCCCCGCGGGCGAACGTGGCCGGCAGGTCGGCCGTTCCGTGGAGGGCGATCAGCGATCCCCGCCGCATGCCGGCCGCCGGGTGGCGGCCGACCGGGCCGGCGACCACGACCGTGCCGGCCCGCATCTCGAAGGCCGCCGCCGCCCCGCATCCGCCGCCGATGGCGAGGATGCCGCGCCGCATCCGCGCGCCGGGCAGGGCGCCTGCGTCGCCGCCGACCACCACTAGTCCGCCCCGCATGCCGAGGCGGCTGCCCGGCAGGGCGGCGGCCGCGTTGTCGCCGCAGCCGCCACCGACGGTCACCGCGCCCGCCGCGATCTCGCAGGCCAGCCAGTCGCCGGCCGAGCCGGTCACGGCGATCGAGCCGCCCGACATCCCCGTTCCGCAGTGGCGGCCGACGTCGCCGGCCACGTCGATCCGGCCGGCGGCCAGACCGGCGCCGACGCGGTGCACCCGGGAAAAGTCGCCGCGGCACTCGATCCGGCCGTCGTCCGCGCTGCCGCTCACCGCGAACACCGCCCCGAGCTCGCAGGGTCGGCAGTCGGCCGCGATCGTGAGCCGGGCGACGGCGGCGGGGGCGAGGCCGCGAAGCCGGTCGGGCAGGATGCCGCCAAGGTCGATCGCGAGCGGTCCGCCGGACGCGGCACGGGGCACGAGGACGAGCGGCATGACGGGTGTCGGGAAAGCGGCTGTGGCCGCGGGGCACGGCCGTGCCCCGCGGCCACATGATACCGTCTTCCGCCCGCCGGTCTCACTTCGCCAGCACGGGCACCTTTCGCGCGGCGCTCGACGGCGCCTTGGTGAGCTCGATGGTGAGCACGCCCTTGTCGGAGCGGGCCGTGACCTTCGTCGGGTCGACGGCCTCGGGCAGCGGGATGGCCCGACTGAAGGAGCCATAATGGCTCTCGCGGTGGGTCCAGCCCTCGCCGCTCTCCTCGGCCTCCGTCTTTTTCTGGCCGGAGATCACGAGCCGATCCTCCGACACGCTCACGTCGACGTCCTTGGGGTCGATCCCGGGCAGCTCCGCCCGGACGTGGATCTGCCGGTCGTTCTCCGACATGTCGACCGCCGGCAGCCACTGCCCCGGCTCGATCGTCTCGAACCAGCCGGGCATCGGCAGCGGACGCGAGAAGAAGCCTTCGAAGAGGCGGTTCATCTCGTTGCGAAAGTCGGCCAGGGTGGCCATCGTGCCCGGCTCCATGCCGCTGGTGCGCTTCGTGCGAAAAGGAATCAGGCTCATCAGGTCGCTCCTTTTCATCGGGAAGGGGAACTCGGACTCAACGAACGCGGGACACCGGCCGGCCCGCGGACGGGCCGGCCGGTGGAGTGCTGCGGCCTCAGGCCGTGCGGACCTGGACCTTCCGCGGCCGCACCGCCGCCAGCCGGGGCACCCGGACGGTGAGCACGCCGCGACGGTAGTCGGCCGTGATCAGCGAGGCGTCGAAGCCGTCGCCGAGCCGGAACGCCCGCCGGTAGCCGCCGATGCGATACTCGCGCCTCAGGCCGCGGCCGGGCAGGTCGCGGGGTGGCACCGCGGCGTGGATCGACAGCACGCCGTCCTCGAACGAGACGTCGATGCCGTCGGGTCGGGCGCCGGGCACGTCGCAGACGAGCAGCACCTCGGTGCCCCGGTCGCAGATGTCGACGTTGGGCTGGAAGGTCAGGCTCGGCTCCGCCGCGGGTCGGGCCGGGGGAGTCACGGGAGTCGGGTTCGTGGTGACCATGGGAAAGGCTCCTTTTCAGGCTGGGGTGGAGTGGGGTTCCGGCCGCCGGGGGACACGTTCCCGGCGGCCCTGCCGATCGTCACGAGGTCCGCACCTCGACCTTCCTCGGCTGACACTGCGGCGCCTTCGGGCAGGTCACGGTGAGCACGCCGTTGACGAGCCGTGCCTCGACGCGATCGGCGTCGACGGCGATCGGCAGCGGGATCCGCCGCTCGAAGCTCCCCGTGCCCCGCTCGCGGCGATGCCACGTGACCGACGCCGTTCGGTCGCCGTCCCCGGTCTCCGCCTCGGCGGCCGGCTGTTCGGGCCGCGCGCCCTTGAGCACCAGTTCGTCGTCGGCCACCGCGATGTCGACGTCGGCGGCATCGAGGCCGGGCAGTTCCGCCTCGACGACGATCGCGTCGTCGGTCTCGTGGACATTCACCGCGGGAAACGTCTCGCCCGCGGCCCGCACGCCCCAGCCGTGCAGCGGCGGTGCGGCGGTGAGGGTGTTCCAGACCCGGTCGATCTCGTCGCGCAGTTCCTCGAACTGCGGCCCGAGGTTCAGCGGAAAGCCCGCGCGGAAGGAAGGCATGGCAATGGCTCCTGGGGGGGGGTGTGGGTGGGCACCATCCCTGGAGCGCATGACGCGTGCCGCGTGCAGCGGACGAATCATTCGCCGGCATGGCGCCGAAAAACAAATCGCACCGTCGGCGAATCAGGGGACGCAAAGAGCGTGCCGAACCTGGGTGAACGGCCGAACACGTCGGTCGCCGGCCCGGAGGCCGCGGAAATCGGCGGTTTCGCGAACCCGGTCGCGCGAAGGTGTCGCGGTCGATGCGGTCGTGAGGGCTGTCAGGGTGGCAGCCGGCCATTTTCCGGCTGCCGCGCCGCCCGCGGTCGGTTGTGGGGCGCGGGGCATTCCCTATACTGCGACCCTCATCGAAAGGACGCGCATGCGATTCACGCTTCTCGACCGGGTCGTCGCCATCGAACCCGGCAAGAGCATCACGGCGGTGAAGACGGTCTCCCTGGCCGAGGAGTACCTGGCCGATCACTTCCCCAGGTTTCCCGTCCTGCCGGGCGTGTTCATGCTCGAGGCCATGACGCAGGCGGCCGCCTGGACGATCCGCCTCGGCGAGGATTTCGCCCATGCGATCGTCGTGCTGCGGTCGGCCCGCAACGTCAAGTACGGCGACTTCGTCGAGCCCGGCCGGATCCTGACGGTCACCGCCGAGGTGCTGTCACAGGACGAGCGGACCACCAAGGTGAAGGCCAGCGGTTCCGTCGGGGACCGGACGAGCCTCACCGCCCGGCTCGTCCTGGAACGGTACAACATCGCCGACAGCCGCCCGCACGGGGCCGCGATCGACGCCCGGGTGCGGTCGGAGATGCGGCGGATGTGGGCCCTCCTCCATCCGGCCGGCCGCTCCGGAGCGGTGGCCACGTCGGTCGGGTACGGGGCGAACGTGATCCCCGCGTCCCCGGCCGGACAGCCCGTGGAAGTGGGCTGACCGGCCCGGCGGGGCCTGTCCGGGGCGGCGTTTCGGCCCCGGGCGGCGGAAAAATCGCCGATTCGGGTTCCCATGCGGCCGGGCCGGCATTACAACGATTGCCTGTTGGTCCGGTTCCCATCCCTCTACTGAAGGTGGTTTGTCGATGCCGTCCCGCGACGAAATCTTTGACAAGGTGAGGACAGCCCTGGTCGATGCCCTGGGGGTCGATGAGGAGGAGGTCTCCCCGTCCGCCACCATGGTGGGCGATCTCGGTGCGGAGTCGATCGACTTCCTCGACATCGTGTTCCGGCTCGAGAAGGCTTTCGGCATCAAGATCTCCCGCGGCGAGTTGTTCCCCGAGGACGTTCTCTCCAGCACGGAGTTCGTGACCAACGGGAAGGTCAACGCGGCCGGGATCGCGGCCCTCAAGGCCCGGATGCCCTTCGCGGACCTGGCGAAGTTCGAGGCCAACCCCAGCGTGCAGAACTTCGCCAACACCCTCACGGTCGAGGACATGGTCCGGTACGTCGCGAGTAAGCTGGCCGCCTGACGCTGGCCGCCGACGTCGCCGCACGCCACCCACCGAGGGCGGCCCCGGGCCGCACCACACCCATGCGCTGGTTCTGGATCGATCGCTTCGACGAGTTCGTCCGTGGCCGCCGGGCCACGGCCGTGAAGAACGTCTCGCTCGCCGAGGAGCACCTGCACGACCACTTCCCGGGCGCGGCCCTGATGCCGAACTCGCTGATCGTGGAGGGGATGGCGCAGACCGCCGGTCTGCTCGTGGCCGACGCCATCGAGTTCAACCGCCGCGTCGTCCTCGCCAAGGTGGCGGCGGCCGAGTTCCACTTCGACGCCGTGCCGGGCGATTCGATCCGCTTCCACGCCGAGGTGCTCGACCTCAAGCCGACCGGCTCACTGACCAAGGTGAAGAGCACGGTGGGCGACCGGGTGCAGGGCGAGGCGGAACTGTTCTTCGCCCACCTCGAGCCGGGCGAGGGGGTCCCCAAGTTGTTCGAGCCCCAGGAATTGCTGCGCTGGCTCGACCAGATGCACATCTACGACGTCGGCCGCGACGAAGCGGGCCAGCCGCTGGCGCGTCCCGACTGGTGAGAGGAGAGCGGTGATGGTGGCGGGCAGGCGCAGGGTGGTGGTGACCGGCATGGGCTGCATCACGCCGTTGGGCGTGCAGGTGGAGCCGCTCTGGAAGAACCTCATGGCCGGCGCCTCGGGCGTGGGCCAGACCACCGTCTTCGACGCGTCGAAGTTCCCCACCAAGATCGCCGCCGAAGTCCGCGGCTGGAGCATCGCCGACGAGGGCCAGGACGAGAAGCTCTGGCACTTCTGCGGACGGCACACGCGGTTCGCCGCCGGGGCGGCGCTGCAGGCCATGCGGGACGCGGGCCTGCCCCGGGGGCTGCCCGCCGATCCCACGCGGCTGGGCATCTACCTCGGCAGCGGCGAGGGCCAGCAGGACTTCGAGGCCTTCACGAGCATGATGATGGCCGCGATCTCGGGGGAGACGCTCGACGTCGCCAAGTTCACCAAGCTCGGCCTGGAGACGCTGCATCCGCTCTCGGAGGTGGAGCAGGAGCCCAACATGCCGGCCGGCCACCTCGCCGGCCTGTTCGACGCCCAGGGGCCGAACCTGAACTGCCTCACGGCCTGCGCCGCATCCAGCCAGGCGATCGGCGAGGCGGTGGAGATCGTCCGCCGGGGCGAGGCGGACGTCATGCTCTCCGGCGGCACGCACAGCATGATCCACCCCTTCGGCGTCACGGGCTTCAACCTGCTGACGGCGCTCTCGACGCGGAACGACGAACCCACGCGGGCGAGCCGGCCGTTCGACAACGACCGCGACGGCTTCGTGCTCGGCGAGGGGGCGGCGATGGTGGTGCTCGAGGAGCTCGAGCACGCGAAGCGGCGCGGGGCGAAGATCCACGGCGAGGTGATCGGCTACGGCTCGACTGCCGACGCCTACCGGATCACCGACACGCACCCCGAGGGCCGCGGGGCCGCGGCCTGCATCACCATGGCCCTCCAGGACGCCGGCCTGGGCACCGGCGACATCGACTACATCAACGCCCACGGCACGAGCACGGACGTCAACGACAAGGTGGAGACGCTGGCCATCAAGAAGGTGTTCGGTGAGCGGGCCTACAAGATCCCCGTCTCCAGCACCAAGAGCATGATGGGCCACCTGATCGCCGCGGCCGGGGCGACGGAACTGATCGTCTGCCTGCTGGCGATCCGGGACGGCGTCCTGCCGCCGACGATCAACTACGAGACGCCCGACCCGAACTGCGACCTCGACTACGTGCCCAACAAGGCCCGTGAGGGCAGGTGTGACCGGGCGCTGTCGAACAGTTTCGGCTTCGGCGGCCAGAACATCTCGCTCATCGTCAGCCGCTTCGGCGGCTGACCCCGAGCGGGCCCCTTCATGCGGTGGCGGGGCCGACCGTCCCCCGGCGCGAGACTGCCCGGTTTGCCCAGATTCGCGGCCGCAGGGTTTTCTCAATCGGCGCGGGCGGCACGACCGATACCACCGGAGTCAGCGGTTCGGTGCCCGGCGGCGATGTGCCGGCGGCGCTCTGGACGGCCCACCGGGAACCCCGCCCATGACCACCATCCAGCGCACCTTCGGCCTGGCCATCGTGGCCGCCGTGATCGGCACCTCGAGCGGCTGCTCGATCATCGACAGGCTGTTCCTGCTCAATGCCGACGGGCCGCACTCCCCCCACGCCCGCCACGCCGGCGGATGCCGCGACGGCGCCTGCCAGTCGGGAGAGTGCGAGGACGGTTCGTGCCCGACTGGCGACTGCCAGGAGTGCGAGGGGGGCGTGTGCCACCCGCGCCAGGCCGGCCGCTACGGCGGACTCGCCAAGCACCACCTCTCGCCCGCGGAGAAGGCGGCGCTGGCCGGCTCCGACTACGGCGCGCTCGGCCCCGCCGGCCCGCCCACCGGCGCGGTCGCCTATCCCTACTACACGACCCGCGGCCCGCGGGACTTCCTCGCCAAGTGCCCGCCCTCGATCGGCCCGCAGTGACGCGGACGGTCGGGCCCGTCGCCGACTGTGGCGTGGGCGGCTTCTGCCTGCGAATCGTCGCCGGTTAGGCTGTCGGCCTGACCGGCACGGTTCATTGATGGAGTCGCTCCCATGGGTTCAGCATCGTCCGGCGGCCTGACCGCCGAGGGCCGCCTCTCGCTCACCGGCTGGCTCGTGTGCGCGATCGCCGCCATCGGCTTCGCGTTCGACATCTACGAGCTGCTCATGCTGCCGCTGGTGATCAAGCCGGCGCTGGCCGCGCTCGGCGGCGCGACGCCCGAGGGGCTGCCGCTGCTCGTGCCGGGGTCGCCCGAGTACGCCAAGTGGGCGCGGGCGCTGTTCTTCGTGCCGGCCATCGCCGGCGGGGTGTTCGGCCTCCTCGGCGGCTACCTCACCGACCTGCTCGGTCGCCGCCGGGTGCTGACCTTCAGCATCCTGCTCTACGCGTTCGCGGCGCTCGCCGCCGGCTTCGCCACGTCGCTGCCGCAGCTGCTCTTCTTCCGCTGCCTGGTGTTCATCGGCGTGTGCGTCGAGTTCGTCGCCGCGGTCGCCTGGCTGGCGGAGCTGTTCCCGGATCCACACCGACGGGAGCGGGTGCTCGGCTGGACGCAGGCGTTCTCGTCGCTGGGCGGCCTGCTCGTCGGGTCGGCCAACGTGCTCGCCGCCCGGTTCGCCGACCTGTTGCCCGCCATCCACGGCGACCACGAGGCATGGCGCTACACGCTGATCTCGGGGGTGCTTCCCGCCCTGCCGCTGATCCTCATCCGGCCGTTCCTGCCCGAAAGCCCGGTGTGGGCCGAGAAGAAGGCCGCCGGCACGCTGCGGCGGCCGAGCATCCGCGCCCTCTTCAGTCCGGAGCTCGTGCGGGCGACCGTCGCGACGACGCTCGTGTTCGCCGCCAGCTACGGGATCGCGTTCGGCGCCATCCAGCAGCTGCCGCAGATCCTCGGCGCCCAGCTGCTGCCGGCCGACAAGGGTGGCCCCAAGGGGCATGCGGCGGTGATCGCCGTCGCGAAGGAGGCCCAGGCCGAGGCCGTCGCCGCCGCCAAGGAGTCCGGCAAGCAACTGCCACCGGCCCGGCTCAAGGCGATCGCCGGCAACGCCTCCGACGAGGCGGTGGCGCAGGTGACGATCTTCCAGGAGATCGGCGGCCTGGTGGGCCGGGTGCTACTGGCGCTCGCCGCGGTGCGGATCGCCAGCCGCCGGGCGCTGCTGCGGCTCTTCCAGTGGCCGGCGTTGCTCGTGGTGCCCGCCCTCTTCTGGTGGATCTCGACGCAGCTCGGCGACGCGGCGTCGCTGCCGTGGATCAAGGCCGGAATCTTCGTGGCCGGGCTGCTCACCGTCGCCCAGTTCTCGTTCTGGGGCAACTACATTCCGCTCGTCTTCCCCACGCACCTGCGGGGCACGGGCGAGAGCTTCGCGGCCAACATCGGCGGCCGGGTGCTGGGCACCGCGGCGGCCTGGC
>JBIIDT010000102.1:0-8944 GCA_044238145.1 Pirellulales bacterium | reverse complement strand
GGCTGCGCCGGCGATCAGGAGGCGGCGGCCTTCGGGCAGGGCTGCGTGCGGCCCGGCGACGCGAAGTGCACCTACGGCACCGGGGCGTTTCTCATGTTCGCGACCGGTGCCGAGGCCGTCGCCAGCCAGCACGGGCTGCTGACGACGCCCGCCTGCCTGCCGGCCGCGCATGCGACGCCGACCTACTGCCTCGAGGGCTCGGTGTTCGTGGCCGGCGCGCTCGTCGGCTGGCTGCGGGACGGCCTGGGCCTCATCGAGCGGGCGGCCGACATCGAGGCCCTCGCCCGCGGCGTCGAGTCGAGTGCGGGCGTCGTCATCGTGCCCGCCCTCACCGGCCTCGGGGCTCCGGACTGGGATCCGCATGCCCGGGGCATGATCATCGGCCTGTCGCGGGCCACGCACCGGGCGCACGTGGCGCGGGCGGCGCTCGAGGCGATCGCGCTCTCCGTGGCCGACGTCGTCGATTGCATGGAGCAGGATGCCGGCACACGGCTCGGCCGGCTCCGCGTCGACGGTGGCGCCACGGCCAACGACCTGCTGCTTCAGATCCAGGCCGACGTGCTAGGACTGCCGGTGGACCGGCCGGCGGTGCTGGAGACGACGGCCCTCGGGGCGGCGCTCTTGGCCGGCATGACGGTCGGCTTCTACGCCGATCCGGCGGCCGTGGCCGATGCCCGCCGGGTGGAGCGGTCGTTCGAGCCGCGGATGGACGCCGCTTCCCGCGGCCGGATGCGGGCCGTGTGGCGCGACGCGGTGCAGCGCAGCAAGGGTTGGGCCCGGGCGGGTAGCGATTCCGCCTGATCGGATGCGGACGTCATCGAGTCCGGGCGCGTTCCCGGGGATCGGCGCCGGTGGCCGCGGTCAGTACGTCCGGGTGGCGGGCGTGGCAGACCGCTCTGCGAGGGCCACGCGGGAGGCGTACTTCTCCGGGTTGGCCTCGAAGGCCGCCCGGGTCTCGGGCGACGCGAAGAGGTACATCCGCGATTGGCAGTAGGCCCCGTAGCGTCGCTGGCCCGGCAGGCTCTTGCCCTGCTCGAAGGCGAGGACGGGATCGTCGCCGGAGAGGGCGGGGGCGTAGCGGTCCGGATCGGCCAGGAACGCCCGCTGCTGCTCGGGACCCGCGAACAGGTAGGTGCGGCCGCGGTGCCGGGCACCGTACTGCGGCCGGCCCTCGGCCCAGGCCTGCTTTTCGGCGAGCGTGACCGGGCAATAGCCCTCGAGGCCGAGCGGCATGGTTTCCGTGGCAGCGGCGGTGGCCACGGCCTCGGCCTGCGGCGCCGGGGCAGCCGCGGGCTGCGTCGCCGGCTGAGGCGACGGCTGCGGAGTCGGTTGCGGGAGCAGGCCGGCCAGCGGGGCGGGCCACTGCGGCCTGGCGGGCGGCATCGTCGGCGGCGGTTCGGGCTTCGTCGCCGGCAACGCCGGCTTCTCAACGCGGGCGAAGGGGTTGCGGATGCCCGACCAGAAGCTCTTGGGCGCGGCGGGCTGCGGCGGAGCCAGGGCTTCCGGCTTGCTCGGCGAAGGCAGGTCGGAGACGCTGGCCGACGAATCGGCCTCGGCGGCCGCTGCGGCCGCAAGCCATGGAGCCGCGGTCGCTGCCGGCTGCGGCTGGGCCGCCGCGTCTCGTGAGGTTGGCTCGATGGTAGGCCGAGGACCGGGAGCGGGGCTCGTCAGCGCCAGGGGAGCCGCCGGCCGCTCCGCGTTCCATGCGGGCGGCGCCCGCGGCATCGCCGGTTCCTGTGCGGACATGGGCGGGCCGCCGCCGAACGATTCGTCGAGGCCCAGCGGCCGGGACGTGACGGCCGTCACCGGCTCGGCGGGCACGCCGGCGAACGTGGAGAGATGCCGGACCTTGGCCGTGAGCATCGAGATCGAGCCGCGTGCGGCGCTGCCGTCGCGGGCGTCGCCACCCGCCGTCGCCGCCGAACCGCCCGCCGATCGACGGGCGGAGGCGTCGCGGCCAGCCTGTGCAGCCGCCGCGATGAAGGCCGGGGCGCTTTCCGGGCATTCGAACGAGGCCAAGGGCTCGTCCCCGAGATCGAGCACCACGCCGGTGGGGACGTGGACGATCTCCAGTCGCCGTGTCAGGTCCGCCTCGACGTCCACGTCGACGACGACCGGCTCGAAGCAGGCGGACACCAGCGCGGCGACCTCCGCGTTGCTCCGCAGGCTCTCGGCGATCTGGCGGCTCTCCGGGCTCCACGAGGCGATGAACACGGCCAGCACCGGCCGCTGGCTCGACGCCGCGGCGGCCCGGGCCCGGGCGAGGTCGGCGTGCCACGAGGCCGCCGGCGACTGGGGCACAGTGGCGGGGGCCTGGCTGGCCGCCGGTGGTTCGGCTGCCGCGAGCGTGGCCAGGCAGGCGACGGCCAGAGCGGCAACCACCGGGCGGCACCGGCCGGCCGGGGGCGAAACAGAAGACCATGTGTGGCACATCATCGCGGCTGCCTCGGAGCGGGCTGGGGTCGTCGGACACCTCTGGCCCCGAACGAACGACCCCGCCATCTCTATCGGTCGAATCGGTTGCAGGAATCGCGGCGAAAAAATGGTCCGCAGGCACCCCACGTTGCCCCGTCCGCCGCCTGGGCGGGCCGCGGCCGTCCCGCCAAACCCCGGGGATTCGCCCGGGGAACGCCGTTTCCCGGCTGCTTGACAATTTGGGGGAGTGTCCGGATACTCATCTGTGTCGTTCTGACAGCGACTCCGCGAACCACTCACGAGGTTCCGGAAGGCTTCGTCGTACGTTTTCGTCTCAAGGGTTTTGAGGCGGGGCGCGGCTGGAAGCGAAACGTCACGGGGTCGATTTTCCCCAGGCGGCCAGGCCGCCGGAGAGGCCCCGGCAAGTTCCGCGAACCCGAGTCTCCGCCGTCCGAGGTTTGTTCCGAGCGCGGTTTTCCCGCCGGTTTTGCCGCGGGAATCCCCGCTTCGGGCATCTTCAAGGTCCGTCGTCCCACGACGGAATCCGTCCGCGCAGTGCGGGCGGTCGCGGTTTGATTCCTCTTCGGAGCAGTGCTGCATCCATGTCGAAGCGAAGGCGTTCGCGAGGCCGTCCGGGGTACGGTGGCGGCCAGCCCGGCCCGGGCGGGTTCCAGCAGGGAGGCCAGGGGCAGGGCCAGGCCTATCAGGGCGGCTACGGTGGGCGGCGCCGAGGTCGGTATCGGCGAGGTGGTGGCGGCGGCGGGCCGGTGCCAGCCGGGGCGGGGGCCGTCGGCATGGACAGCGAGGGCATGCGGCCGCCGGAGCTGGAGCCCGAGGTCGCCGAAAACGGCGAGCCGATCCCGCTGGAGCCGGGCAGCGGCGTCCTCGAGATGCACCCCAACGGGTACGGCTTCCTCCGCAGCGCCGACACCAACTACACCCGTGAGCGGACCGACCCGTTCGTGCCCGCCACGATGATCGAGCGGTATCGCCTCCGCGAAGGAGTGTTCATCAAGGCGCTCGTGCAGCCCGGCCGGCGGCAGCAGGGGCCGCGGGTCCGCGAGATCCAGGAGGTCGAGGGCATGGCCCCCGACCTGTACCCGAACGTGAAGACCTTCGACCAGCTCACGCCCATCAACCCCGAGACCTGGCTGCGGCTCGAGACCGGCCAGCAGCCGATCACGACCCGCGTCATGGATCTCCTCACGCCGCTCGGCAAGGGGCAGCGGGCCCTGATCGTGGCCCCGCCGCGGACCGGGAAGACGGTGATGCTCCAGCAGATCTCCCAGGCCGTCTCGACCAACCATCCCGACCTGGCCCTCGTGATGCTGCTCGTCGACGAGCGGCCCGAGGAGGTCACCGACATGCGGCGGACCGTCAAGGGCGAGGTGCTCGCCAGCAGCCTCGACTGCGACGTCGAGAGCCATGTTCGGCTCTCGCAGCTCGTGGTCGAGCGATGCAAGCGGATGGCCGAGACGGGCAAGGACGTGTTCCTGCTGATGGACTCGATCACCCGCATGGCCCGGGCCTTCAACAAGTGGGTCGGCAACACCGGCCGCACGATGTCGGGCGGCGTCGACATCAAGGCCCTCGACATCCCCAAGAAGCTGTTCGCCACGGCCCGCGTGTTCGAGGAGGGGGGGTCGCTGACGATCGTGGCCACGGCCCTCATCGACACCGGCAGTCGCATGGACGAGCTGATCTTCCAGGAGTTCAAGGGCACGGGCAACATGGAGCTGGTGCTCGACCGGAAGCTGGCCGACCGTCGCGTCTGGCCGTCGATCGACATCTCGCAGTCAGGCACCCGCCGCGAGGAGAAGCTGCTCGATCCCAACACGCTGCACGCCTGCAACATGCTGCGGCGGACGCTGTCGAGCATGCATCACGTCGATGCGATGGAGCAGCTCACGAAGCAGCTCGCGAAGTTCAAGAGCAACCGCGAGTTCATCTCGCTGATCGCCAGCTCCCGCGACGAGTAGCGGCTACGGCGTGCCGCCGGTGCCGAGGGCGCGGAGGCGGCCGAGCCAATAGGCGTATTGCGGATCGCCGCAGCGGAAGGAGAACTTTGCGTCGGGCAGCCGCTCACCGCGGCTGGTCTCCGACTGGACGCGGACGACGAGCGTGCCGTCCTTGCGCTGCTCGATGGACAGCCGCTCGTCGGGAATGCGAGCGGGTTCCTGGCTGCCGGACATGGAGCGATCGTGCTGTGGGGAGGCAACCGGCGGGCGCATGCGCGAAACGCGGCGGCGGGGCTGAACGCTTTCGATTATGACGGTTCGAAGCGGCGGATTCCAGCGTCGGGAGCCCGGCATTTTGACGCCCCGCCAGCGGGGTTTCTATACTTTCGTCCTGTTTTGCCCTCGGGACCCTTGGGAGTTCATCGAATGACGCAGTATGCGTCGCTGGCCGACGACTTCTACGTCAACATGAACCTGGCGACGGAGATGGAACTCCCGTCGCAACGGGAGACGATCCTCCACTACTTCGAGCGGGTGCAGAAGAAGTTCCCGTCGATGCGGAAGTTCTACTGCCGAGACAAGCGGGACTATGTTCTCGAGGAGGACAAGGACCAGGGCCGCTACCGCTGGGCCGCCGTGGAGTCGAAGCGTCTCTGCTCGGGGCAGGTGAATCCGCCGTCGCTGGAGGCGGTCCTGGAACAGCACCGGCTGGTGCTCGACCTGGCGCCGGCCTTCCTGTCGGTGAGCCCGCTCGACTGCGAGGCCCTCGACGTGCTCTTCGGCTTCGACTTCGCCTACCGCGGCAACCACAACGCCCTGCTGGCCGAGGCCCTGGGCGTGGGGCCGGCCCTGGAGCGGCTCGGCGAGGCCCCGGGCGGCCGGGTGATCAACTACGAGCCGTCGCTCACCATCGCCCTGGACGAGGACTGCCGGACCCAGGTGCGGATCAGCACCGAGACCCGGACCAACGCCTTCCAGGTGCGGACGGGCGAGTTCAACGAGGAACAGCTCAGCGTCTACGTCACCGCCCGGCAGTACGGCAGCCTCGACGCCGACACGACCTACGTGGAGGCGATGGACCGGCTGGCCCAGGTGGCCCGCGAGGTGGTCGACACCTGCGTGGTCGAGCAGATCCTTCGGCCCCTGGCCCGCACGATCGCGCTGAAGTAGCGGACCCTACCGGCGGCGGCGGTCGTCGTCGCCCCCGCCGCGGCGGCTGCGGGCGTCGAGGTTGCCGGCGATCACGATGCCGATGGCCTCCACCCAACTGGGCACGTCGCGGACGGTGTTGAGCCCGCTCTCTTCCAGGATCTCCGCGTCCTCGGGCCGCGGCTCGCGGCGCGGGGCCTCGCGGCCCGCCTCCTCGACGCCGAGGAACTCGAGCCCCTCGTCGTCCTCGTCGTAGCCGCTCGACACGGGGGCGAAGTCAGACCGACGGCCGCGCGACGACGACGCCGAGGACGACCGGCGTTCGCCATCGGAACGCCGTCGACCACGGTCCCGGCTCGCGCCGCCGCTCCTGGGGGTCGCCTCGCGGTCTCCTGCGGCGCGGCCCTCTCCACGGCGGCGGCCACGGCGTCGGCGCCGGCCCCGACGGTCTCCCGCTTCGTCGTCACCTGCCGGCGGCTGGTCACCGGTCGCACGATCCGCCCCCTCGGCGGGCCGCGGAGCGGGGCGGACGCCGTAGCCGGCGGGCAGCGGCTCGTCGTCGAGATCAGCGGCGGGTCGCCGGCCGGCCGACTCGCCGCCGGCCTCCGCGGGCTGGCCCTCGCCGCGCGACCGGCTCCGGCCGCCGCGTCGGCCGCGGCGGCGCCGGCGGCGCGGCCGGCCCTCGTCGTCGCGGTCCGCATCGCGGTCTCGTGGCTCGGCGCCGGCGGCTGCTCCTTCGGCTGCGGGTGCGAACAGATCGGAGGCGAACTCGTCCGCGTCCGCGGGACCCGCGGCGGGACGGTCGAGACCGTCGTCGGCTCGGCGGGGCGGGCGGCGGTCGTCGATTTCGTCACCCCGGCGTTGGTCGCCGCCGGCGCGATCCTCGCCGACGGGCATCCGGTCGCCGTCGCGCCGTCCCCGGCCGCGGCCGCCGCGGCGGCCGCGCCGGCGCCGGCCGCGTCGCTCGCCGTCATCCTGGCCGCCGTCACTGTCGCGCGAGCCGCGGTCGCCGCGATCGGCCTCTTCGGCCCGCGGAGCAGCGGGGCCGTCCGCGTCGCGTCGCGGGGCCTCCTCCCACTGCCGCTCCACGCGCGCGGGTCGCTCCACCGGTTCCCGGTCGTGGCGGGGTGGCGGGGCCGGACGGGGCGCCGGCCGCGGGGGCTCGGCAGCGCCGCCGGCGATGCCCAGATCGGAGGCCAGCGAGTCCCAGTCGCCCGTCTCGGCGGGCCGCGACTTCGGCTCCGAGCGGGGCCGGGGTGCCGGCTTCGCGGGCGGGGCGGGGCGGGGCGGAGCAGGCTCGGAGGAGGGGGTGGCGCCGAGCGACTCGGCGAGCGAGGCCCACGGGTCGTGGGGATCGTGATCGGGCATGATGGGCTTCCGGGAAAGGGGGACGCGCGGGCGGCCAGGCCGCCCGTCCGGCGTTTCCGGAAGGATACACGAACCACCCCCGGCGCGTCAGGTCGGCCGGTTTCCCGCGGGGGCCGACGTCACGGCGACGCCGTGATCGTGCGGATCATGCTGCCGTTGTCGGCCACGTCGAACAGCGGCCGGTAGGGGCTCGCCAGGCTCCGCCGCGACCGACCCGCCGGGTAGTAGACGAGGTTCACGCCCAGGTTCCAGGCCGCAGGCGAGAACTGCGACACCGCCTCGCCGGGCAGGACGTCGAGCGACTGCGTCTTCCCCGGGATGACGTAGGTGAACGTGCCCTCGAGGGCGAGCGATCGGCCCATCGGCGCCCGCACGAGCGAGCCGATGATGCCGTCGTTCTCGCTGGTGCCGCCGCCCCACACCTTCCACTCGTTGGCGTCGCCGAACTGCAGCCGGTAGAAGGCCGTGTACAGGTCGAGCGTGCTCGCCAGGCCGGTGCTTCGCGTGATCGGGCCGAACAGGCCGTTCTGGTCGCCGAGGTTGGCGGCGCCCCAGAAGCCGATCTCGTGGTAGCCCCAGACGTAGCTGATCTCCGCCCGGATCTGGGAGACGTCGACGTTGTCGAGCCAGTTGTCGCTGAGATAGTCGTACACCGCCCCGCCCTGCAGGCCGCGGCCCTCGAAGGCCCGGCTGAAGAAGCCGGTGGTGATGAAGTTCTGGGTCCGGGCGTTCTTCTCGAACGTGGTCTGCCCGACCTCGACCGAGGCCGGCTGGAAGTTGGTCTGCGTGCCCCTCCAGCCCACCTGCCAGCCGACGCCGAACGCGTTCCAGAAGGGCATCGCCCAGTTCAGGTACTCGTTGGTGCCGAAGTTGCCGTTGATGCCCAGGTCGGTCGAGTTGGTGAACGCCGTGAGGCCGGCGCTGGCCGTGAAGTCGCGGTACCACCGCCAGCCGTAGTAGGGCTTGCCGAACCGCCGCAGGTAGGCGCAGATCCTGCCGTGGTTCATGCACATGTAGGATTCCTCGTCCTCGCACTCGTACGGGTCGTCGTAGAACGACTCGACGTGGAGCTCGGCCGGATACTCGCCCATCAGCAGGCCTTCCTCGCCCGGCATCGTCATCATCCCGGGGTCGTACTCGCCGGGCATCATGTCCTGGCCGTCGGGCAGCGTGCCGTCGGGCAGCGTCTCGATCACGGTCGATCCCTCCGGCGCCGCGGACGGCGTGGGAATCGGCTCGGCGGCACTGGGCGGCGCGCGACCGGGCACGCCCGCGTCGTCGAGGCCACCCACGGAGGGCGCCTGCCGCATGACCGACGGGATGCCCTCGGCGTTCATCGCCAGCCGCTCGGGCCGGCCGGCGCCGGCCGGCACGTACCGCGGGGCGGGACCGCCCCCGTAGCGGGTCGGCTGGGTGCGGGGCGTGGGGCCGCGACCGGCCGCCCGCTCCATCGAGGCGACCTGGCGTCCCTCCGGCGCCATGATCGGCCGGCCGACCTCGCCCCGGGGTGCCCTGTCCAGATCGAAGCCGAGGATGCCGGACGACGCGGCCGGGTCGGCGGCCTGCCGCAGCGGCCCCGGCACGCGATTGGCGGACCGGTACTCGCCGCGGTCGCGCATCGGCGCGTAGTTCTGAGCAGGCGACCGCGGACGGGCCGGCGCGGCGGTGACCGGCGGCACGCCGTCGGGGAGCGTGATCGAGGCAGGCGGTCCTGCGGGAGCCCATGCCGCCGGGGCGGGCTGCACGGGGGCGGCCGGCGCGTCGGCCGCGGCGGGAGCCGTGGTGGCGGAGGCGCGGTGCGGCGTCCACTTCAATGATCCCTGTCCCGACGGGGCCTCGCCGTCGGCGGCGGCCGCCGAGACCAGCAGCGAGGCCGCGAAACCGGCCGCGAACAGGTGCTTCGAACCGTGCAGGACGTTCATGCCATCACCTCCGAAACGGGCCGCCGCCGCGCCGGCGTGGCGCGGCAGAGACACTGCGATCGGAAGGGTTATCGGCATCGGCACGTCCGGAACTTCCGCCAATATCGACGCGACCGGCAGGGGCTATCCAGA
>JBIIDT010000037.1:0-29155 GCA_044238145.1 Pirellulales bacterium | reverse complement strand
GGCGGACTCGATCGTTCGGAGACGTCGCGCCCGGGAATCCCGCCGCAACGCGGCACGGCTTCTCGGCCGTGGAGACGATGGCGGCCCTGGCGTTGCTCGCCGTGGTCATGGCCTCGACGATGCCGCTCTTCGTCCGTCATGGCCGGCTGCTCGCCGACTCGCGGCAGGAGCGGATCGCGATCGAGGAACTCGCCAACCAGGCCGCCCGGCTCGTCGCCCTGCCTGCCGACGATCGCGACGCGGCGCTCGCCGCGATCGCCCCGTCGGCGGTCGCCGCCCGGCGGCTGCCCGGCGCGCGGCTGACGGCGACCCGCGGCCCGTCGCCGCTCGGCGACCGCGTGGTGCTGCACCTCGCCTGGGATGCGACGGGCCGCCGCGAGCATCCGCTGTCGCTCGCGGTCTGGCTGCCGGCCGCGCCGGGAGGTGCCCGATGAACCGTGCGTGTGATAAGCGCGGCCGCCGCGGCGTGACGCTCCTGGAACTATTGCTCACGATCACGGCCACGACGGTGATCATGGGCGTCGCGGGCTCGCTGTTGCACCGGTCGCTCAGGCTCGAAGTGGCGTCGCGCGGGGCGATGCAGGCCGAACGCACGGCGCTCGTGCTCGCGCGGCGGTTCCGCGAGGACGTCCGCACGGCCCGCGGCGTCGCCGGCACGGCCGACGGCCTGCCCGAGGGGATCGTGCTGCGGGTGCAGCCGGCCGGGGAGGGCGAGATCGTCTACCGCGCCGTCGCCGGCGGCCTCGTCCGCGAAGAGACGCTCCCCGCGGGCCGCGTCGCCCGCGAGGCCTTTGCATTTCCCGCGGCGGTGCGGTTTCAGGCGGCTCGCGAAGCGGGCGTCGTGTCGCTGACGGGCTCCGGAGGAGGCGAGCCCGGACAAGGGCCGCCCATCGACATCGAAGCCGTGGCGGCACTCGGCGCGGCGGGCCGCGGAGAGGAGGAGCAGCCATGAGCCATGATCGGAGGCGCGAAGGCGGATCCCTGCCGGCCCGGCGCGGGTCGGTGATGTTCGTCACGCTCGCCACGCTGGCGGTCGTGGGGATGATCGCGGCGGCCATGGTCCGCGGGGCGATGATCGCGCGGAAGAGCCTGCGGGCCGAGCATGCCCTGCGACAGGTGGAAACCCTGCTCGACGCCGCCGAGGCCCGCGTCAGGGCCCGGCTGGCGACCGGTGAGCCCGCCGCCGAGACGCTCGACCTCGCCGCCGCCGACGTCGCCGGCACGACCGCCGCGCAGGTCGTCGTGACGGCCGAGCCGGCCGGTGCGGATGCCTGGCGGGTGCGGATCGTCGCCGCCTCGCCCCCGGACGGCCCAGCGGCCGTCCGCCGCACCCGCGACACGCTCATCGAGTCCCGTTCGTCCACCCCTTCCGCTGCCAAGGAGACCAACCCATGACCCGTCTCGTTCCTGCTCCCCGCCGGGAGTCACGGCCTGCCGGAGCAGCCCGACCCACCGCGTTCACGCTCATCGAGCTGCTCGTCGTGATCGCGATCATCGCCACGCTTATCGGCCTGCTCCTGCCGGCCGTGCAGAGTTGTCGCGAGGCGGCCCGCCGGGCAGGGTGCTCGAACAACGTCCTCCAGCTCGGCCTCGCGCTGCACAACTACGAGTTCCACCGGGAAACGTTTCCCGCCGGCGTGACCGATGCCGCCGGCCCCGTCAAAAGCCGGCCCGAAGGAAAACACGTCAGTTGGATCGTCCGCATCCTGCCGTACCTCGAGGAGAAGGCCCTGGCTGCGCACTTCAAGGACGCGGACGGCGCCTACGCAGCCGGCAACGCGCCCGTGGTGGCGACCGTGATCCCCACGCTCATCTGCCCGTCGTCCAGCGCGAACAGCACCGAGACCTGGCCGGTCGGGGCCGGCCGCGATGAAGCAGGCGACGGCGCGGATGCCCCGGGGCCCCGCGAGCGGACGGTGGCCGTGTCGAACTATGCGGGCTCGCATCACGACGTCGAGGCCCCGATCGCGGCCGACAACCACGGCATGCTGTTCCTCAACAGCGACGTGCGGTTCAAGGACATCGAGGACGGCAGTTCCCGCACGCTGCTCATCGCCGAGAGGGTGTCGCCGCCGCGGCGACCGGAGGATCTGTATGGTGCCCGCGACGACCTCGGCTGGGCCTCCGGCACGCGGTCCACACTGAGAAACACGTCGTCACTGATCCGGTACGCTGACAACTCGGATCGAGCCGCGCTTGCAGCGAAGGTCGCCGACCCGCTCTTCGTCGGCGGCTTCGGCAGTTTTCACATCGCCGGCATCGCCGTCGCGGGCATGGCCGACGGCGCGATCAAGCAGTTGACGGAAGACATCGATCCCGACGTGCTCCGGCAGCTCGGCCACCGGGCGGATGGGGAGATTCCCAAGAGTTTGGAATGACGACGCCGGTCGATGATAGGATGATGGGGTGACGCGCGGCCGGCTTCGGCCGCGGCCATCATCGGCGGAGACGTGACGCATGGGCACCGTGCACGACGAACGCCGCACGCATGAGCAGGCAGCCGCGGGCCGCGAGCCGCTCGCCCGCGACGAGTTCGACGCCCTGGCGGTCGAGCACCGCGCGGGGGCGCTACGGTTCGCGATCGGCTTCCTCCACGACCGCCACCTCGCCGAGGACATGGTGCAGGAGGGGCTGCGGCGGCTCTACGCGGCCCGCGACCGCTATCCGCTCCGCACGCTGTTTGGCCCCTATCTCGTGAAGACCGTGGCCCGGGCGTGCCTCGATCTCCGCCGCAGCCGGACGGCCGAGCGCCGCCGGATCGCCGCGCTGCCGCCCCGCGTCGCGGCGCCGGCCTCGGTGCCGCTGGAGCGGAGCGAGACGGCCGCGCAGGTGGCGGCGGCCGTGGCGGCGCTGCCCGACCGCGAGCGGGCCTGCTTCCTGCTCGCCGTCTGCGAGGGCGTGAGCTACGACGACGCCGCGGAGGCCCTCGGGCTGTCGTTCGCGCAGGTCAACAACGCCATCCATCACGCCCGCCGCGCGCTCCGCGTGAGCCTCGGGTCGCTGGTGGCCGACGAAGCGAGGCATCCATGAGCGCCACTGACGACGACCGGATCGCGCGGATCAGCGGCTGGCTGTCGGGCGAACTCGACCCGGCCGCGGCCCGCGCCGTGGACCGCGAGGTGCGCCGCGATCCCGCCGCGCAGCGGATCGCCGCCGGCTTCCGGCGGGTCGATGCCCTGGCGCGGGAGTGGTACGACGCGGTGCCCGTGGAGCCGGTGGTGCGGCCGACGGTGGCGGTGTTTCGGCCTCCCCGGGCGGCCCGCGTCGGCGGCCCGCTGGTGGCGGCGCTGGCGGCCTCGCTCCTGGTGGCCGCCTGGATGCCGGCCGGCTCGGCCGGGGCCTTCGAACGGCTCGTCGACGGGGTGCATGCGCGGATCCTTGCGGCGGACGACGACGCCGCGGCGCCGCGGTTCGAGCGGTCCGCCTACTGGACGCTGCGTCCCCTGGCCACCGCATGGGCCCTGCAGCCGCTCGGCGGCGACCGCAAACCGCCCACGGCGCCATGACGGCCCGATCGCCCGGCGCCGCGCCTCTGGCTGCCGTCTCTCCGACGGCCTGGATCGCCGGCGTCGCGCTGGCGGTCTGGCTCGTGCTCCTGTGCGTCGTTCCCGACCCGCGCCCGTTGGGGGCGCCGGAATGGGCGGTGCGGCTCGCGAGTCGGGTGGCCGGGTTCGGCGACCCGACCGCGCGATTCGCGGCGACCGCACTGCTCCGCGGCGCGGGCGTGGGAGTGGTGGGCGTGCTGCTGGCCGTGGCGCTGTCCGGCCGGAACTCCCTGCCCGCCACGGCGGCCGTGCTGGTCGGGGCGCCGCTGCTGGCGGTGGCGGCCAAGCGGGTGAACTTCGGCGCCATGCCGATCTGGCCGCAACTGGTGTTCATCGTCGGGGTGGCGGTTCTCGGCGGGCTGGCCGGGCTCGCCCTGCGGCGCAACTGGGCGGCCCTCGGCGGCCTCGTCGTGCTGACGGGCGGCGTGGCGGCCTGGGGGCTCGCGACCGGCGTCTGCGACGACCTGTACACCGCGTGGCAGGCGACCGCGCGGCACGTGCTCGCCGCCGCGGACGACGTGCCCGATGGCGACGCGGGCTTCCTGCGATTGCTCCACGTTGCGTTCGCCTACGCCGAGGACAACTCGCACGGCACCGACGCCGTCCTGCCCAACCGGGCCGCGATCCTGGCGCTGGGCAAGCTCCTCGGCGACGACAACGTGGCCCGCGTCGGCGGCCGGGACCTCGATCTCGGCGCGGAGGCGGAGCGGACGGCGCTGCGGCAGCGGATCCGCCTGGGCGATCGCACCGACCTCTCGCGGCACTTCTGGGTGAGCGCGGCGCTGGCTGCGCTCACCGACGAGTCGCGATCGCTCGCGGTAGGGCTCTCCAAGGAAGTGATGGACTCGACCCCCGGCGGATCGGGTTTCTCATTCGTCGACATGGCGGCCAACACAGCCGGGATCCGGCTGGCGGTCGCCGCCACGCGGAACTCGGAGTCGGCCCACGACGTCCAAACGCGGATCCTGCGGGGCGTGGCGGTCGCGGACGTGTTCCCGTCGGTCGCCGACCTTCCCGAGAAGATCACGGGCGACGCCCTGTTGAAGGACTATGGCGGCCTCGGCGGCGCCGAGGCCCGGCGTCTGCTCGCCGAGATCGACCGCCGGATCGCCGAACTGCCGCTGTACCGCCCGCGTTGACCGCCTACGCGCTCATGAACTCGTCGAGCGCCTCGCGGAGCATGTCGGTGTCGGTCTCGTGTCCCGTGAGGGCATGAAAGTCGATCGCCGTGCGGGTGGCGTGCACCTCGAGCCCGTCCACCACGCAGGCTCCGGCGGCGGCGGCCTGCTCGGCGAGAGCCGAGGGCCGTGCGGCCAGGCCGCCCTCCACGAGCACGAGATCGGGCCTCAGGCCGGCGAGCCGCACGGCCGTCGCGGTGGCGTCGAGCGAGTGGACGACGATCGCGGTCTCGGGGGGCAGTTCGAGCGCGGCGTTCCAGTCGAGCCGCGCGGCGGTCGCCGTGGCCAGGGCCGCGACCGCCGTGACGAGGGCGTCGGCCCGGGCGGCGTCGGGGTCGGAGACGACGAGTTCCGCCACGCCGGCGAGGGCCAGTTCCAGGGCCGCGGCCCGACCCGTCGGGCCGGCGCCGAGCACGACCGCCCGAGAGCCCGCCGGCTCGATGTGGCCGCGGAGCGCCTCGACGATGCCCCGGCCCTCCGTCATGTGGCCGGCCAGGCCGCCGGCCTCGTCGCGGGCGACGAGGCTCACCGCGCCCGAGAACGTCGCCGCGGGACTGGCCGTGGCGACGAGCGGCAACGCGGCCGACTGCAGCGGCCCGGCGAGGAGGCAGCCCCGCAGTCCGAGGGCGGCGATGCCCGCGATCGCGTCGGCGAGCCGCTCGGTCGGCACCTCGAACGTCAGGAACCGCCAGTCGAGACCGGCCGCCTCGATCGACCGTTCGAAGAGGTACTGCGCGGGATTCCCGCCGGCCGGCGCCGCCAGGAGGGCGATCACTTCCTGAAGCGCCGGACTGGTCATGCGGAGTGTCCGGCGGGGCTGGCGGGCGGTGGGAACGCGACGTCAGACGGTCACGTGCGTCGCGGCCTGGAATCGGGGGTCGGTGCGGATCGGATCGAAGTCGCGTTCCGTCCCGGTCAGGTCGCGGTAGCGGTCGTCGAGTGCGATGGCCTGGGTGAGGTTCTCGATCGCGGCCGGCACGTCGCCCGCCAGCGAGTGGTAGCAGGCGAGGTTGTACAGCACGATCGCCTGGCTTGGCGACGCGTCCCGCCCGCGCTGGAGCATCCGGATCGCCTCGTCGAGCCGGCCCAGCCGCTTCAGGCACCAGCCCAGCCCGAGCCAGGCCTCGAGCCGGCGGGGTTTCGCCTCCGCGACCCGGGCGAGCGGGACGAGCGCCCGCTCCCAGTCGCCGAGGGCCCGCAGGGCCTCCCCCTCGAGGAGGCTCGCTTCGGCTGCGCCGCGGGCCTCGGTGGGCAGTTCGTCGAGCGTGTCGAGGGCCCGGTGGAGCAGCCGGCATGCCGACGGCGGCACGGGGGACTCGCCATCGACGAGCATCTCCGCCAATTCGACGTATCCGGCGGCATGCCGCAGGATCCTCGGCGCGAGCAACCGTGGCGCGGTGGACATGGCTGGGCTGGCTCCCGGGCGGCGGGCGGGCTGGCCGGGGCCGAAAAAGGGCCGTGCGTGGCGGGGGCTTTTCCAGTGTAGCCACCCTGCCGCCGACGCCCAATCCGTGCCCGAAGCCCGAACCCGCCTGTTCCCACTACGGTCGGACCGCGGGAATGGGTCGGTGGCCGACGGGGGGCGGACGGCCGATTTTTTTGTACGAAAACCCGCCGCCGGCGCCACTCTTATGTTCGGCGGCTCTGGAGCCGCCGAACCCCGGGAGTCTCCCGATGCGCCTCACCCTTCGCACCCTGCTGGCCTGGCTCGACACCGTCCTGCCGCCCGACGAGCAGAAGAACCTCGGCGAGAAGGTGGCCACGAGCCCCGTGGCGCCGCAGCTCATCGCCCGGATCCGCGACGTGGTGGAGCGGCCCGTGCTGGCGGCACCGCGGCCGGAGGGCCGCGGCCTGGCCGACGACGCCAACTCGGTCGCGGAGTACCTCGACAACACGCTCCCGGTGGAGCGGCTCGAGGCATTCGAGCGGGTGTGCATCGAGTCCGACGTGCATCTGGCCGAGGTGGCGGCCTGCCACGGCATCCTCGCCGAGATCGCCCGCGAACCGCTGGCGGTCGGCACCATCGACACCGCCAGCCGGCGGCGGCTGCTGACGGCGATCCGCCACCAGGTGCAGGCGCCGAACGGGGTCGCGCCGGCCGGAGGCCGGTGGCCCGCGGCCGCGAAGCCGGCGGCCGCCGATTGCGACACCGTCCTCGGCCAGCCGCCGGTGGCCAGGAAGGTGGCGACCCCGCGGCGGCGGGCACCGCTGGCCGCCTGGCTGTCCGCAGCGGTCGCCCTGCTGCTGCTCGTGACGCTCGGCGGGTTCCTCTGGTGGTCGCTCGCCCGCGACCTGCGGCCGAAGGTCGCCGTCCGTTCCGCTCCGCCGGCCGCGGCGGCCGTCCGGCCCGTCGCGCCGCCTCCCACGGAGCCGCCGCGCGGCGACGAGCCGGTCCCGGCACCGCCACCGGCCGCCGGGGATGCCGAGCCGCCGGCCGACGAGCCGCCGGCGCGGCCCATGGCGACGGATCCGGCGCCGCCAGAGCCTCCGCCCGCTGCGGACCCGCCGCTCCCGGTTCCCCCCGTCGATCCGCAGGCCGCGCCGCCGAACGCTGAGCCCGCCGCCGCGGCGCCCGTGGCCGTGGCGGAACGGCCGCGGGTGCCGCAGGGCGACGCGCTCGCGATCGCCGCGCCCGTCGAGCCGCCGTCGCGGCCCGCGGAGCCCGCCGTTCCCGGCGACCCACCCGCTGCCGCCGCCGGAGTCGACCCGGGCGTCGGATTCGTCAGCGGCGCGTCGCTCCTGCTTCACAAGGCCGCCGCGGAGCCGACGGTGCACGGGGCGTCCGGCTGGGCCGCCCTGCCTCCGAACGCGCCGCTGGAGGCCCGCGAGGACCTGATCGCGCCCCCCTACTGCCGGCCGGAGGTGAGCGTGGGAGGGATGACGATCCGCCTCGAGCCGAACACGCGGGCGGCCATCACCCGTGATGCCGACGGCGGCCCGCGGCTGGAGATCGTCTTCGGCTGCGCGGTCATCCGCTCGAGCGTCGCCAAGCCACGGCTGGGCATCACGGCCGGCGGCCTCGTGGGCGTGATCACCGACGGGCTCCGCGGTCCGGTCGGGGTGGAGGTGGCGCTCGACCGCGACCCCGGCACGGATCCGGCGACGACGCCGGCCCGGGTGAGGTCGATGCTGGCGACGACCACCGCGGGCATCGCGTGGCTGCAGTCGCTGCCCGACGGGACGCCCGCCCCGCAGCCGCTCCAGGGCACCCCGGCCCAGGCGCTGCTCGAGAAGGACAGCCGGCTCGTGTGGGACGGCCGCGACCCCGGTGCGGTCACCGTGCAGACCCGCCGCGAGCTTCCGGACTGGCTCCCCGGGCCGCCGCGGCTGGAGAAGT
This sequence comes from Pirellulales bacterium, assembly GCA_044238145.1. Taxonomy (GTDB): domain Bacteria; phylum Planctomycetota; class Planctomycetia; order Pirellulales; family UBA1268; genus QWPN01. The sequence continues at coordinate 21,095 of JBIIDT010000037.1, read as the reverse complement.
TCGAGGCGGACGCCGCCCGGGCGCTCGCGGCCAAGTCCGCGGCCGACCCGCTCGAGAAGGGGTTGCGGGAGCTGGCCGACGACCGGCGGTTCGAGAACCGGGTCGCGGCGGTCGCCACGCTGGCGCTCCTCGGCGACTACGACGCGCTCGTCGAGACCCTGGCGGCCGACTCGCCGGCCCGCAAGCTCGAGGACGGGCAGTGGGCGCGGCTCGTCGACATGACGATCCCTCTCGCCCTGGCCCGCGGCGCCAACGCCGCCGACCGGCTGGGCAAGGCCTTCGAGAGCCGCGGGCCCGAGGGGAGCGGTGGCGAGGCCTTCGCGCTGGCGTTGGGCTTCGACGACGCGGCGCTCGCCGCCGGCGGCGCCGAGCGGCTCGTGGCCGCACTCGACGCGCCGGAACTCCTCCTGCGGCGGTTCGCGATCCGCGGGCTCCACGAGATCGTGCAGCCCACGCCGGCCGACCGCGCCCGCTACCGCCCCGACCGCTCCCGGGACCTCCGCCGCGAGAGCGTGAACTGGTGGCGGCGGCAGCTCGACGACGGCCGCGTGCGTCGACCCGCCGGCGCCGCGGGACGCTGATTCCGCGACGCCACGCGGCGAATACGCGGGCGGTTTGTCGCGGCCCGCGGGCCGGTGATATGCTGCCTCGTCTCGGCCCTTCGGGGCCTCCTTGACCCTCACCATCGTCCCGCAGCCCGCCCTTCCCGGGGGAGTTCCCGCGTGCAGATCAACGTTTCCGCCCGTCACGGCAACCTGAGCCCGGCCTCCCAGTCGAAGATCGCGGCCAAGGTGTCGCGGCTGAAGCGGTATTTCGACCGCCTGACCGCCCTGGACGTGACCGTCGACCTGCAGAACGAGGATCTGCCGGCCGTGGAGATCGTCGCCAAGGCGGAGCATTTCCACGATCTCGTCAGCCACGAGCACGCGGCCCAGCTTTGGCGGGGCGTCGACGGGGCCGTGCAGAAGATGGAACAGCAGCTCCGCAAGCACAAGGAGAAGGTTCGCGACCACAAGCACGTGCAGTCGCACCGCCACGCCTGACGCCGCCGCCGCGGCCTCCCATCCACCTTCGCGGAACACCCAGACGCATGAAGTTCTCCGATTTCGTCGCCACCGACGCCATTCGCTCGCACGTCACCGCCTCCTCCAAGGAGGGCGTGATCCGCGAGATGGCCCAGGCCCTCGTCGATGCGGGCCGGATCGCCGCCGGCGACCTGGAGAGCATCGTCAAGGCGATCATGAAGCGGGAGGATCTCGGCAGCACCGGCATCGGCCGCGGCGTGGCCGTGCCGCATACCAAGCATCCGAGCGTCAACCGGCTGGTCGGCACCGTCGCGGTGAGTCCCGAGGGGATCGAGTTCGAGAGCCTCGACGGCGAGCCGGTGCAGCTGCTGTTTCTGCTCGTCTCGCCCCCCGACCGCCCCGGCGACCACCTCCGGGCCCTGGAGAACATCTCGCGGCAGCTCCGCGACGACGCGTTCTGCAAGATGCTCAAGGCGGCCAAGGGGCCGGTCGAGATCCAGGCCCTGCTGGAAGAGGCCGACAGCCACGGCGTGGCCTCGTGAGGGACGTGATGAGCCAGGAAGCCGTGGGACGGGAGACGCTGACGCGGGAGGTGGTGGTGGCCAACAGCCAGGGTCTGCACGCCCGGCCGGCCGACATGCTCGCCCGCGAAGCGCGGAAGTGGCAGTCGCGGATCGAGCTCGTCGCCGACGCCCAGCGGGCCGACGGGAAGAGCATCCTCGAGGTCCTCACGCTCGCCGCCGAGGCGGGCACGCGGCTGGTGGTGGAGGCGACCGGGCCCGACGCGCAGCAGGCGCTCGAGGCGATCGGCAGCCTCTTCGAGCGCGGTTTCAACGAACACGAACGACGGGAATCCTGACCGGCGGCGGCTGGAACGGGCCGGCACGGCCCGCGGTCGCCACGGTCGACTTTTCAACGACGAAACAACGAAGGAGCAGCCAACCCGCCGCCTGGCGCGGGCCCCGGGATCCGCATCGCCCGCCTCCTCCCGGCACCGGCATCGTCCGGCGCCGCGGGGAAGCCCGCCGCGATCTCCCGGTCGGCCGTCGCAGCCTGCGGACGGAGGGCGGCCCATGCTGAAACTCCAGGGCATCGCCGTCTCCCCCGGCGTCACGATCGGCGAGGCGCTCGTCCTCGACGCCGAGGGCTTCCGCATCCCGCGGCGGTTCGTGGAGCGGAGCGCCGTCGACACGGAGCTCGCCCGCCTCGCGGCCGCGGTCGCCGAGGCCACCGGGGAGATGGAGCGGAACCGCGACGCGATCCGCACCGAGCTCGGCGACCAGTACGCGGCCATCTTCGAGGCCCACCTGGCGATGCTCCACGACGAGCGGCTGCAGCAGGAGCTGACCAGCGCCGTCCGCGACCGCAACTGGTGGCCGGAGTACGCCGTCAGCCGCACGCTGCGCCGCTACGCCAAGGCCTTCCAGAACCTCGACAACCACATCGCCCAGCGGGCCCACGACATCTACGACGTGGAGAAGAGCCTGCTCCGCGCGCTCCTCGGGCAGCGGCGGGAGACGCTGGCCTCGATCTCGCAGCCCGTCGTCGTGCTGGCCCACAACCTGACGCCGAGCGAGACGGCCAACCTCGACCGCCGGCTCGTGAAGGGCTTCGCCACGGAGCTCGGCGGGCCGGGCAGCCACACGGCGATCGTGGCCGAGGGGCTCGAGATTCCCGCGGTGGTCGGCATTGGGCCGTTCCTCGCCGACGTGTCGGGGGGCGAGCCGGTGATCCTCGACGGCAACCAGGGGATGGTCATCCTCCAGCCCGACGAGGAGACGATCGCCCGCTATCGGCAGGAGGTCGAGGCCGCCAAGAGCGTCGCCGCCCGGCTCGGCGAGCTCCGCGACCTGCCGGCCGAGACGACCGACGGCGTCCGCGTGCAGATCACCGGCAACATCGAGTTCCCCGACGAGGCGGAGCAGTGCCTGGCCCGCGGCTGCGACGGCATCGGCCTGTACCGCACCGAGTTCCTCTACCTGACGAGCCGGCGGGAGCCGACCGAAGACGACCACTTCGCGGCCTACGCCTCGGTGGTCAAGGCGATGGGTGGCCGGCCGGTGGTGATCCGCACGCTCGACCTCGGGGCCGACAAGATGCTCACCGAGCGGACGCCCGAGGAGGAGCGGAACCCCTGTCTCGGCCTGCGGAGCATCCGCCTCTCGCTGCGGCAGCTGCCGGTGTTCCGCACCCAGCTGCGGGCCATCCTCCGGGCCAGCGCCCTGGGGGACGTGCGGGTGATGTTCCCGCTCGTCTCGACGATCGTCGAACTGCGGCAGGCACGGATGGTGCTCGCCGACGTGATGGAGGACCTCGCCGAGCACGGCATCGCCTTCAATCCGAAGATGCCGGTCGGCATGATGGTGGAGACGCCGGCCGCCGTGATGATGCTCGACGCCTTCGTCAAGGAGGTCGACTTCGTCTCCATCGGCACCAACGACCTGATCCAGTACACGCTGGCGGTCGACCGGGGCAACAAGGAGGTGGCGGAACTGTACAACGCCTGCGATCCGGCGGTCCTGCGGCTGTTGCGCCGCTCGCTGGACGTGGCGCGGGAGGCCGGCGTGCCGGCCAATGTGTGCGGTCAGATGAGCGGCAGCGTGATGTTCACGCAGCTGCTTCTGGGACTCGGCCTGCGGCAGCTCAGCGTGCCGGCCAGCGCCATCCCGGAGGTGAAGCAGGTGTGCCGAAGCGTTTCGGTCGCCGACTGCCGCGTGATCGCCGAGAAGGCGCTGGCGATGGACGGCGCGCGGGAGGTCAAGGCCTACCTGCGCGACCAGATGCGTCGCCTGCTCGCCCAGACGGTCGCCTAGCGCGGCCAGGAACCAGGAAAGGGAGACGACGGATGAAACAGGAAATGCTGATCAACGTGTCGCAGCCGGAAGAGTGCCGGATCGCGATCATGGAGGACGGGTTGCTGGAGGAGCTCTACGTGGAGCGAACGAGCCAGGACAACCTCGTGGGCAACATCTACAAGGGGCGGATCGTCAACATCGAGCCCTCGATCCAGGCGGCCTTCATCGACTTCGGCGTGGGCCGCAACGGCTTCCTCCACATCAGCGACGTGGAGCCGCAGTACTACCGCCAGGGCGGCCTCGACCCCGACAAGGCGTTCGACGTGGAGCCGCCCGCTCGGGCCGGCGAGGCGACGGAAGGCGGCGACGGGGGCGGCCGCACGGCCACCCGCCGCAAGCCGCGGATCGGCGACCGGCCGCGGGTCAAGCCGCCGATCCAGGACATCCTCCGCCGCGGCGACGAGGTGCTCGTGCAGGTGATCAAGGAGGGCTTCGGCACCAAGGGGCCGACGCTCTCCACCTACATCTCGATCCCCGGCCGCTACCTGGTGCTCATGCCGCCGCTGGGCCGCGTCGGCATCTCCAAGAAGATCGACGACGAGCGGGATCGCCGCGTGCTCCGCGACATCATGCTCGACCTCCAGCCGCCCAAGGGGGTGGGGTTCGTGGTCCGCACCGCGGGCACCGAGCGGACGAAGTCGGAAATGGCCCGCGACATGGCCTACCTGCTCAACCTCTGGAAGAGCATCGTGCGGCGGATGCGGAAGTACTCCGCGCCGATCGACATCTACCAGGAAAGCGACATGATCATCCGCACGATCCGTGACATGTTCACGGAGGACGTGGGGCGGATCCTGATCGACGACCAGGCGGCCTACGAGCGGGCCAGGGAGTTCCTCGAGCTCGTGATGCCGAAGTACGCCCCGCGGCTGCAGCTCTACGAGGGCAAGGAGCCGCTCTTCCACCGCTACGGGCTGGAGGAGGAGATCGGCAAGATGTACCAGCGGAAGGTGCCGCTCAAGGGGGGCGGGTCGATCGTCATCGACCAGACCGAGGCCCTGGTGGCGATCGACGTCAACTCGGGCTCGTTCCGCACGGAGAAGAGCGCCGAGGAGAACGCCTACCAGATGAACCTCATCGCGGCCAAGGAGATCGCCCGGCAGCTGCGGCTCCGCGACCTCGGCGGCGTGATCGTCAACGACTTCATCGACATGCGGAAGGAGAAGTACCGCCGCAGCGTCGAGAAGGCGCTGCACGACGCCATGAAGCGGGACCGGGCGCGGACGAAGATCCTGCGGACGAGCCCCTTCGGCCTCGTGGAGATGACGCGGCAGCGGATCCGGCCGTCATTGCGGAAGAGCATCTTCCGCGACTGCCCGACCTGCAGCGGCACCGGCACGGTGAAGACGGCCGAGAGCATGGCGATCGAGGTCATGCGGACGCTCCAGCTCTCCGCCACCCGCGACGACGTGGCCCGGCTGAACGTCACGGTGCACGACGAGGTGGCGACCTGGATCAACAACCGCAAGCGGCGGGAGATGGCCCAGTTCGAGGACGAGACCCACATCCAGCTGCACGTCGACGGCAAGGACGGCGTGTCGCCGGAGCACCTCGTGTTCGAGGCCTGGGACTCCAACGGCCGCGGCGTGCGGTTCCCGTAGGATTTTCCGCCCTCTCGACCCCGCATCGCTCCCGTGCTAATGTCTGAGGCTCATTTTCGAGTCGCAGACATCGTCCACCTCCAGAACACAGCCCACACGGATTCGACCCATGGCCAAGGCATCCCCCGCAACCGCCTCCTCCGCCGCCTCGATGGAGGGCGCGGGCCACGAGTATGCCGTCGTCGTCGACGGCGGCCGGCAGTACATGGTCCGTGAGGGCCAGGAGCTGGAGATCGACTTTCGCCACCAGGACGACGGCACGCCGCTGCCGGCCGGCAGCGAGGTCGTGTTCGACGACGTGCTGGCCGTGAGCAAGGCGGGCCAGCTCACGCTCGGCAAGCCGAAGGTCAAGGGCGCCAAGGTGAAGGCCGAGGTGCTCGGCCTCGTGCAGGGCGAAAAGATCTACGTGCAGAAGTTTAAGCGTCGGAAGAACTACCGCCGCCGCACGGGCCACCGCTCGTTGGCCACGAAGATCCGCATCGCGAGCATCTCGGCCTGAGCACGTCGCCTCACGCGTCATGAAGCCCCCGGCGCGAGCCGGGGGATGGGCCAGTTCAGAGCCCGAGTCCCGCCAGCGGGCCGCCCGCTGCGCACAGCTCGTCCACGCGGGCCGTAACGCCCGGATCCTCCTCGCACGGCGGCGCGTGGTGCGGCTTGAGCCGGGCGTCGATGACCAGCGGCCCGCGGCAGCCCCAGTGCTTGTGGTGCGTGAAGGCGTCGACGCCATGGACGTCGGCGGCGGGGTTCGAACGCGTGAACGTGACCCAGAGGAAGTTCTCCAGGCTCGCGGCCGCGAAGGCGGCATCGTCGACGACCACGACCAGCGGAAACGCCCGCAGCGGATGATCGGGGCCGACCGCGGCGCAGAACCGCTCCACGTCGGCCGCCCACGGGGCGGCGGCGGCCTGCGCCCAGATCGCGGCGTCGCTCTCCGCGGTGAGCGACGGTCGGGGTTCGATCCGCGGCCCCGCCACGGCCACGACGCCCGGCAGGCAGACGCGGGCGGCGGTGAATCCGTCGGGCAGCGCGACGCCGGCCGGGAGCGCGGTCGGCAGGTCGCGGATCGCCGGCCCCCGCGCGGCGACGACGAGCTTCGAGCCGGCGTTGAAGCCGGAGCCCGAATAGTCGAGCGTGTCGATCGTGGTCTCGGTGTGGAAGTGGCAGTCCCGCCGCCAGTCGGCCCGGGCGAGGAGCCATTCCAGGAAGGGGCGGATGTCGTGGGCGTCGAGCCCCGGCGCATCGCCGCCGTTGACGATGAACAGATACTTGGCGAGTGAGAGCTGGCCCTGGCCGAGAATCGCGCTGGCCTGCGTGAGCAGCTCGGCGGGCCGGCCCGAGGCCTTCCAGGGGAGGTACCGCTCGCTGCCCACGGCGAGCAGCAGCGGATGGACGCCCGAGGCGTCGACCGCATGGACGCTCGACACGCCCGGGAGCACGGTGGGAATCACCGGGCCGGTGAGCTCGTGGACGAGCCAGCCGAAGAGCGTGTCCTCCTGCGGCGGGCGGCCGACGACGGTCACCGGCCAGATCGCGTTCGCGCGGTGCCAGACGTGGTCGACCTGCATCACGGGAAACTCGTGCCGGCGGGCGTAGTAGCCCAGGTGGTCGCCGAACGGCCCCTCGGGCTTGGTCGCACCGGGCATGACCGTGCCCTCGATCACGAAGTCGGCGTCGGCGTAGATCGCCGGCCGGTCGCGCCGTGAGACCATCGGGATCCGGTGGCCGGCGAGCGCCCCGGCGAACGTCAGCTCGGGCAGCCCCTCGGGCAGCGGCATCACGGCCGACACGGCCATCGCCGGCGAACCGCCCACGAAGATCGCCACCTTCAAGGGCTCACCCCGCCGCAGGGCCGCGGCGTGGTGCAGGCCGATGCCGCGGTGGAGCTGGTAGTGGAGCCCCACCTCGCGGTCGGCCGCGTAGTCGTTGCCCGCCAGCTGCACGCGGTACATGCCGAGGTTCGACCGCCGCGTGCCGGGCCGGTCGGGATCCTCGGTGTAGACGCAGGGCAGGGTGACGAACGGGCCGCCGTCGCCCGGCCACGACACGACCGGCGGCAGCCGCGAGAGCGGGATGTTACGGGCGAGCACCGGGCCGGTCCGCACGCGCTTCGGCAGCGTCGTCAGGCCGTCGAGGGGCGAGCGCCAGTAGCGGAGCGGGTTGCGTAGGGCAGCCGTGGGGTCGATCTTCAGTTCCACCAGCCGTCGCACCCGATCGAGGGTGTCGGCGAAGATCCGCTCGATGCGGGCCCGCGTGCCGTACAGGTTGACGAGCACCGGGAACGCCGAGCCCGTGGGCCGGGTGAAGAGCACGGCCGGGCCGCCGGCCCGGAACAGCCGCCGCTGGATCTCGGCGATTTCCAGGTGCGGGTCGACGGGCGTCTCGACGACGACCGCCTGCCGCCCGGCCACGAGGGCGTCGACACAATCACGGAGTGAGCGGAATCCCATGGATCAGGTGCCAGCCACCGAAATGGGGTAAATTGCACCGTCAGTTATAGGCGCTCGACCTCCCCGCGACCGGAGAAATCGCTTCCCATGGTCAGTCTCGCCAGCACCTACGAGGGCGGTCTCCGCTGCCGCGCCGTCCACGGCCCCTCCGGCACCACGCTCGTCACCGACGCCCCGGTCGACAACCACGGCAAGGGGGAGAGTTTCTCGCCGACCGACCTCGTGGCCACGGCGCTGGGCGCCTGCATGATGACGGTCATGGGGATCGTGGCGGAGCGGCACGGCATCGACCTCACGGGCATGAAGGTCGAGACGGTCAAGGAGATGACGAAGCAGCCTCCGCGCCGGATCGCGTCGCTCCGCACGCGGCTCACGGTGCCGCTGCCGCCGGATCACCCCGAGCGGGCCGTGCTCGAGAAGGCGGCTCACTCCTGCCCCGTGCACGCGAGTCTGCACCCGGAGATCGACGCGGCGGTGGAGTTCGTATGGGCAGGCTGATCCTGGCCGTGCTGCTGGCGGTCGCGGCGTCCCGTCCGCCGGCCCGTGCGGTCGAACTCGATCCCGATCGGCCGATCGGGCGGATCGCGGCCGGCTCCTGCATCCGCCAGGACCGGCCGCAGCCAATCTGGAAGGCGGTGGCCGACTTCGCGCCGGACGTGCTCCTGCTGCTCGGCGACAACGTCTACGGCGACACCGAGGACATGGCCGTGCTGCGGGAGAAGTACGGCCGGCTCGCCGCCAACGACGGCTTTGCCGCGGTGCGGGCGAAGACGCCGCTCGTCGCGGTCTGGGACGACCACGACTACGGCGCCAACGACGCCGGCCGGGAGTATCCCAGGCGCCGCGAGTCGCAGCAGGCATTCCTCGACTTCTGCGGCGTGGCCGCCGACGCGCCGCTGCGGAAGCAGACAGGCATCTACCGGGCCTTGACGGTCGGCCCGCCGGGCAGGCGGGTGCAGTTCATCTGCCTCGACACCCGCTACCACCGCTCGGCCCTGGCGACGCTGCCGCTCGCGCAGCGGATCAAAGGCAAGGGGCACTACACGCCCACGGACGACCCGCGGCAGGCCGTGCTCGGCGAGGAGCAGTGGACGTGGCTCGCGGCCGTGCTGCGGGAGCCGGCCGAGGTGCGGATCGTGCTCTCGAGCATCCAGGTGGCCGCGACGGAGCACCACCACGAGCACTGGGGCAACTTCCCGCGGGAGCGGGCCAGGCTGTTCGCGACCTTCCGTGACTCGGCCGCGCGGGGCCTCGTCGTGGTCAGCGGCGACCGCCACTCGGCCGAGATCAGCCGCGTGCCCGCCGGCGACGACGCCTTGGCCTATCCGCTGTACGACCTCACCGCGAGCAGCCTCAACCAGGGGAAGGGGGGCGGCGGCGACGAGCCGAACCGCCACCGCGTCGGCCGCCGCTACGGCGACGTGAACTTCGGCACGATCGACATCGATTGGGGTGGGGCGGCCGCCGAGCCACGGATCACGCTCGCCGTCCGCGACGAGCGCGGTGCGGTGGTCTCGTCCGCCGGGCTGCCGCTGGTCGAACTCGTCCCCTGAATCCCCGGAGTGAGTCATGGCCGACCTGTTCTCCGCGTCGCGGGCCGCGAACGTCGCCCGGGCGGCGCCGCTCGCCGCGCGGATGCGGCCGCGGCGGCTGGCCGACTACGTGGGCCAGGAGAAGGTCGTCGGCCCGGGGAAGCTCCTGCGGCGGCTGATCGAGGCCGACCGGCTCGGGTCGGTGATCCTCTACGGGCCCCCGGGCGTCGGCAAGACGACGCTCGCGGAGATCATCGCCGTGGAGACGAAGCGGCGGTTCATCGAGCTCTCCGCCACGGCCTCGGGCGTGAAGGACGTCCGCGACGTGCTCGAGGCGGCCCGCCGGCGGCTCGAGGACGACGGCCAGCGGACGTGCCTGTTCATCGACGAGATCCACCGCTTCAACAAGGCCCAGCAGGACGTCCTCCTGCCCGACGTGGAGAGCGGCGTGATCGCGCTCATCGGGGCCACGACGCAAAACCCCTTCTTTGCGCTCACTTCCGCCCTCGTCAGCCGGAGCCGGATCTTCGAGCTCGAGAGCCTGTCGCCGGCGGACATCGCCACGATTCTCGACCGGGCGGTCGCCGACCGGGAGCACGGCCTCGGCAGGGAGCAGGTCGTGCTCCAGCCGGAGGCCCGCGACTTCCTCGTCGAGACCTCCGACGGCGACGCCCGGCGGGCGCTGGGGGCGCTCGAGGTGGGCGTGCTGTCCACGGCCGGCCGGCCGCTCGTGTTCACGCCGGAACTGGCCCGCGAGAGCGTGCAGCGCAAGGCCCTCCGCTACGACTCCGGCGACACGCACTACGACTGTGCCAGCGCGCTCATCAAGAGCATCCGCGGCAGCGACGCCGACGCGGGCCTGTACTGGCTCGCCCGGATGCTGGAGGGGGGCGAAGACGTGCGGTTCCTGGCCCGGCGGCTCGTGATCCTCGCCAGCGAGGACGTGGGTAACGCCGATCCGCGGGCCCTCGTGATCGCCGTCGCGGCGATGCAGGCCACCGAGTTCGTGGGCCTGCCCGAGTGCCAGCTCACGCTCGCGCAGGCGGTGACGTACCTCGCGCTCGCCCCCAAGAGCAACGCCTGCACGCTGGCGATCGGCGCGGCCCGCCGCGACGTCCGCGAGCAGGCGGTGATCCCGGTGCTGCGACACCTGCAGGACAAGCACTACGCCGGCGCGAAGCGGCTCGGCCACGGCCAGGGCTACGAATACTCCCACGACGCCCGCGACGGCATCGCCGCGCAGGACTACCTCGGCGTGGAGAAGCGGTACTACGAGCCGACCGACCGGGGCCTGGAGCGGGATCTCGGCGAGCGGCTCGCGGAGATCAGGCGGCGGCTTCACGAGGGGCGGCCGCGGGATCCCGCAGGGCCCTGAGTTCCATGGCCACGGCGGTGCCGAGCGTCTCCTCGAGCCGCTCCAGCGCCCGCGCGACCACCGCCCCGTCGAGGACGCGGTGGTCGGCGATGAGCGTGACCAGGCAGCGGCCGTCGGCCTCGAGCGGGCCGTAGGCCAGGCTCGTGGTGCAGAGCGTCGGGTGGAAGCGGTTGAAGGCCTGCCGGCCGGCGAGCGTCGAGAGGCTGAAGGTGCCAATCCGCGCCGGCCGCTTCGGCGACGTCGAGTTCACGTTCCAGCGGAGGATCGTCCGACGGATTGGGCCGGGCATCATCTCGAGCTCCAACTGTCGCTTGAACATCTCCTCGACGGGCCGGGTCGCGCAGGCGTCGACGAACGACTGGATCTCCACGAGCGACAGGACGTCGGGCTGTTTGAGGCGGGCGAAGCACAGCCGCTCGTCGTCGCCGTCGCTGCGGTTGACCGCCAGCGTCGCCACGCTCGCGGTCGACGTGGCCAGCCGCGGAAAGAGCCCGCGGACGAACCAACTGCGGAGCACGGGCATTTCCCGGGCCACCAGGCCGTAGGCCTTGAGGAACACGGCGGCCCAGCCGATGCGGGTGGCGGCCGCCGCGCGGGCTTCGGCCACGGCCCCCAGCCGCAGCACCCGGTCGACGGGAAACAGCGGCAACTCGCGGGCCACCAGGGCCACGTCGGCGATGCAGCCGCGGTGGCCGGAGACGGGCGTGGTGGTGATCGTGGGTTGCATGGGTCGCCTCCGGCGAGGCCGGATTGAAGCGGGTTTGGGGTGGCGGCGGAACGGCAGTTTTCGGGCCGTTTTCCCGCTGCATCCGCGGCGGAACGGGATGCGAAGACGTCTCCGACCCCCCCGGCCTTAGGTCGCCGGCCGGACGGGATATGCTCGGTCTCGTTCCGCCGCGCCCACCGCGATTGCACGAGCCGACCATGAGCCCCTCCCGGATCCTCGCCGACGTGGCCGCGGGCCACCCGGAGGCGATGGAGGCCTGCATCGCGGAGTACGGCGGAATGATCTGGTCGCTGGCCTTGAGGATGTCGCCGACGCGGGAGGACGCCGAGGAGGGCGTGCAGGAGGTCTTCACGGACGTCTGGAAACACGCCCGCCGGTTCGATCCGGCGGTCTCGTCGGAGACGACGTTCGTGGCGATGATCGCCCGCCGCCGGCTCATCGACCGGCACCGCCGCCGCGATGCCCGTCCCGTGCTTGCCAGCCTCGAGCGACGCCCGGCCGTGCCCGCGCCCGCCACGTCCAGCCCGGTCGACCTCGCCGACGAGGCCGCCCACGTTCGCAGGCTGCTCGGCCGGCTGCGGGCCGAGGAGCGGCAGGTGCTCGAACTGGCGCTCGGCGACGGGTTGTCCCAGGCCGTGATCGCCGAGCGGACCGGGCTGCCGCTGGGCACGGTCAAGTCGCACGCCCGTCGCGGCCTGATCCGCCTGCGGCAGTTGATCGAAGAAGCCGCCGAAAAGAGACAGGTGACGATCCCATGACCATGGAGAAGCGAGAGATGCACGACGGAGACCGCACCGGTGCGGCCGCCCACGAGCGGCTGCTCGAACTGCTGGCCGACCGGGCCGTGTTCGGCCTCGAGGACGCCGAGGAGGCGGAACTCGCCGGCCTCCTGCGGGACCATCCCGGCACCGACGTGGAGAGCCTCGACCGCCTCGCGGCGACCGTGGCCGTGGCGGCGGGCCGCACCGTGGACGAGGCGGTTCCCGCCGGCCTGCGGGCCCGGCTCGCGGCCGACCTGCGCCGCCGCCCGGCCGCCGCACGTCCCGATCGGTGGCCGGTCGCGGCGGGGATCGCCGTGCTGGCGACGGCCGCGAGCCTCCTGCTCCTGCTGGGTCGCGGCGGCGACGAGCCACAGCGACAGCCGCAGGCGCCGGTGCCGGCGCCGGTCGCGGCGACGGCGGCGGTGCAGCGGGACGAACTGCTCGCCACGGTGCCCGACACCGTGCAGCTCGACTGCGAGGCCGTGGCCGATGGTGGTGGACAGCCGGCGGCGGGCGACGTCGTGTGGAGCCCGTCGCGGCAGCGCGGCTTCCTGCGGATCGGCGGTCTGACGCCCAACGAGCCGGCCACGAGCCGCTACCAGGTGTGGATCATCGGTGGAGACGGCGGCACGCCGGTGCCTGGCGGCACGTTCGACGTCGCGGCCGGCGGCGAGGTGGTCGTGCCGATCCTGCCGCGGGGCTTCGTGCAGGGGCCGCGGATGTTCGCCGTCACGCTCGAGCCGGCGGGCGCGGTCGCCGAGTCGGCCTTCGATCGCGAGCGGGTCGTCGTCCGGGCCGAGTGATCCGTCAGCGGATCTTCGCGTCGGGCAGCGCGGTGCCGATGCCCTCGTCGAGCGGCATCGGGTCGCGGCCCGGCCCCCGGCCTGCGGCCTCGAGCTGGGCGGCGAGCTGCCGCTCGAGATCGGCCCGCGTCGCGGCATGGGCGGGATCGGCGGCCAGGTTCCGCCGCTCGTCGGGATCGGCGACCAGGTCGTACATCTCCGGCCGGTGGCGGTCGGGCGAGCCGTCGCCGTGCGGGTAGCGGATGAACTTCCAGCGGTCGGTGCGGATGCCGCGGACGTTCGGCGTGTACGGAAACGGCTTCTCATAGTCGTACTCGTAGAGCCAGGCCGTGCGCCACGCCGGATCGCCGCCATCGGCGAGCCGGACCCACGATCGGCCGTCGATGCCCGCCAGCGGCGGCGCGTGGCAGAGTTCGAGGATGCTCGGGGCCACGTCCGCAGTGAGCACCTGCCCGGCGACGACGCGGCCGGCCGGCAGCCCCGGCCCACGGGCGACGAGGGGAATGCGGATGCTCGGCTCGTGCATCGTCCGCTTGTCGACCATGCCGTGCTCCCCCTCGAGCAGGCCGTTGTCGCCCATGAACACCACGAGCGTGTTCTCGAGCAGGTCCCGCTCGCGCAGGAAGTCGACGAGCCGGCCGACGCTCTCGTCGACGCTCAGCACCGTGCCCCAGTAGGCGTGGACCATGTTCTCGAAGTCGCGCACCGCCTCGGGCCGCGGGTCCGGAAACGTCTTCCGCCAGTCGAAGAGCGGGCCGTGGATGCCGTGCCACGTGGGCATCCGGGCGCGGATCCAGTCGGGTTTGCCGGTGAGGTCGCCGGCCGACGCGGGGTAGGGGACGCGGACGTGGTCGAAGGCGTGGGCGTGCTTGTCCTCCGGGGTGTAGAAGGAATGCGGCGCCTTGTGGCCGATGCACAGGGCCCACGGTTGGTCCGCCGGGCGGTCCCGCAGCCAGGCTAGGGCGTAGTCGGTGACGACCGTCGTGTAATAGCCGCGGGGCGCCTCGCGGCGCACGCCGTTGACGTTCCACTCGGTGTCGAAGTACTTCCCCTGGCCCTTGTGGCTCACGAACCAGTCGAAGCCGGGCCGCGGTGCGTCGTTCTCCTCGCCCATGTGCCACTTGCCCACGTAGCCCGTGGCGTAGCCCTGGTCACGGAGCCGGCCCGGCCAGGTGGGCAGCGTCGGGTCGAGCTCCGTGAAGTTGCCGCGGACGCCGTGCCGGTGGGCATAGAGGCCGGTCAGGATGCTGGCCCGGCTCGGCGAGCAGAGCGACGTCGTGCAGAAGGCGTTTTGGAACCGCACGCCCGCGGCCGCGAGGGCGTCGATCCGCGGCGTCTTCACGTGTTCCGAGCCGTAGCAGCCCAGGGCGTCGGGCCGCAGGTCGTCGCAGAGGATGAAGAGCACGTTGGGCCGGACCGGCTCGGTGGCCGGGAGGCCGGCCGAGGCGAGCAGCCAGACGAGCGACGTGAGGAGGAGGGCCGGGCGGCACATGCCCGGCATCATACCGTGGGCGCGGCGGCTACACTCGGACGCCATGCGAGCCGTGGTGCAGCGGACGACCGAGGCGGAGGTGACGATCGGCGGCGAGGTGGCCGGTCGGATCGGGCCGGGCCTCGTCGTGCTCGTGGGCGTCGAGAGTGGCGACACGGCGGCCGACGCCGACTGGCTGGCCCGCAAGATCGCCGGCATGCGGATCTTCGCCGACGAGGCGGGGAAGATGAACCGCGACGTCCGCGAGGTTGGCGGCGAGGCGCTGGTCGTCAGTCAATTCACGCTCCACGCCAGCACGCAGAAGGGGAACCGGCCGAGCTTCATGCGGGCGGCGCGGCCGGAGGAGGCGGTGCCGCTCTACGAGCGGTTCTGCGCGACGCTCGAGGCCGAGATGGGTCGGCCGCCGGCCCGGGGCGTGTTCGCCGCGGACATGCGGGTGAAACTGGTCAACGACGGCCCGGTCACGATCGTCATCGACTCCCGGCGGCCGGAGTAGATGGCGGCGGCCGTCGTGGTATGATTCGGGCGTGTCGCGGCGGCCGCCTGGCCGTCGTCCCACGGTGGCTATAGCTCAGTTGGTTAGAGCATCGGTTTGTGGTACCGAGGGTCGCGGGTTCGAGTCCCGTTAGCCACCTTTTCACGGCTGCCGGGCCATCCATGGCCCCGGCAGCCTTGCTGTGGGCCCGCCCTCCAGGCGGGCAGTGGGGGCTTCATGGAGCCGAGACCGGATCGAACGGTCCATGAGTAACCGGCGCCCAAGCGGCTCCCCGCCTACTTCGCCGACCCGAGGTCGAGCTTCTTCCACTTTCGGGCCGCGAGCTTCGCGCGGAGGTCGGCCGGGATCGGGCCGCTGTCCTTGAACGTCAGCGACTGCAGACCCGGCAGGGCGGCGAGCTTCTCGAGGCTCGCCGCCGTGATGCCCGTCTCCCGGATCGACAGCTCCTTCAACCCCGGCAGGGCCGCGATCACGGCGGCCGAGGCGTCGGTCACCTGCGGCAGGCTCCACAGGTCGAGCACGGCGACCGACTTGGCCTGCGCGAGGTGGGCCAGGCCCGCGTCACCGACCGAGGCGAGCTCGTGGAGGTAGAGCCGCTTCAGGGCGGGCAGCTCGCCGAGTACGGCCAGCCCCGCGTCGCCCACGTTGGGCAGGTCGCGGAGTGTGAGCCGCTCGATCTTCTTGAGCGGGGCCAGCGCCAGCACGCCCTCCGATCCAAAACCCTGGCAGCGGAAGATTTCCAGCGAATCGAGCGAGCCGATCCGGGCGAGTGCGGGCCCGGCGGCGTCCGTGATCACGAAGTCCTGCGCGAGCAGCGATGCGAGCGAGCCGCTCGCCGCCAGCCGCTCGATGCCGTCGTCGGTGACGGTCGAACTGCGGTGCTTGAGGGCCCGGAGCTTGGGCAGCTTGCCGAGGACGTCGAGCGTCAGGTCGCCGGCCTCCATGTTGCCCCGCAAGTCGACCACTTCGAGCTCCGGCAGCTTCGCCAGCCGCCGCGTGTGGATGTCGTTGAAGCGGCACTGCATGAGGTTCAGCCGCTGGAGCTTGCCGAGCCCCGCGATCGACCGCAGCGCGGCGCCCGTGAGGTTTGTGTTGCTCGACAGGTCGAGGTCGACGAGCCCCGGGAACGACGCCGCGATCGTGGCCACGGCCGCGTCCGTGATGCTGCTGTTGGTGATCGCGAGCGTCTCGAGCCCCGCGAGGCCCTTGAGGGCCTCGACCGCGGTGTCGTCGAGGCTGCGGCAGTTCTGGATCTGCAGCGACCGCAGGCCCGCCAGGTCGGCGAAGGACGCGAGATCCTCGGGCGTCAGCTCGGCGCCGGCGACGACCGCGATCTCGGTGAGCCGCCGGTCGGCATCCGTCGCGTACGTCACGGCGTTCCGGCCCAGGGCGTCGAGTCGCCGCAGCACCGCCGCGTCGTCACCGCGGGCGACGCCACACAATGCCGTCGCCACCAGTGCCAGCCGCCAGCCCGTCGTCCGCCGCATCATGTCGCACGTCTCCGCTGGTCGCAGGGCACCGGCTTCAGCCGTCGAGCGTGTAGCCGGTCGGGTACTTCGGCTTGATCAGGTCGGCGACGCGCGGCGTCTTGAGCGACGCGAGGTTCGTGACCACCAGGTCCTTGGCGTTCCACTCGACCTTCTCGCCCCAGTCTCCCATCGCGCCATTCTCGCCCCCCCGGGCGGCCGACCAGACGGCGAGGTTGCCGAGGAGCACGGTCTCGGTGAGCGGGCCGGCACGGTCCACGAAGTTCGACTTCGCGATTCGCGGGTTGCCCTCCCGCTTGGCCCGGAAGAGCTCGAACATGTTGTTCACGTCGTTGCCCTTGCCCTTGTCCTCGGCCTTCTCAAAGTCGACCTTCCGCTTCTCGACGCCGTGGAGTTCGTACTTCCCGCAGTAGTCGTCGAGGCTCAGGAACGCACCCTTCTCGCCCACAACGAGCACGCCGCTCCGGGCCACGTTCTTGATGCCCCACTTCTCGAACACCTCGGCCGGCGGCTTGTTGCCCTCGCGGTCGTACCACCAGAACGGGATCGCCGGCCGCGTCGCCGTGGCGGGAAAGCGGAACTCGATGATCGAACTGGCCGGAAAGCTGTCGAAGTCGTGCCCCGTGGTCCGGGCCACGACCGACACCGGGTCGCGAAGCTCGCAGGCCACGAACGGCACGGTCCACTGGTGGCAGGCCATGTCGCCCAGGGCACCCGTGCCGAAGTCCCACCAGCCGCGGTGCTGGAAGGAGTGGTACAGGCCCGGCCAGAACTCGCGGACGGGCGCCACGCCCAGCCAGTTCTTCCAATCGAGCCGCTCGAGGGCCTTGGCGATCTCCTGCTTCTTCTTGCCCATCAGGTCGGCGACGATCTCGCGGGCCTCCTCGTCGGTCGCGTCGTCGGCCTCCTTGCGGGCTTCGGTCTCGTAGCGCGCCATGTCCATCCGTCGCCCCGGGCCCTGGGCCCAGACCGGCCGGTTCGACCAGGCGTAGACCTCCTTGAGCTCGCCGAGCACGCCCGACTGGAGCTGGGCGATCGCCTCGCGCGACGAGTCGAGGGCCGTGCCCTGGTTGCCCATCTGCGTGCAGACCCCCTTCGCGGCCTGCTCGGCGGCCACCTTGGCGAGCAGCCGGGCTTCGTAGATCGTCCGCGTCAGGGGCTTCTGCGTGTAGCAGGAGATGCCGCGCCGCATGGCGTCGAGCGTGGCCGGCGCGTGCATGTGGTCCGGCGTGCTGATCGTCGCGATGTCGATCTTGTCGCCGTGCTTGGCCAGGAGCTCGCGGTAGTCCGTGAACCGCTCGGCGGCCTGGAACCGCTCGCTGCCCCCCTTCTTCTCCAGCGTGTTGCGGTCGACGTCGCAGATCGCGATCACGTCGCCGAACAGGGCGGCGTTGTCGGAGTCGCTGCCCCCCTTGCCGCCGACGCCGATGCAGGCCACCGTGGGCCGTTCGATCGCCGATTGGGACCAGGCACGGCGGCCGCCGGCGGCGGCGAAGTAGCCAGCGCCCCCGAGGGACGTGGCGCGGAGGAACTGGCGGCGGGAGGAGCGGGGCACGGCGGCTTCCTTTCGATGGCGGGCGAGGTTGGGACAGGCCGTTTGACGGCCCCCCACGGCACCGGTATCAAACCATATCCCCCCGGCCCGCCGCCAGCCACCCGGGCCCTCGCCACGGAGAATCGCCGATGATCCTCGGAAAGCTCTGGAAGGCCCTCGCGGCCCAGATGAACAAGATCGCCAACTTTTTCTGGACCGCCGACCCGATCGCCCAATTGCAGTACGAGTACGACAAGGCGGTCGATCAGCTGAAGGAGGGGCGCGAGGGACTGGAGCAGTACCGGGCCCTGGTCGAGCGGGTCACCCGCCAGGTCAACGGCGACCGGCAGCACGTGGCGTCGCTCGAGGCCCGCATCAAGGCCTACCTGCAGGCGGGCGAGCGGGACACGGCCTCCAAGTTCGCGCTCGAGCTGCAAAAGGCGAAGAAGGAGCTGGCCGAGAACGAGGCCCAGCTCAAGCTCCACGAGACGGCCTACACCAACAACGTCACCAAGATCAAGCACGCCACGAAGAAGCTCTCCGAGCTCAAGGAGAAGATCCAGAAGTACGACGCCGAGCTCAAGCTCTCCCGGGCCGAGGCCGAGTTCGCCAAGCTGGCGACGAGCTTCAACTTCGACATCACGACCGACTTCGGCCAGATCGAGGACGTGATCCAGGACAAGATCGGCCTCAATCGGGCGAAGGTCCGCGTGGCCGCCGACCTCTCGGGCGAGGGCCTGGAGGAGATCAAGCGCGAGCAGGCGGTCGAGCAGACGATGGCCGACCAGGCGCTCCGCGAGTTCGAGATCGAGATGGGCATGGTCACGCCCGAGACGGCCGGCGTGAAGGCCGACGACAAGGAGCTCGGGTCGGAGCGGGTGGCGCAGAAGGCCACCTGACCGCGGTGCGCCGCAGGAGCCGACCGTGACGAGTCCCGCCACGCCCGTAGCGAAGCCGGTGCAGCCCGAGGCCGGGACGGCCTCCGCCCTGGGCACGTCACCCGCCGCCGCGGCCGCCGGGGCGCTGCCCGACTGGTGCCCGGCCTGGGCCGAACGGCTCGGCGACGCCTACCTCTCGGGCACGAGCTGCGTCTTCCTGCTGCACGGCAACGTCCGCGACCTCGTGCCGATCGCCCCCGCTGCCGCGGCGGCCGACACCGCCGCCTGGGGCACGGTGCCCGATTTCCTGGCCCGCGAGATGTTCGGTCGGTGGGACGTGGTGTTGGCCTACGACGTCGGCAAGGGGTTGCGGCCGCTGGCCGGCCCCGATCCGGGCCGCCTGCGGACGATGGCCCAGTGGCTCACCGAGCGGATCGGCAATGCGGCCACGTGGCCGCGGGACCCGGACCAGGCCGTGGCCGCGATCGACGCGATCCTGGAGCGGAACCTGATCGACCCGCCCGAGCAGCGAAAGCGGATCGCGATCGTGCTCGACTACGCCCAGTACCTGGCCCCGGCGGGCGAGGCCGGCTCGCGTTCCGCGGCGAGCCGGCTGGTGCGGATCCTCGGCTGGGCCACCAACCCGCTGCTGCGCCGCGTCAACGTGGCGGTCGTCCTGCTGACCGACACGATCTCGGAGGTCCACCCGCGGCTCGTGCAGAACCCCGCCATCACCGCCATCGACGTGCCGATGCCCGACGCGGCCGAGCGGGAGCGGTTCGCGTTGGCCACGGCCGCCGCGGCGGGCATGCAGCCGGCCCAGCTCGACGGGGCGAAGCGGGCGGCGGCCCTCGCCGGGGGGCTGACGCTCGAGAGCCTGCGGGCCGTGGTCACGCTCTCGGCCCGCGAGGGCACCGCGGCCGACGGCCCGGAGTTCGCCGCCCGCAAGAAGGACCTCATCGAGCGGTCGTGTCACGGCCTGATCGAGTTCATCCAGCCGCGGCTGACGCTCGACGCCGTCGCCGGCCACGCCGAGGCGAAGAGCCGGCTGGAGTCGGACGCGCGGGCCATCAAGCGCGGCCAGGTCGAGGCCGCGCCGATGGGTTACCTGATCTGCGGCCCGGTGGGCACGGGCAAGAGCTTCATCGCCGAGTGTTACGCCGGCAGCGTCGGCATTCCCTGCGTGGTGCTCAAAAACTTCCGCAGCAAGTACGTGGGCGAGACCGAGGGCAACCTCGAGCACGCCCTTGGCGTGCTCCGCAGCCTCGGGCCGGTGGTCGTCGTGATCGACGAGGCCGACGCGGCGCTCGGCAACCGGCAGAGCGACGGCGATTCAGGCACGTCGGCCCGCGTGTTCTCCATGATCGCCCGGCAGATGGGCGACACCCGCTACCGCGGCAAGATCGTGTGGATGCTGCTCACGAGCCGTCCCGACCTGCTGCCGATCGACCTCAAGCGGCAGGGCCGGGCCGAGGTGCACATTCCGCTCTTCTATCCGCACGACCAGGCCGAGATGGACGCGATGTTCACGGCGATGGCCCGCAAGTGCAAAGTCAAGCTGGCGCCGGGCCTGCCCGGGCCGGTGGACCTCGGGCTCGGCCTCTCCGGCGCCGACATCGAGAGCATCGTGCTGGCGGCCCGCCGCAAGGGCCTGGAGCGGGCCGCGGACGCCGGCCAGCCGGCGCCCGACACCATCGCGGCCGAAGAGCTGAAGGCCGCGATCGAAGACTTCATGCCCAGTGCCCAGGGCCTCGAAAAGGAGATGCAGGAGATCGCCGCGGTGCTCGAGTGCACCGAGAAGCGGTTCCTGCCGGATCGCTGGAAGGAGAAGGTCAACCAGCCCGGCGGCCGGTCGCGGCTGCAGGAGCGGCTGGCCGCGATCCGCGAAGTCATCTCCTCGTAGCCGACACGACCCGTCCCGACCGAACCCCCAATTTCCCCGGAGGCCCTCATGGCGAAATCGAAGACAGGCAAGACCCCGTGGTTCGACGACCAGAGCGACTCGGAGTTGCTCACGGAATACGCCCGGAAGCTCGACTCCTTCCTCGACGTCGTCGCCGACGGCAAGGTCGACGCGAAGGA
>JBIIDT010000101.1:0-9062 GCA_044238145.1 Pirellulales bacterium | reverse complement strand
GAGGGGCGCCAGCTCCCAGGCGAGCATCGATTCCAGGAACCGGTTCTCGACCGGCGTGGGCAGGTCGCGGAAGTCGATCTCCCAGATCGCCTCGTCGAGGTAGGGCTCGATGGCCGTCCGCAGTTCGCCGTTGCGGATGAGGCACTCGACCTCTTCCGGGTCGGGATGGTGCGCGAGGGGCATGCCGGCGTGGCTCCTGGCGGGTCAGGGATCCGTCGCATCGGCACCGTGCCGACACACCGCATCCCGTCGCTCCACGTCCGACGATACCAACGCCCGCGGCCGGTTCAACGAAATCGGCGGCCTTTTTTCCGGGTCCGGGCCGGGCTGGGCCGCTACGACCGTTACGAAGCGACGACTCGCCGCGGCCCGCCGCGCCGCCCCGGATTGCCCTGGTTCAGCAGTTTGGCTCGAGGGCCGTGATCTTCGCCACGCGGCGGGCGTGCCGCCCCCCCTCGAAGGGCGTCGAGAGCCAGGTGCGGAGGATCTTCTCCTGCACTTCGGCCCCGAGCATCTCGGCCGACAGGCAGAGGACGTTGAGGTCGTTGTGCCGCCGGCTCATCTCGGCGGTCACCTCGTCGTGGCAGGTGGCGGCCCGCACGCCGGGCAGTTTGTTGGCGGCGATCGCCATCCCGACGCCCGTGCAGCACAGCAGGATGCCACGGTCGACACTCCCGTCGCTCACACGCCGGGCCACGTCGGCCGCGATGTCGGGGTAGTCCACCGCCTCCTCGCCGTGCGAGCCACAGTCGACGACCTCGTTGCCGACCCGCTCCATGAGGCCGATGAGCCGCTTCCGAGCGGCCACGCCCCGATGATCACTGCCGATCGCGATCCGCATGCACGCACTCGCTGGAGAAACCCGTCCGACCGTCCGGCGTCAGGTGCCGGTCGATTCGATTCCGAGTGTATCCAACCGGGCGGCAAGATGCCCCTGGATCTGCCGGGCACAGCGGCGGTAGACCTCCAGACCGCCCCCGATGGGGTCCAAAACGTCCTGACGGTCGGACGCCAGCATGGCCACCCGGCCCCCCGCCTCGGGAAACTGGGCAAGGATTGCGGCCCGGTGGGCGGCGGTCATCGTCAGGATCACGTCGGCCTGCCGCACGAGCTGCTCGGTGAGCGGCTGGCTCTCGTGGCCGCCGAGGTCGCAGCCCATCTCGGACATCGCGTCCATCGCGCCGGCGCTCGCCTGGCCGCCGGCCCAGGCGGCGATGCCGGCGCTGGCGACGACGACGCCGTGCCGCTCGATCTCGTCGGGCCGGCAGCCGAGCCGCTCGGCGACGAGACCGCGGAACAGCGCCTCGGCCATCGGGCTGCGGCAGGTGTTGCCCGTGCAGACGAAGAGCACCATCAGGCTGGCGAGCCGGCGGAGCGTCTCCTCCGAGACGACGCCCGGCCGCACGACGCGGAACGAGTTGTCCAGGATCTCGATCGTCGAGACCGGCTGGGCGTACCGCGCCCGTCCGTCGTCGATCACCAGCGCCACCGCCTGGCCGGCCCGCTCGACGGCGTCGGCCGCGGTGACCGGCGGCTCCGCGCCCGGCTCGGCGAGCGCCACCGGCCCGGCGAGCATCCGCATGCAGTCGGCGAGCATCGGGTGGCCAGGAATCCGCAGCCGCAGCCGACCGCTCCCCACCACCGCCTCCCGCGCCGCCGCCGGCAGGCGATGGACGAGGCTCTCGGGATGGTCGTCGGGCACGATCATCGCCACCGGGCCCGGCCAGCAGCGGCGCGAGATCCGCCGGCCGACCGCGGGCATCCGCGGCGCCCAGTCGAGCGCCTCGTCGGCGCTCTTGATGGCCAGGGTGAGCAGCGGCTCGCCGGCGCGGGCGGCGGCGAGGCCGCCGAGGGCCGTCGTGGCCCGCGGGTCGCGGGCGCTCGCCGCGATCACGTAATCCGTCTCGGTGGGAAAGGTGACGAGGCGGCCCTCGGCCAGGGCTTGCACGGCCCGGTGCACGACGTCGCGTGCGTCCTCGGTCCGGCGGAGATCGATCACCGTCGTCGGCATGGGCTGGGCCGTTGGCGGCCCGCGGCCGGGACCGGCCGGGGCCGATCCGGGGGGTGAGCGGGGGAAGAGCGGATCGAACCGGCAAAAATACCGCGATTTGCGGGGGTGAGTCAAGGATCGGCGACTGGGCAAGCCTGTGGTCGGCGCGGTCGAGGCCGCCACTGTCCGCCGGACACTTTTCGGCTTGTGACGGCCATGGGCGGGCCGCTATTCCTCCCGGGCTTCCGCAGCCGCCCTCCCCGCACGGCACCGTCGATGGCCATTCGCGCCCGCACTCTCCGCGCCGCCGCCCGCCTCGGGCCGCTCGTCATCGCGCTGGCCTGCGCGGCCGCCGCTGCGACGCCGCCCGCACCGCCGGTCTCCGCGCTGCCGCCGGTCGCCCCCGACGCGGCCAACCGGATCGTCGAGGTGCGGATCGAGGGGAATCACGCCACGGAGGTGGCGAAGCTGCCGCAGCTGGTCACGCGGGCGGGCCAGATCTTCGACCCACAGAGCATCGAGGAGGACGTCCGCACGCTGCACCGGACGCGGAAGTTCGTCGACGTGCACCCGAAGTACGTCCGCGACCGCGAGGGCGTGGTCGTCATCTTCCAGGTGGTCGAGCGGCCGATGCTGGCCTACGTGCGGTACGTCGGCAACCGGCACGTCACCACCCGCACGCTCCGCAAGAAGAGCGAGATCGACGTCGGCGACTCGATGGACCCGTACGTCGTCGAGGAAGCCCGGCGGCGGATCGAGTCGTACTACCACGAGAAGGGGTTCGATGCGGCCCGCGTGACGACCGTCGAGGGGGGCAAGCCGGGCGACAAGGGAGCCGTGTTCGTCATCGACGAGGGCCGCAGCCGCAAGGTCGCCTGGACCGGATTCGTGGGCAACACGATCGCCACCGACGCCCGCCTGCTGAACCTCATCAAGTCCAAGCCGGGCATCCTCTGGCTGTTCGGCGGCGACGTCGACCGCTCGGTGGTCGACGAGGACGTGGAGAAGCTGACCGCCTACTACCGCAGCCTCGGCTTCTTCCAGGCCAAGGTGGGCCGCGAGGTGCAGGTGGTGCACGAGGGCCGCAACGAGTGGGCCTACCTCAACTTCGTCATCAACGAGGGGCCGCGGTACACCGTCCGCAACGTGTCGTTCGTCGGCAACACGAAGTTCAAGACGGAGTTCCTGGAGCGGGACCTCAAGCTCAAGAGCGGCGAGCACTTCAACCAGTCGAAGATGGACGGCGACCTGAACATGATCCGCGACGTGTACGGCGGCCGCGGCTTCGTCTTCGCCGACATCCAGGCCGACCCGCGGTTCCTCGAGCAGCCGGGCCAGCTCGACCTCGTCTACTCGGTCAGCGAAGGCCAGCGGTACCGCGTCGGGAAGATCAACGTGCGGATCCGCGGCGAGAATCCGCACACCCGGCACAGCACGGTGCTCAACCGGCTCTCGCTGCGGCCCGGCGACATTCTCGACATCCGCAAGCTGCGGGACGACGAGCGGCGGTTGAAGAGCAGCAGCCTGTTCCTCACCGACGCGTCGAAGGGCGAGGGGCCGAAGATCGTGTTCTCGAAGCCGGAGGATGACGGCAAGCGGATGGCGGCCGAGCCAGGCAAGCCGGGCGGATTCCGTGGCCAGAGCCCCGATGAGGCCGAGGCCGTGCTCGACCTCGTCGTCGAGGGCGACTGGACGGAGGCCGAACAGCCCCCCGCGGCGGCGCCGCCCCCGCGGGCCGGGACGATCGCGGGCGGGCCGGTGTGGCGCGGCCAGAGCCCGCAGGCCGGCTACCCCCAGCCGTTCGTCCAGCAGCCGGCGATGCCGCAGCCGATCTATCAGCAGCCCGCCGTCCAGCCCGGGCCGCAGGCCTTCGGCGTGCCCGTGCAGCCGCAGCCCTTCGTCGGGCAGCCGGTCGCGCAGCCCTTCCCGCAGCCGCCGGCCGGCTGGCAGCCCGGGCAGCAGGCCTTCAGCGTGCCGGTGCAGCCGGCACCCGCGTACACCGTGCAGCAGCCCGTGGCCGGTGGCCCGCAGGGCGGCCTGATGCAGCCGGCCGTCGCCCCCGGCGGGCCGTTCGTCGCCCAGCCCGTGGGCCAATTCGATCCCAACCAGCCGCCCGGCTTCCAGCCGTCGGCGCTCCCCGATTTCGGCGGCGGCGGCAACGCCACGCCCGTGTTCCCCGGCAACGAGCCCTACGTGATCCTCGACGTCGACGCCGAGGAGACGCAGACCGGGCGGCTCATGATCGGTGCCGGCGTCAACTCCAACGCCGGCCTCGTCGGCAACATCGTCGTCGACGAGCAGAACTTCGACATCCTCCGGCTGCCGCGCAGCTGGGACGACGTGAAGAACGGTGTCGCCTTCCGCGGCGCCGGCCAGCGGTTCCGCCTCGAGGCCGCCCCCGGCACGCAGCTGCAGCGGTACATGGCCACCTTCCAGGAGCCGTACCTGTTCGACACCCGGATCGGGCTGTCGCTCTCGGCCTCTTACTACACCCGCTTCTTCTACGACTGGGCCGAGGCCCGCACCGGCGGCCGGATCGGCCTCGGCTACCAGTTCGCCTTCGCCCCCGACCTGTCGGTGAACGCCGGCTTCCGCGGCGAGAGCGTCGAGGTCTTCAATCCCCGCGTCCCGGGCGTGCCCGACATCCAGTCGATGCTCGGCTCCAACGCCCTGTTCGGGTTCTCCGGCGGCATCATCCACGACACCCGCGACAGCCCCTTCCTGCCGACGCAAGGCCACCTGGCGACGTTCGAGTTCGAGCAGGTGATCGGCACCTTCGTCTATCCCCGCGGCATCCTCGAGGGACGGCAGTACTTCCTGCTCAACGAGCGGCCGGACGGCTCGGGACGCCACGTGCTCTCGATCGGCTCCGTGCTCGGCATGAGCGGCCCCGACACGCCGGCGTACGACAACTTCTTCGCGGGCGGCTACAACACGATCCGCGGCTTCGTGTTCCGCGGGGCGAGCCCCCGGCAGGCGGGGAGCAATGGCCAGCTGGCGATCGTGGGCGGCCCCTTCCAGTGGCTCAACACGGTCGAATACATGTACCCGATCACCGCCGACGACACGCTGCGCGGCGTGTTCTTCACCGACTTCGGCACGGTCGAGTCGAACGTCTCGATCAACAACATGCGGGTGGCGCCGGGCTTCGGCTTCCGGGTCACGCTCCCGGCGATGGGCCCGGCACCGATCGCCCTCGACTTCGCCTTCCCGGTCGCCTACGCCCCCTACGACAGCAAGCAGATCTTCAGCTTCTTCGTCGGCTTCGCGAGGTGACACGGCCTGCGGAGGGCGGTTTCCCCGGGGGAACTCGCGCTGCGGCGGGGTTGCCCGCCGCCCTATGATTCCGGGCATGGACGAGCGGGCGCGCCAGGATGGCACGGGCAGGTCGCAGGAGCGGATCCTCGTGGTCTGCACCCGCTACATCGGCGACACCGTGCTCGCGATCCCGTTCCTGCGGAACCTGCGCCGCGC
Organism: Pirellulales bacterium; assembly: GCA_044238145.1. GTDB lineage: Bacteria > Planctomycetota > Planctomycetia > Pirellulales > UBA1268 > QWPN01. Next base: position 3,598 of record JBIIDT010000101.1, on the reverse strand, counting down.
GTTCCCCGGGGCCGTGATTGACGTGTTCGCGGAGCGGGCCGGCCGCGAGATCCTCGCCGGCTGCCCGTACATCGACGAGCTCGTGGCCTGGGATCGTCCGCGGAGGGGCCGGCTCGCCGGCCTTCGCGCCCTCTGGTCGACCGCCGCCTGGCTCCGCGGCCGCGGCTACTCGCGGGCCTACCTCCTCAAGCGCTCCACCTCCGGCGCCCTGCTCGCCTGGCTGGCGGGGATCCCGCACCGGATCGGGTTCGCCAGCGAGGTGGGTCGGCTGCTCTTCACCCGTGCCGTCGCCGTGCCCCGCGGCCGGCACCAGGTGCAGGCCTACCTCGACCAGCTGCGGGTCGACGGCATCCCCCTCGACGACGGCCGCAATGAGAACTGGGTGACCGCCGCGGCCGCCACGCGGGCGGCGCGGCTGCTCAGGCCGCTGCCGGCGGGTCGGCCGCGGGCGTTCCTCGCCATCCGCGGCACCGACGCGCTGCGGTTCTGGAAGCCCGAACGCTGGGCGCGGCTCGTCGAGTGGCTCGTCCGCGACCGGGGCTGCGAGGTCGTGCTCTGCGGCGCGCCGGTCGACGCGGCCGACCATGCCCGGCTCGCGGCGGCCGTCGCCCCCGACGTCGCCGGCCACGTCCACGACTTCTCCCCCGCGTTGCCGCTGCGGAGCGCGGGCGGGCTCGTCGCCCGGATGGACCTGTGCATCGGCGTCGACACGGGCCTCGTCCATCTCGCCGCCTCCTACGGCGTGCCGGTGGTCGTGCTCGTGGGGCCGACCGACCCGAACCAGTGGTCGCCGTGGATGACCCGCAGCGAGGTGGTGCGGTCGCCGCGGGTGGCCCGCGGGATCGTCGACCGGCTGCTCGCATGGCTCCGGCCGGGCCGCGACGCCGGGCTGCGGTGGACGGTGGGCCGGGCCTCGATGGACGAGGTGACGGTGGCCGAGGTGATGGAGCGGGTGACGCGGCTCCTGCCGGCCGTCGACGGGCCGGCCGCGGCGCCGGACGTGCTGCGGACGATCGACCTCCGCGACGGCGGGTTCAACTACGCCGTCGTGAGCCGCGCGGCGGCGGCCGTGCCGGCCACGAAGCCGCTCGCCCAGGCCCACTGAAAGTTGAAGCCGCCGATCCGGCCGTCCACGTCGAGGATCTCGCCGGCCAGGTGGAGCCCCGGGCAGACGCGGCTCTCCATCGTCTCCAGCCGCACCTCGGACAGCGGCACGCCGCCGGCGGTGGCCTCCGCCACGGCGAAGCCGCGGTCGCCGGTGACCGGCAGGGGCGTGGCGGTGGCGAGGGCCGCGAGCCGCCGCCGCGCGTCGCGGGACAGGTCGCCTGACGAGGGCACGGCCGCGAGGTCGCAGAGCGTCCGCGCGAGCCGGTCAGGGAGCCGCTCGCGGAGCACGGCCAGCGGGCCGCGGGCCTGCCCGGCGACGAGCAGCCGGTCGACTTCGTCGGTCGTCGTGCCGGGCAGCCAGCTGAGCGCCAGGTGCACGCCGGGGTCGGCCGCCCGGGCCACGAGCCAGTGGCGGCTGGCGTCGAGGATCGCCGGACCCGAGAGCCCGACGTGCGTGCACAGCGTGCTGCCCGTGGTCGCGTAGAGTCGGCGGCCGGTGGCCGCGAGGAGCGCCACCTCCGCCGGCAGCGTGAGGCCGGAAAGTGCGGTGATCCAGTGGCCGGCGGGCAGCACCAGCGGCACGAGTGCCGGGACGATCGGGCTCGTGAGGGTGTGGCCGAGTGCCTGGGCGAGCAGGAAGCCGCCGCCATCGGAGCCCGACTTCGGCAGGGACTTGCCGCCGGTGCAGAGGATCAGCCCGCGGCAGTGGATCGTGCCGGAGGTGGTCGTGGCCACGAAGCCCGCCTCCTCGCGGGCGACGGCCGCGACGCGGGCCGGATGCACGAGGACCGCGCCCGCCGCCTGCGCTTCGCGAACGAGCGCGTCGAGCACGGTGCGGGCGGAGTCGGTCACGGGAAAGAGCTTGCCCGTCTCCTCCTCCTTGAGCGCCACGCCCGCCTCCACGAAGAACCGCACCGTCTCGGCCACGCCGAACCGGCGGAGCACCTTGCGGATCGCCGGCGGCGTGCTGCCGGCGTAGTCGGTCTCGCTCACCGCGACGTGGGTCACGTTGCAGCGGCCGCCGCCCGCCACGAGGATCTTGGCGCCCAGCTTCCGGGCCCCGTCCACGGCCACGATGCTCAGGGGCCGACCGGCCGCCGCCGCCGCCCGGCCGGCCCAGGCGGCTGCGAAGAGTCCCGCGGCCCCCGCGCCGACGACGAGCAGGTCGGCCCGGGACGGCGGTGACGGAAGCGGTTCTGCGGGTGGTGCGGGCGGGGGCGGAGGCATGGGGCTCGGTTCCGGCCGAAACGGGCGTGCCGGAGTCTGGACCCGGCCGCGGCGGCAATCAACAATCGCGGATCTCGCGGGAGGAAACCATGCGGTTCGAGGCGGGCAGGCGGTTGGTGGTGGCGTGGGCGTGGGCCGCGCCGTTCGTGTTCGCGGCGGCCCGGGCCGCCGACTGGCCCCAGTGGGGCGGCACGCCGGCCCGCAACATGGCCGCGGCTGAAACCGGCATCCCCGAGACGTTCTTCCCCGGCAAGAAAAAACGCGACCGGCTCGGCTTCGATCCGGCCACCGCCACCAACGTGCGGTTCATCGCCCGGCTGGGCAGTGAGAACTACTCGGCCCCCGTGGTCGCGGGCGGGCGGATCTTCGTCGGCACCAACGACGAGGACCTCGACGACCCGCGGTTCCGGCCGACCGAAGGGGGCGTGTTCATGTGCCTCGACGAGCGGACCGGTGCGCTGGTCTGGCGGCTGGTCGTGCCGAAGCTCGAGATCGACCGCGCCAAGGTGAGCGAGGACTTCGACGCCATGAACCTCGGCATCTGCTCGACGGCCACGGTCGAAGGGGACCGCGTGTACCTCGTCACCAACCGCTGCGAGGTCGTGTGCCTCGACGCCGACGGACTCGCCGACGGCAATGACGGCCCGTTCACGGCCGAGGCCTCGTTCTCGGTGCCGGAGGGGGCCGGTCCCGTGGAGCTCGGGCCGCACGACGCCGACATCCTCTGGCGGTTCGACATGCTCCGCGACCTGCCGGTCTTCCCGCACGACGCCTCCAACTGCGGGATCCTCGTCCTCGGCGAACAGCTCTACGTCGGCACCGGCAACGGCGTCTACGACGGCAAGGTCGTGCTCCCGACGGCGGCCTCGCTCGTCGTCCTCGACAAGCGGACCGGCGCGCTTCTGGCCCGCGACGACGGCCGGATCAGCGCCGACGTGTTCCACGGGCAGTGGTCGTCGCCGGCGCTCGCGGTGCACAAGGGGCGGCCGCTGGTCGTCTACGGCGCGGGCGACGGCGTGTGCCACGCGTTCCGGCCGTTCGCCGCCGCCGCCGGCCAGGCGGGGCCGGGCCTGCTCGAGGAGGCCTGGCGGTTCGACTGCAACCCGCCTGGCTACCGGGAGCGCGGCGGGGTGAAGATCGACTACTGGGCGCTCGTCCGCGGCGCCCCCAAGGATCTCGACGGCGAGGGCCAGCTCGTCAGCCCCAGCGAGATCATCGGCACGCCGGTGGTGCACGGCGGCCGGATCTACGTGGCCATCGGGCA
>JBIIDT010000116.1:0-7589 GCA_044238145.1 Pirellulales bacterium | reverse complement strand
CCGCACGCCAGCACCACGAGCAGGATGAGGCGCCACCCTGGGATCCAACAGTTCGACATCGCTGCACCCTCCGCAAGCCTGCGTCCGCACGACCTGGAACCGACCTCCGCGTCCCGAGACCTCGCCGCCGCAGGCGCAGGCGGCGTGGCCCTCAGGACACGATCCGCACCGTGTTTTCGAGCGTGCCGATCCCGTCGACCGTGATCGTCACGCAGTCACCGGCCGCGAGCGTGAACGACTCGTCGGGCACGACGCCCGTCCCGGTGAGCAGCACGACGCCGTGCGGGAACGACTGCGACCGCCAGAGCCAGCCGGCCAACTCCGTGAACGACCGCTTGATCTGGTCGATCCGGGTCGTGCCGGCGAACACCTCGCGACCGTCGCGGCGGATGGCGATCGAAATCGCCCATCCGCGGACCTCGCGTTCGTCGCAGCCCAGCACGATCCAGGGTCCGAGCCCGCAGGAGCGGTCATAGACCTTCGCCTGCGGCAGGTAGAGGAGATTTTCCCCCTCGATGTCGCGGGAACTCATGTCGTTGCCGATCGTGCAGCCGACGATGTCACCCCGGGCGTTCATCACGAGCGCGAGTTCCGGCTCGGGCACGTTCCACGTCGCGTCGCCGCGGATGCCGAGACCATCGTTCGGTCCGACCACCTTCTCGGCCACCGCCTTGAAGAAGATCTCGGGGCGGGGGGCGTCATAGACGCGGTCGTAGGCGGTGGCGCTGAAATCAGACTCCTCCATCCGCGCGGTCTTGCTCCTGAGATAGGTGACGCCGGCGGCCCACACCTCCTGCCGCTCGACCGGGGGCAGGAGGACGACGTCGGCCAGACGGTGCCGTGGACCGCCCTTCGCGACGGCCTCACGCACGGCGGCGGCCGGATCGGCCGCATCGAGGATGGCCGCGAGCGACGCCACGCCCGCCGCGGACAGGTCGACGACCGCTTCGCCACCGACGGCGCCGATGCGGGCCGGACCGTCGGCGTTCCGCGGGCGGAAGCGGCAGACACGTTCACGGGCAGGACTCGTCATCGGCGGGCACTCCGGAATGGTTCGAGGGTGGCCGACAGCCTACGTTGTGCGCCGGGAAAACAGCCAGCAAAAAAAGCAAACAATTCGCCGACCGCAGATTACCAATCTGCGGCTCCAGACCTGGCTCTCCCGCTCGCGGTAGGTGCAGGCCGGCAGTCTGCACACCCCCCGACGCGCTTGACCATCTGCGCCGCCCCCTCCATAGTCTCCTGCATGACGCACGGGCGGGGCGGAACCATGCGGCCGAGCAACACCCGGGCGATCGTGGTGGTGTTCGCCGTCACCCTCGCCGTGCTGCAGTACATCGACCGCGTGGCCATCTCGCAGGCGGCGCCGCTGGTGATGGACGACCTCGGCCTCACCAAGCCGCAGATGGGCTGGGTGTTCTCGGCGTTCACGCTCGCGTACGCCCTGTTCGAGATCCCCGGCGGGTATCTCGGCGACTGGCTCGGGCCGCGGAAAGTGCTCCTGCGGATCGTGCTCTGGTGGAGCTTCTTCACGGCGGCCACGGGCTGGGCGTGGAACCTCGCCTCGCTCGCGACCACGCGGTTCCTGTTCGGCGCCGGCGAGGCGGGCTGCTTTCCGAACCTCACCAAGGCGCTCACGCGCTGGCTGCCCGTCGAGGAGCGGTCGCGGGCGCAGGGCATCGTGTGGATGAGCGCGCGGTGGGGGGGCGCGATCACGCCGCTTTTGGTCTACGCCTGCCTGGCGGTGATGACGTGGCGGCAGGCGTTTCTGGCCTTCGGCCTTCTCGGCGTGGCTTGGGCGGCCGTGTTCGCCTGGTGGTACCGCGACGACCCGCGGACGCATCCGGGGGTCAACGCCGCCGAGGCGGCGCTCCTGCCCCCGCCGCCCCCCCCGGGCGGCGACCACCTCCACGTGCCGTGGCGGAAGATGGTCGCGTCGCCGACCGTCTGGTGCCTGTGCGGCCAGTATGCGGCGATGAGCTATGCCTGGTATTTCTTCGTCACCTGGTTCCCGACGTACCTGCTCGAGGTCTGGAAGTTCGACCTGAAGGCGAGCGCGGCGCTCGCCGGCCTGCCGCTGCTGCTCGGCGGCTTCGGCTCGCTGGTGGCCGGCTGGCTCACGCCCCTGCTGGCCCGCCGGATCGGGATCGGCAGAACCCGGCGACTGCTCGGGGCCGGCGCGATGGCGGCGGCCGCGGGATTGCTCGTGGCCTCGACGCGGGCCTCCGATCCCGCCGTGGCGGTGGCCCTGATCGCGCTCGTGAGTTTCGCGATGGACCTGACGATGCCCGGCTCATGGACCACCTGCATGGACATCGGCGGCCGCACGACGGCGACACTGGGCGGCACCATGAACATGGCGGGGCAGTTCGGCGGGTTCGTCTCGCCGATCGTGCTCGGCCTGGTCGTGGGCCGGACGGGCAACTGGCCGCTCACGTTCCACGTCACGGCACTCGTCTGCCTGGCGGGCGCGGCCTGCTGGCTGTTCATCGATCCCACCACGCCCCTCGACGAGGCCGCGCCGAACGACGCCTGATTCCCACGCCGTCACCGGACCGGAGGGGCCGCAGCCCTACTGCATCACGCTCTTGCTCCCCTCGGTGGAGCCGCCGATCGGGGCTCCATCGGGCAGCGGGCGACCGGCGCACGGGATGCCGAGGCGGTGAAGTTCCTCGCGGACGCGGCGGTATTCGCCGAAGCTGTCGGGGTAGCACCACAGCGTGACCGCGGTCTCCGGCTTGGCCCCCGTGAGGACGCGGCGAAACCGCGAGGTCGCCGCCAACGCCTCGTCGGCCGTCTCGCCGAGCGACGGCTGCTGCGGCCGCACCACCCACTCCCGTGAGCGGATCAGCACCTGGCCGCGGGCCTGGTCGATCTTCGCCTCGATCACGTAGTCGAGGGCGAATCCCTGCTCGGGGCCGACCGTCTCGACGCGGTTGGCGAGCTGCGCGATCGACGCCCCCTGCCGCTGCGTGTGGCTCTTGGCGAGCTCGAACAGCTCCTCGAGCGGGATGTAGGCGATGCGGCCGCCGGCGAGCCGGAAGTGCATCTCCTCGCCGTTGATCGTGCGGCCGATCGGCGTGGGATAGGCGAGCACCTCCTGCGTCGTCGCGGCCACGTGCGCGATCCCCTCGGCCTCGAGCGTGCAGGTGCGGATCTCCTCCTCGATCTCGCGGCGGCGGGCGGCCGCCTCGGCCGCGGCCACGCGGGCGGCGTCGACGTCGCGCTTCCGCTCGTCGATCGCCACCTTGGCCGCGGACACGGCGGTCGCCAGCCGCAGCCGCGCGTCGGCCGCGAAGGCCGCGGCGGTGGCCACCGTCCGGCCCTGCTCCTGGAGCTGCTCGATCTCGCTTTCCGTGGAGTCGACCGTCTCCTCGAGATCCTCGAGCGCCCCCGCGAGGGCGGCCGCCTCCGCCGAAGGCTGCGGCGGGGCGAGCACGATCTGCCGCACGCGGCCGCCGATCACCATCACGAGGATGATGAGGATGCCGACGATGTTCGTGACCACGTCGAGGAACGAGTCCTGGCCGGCCGACTCGATTTCCGCGGGCTTGGGGCGGGGCATGGCGGGCTCCGGGTCGGTCAGCGGGTGAGGGGCAGGGCGCCGGTGCGGTCGACCGGCGGCAGCGGCCGCACCTGGTCGCGGCCCGCCGCGGGCCGCGTCTCCAGGCCGCTGTCGGCGAGCAGCCGCTCGAGTTCCTCGCGCCGCGGACGGCCGTCGGGAGCCTCGGAGACGACGAGTTCCGGCTTCCAGTACATCCGGTCCCCGGCGATCCCCCAGCGGCCGACCTTCGCATGGACCGCGTTCACGAGCAGGTCGATCGAGTCGACCGTGTGGGTGCCGATCGGGATGCGGGTCTCCACGCGACTGCCACCGTCGTCGAGGATGCGAAACTCGTCGGCCGCGCACTCGAGGCGGATCGGCCGCCGCAGCGGGATCGGGCGGTCGCGGGTCGCGAGGCTCGCCCAGTTGCTGCCGCGCTTCCCGGCGAGCGAGGCCGCGGCCGAGCCGCCCGCTGCCGCGTCGCGCGAGCCTTCGATCATGCCGCCGGCCGCACCGCCCGGCTGCGCGAGGCCGGGCATCGCGGGCCCGCCTCCACCGCCGCCCGAGGAACCCGCCGCCTGTCCGGCCGAAGCCGTGCCGGCAAGCCCGGCGGCACCACCGCCGGCCCCATGGCCGCCCGCCGTCGCCCCACCGCCCGCAGCCGTCGATGGATTCCCGAACGCAGCACCACTGGCCGCGGCACCACCGGCCGCGCCTCCGTCGCCTTCCCCGGCGGCGCCGCCTGGGTTCGGGCCACCACCCGCGCCCGAACTGCCCTCCGCGGCGTAGAACTTGGTCGGCCCGGCGTAGCGATCGCCGAGGCCGCTGTCGCCGGCGTGCGGACCACCGGCCCCCGCGCCGCTCGCCTGGCCGAAACCCTCCCGCCCGCCGGCGGCCAGCCCCTGGCCACCCGGACCGTCCCCGGCACCGCCGTTCCCAAGGATCGCGTCGCCACCGGCGGCCGCGGCGCTGGCAAGCCCGTCCGCGGCGCGGCCGTCGGCCGTTCCGGCCACGACACCGCGCCCCGGGCCGCCTTGCCGCACGGCATCGGCCTGTTGTTCGGTCCAATCGAACCGCGACTGGTCGCCCAGCACGCTCGGCCCCTCGGCCGTGACCACGCCGCCGCGGGTGGTCGCCGCCCGATACTGCTGAACGGGCTTGGCCGGCCGCGACCTGCGCACCTCGCCCAGCCAGGCGATCCGCCGCCGCGACTCCTCGATGGCCCGCTGTTCCGCGTCGGCGAGCCCGGGATCGCGGGGCGGGTAGGTGAGCGTCCAATCCTCGTCGACGAACTGGTAGCCGAACTCGCTGCCCCACGACTGGATCGCCTCGCGGGCCGCGTAGTAGGCCATCACGCCCGAGGGCCGCACGAGCAGGAGCGGGTAGGGCTGGGCGGCCGGGTCGCCGGTCTCCCGCGGCCCCTTGGCGATGTGCTCGCGGGCCGCCCGCAACGCGCTGGCGAGCGGATTGCCGGGGCCGGGCGGCCCCTCGAAGTCGGCGGGGCCGAGCCGGATACCCTCCGGCTGCAGGAACACGCCGTCGATGCAGCACTCGATGTACAGCGGCCGCCGGTGCGTGCCGTTGACGCCCTCGTAGGGGACGACGGCGTAGGCCGGCGGCCGCTCGCCCTGCTTCCGCTTCGCCTCGTCGAGCGACTCGCGGGCGTTCTTCAGCCGCCGCTCGAGATCGGCGAGCGACGCCGCGTCGGCGTCCTCCGGCCGGGCATCGGCGGCCAGGGCCGCCGCCATCCGCTCCAGGCCCTCGAGTTCGTCGGCCAGCCGGCGGTTGTCATCCTCGACACCCGCCAGCTGCATGCGGGCCCGCGACAGGTCGGCGAGCGTCCGGTCGCGCACGCCCTGCAGCTGCTCGAGCCGCCAGGCGAACTGCTCCCGCGCGAGCCGCAGGTCGTCCTCCTGCTGCTGCAGGGCCGCCGCCGCAGCAGCCTGCTCCGAGTTCTTCGCCGAGCGGCTGAAGAGCACGAGCACGACGAGCAGGGCCCCCATCGTGCACAGGAGCACGGCGAGGAACGGGAACAGGGAGATCGTGGCCCCGGAAGCGGGGCGGGCCCGGCTCATGCGGCCTTTCCGAAGCGGTGGGCCGACTGGAGCTCGATCGCGCGGGCGTCGGCAGCATGGGCCCGTGCCGCCAGCAGCTGCACGGCCGCGGCGAGCGTCGTGAGCGTCTCCTCGAACCGGCCGGTGGCGGCCAGCGTGGCGAGGTTGGCGTCGAGCGACCGCTCGAGGGCGGCGATGTCGCGGGTCGCCCCGACCACCTCGCCGAGGAGGGCGGTCTGACCGGCAAGCGCGTCCTGGTGCCGCTCCAGGCCGCGAACGGCCGTGGCCAGCGACTCGGCCGCCTCGACCCACCGCGTCTCGCGCCGCGCGAGCTGCTCGTCATGGGCTCGCGCCAGCGACTCGGCCCAGCCGGCCAGGCTCGCATCGAGCGCGGCGGCGAGCGACTCGTGGATCCGCCCGCCGGCGTCGTCGAGCAGCTGGCGCACGCCGCCGGCCGCGGTCTGCTCGAGGGCCCGCCAGGCCTGCTCCTGCGATTCGAGCAGCCGTGCCGAGCTCCGGCTCACCGTCTCGCCGAGCCGGGCCAGCGCCAGCGCCGTGCCCTCGTCGCCGGCGAGCGATTGGAACCGTCCGGCGAGCGCCGCCCAGGCCTGCTCGTCGACCTCGGCCAGGAGCCCTTGTTCCGAGCGGTCGATGAGGAACTGCAGGAACATCAGCACCATCGACAGGGCGAGGGCCGTGGCGGTCGTGTCGAAGGCGGTGCCCAGGCCGGCCACGACGCCGGAGATGTTCTCGAGCTGGGTCGGCGACAGGCTGGCGATGGCGACGGTGATGCCGATCACCGTGCCGAGGAAGCCCATGATCGGGATCGCCCAGATCACGAACCGCACGAGCCCGTATCCGTGGGCGGCGCGGGCCGCGTCGAGGTCGGAGAGGTACTTGACGTGGTCCTCGAGGCCGTCGGCCGAGCCGGTGCGGACGACGAGGTCGAGGGCTTCGCGGAGGCGGCGGGCGAGATAGCTCTCGTCGGCGGGCAGGGCCGCGGCGAGTTCGGCGGCCGTAGACGGCTCCGCACCCCCCGCGGGAATCTCGGGCAGGAGCGGTTCGCCGACCATCCGCCGCTGCCGGGCGACGTCGGCCAGCTTCAGGACCAGCGCCGCCAGCCCCACGCAGAACATCGCCGTCTCGACGTACTCGACCCAGTGGCCGGCGAGGTAGCGGATCACGTTGGCGTCGGTGATCACGCCCCCGTGGATGAGCGCGAAGAAGCAGAACGCCATCGCGCCGCCCCACAGCAGGGGAGACCGAAGCAGGACCGCGGCAAGGGCGTTGACCTTCGACACCGTGCACCTCCGGAAACGAGTCCAGCCGCCTCCCGCGGCCACGCAGCCGGGGGACGACCCGTCGTCGTTATCGGAAAGGCTTGCGCAGCCGATTGAATCCAAACATTCCTCATGGTGGATCGACGCCGGAAAGGCCGGGAGCGGCCGGGGGTGGGAAGGCTGGGCGATCCCGGCAGGGCCGCCGACGGGGCGGGAAGCGTGCCAACGCGGCCTTGCTACGCCTCCGCGAACCGCCTACCCTCCGCCGCCTTCCAGGCAACTGACACCCCGCCGGAGACCGTGCCATGTCCCGCCCCTGGGAACGCCTCACGCCCGGCCGCGGCCTCGCGGCCTGTGCCGCCGTCGTGGTCGCCGCGTGGATCGGGTCGCTCGGCGGCCGGTCGGTCGCGCAGCGGCCCGCCGCGGCCGATCCCGTCGGCTCGACGGGCCTGTGGATCTCCACCGGACCGCTCGACGAAAGCCGACGCCTGCTGCTCGTCGTCGATCCGCAGTTGAAGAACGCGGCCGTCTATCACGTCGACGCCGCCGCCGGCACGCTGACCCTCAAGAGCACCCGCGACATCAGTTACGACCTCCTCGTGGGCGACTTCAACGCCCAGGCCCCGAAGCCGGCGGAACTCAAGAAGATGCTCGACGCGGCCCCCGGCCGCCGCTGACGGCCAGGCGGGCCCGTGAACGTCCGCATTCTCC
>JBIIDT010000100.1:0-9226 GCA_044238145.1 Pirellulales bacterium | reverse complement strand
ATCCGCCAGCAGGACGCCAAGTTCCAGTCGCTGGTGGCCGCCTACCAGGAGACGGTGCTGCGGGCCGGCCGCGAGGCCGAGGACGGCATGATCACCTTCATCAAGGCCCGCGAGGCCGTGACCAAGCAGCAGCAGGCGGTCGACGCCGCGAGCCGCTCGGCGGAGCTCGTCGAGATCCAGTACAAGGAAGGGGCCAGCGACTTCAACCGCGTGTTCGTCGTGCAGCAGACGCAGGTGACCGAGCAGGTGAGGCTCAACGACAACATCGGCGGCGTGGCCAAGGGCATGATCCAGATCTACCGGGCGCTCGGTGGCGGCTGGCAGTTGCGGCTGGAGGAACTCGCTGCCAGCGGCCAGTGCTGCAAGCCGCTGCCCAGCGTGGACGGCGGCGCCTGCGACGACTACATCGGCAAGCAGCCCCCCGCCGGCTTCGACGCCTGGTGCGTGTGGCCGGAATGGCTCCGCGGCCGCAAGCCACGGTGAACCTCACCGGTCCGCGCGGAACCGCAGCAGCGTGGCGAAGAACACCGGCGTCAGGAAGATGCCGAACAGCGTCACGCCCAGCATGCCGCTGAACACCGCCAGCCCCAGCGTGCGGCGCATCTCGGCGCCGGCCCCCTCGGCCACCACCAGCGGCACCACGCCGAGGATGAACGCCAGCGACGTCATCAGGATCGGCCGCAGCCGCAGCCGACTGGCCTCCACCGTCGCCTCGGCGAGCGGCTTGCCCTCGTGCGTGAGCTGCCGGGCGAACTCCACGATCAGGATCGCGTTCTTGCAGGCCAGACCCACGAGCACCACGAAGCCGATCTGCGTGAAGATCGTGATGTCCATGCCCGCCTGGCGGATGCCCACGAGCGCCGACAGGAGGCACATCGGCACGACGAGGATGACCGCCAGCGGGAGCGCCCAGCTCTCGTACAGCGCCGCCAGCACCAGGAACACGAGCACCACCCCGAGCACGAACAGGAACGTGGCCGTGGCCCCCGAGCGGATCTGCATGAACGCCATCTCGGTCCACTCCGCGGCGAACAGCGGCGGGATCGTGGCGTCCCGCTGCAGCCGGTCGAAGTGCTCGCGGACGACCGCGAGCGCGGAGGTGCTGCCGTTGCCGGGGGCCGGCTCACCGTAGACGGCGGCGGACGGATACAGGTTGAACCGCATCACGAGCGACGGCCCCACGCGGTCCTTCACCTGGACGAGCGTCGAGAGCGGCACCGGATCGCCGTCCACGCCCGGCACCTTCAGCGCGTCGATGACGCGGCGAATGTCGCCCCGGTGGTCCGCGTCGGCCTGCAGGTTGACCTGCCACGACCGGCCGAAGCGGTTGAAGTTGTTGATGTACGACGAGCCCATCTGCACCTGCAGCGTCTCGAACAGGTCTTCGAGCTTCACGCCGACCGCCGCGGCCTTGTCGCGGTCGATGTCGAGAAACAGCCAGGGCGTGCTGGCGGAGTAGTTGGTGAACAGGCCCGCCAGACGGCCGTCGTCGCGGCCTGCCTGCACGAGCGCCGCGGCGGCCTGCTCCAGTTGGGCGGGGCCGTAATCGCCCCGGTCCTCGACCGCGAGCTTGAAGCCTGCCACGGTGCCGAGACCGTCGACGGGCGGCGGGCCGAAGACCTCGATCCGGGCCTCGCTCACCGTGGCCTGCCAATCGGCCCGCAGGCGGGCCGCGATCGCGTCGGCCGACGTGTCTGGTCCGTGCCGCTCGCCGAAGCCGTCGAGCATCACGTACATCGCGCCCCAGTTCGGCGCGTTGCCACCGAGCACCAGCGATCGCCCGGCCACCGAGACGGCATGGGCCACTCCCGGCTCGTCGAGGGCCCGCCGCTCGAGGGCCGCCATCACTGCCGCGGTTCGCTGCACGCTCGCGCCGTCCGGGAGCACGACATCGGCGATCAGATACCCCTTGTCCTGCTGTGGGATGAAGCCCACGGGGGTCTGCGCGAACAACAGCCACGTCAGCCCGAGCAGCCCGACGAACCCCAGCAGGATCACCCCGGCCAGCCGCAGAGCGCCCCGCACCAGCCAGGCGTAGCCCTCCGTGATGGCGGCGAACGCCGCGTTGAAGCCGCGGAAGATCCAGCCGCAGGCGAACCGCAGGGCCCGGTCGACGACGTCGGGCGGCGCCCCGTGGGGCTTGAGCAGGAGCGCCGCCAGGGCCGGCGAGAGGGTCAGCGAATTGACCGCCGACAGGAGCGTGGAGACGGCGATCGTCAGGGCGAACTGGCGGAAGAACTGGCCGACGATGCCCGCGATGAAGCTGCAGGGCACGAACACGGCGCAGAGCACGAGCGCCACGCCGATCACCGGCCCCGTCACCTCCTCCATCGCCTTGATCGACGCCTCCCGCGGCGGGAGCCCGTGCTCGATCCAGCGTTCCACGTTCTCGACCACGACGATCGCGTCGTCGACCACGATCCCGATCGCCAGCACCAGCCCGAACAGCGAGAGGTTGTTGAGGCTGAAGCCCAGCCCCGCCATGAAGGCGAACGTGCCCACGATCGCCACCGGCACCGCGATGAGCGGAATCAGCGTGGCCCGCCAGTTCTGCAGAAAGAGCAGCACCACCAGGGCCACGAGGATGATCGCGTCGCGCAGCGTCTTGAGCACCTCCGCCTTCGACTCCTCGATGAAGGGCGTGGTGTCGTAGACGACCCGGGTCTCGAGCCCCTTGGGAAACCGCTCGGCGAGCGCCGCCAGTTTCGCCCGCACGGCGGCGGCCGCCGCGATCGCGTTGGAGCCTGGCAGCTGGTAGATGTTCATGCCCACGCTCGGCTCGCCGTCGAGCCGGCAGATCTGGTCGTAGAACTGCGCGCCGAGTTCCACCCGGGCCACGTCCCGCAGCCGCACGATCACGCTGGCCACGCCGCCGCTTTCCGCGTCGGCTCCCTTGACGATGATGTCGCCGAACTCGTCGGCCGTCACCAGCCGGCCCAGGGCCGAGAGCGGGATCTGGAAGGCCTGCCCGGCAGGGGCGGGCTGCTGGCCGACGCTCCCCGCGGCGATCTGGTAGTTCTGCCGCTCGAGGGCGGTGCTGATGTCGCCCGCCGAGATGCCGACCGCGGCCATCTTCTCCGGATCGAGCCACACCCGCATGCTGTAGTCGCGCTGTCCGATGAAGTCGATGTCGCCGATGCCCTCCACCCGGAGCAGCTCGTCGCGAATTTGGATCGTGGCGTAGTTCGAGAGAAAGACCTCGTCGTAGAGCGGCCTGCCGGAGGCGTCTTTCGCCGCGGTGAAGTTGACGATCATCATCGCCGCCGGCGACTTCTTCAGCACCGCGACCCCCTCCCGCTGCACGAGGTCGGGCAGGATCGGCATCGCCAGCGTGACCCGCACCTGCGTGAGCACCTGGGCCATGTTGAGGTCGGTGCCCGGCTCGAAGGTGACCGTCAGCCGGTAGCGGCCGTCGTTGGTGCATTGCGAGCTCAGCGAAATGGCGTTTTCCACGCCGCTGACCTGCTGCTCGATCGGGGCGGCGATCGTGTCGCGGACGAGCTCGGCATTGGCCCCGGGATAGACGGTGGAGACCTCGATCGTGGGAGGCGTGATGTCGGGATACTGCGTCGTGGGCAGCGTGAGCGCGGCGACGCCGCCGCAGAGTACCAGCACGATCGAGATCACCGACGCGAAGATCGGCCGGTCGATGAAGAATCGTGCGATCATCCGCTCACCGCTCCCCTTCCGGGGCCACGCGCTTCAGCCAGTCGCCGAGCCGGGCGAGGATCTCGTAGAACACCGGCGTCAGGAAGATGCCGAACAACGTCACGCCGATCATACCGGCGAACACCGTGATCCCCAGCGACCAGCGGAGCTCGGCGCCCGCGCCCCGCGCCAGCACCAGCGGCAGCACACCGAGGATGAAGGCCAGCGAGGTCATGAGGATCGGCCGCAGCCGCAGCCGGCTGGCCGTGGCCGCGGCCGAACGGGCGTCGTGCCCCTCGGACTGAAGCTGGCGGGCGAACTCCACGATCAGGATCGCGTTCTTGCTGGCCAGGCCGACCAGCACGACGAGCCCGACCTGCGCCAGGATGTCGATCGGCAGTTTCGCCACCACCAGCCCGACGACCGCCGCCAGCAGGCACAGCGGCACCACGAGGATCACCGCCAGCGGCAACGACCAGCTCTCGTAGAGTGCCGCGAGCACGAGGAACACGAGCATCACGCCCAGCCCGAGCAGCACCGCGGCCGTGTTGCCCGCCGCGATCTGCAGCAGGAACACCTCCGACCATTCGTAAGAGAAGCTCTCGGGGAGCTGGTCGCTCGTGGTCGCGGCCACTCGATCGATGAGCACCGAGCTGCCCTCGAAGGGGTTGGGGATCCCGGTGATCGGGGCGGCCGGGTAGAGGTTGTACCGCATCAGGATGGCCGGCCCCATCGACTGTCGGACGGTCATCACGGTCGCCAGCGGCACCATCCCGCCGTCGCGGGTCGCCACCTTCAACTCGCCCAGATCCTCGAGGCGACTGCGAAAGCCCTCGTCGGCCATCACCTTCACCTGCCACGACCGGCCGAAGCGGCTGAAGTTGTTGACGTACACGGAGCCCACGTCCATCTGCAGCGCGGCGAAGACCGACGACACCGGGATCCCGAGCGAGCGGATCTTGTCGCGGTCGATGTCGAGGAAATACTGCGGCGAGTCGGCCCGGTAGCTGCCCACCACGAACGGCAGCTTCCAGCCCTCCATCGTGGCCACCATCTTTTCGCTCGCCTCCTGCATGACCTGCGGCCCCATGCTGCCGCGATCCTGCAGGTAGAACTTGAACCCGCCCGCCATACCCAGCCCCTTCACCGGCGGCGGCGGATAGACGCCCACTTCCGCATCGGGAATCTCCTTCCGGCACCGTTCGCGGAAGGCCCGGATGACGCCGAACATCGAGGTCTCCGGGGTGCGGCGGTGTTCGTACTCGTCGAGCATCAGAAACAGCGAGCCCCAGTGGGGGCCGTTCGCGTTGTAGATCAGCGACATTCCCGCGACGGTGAACGTGTCGGCGATGCCGGGCACCGACCGGGCCAGCGCGTCGACACGGTCCAGCACCTCGGTGGTCCGCTGCACGCCCGCGCCGTCGGGCAACTGAACCGTGGCGATCAGATACCGCTGATCCTGGAGCGGCACGAAGCCCTGCGGATACCAGGCCAGGACCCGCCAGGTGACGAGCACCAGGCCGAGGTAGGCGATCATCACCAGCCGCCCGCGGCCCAGGAACGCGGCCACGCCCCGCGCATAGCCGCCACTGACTGCGTCGAACAGCCAGTTGAAGCCCCGGAAGATCGGCCCGAGCACCCGGTCGAGAAACCACTCGACCGGATCGGGCGGCGCGTCGTGGCGCCGCAGGAGGATCGCCGCGAGGGCCGGGGAGAGCGTCAGCGAGTTGACCGCCGAGAGGATCGTCGAGACGGCGATCGTCAGGGCGAACTGCCGGAAGAACAGGCCGGTGACGCCGCCGATGAAGGCACAGGGCACGAACACCGCCGAGAGCACGGCCGCCACGCCGATCACCGGACCGGTCACCTCGGCCATCGCCTTCTCCGCCGCCGCATGGGGCTCGAGCCCCTGCGCGATCCAGCGCTCGACGTTCTCGACCACGACGATCGCGTCGTCCACCACGATCCCGATCGCGAGCACGAGGCCGAACAGCGAGAGCGTGTTGAGGCTGAAGCCCATGGCCGCCATGGCGGCGAACGTGCCCACGATCGCGACCGGCACGGCGATGAGCGGGATCAGGGTCGCCCGCCAGCTCTGCAGGAACAGCAGCACCACCAGCGCCACGAGCAGGATCGCCTCGCGGAGCGTCTTCACCACCTCCAGGATCGACTCGGTGATGAACGGAGTCGTGTCGTAGGCGATCACGTATTCGAGGCCGACCGGAAACCTTGTCGCGAGCTCCTTCATCTTCGCCTGCACCGCCCACGAGCACTCGAGTGCATTGGTGTCGGGCAGCTGGAAGACGGCGAGTCCCACCACCGCCTTGCCGTTGTAGCGACAGCTCTGGTCGTAGCCGGCCGCCCCCAGCTCGATCCGGGCGACGTCCCGCAACCGGACCACGGGCGTGCCCGGCACGGAGGCGTCGGCACGGATCACGATCGCCCCGAACTCCTCGGGCGTCGAGAGCATGCCGGTGGCGGCCACGGCGAGCTCGAGCTGCTGCCCCGCGGCCGCCGGCGGCTGGCCGCTGATGCCGCCGAGCACCGGCACGTTCTGCGCGGCGATCGCGTCGCGAGCGTCGTTGGACGTCAGCCCCCGCGAGGCGAGCTGTTGGGGATCGAGCCAGATCCGCATCGAATAGTCTCGCTGCCCGAGCAGGAGGATGTCGCCGACGCCCGGGCAGCGCAGCAGTTCGTCGCGGAGCTGCACGGTGGCATAGTTGCTCATGAACAGGTCGTCGTACCGCCCGTCGGGCGAGATCAGGTCGACCGTCATCAGGATGTCGGGCGACCGCTTCTTGATGCTCACGCCCTGCTTCTGCACGACGGAGGGCAGCAGCGGCATCGCCAACTGGACGCGATTCTGGGTCTGCACGAGCGCCAGATTGGCGTCGGCTCCGACCTCGAAGGTCAGCTGCAGCACGTAGGCCCCGTCGTTGGTCGCCTGCGACTGCATGTAGAGCAGCCGATCGACGCCGTTCACCTGCTGCTCGATCGGGGCGGCGATCGTGTCGGTCACGACCGCGGCGTTGGCGCCGGGGTACGAGCAGTAGACCTGCACGATCGGCGGAGCGATCGGCGGAAAGAGCGAGATCGGCAGCGACAAGAGGCTCACGCCGCCGGCCAGCGTGATCACGATCGAAATCACCGCCGCGAAGATCGGCCGGTGGATGAAGAATCGCGAGATCACGACGACGGCTCGCCCGGGGCCGGCAGCGACTCCACCGCGGGCGCGGGTACGGGCCGGGGGGCGGCCGGCGGTTCCGGTGGCGACGGCGACGTGGGGGCGGCGGCTGGTTGCGCGGGTGGGTTCGCCGGCGGCGGCGGCACGACGAAGCTGGCCAGATCAAGGCCGCCTTCGTCGGCGGCGACGGGCTTGACCGGCTTCCCCTCCCGGCACCGCTGCAGGCCGCGGACCACGATCCGATCCGCCGTCGTGAGCGGTCGCGTGGCGTCGGTCGCCGCCACGGCGATCCAGGTGCCCAGCTTTTGGCCGATGGTCACCTCGCGGGCCGAGACCACGTCGTCGGCCCCGACGAGCCAGAGAATCTTTCGGTCCTGGTTGCTACCGACCGCCGCCTCCGGCACGAACAGCCGTTCCACCGGATCCCCCAGCGGGAGCCGCACGCGGGCGAACATGCCGGGCCGGAACAGCGGCGGCCGCGGAGCCGCGGGGTCCGCGGAATACGGGTTGTCGAGCCGGCCGCGCATGGTGATCGTCGCGGTCTTCGTGTCGACCTGGTTGTTGAGGAAGTCGACCCGGCTGCGATGCGGGTAGGCGCGGTTCACGTCGTCCACCAGCCCCAGGTCGACCACCGTCTCGTTCGCACCGACACCGAGTCCACGGCCGGATTCCCGGGCGTGGCTCATGACCCGGACGAGCGTCGGCTCATCGACGTTGAAGTAGACGAAGATCGGGTCGATCGACACGATCGTGGTCAGCGTGGTCTGGTCCTGGTTGATCAGGTTGCCGACCTGCATCTGGGTGCGGCCGATCTGGCCGGCGATCGGCGCCGTGATCGAGCAGAACTCCACGTTCAGCCGGGCGGCCTCGTGCTGCGCCCGGGCCGCCGCCAGGGCACCGGCGTTTTCCTCCAGCTTCGCCTTGTAGCTGTCGAAGTCCTGCCGGCTCGCCGCCCCCTTCGCGACCAGCTTTTCGTAGCGTTCCACCTGCACCGTGAGGAACCGCTGCTCGCCGAGGAGTTGCTCGATGGTGCCGGCCGCCTCGTCGAGGCGGGCCTGCGAAGGCCGGACGTCGATCTCGTAGAGCGGGTCTCCCTGCGCCACGAACTGGCCGTCGCGAAACGCCACCTTCGTGAGATAGCCGGTGACCCGGCTGCGGATGTCGACGACCAACTGGGCGTCGATCCGGCCCGTGACCTCAAGATACTCGGGCACCTTGGCGGTGCGGGGGGCGGTGGCGACCACCTCGGAGACGGTCGCCGCCGGCGGTGGTGCCGGTCGGCGGCAGCCCCCGCAGCCCACGCACAGGATCGCGGTCGCCAGCCATGGCAGGAGCGGGATGTCCCGCGGGGAGCGGAAGCGCATGCCGTGCGTGTCTCAGGGGCTCGATGGCGGCTGCGGAACCTCAGCCTGCAGGGGCCGGGGATCCGAGCGCGACAGTGTAGCCGCTGCCTCGCGGAAGCATCGCCTGGCCGCCCTGGACCGCGGGAAGCCCCGCATCCGGCGGCAGACGCGTTCCCCATGCTGCTAGGCCAGCCGGTACCACCTGGCGGCCGTGCCGCCGCGGATCGCCGCCTGCTCGGCGGCCGACAGGCGACCGACGAAGTCGCCCACGATTCCCGCGACGTCCGCATACTCCGCCGCCAGCAGGCAGACGGGCCAGTCGCTGCCGAACATCAACCGCTCCGGGCCGAAGGCGGCCACGGCCACCTCCAGGTAGGGCGTGAAGTCGGACCGTCGCCAACCCCTCCAGGCGGCCTCGGTGACGAGCCCCGACAGCTTGCAACACACGTTCGGCCGCCGGGCGAGCGCCGTGACGTCGCGACGCCAGGGCTCGAGTTCGCCCGCCTCGACCCGCGGCTTGGCGAGGTGGTCGAGGATGAACGACTGCTCGGGCAGCAGGTCGGCGAGTTCGACCGCGGCGGGCAGCTGGTGCGGGTAGAGCAGCAGGTCGTAGGCCAGGCCCAGTGGCGCGAGGTGCCGCAGGCCGCGGACGAACTCCGCGCCCAGGACGAACCGCGGGTCGGGCTCGTCCTGCACGACGTGCCGCACACCCACGAACCGAGGATCGGCGGCGAGCGGAGCGAGGTCCTCGGCGACCCGCGGGCTCCGCAGGTCCACCCAGCCGACGACGCCCCTGATGAA
The DNA here is from genome assembly GCA_044238145.1 of Pirellulales bacterium. GTDB lineage: Bacteria > Planctomycetota > Planctomycetia > Pirellulales > UBA1268 > QWPN01. The sequence goes on along the minus strand of JBIIDT010000100.1, from coordinate 250 downwards.
CGGCTCGGCCGCCGCGAGCGTCAGGAGCCACCGGCTCTCGGCGAGCGACTGCCGCGCCTGCACGGCGACGGAGCCGGCGATCCCCGCGGGCCGCGCGACCGCCGCCAAGTCGGCGGGAAGGTAATCGCGGGCCAGCCGCTCCATGCCGGCACCGATCCACGGATAGTCCGCGGGCGCGTATCGCCAGAAATGCTGGTGGGCGTCGATGTTCATGGCGGGCCGGGGCCGTCGGTGCCGTGGCTGGCCCGAC
>JBIIDT010000099.1:0-9404 GCA_044238145.1 Pirellulales bacterium | reverse complement strand
CCGCCGGCACGGGGCGGACGACGATCCGGCGGCTCAACCGCGCGGAATACGAGCACACGCTCCGCGACCTGTTCTCGCTGCCGTCCCTGCGGGTCAAGGACCTTCTGCCCGAAGACGCCCGCCGGGAAAACTTCGACAAGGTGGCCGGCGGCCTCGACATCTCCTACGTGCAGATGGCGAAGTACCTCGAAGCGGCGGGCAAGGCACTCGACCAGGCCGTCGTGAAGGCGGCGACGCCGCCCAAGAAGACGGTCTGGCGGGAGAAGGCGATGGATCAGTGGTCGGTCCGCGGGGCTGTGAACCAGAAGTGCCTGGTGCCGATGAACGGCCATGAGCTCGCGCCCGGGTACGTCACCGGTATCGCCGGCGACCCGGTCAACAACGCCGGCAATTCCTATCGCTGGGCCAAGTTCGACGACAAGGCCGAGTCGGCGGCCGTGCTCACGGGCGTGATCGGCGCCCACCAGCCAGAGGGCATCCAGATCGATCGGTTCAATCCTCCAACGCCCGGGTTGTACAAGGTGCGGTTTTCGATCTGGGGCCTGCGGTGGGTACGCACAAAGGCCGAGGCGGCGCGGCCGGGAGCGATCGTGGGCTACCAGAGCTTCGACAAGCCCTTCTTCCAGGACGACAACGGCAAGTGGCAGGCGACGCCGGCCGACGACGAGAAGAAGAACAAGCCGAATCGCACCGCGTCGGACAACCTCGACCTTCTCGCCAGCGACGGCGAGGTGATCCACGTCGTGCGTGCCTCGCTCCGCGGCCGGCCGCTCGGCTATTTCGACGCACTGTCGCTCAAGCCCACAGTGCACGAGTTCACAGTCTGGCTTGCGCCCGACGACAGGATCTCGTTCCATGCCATGACGCTGCCTGCGAGCGGCCCGCAGGGCGGCGGCGTCAACGACGGCGTCCGTGACTACGAGGGCCCGGGCATCGCGTACGACTGGTTCGAGGTGGAGGGGCCGCTCGACGATTCCTGGCCCCCGCCGAGCCAACGGCGGCTCTTCGGCACGACGCCGATCGACAGGTTGCCGCGGCCGCCGATCGCGGGCCGGCTCACTGTCGGCGATTCGCCGGAGGCGGTCGCGATTCCGCTGGCCGACTTCCGCGGCGCGGGCCAGAGGCTCGATTCGGAGTGGCTCTTGAATGTCACCGGCGACATCACCACGACGGTCAACGTCGCGAAGCCGGGATCGTACGAACTGCGCGTGACCGCCTACCAGACGCCTGCAGGCGACGATCCGGCCGAAGCCTGCCTGCTCGTGCGGGACCAGGTGGTTCCACACGGCCGCGCGAAGGTGACGGCCCTCCGCGACGCCCCGCAGACCATCGCGAAGCAGTTCACCGCATCGGCCGGCCCCGCCGCGGTGGGCGTGCGGTTTCCCAACGACTTCCTCGACGAGAAGACGGCGGCCGACCGCAACCTCGCGGTGACGAAGGTCGAGATCGTGCCCGTGAAGCTGGACGATGCGGCGACCGCGGCGACCCCGGAACCGGCCGCGCTGCTGCGGGACTTCGCGACGGCGGCGTTTCGGCGGCCGGTGGCGGAAGAGGAGGTCGCGTCCTATGCCCGCATCGTCAAGGAGCAGCTCGCCCTCGGCGAACATTTTCAGGATGCGATGTTCGCCGGCTACCGCGCGATCCTCTGTGCCCCGGACTTCCTGCTCGTGGGCCTGGAGTCGGGGCTGCCCAAGGCCGGCGGGCCGGCGGCTCCGCTTGGGGCCCATGCGCTCGCCTCGCGGCTCTCGTATTTCCTCTGGGACTCGCTGCCCGACCGGATGCTGCTCGAGCTGGCCGCATCGGGCAAACTCCTCGAGCCCGACGTGCTCGCGGACCAGGTCGATCGCATGCTCGACGACCCGAAGTCTGAGCGGTTCGTGGAGCACTTCCTCGACGAGTGGCTGAAGCTCCACGAGATCGACTTCACCACGCCTGACCCGAAGCTCTATCCCGACTTCGATCCCTGGCTCCGCGACTCGATGCTCGCCGAGACGCGGGCCACGTTCCGCCGGCTGCTCGCCGAAGACCGTCCGGTGGCCGAACTCATCGACTCCGACACGGTGATGATCAACCAGCGGCTGGCGATCTTGTACGGGATCCCGAACGTTCACGGCGCAGCGATCCGTCCCTGCCCGGTGCCGGAGGGCGTGCCGCGTGGCGGCCTGCTGACGCAGGCATCGGTTCACAAGGTGACGGCGAATGGCACGGCCACGTCGCCGGTGTTACGGGGCGTGTGGGCGATGGAGCGGCTGCTGGGCATCCCGCGGCTCCCGCCGCCACCCAACATCCCGGCGATCGAGCCCGACGCCACCGGGGCGACCACGATCCGACAGATGGTGGAGATGCACCGGGCCGACAACGCCTGCGCGGTCTGCCACGCGCGGATGGATCCCTACGGCCTGGCGCTCGAGGCCTTCGACCCGATCGGTGGCCACCGCGACCGCTATCGGATCTCCGGACAGCCGAAGAAGGTGAAGCAGGGCAAGGAGATGGTGATGGAGCCGTCGGTGGAGGTGGTGACGTTCACGGGAAGTTCCTACCGCAATCGCGTGAACGTGCGGGTCGGCTCCGAGGTGGATGCGAGCGGCACGCTCGCCGACGGCCGGTCGTTCCGCGACGTGGAGGAACTCAAGAAGCTGCTCCTGGCCGACCCCGAAGCGATCGCAATGAACGTGGCCCGTCAACTCACGATCTACGCCACGGGTTCGCCGATCCGCTTTTCCGACCGCGACGAGATCGACCGCGTCGTGGCGGCGACGAAGTCCGGCAAGCACGGCCTGCGCACGCTCGTGAAGCAGGTGGTGCTCGGCGATCTGTTCCGCTCGAAGTAGTCCAGTCCCAAGGAGTCTCGCCCATGCCCACGCTCTCCCGCCGCACGCTCTTGAAGGGCTCGGGCGCCGCCCTGGCACTGCCGTTGCTCGACGCGATGCGGCCCGCCTTCGGCCGCGCCGCCGATCCGGAGCCCCGTCGGATGCTGGCGGTCTGCACGAACCTCGGCGTGTACGCGGAGAGTTTCTTCCCCACCACGGCGGGCCGCGACTTCACGCTCACGCCCTACCTCGAGCCCTTCAAGGATCTCCGCGACCAGTTCACGGTCGTGTCGGGGACGTCGCACGGGGACGTCACGGGCGGGCACGCCGCCGAAGCGACGTTCCTGACGGCGGCGCCGCACCCGGGCACGGCATCGTTCAAGAACTCGGTCTCGCTCGACCAATTCGCGGCGGATCGGATCGGCTTCCACACCCGCGTTCCGACGTTGCCGCTGGTGGTGACCAAGAATGGCAACCAGTCGATCTCCTTCACCTCCAGCGGGGTGATGGTGCCGGCCGAAAACAGCCCCGCAAAAGTCTATCAAACGCTCTTCGTGGCCGGCGACAAGGCCTCCGTGGAACGCCAACTGCACGAACTTCAGACCGGCCGGAGCATCCTCGACAGCGTGGCCGACCGGGCGGAATCGCTGCGCAGGGATCTCGGCCCCGGCGACCGCGATCGGATCGACCAGTATTTCACCAGCGTCCGCGAGGTCGAGCGGCGGATGCTCGTGGCCGAGGAGTGGGAGACGAAGCCGAAGCCAAACCCGAACGTCCCGGCTCCGAAGGATGAGGAATACCTGCTCGAGAAGCTGGCGGCGATATACGACCTCGCCCACCTGGCATTCGCCACCGACTCGACGCGGCTGATCACGCTCATGATCAAGCTCGACGGCTTCAGCGAGCACATCCCGGGCGTCGGCATGGAAGCCCACAACCTGTCGCACCACGTGGGGCGGCCGGAAGCGATCAAGCAGTTGCAGAACCTCGAACTCGCCGAGTTCAAGGAACTGGCGAAGCTGCTCGGCAAGCTCGCCGCCACGAAGGAAGACAGGGCTTCGCTCCTCGACCGCACGGCTGTCCTGTACGGCTCAAACCTCGGCAACGGCAACAACCACGACACGAAGAACCTGCCGATCTTGCTGGCTGGGGGCGGGTTCAAGCACGGCCAGCATCTGGCCTTCGACAAGCAGAACAACGCCCCGCTGCCGAACCTTTTCGTGAGCATCCTCCAGCGACTCGGCATCGAGGCCGACAAGTTCGCCAACAGCACGGGCACGCTCACGGGGCTCGAGATGCAGGGCTGACATCCGCCGCCACGCGGAGTCTCCCGAGCCGCTACCGACCGGTGTCCCCAGCGGCCTTCTGCGCGGCTGCCAGCCGGGCTTTCAACTCGGCCAACCGCCCTGCCTGAGCGGGATCGTTGGACCGGTCGTCGGTCTCGTCGGCGTCGCGGGCGAGATTGAAGAGCTGGAATCTCCCGACCTGCGGATAGGCGATCAGCTTCCAGTCGGGCGTGACGAACGCCCGCTGCACGTCCTTGTAGGCCAGCAGGAGCGAGTCGCGAACCGCGTCTTTCTCGCCGCGGATGACGGGCCCGAGACTCCGTCCCTCGTCCCCCTCCGGCGGCGCCACGGTCGCCAGGTCGCCGACGGTGGCCGTGAGGTCGAAGAGGTAGGCGAGGGCGTCGACCCGCTTGCCGGCGGGCACGCCGGGGCCGGCGAGGATGGCCGGCGCGCGGGTGGAATGCTCGTAGAGGTTCTGCTTGCCGAGCAGTCCGTGGCTGCCGATCGCGAGCCCCTGGTCGCTCGTGAACAGGATCAGCGTGTCGGCCAGGCGGCCCTTGGCCTCCAGCGCCGCCACGACGCGGCCGATTCGGGCGTCCATCGCCTCGACGCAGGCATGGTAGTCGGCCAGTTCGCGGGAGACGTCGTCGCGGGAACGCGGCCAGCCGAGCAGCTTCTCGTCACGGTTGCGAAGCTCACCGTTGTCGAAGGGATGCTCCGGCAGGAAATTGGCCGGCGGCGGCGGCTCCCGGCCGTCCCAGCGCCGCCGGAACTCGTCGGGCGCCTGCCGCGGATCGTGGGGCGCCGTGAACGCGAGCCACGCGAAGAACGGCTCGTCGCCGAGCCGCTGCACGAACGCCTCGGCGGCCGCGCCAAACAGTTCCGACGAGTGGATCCGCCGTCGCTCGTTTTCCATCGGCGGCCCGTGGTCGCGGAACGACACGGTGGGCACGGACCACTGGTCGTGCATGCCACCCAAAAACACGGCGTCGCCCTCGGCGAAGCAGCGGCGCAGCGACGCGGCGCCGTTGTGCCACTTGCCGGTGACGAACGTGCGGTAGCCGGCTCGGGCGAACGCCTCGGGCCAGGTGTCGCACCCGGTAAGGTTCAGATCGACGTGGAACAGCGACCGACCGGAGAGGAGCATCGCCCGGCTGGGCATGCACACGGCCGGCACCGGGCTCCCCATGCAGAACGCCCGGCTGAAGACCGTGCCCCGCGCCACGAGCGCGTCGAGGGCGGGCGTCTGGATCGCCTCGTTGCCAAGCGCGTGGATGGTGTCGGCCCGCTGGTCGTCCGAGAGGATCACGAGCACGCTCGGCGGCCGCTTGGCCGCCGCGGGCGGTTCGGAGCCGTGGGCCAGGCCGGAACAGAGGGCCAGCGCAGCCGCGAGACGGTGCATCAGCTTCATCGTGAATCGCCTCGGCGCGTCAGGGAATCTCGAGCACCTGGCCCTGGGCCGCGAGGAGGCCGCGGAGCGACGCGTAGTCGACGTCCTGCACGGCGGCGCTTGCGCGAACCGCGAGCACCGCCGCGTTCGCCGCCGCGTCACCGAGCAGCATGAACACCGGCTCCATCCGGGCCGAGCCGTAGGCGATGTGGCTCGCCGACAGGCAGACCGGCACGAGCAGGTTCGTGCACTCCGCCTTCTTCGGCACGAGCGAGCCGTAGCCGATCCGGTAGGGCTGCTTCGGGTGGACGCCGATGTCACCCTCGTTCTGCACGGTGCCCCCCGGCGTCACGTAGCGGCGGACGTTGTGCGAATCGAGCGTGTAGGAGCCCATGCCGATCGGCTCCTTCACCGGCCGCTTGCCCAGGCACTCCTGCTCGGTGAGGACGTCGTCGCCGATCATCCGCCGGGCCTCCCGAATGTAGAGCTGCGGCGACCAGTGGCCGTTGTCGCCGTATTCGTCCTTCGGCAGGCCCCACGACCGCATCCGCGTGCGGATGTCGGCAGGCACGCGGTCGTCGTGCGCGAGGAACCAGAGCAGCCCCTGCTGGTACCGCTCGTGGTCGGCGATGATCTCCCGCCGCCGCTCGTACGACGCCTCGGGATAGTCGTAGTTGGCACCGATGTGGTCGAAGCTGAACGGGCCGTGGTTGTTGGTGTCGGTCTTGCGATTGGGGATCGCGTCGAACTTCGCGAACACTTCCCGCCAGCCGGCGGCGAGCGTGCGGGCGAGCAGTTCGTAGCGGGCCGGGTCGTACCCCGCGGGCTTGGCGAAGGGCACGCGGTTGTCGGGGTGGTCGGTGAGGCACATCCGGAAGCAGTAGGCCTGCACCCGCTTGTCTCCCTCGCCGCGGGTGCCCGGCGGATCGGCGGAGACGAATGGCAGGAGGCCGCTCTGGGGATTGCCCGGCGACTTGAAGGGATCGACCGGCATCTTCCAGTGGTGGCCGTGGTGGAGGATGCCCACCTGGTTGCCGTTCCACTCCTCGCCGTAGACGGCGTTGGCCTCCCGGCCCACGTGAAACTTCACGCCCGCGGCCGCCATGAGGTCGCCTTCGTACGTGGCGTCGATGAAGATCTTGCCGGCGAACCGCCGGGCCGGGCCGGCGGGACCGGCGAGCGTGGTGATCGACGTGATCCGTGGGCCGGCGGGCGAGTCGCGGCTGACTTCCACGCCCTTCTCGCGGTCGAGGAGGGCCTCGCGGACGACCTCGATCCCGTGCTCCGCGAGCCACGCGTCGAAGATCTTCTCGGCGACGTGCGGCTCGAAGAGCCACATGGAGCGGTCCTCGACGTCCGCCTGCTTCACGCCTTGCCCGAGCGCCCCGAACGTCTCCCGCGGCTGCCACTTCCACGCCTCCGGCTGCTGGTAATGCTTCCAGACGCGGCGATAGAAATCCCGCGCGAGGCTGCCGATGGCCCGGGTGTTGCCGCTGTCGGTGTAACCGAGGCCGCCGCTCGTCAGGCCGCCGAGATGTCGGTCGGGCGAGACAACGACGACGTCCGCGCCGAGCAGAGCCGCCCGGATCGCCGCGATCACTGCCGCGCTCGTGCCGCCGTAGACGACGACGTCCCGCTCCCGGTCTGGATGGTCCGCCTTCGCCCACGGCTTCTTCGCGTAGGGCGGGGCAGGGTAGTCGTCGAAGGCGTCGCCACCCCCGAGCACCCGCGGGTCCTGCTGCTCGCGGAGCGCGTTCATGAGCCGTGCCTCCAGCCGTGCGCGGTCGGCCGCGTGGGCCTTGTCGCGGGCGAGGTTCTTCAGGCAGTCGGGGTCCTGCTCGACGTCGTAGAGCTCCTCGCCGGGCCGCAGGCCGAAGCAGAGATTCCAATGCCGGTCGAGCTGGCCCGCGGCGGCGATGATGGACTTCGTGGGGCCGGGATCGGTGTCGCTGAGCCCCTTGTCGGGGTCGCAGCAGGGCCAACGGTCCGGCGCGAAGTTCTTCACGTACAGAAACCGTCCGTCGCGGATCCCGCGGGCGGGATATCCCAGCCCGAACTGGCTGTCGCCCCGGCCGGCCACATCGTTCCGCTCGCGGCCGATGATCGTCGCATCACGCGCGACGCCCGCCGCGGAATCGCCCCGCAGCAGGTCCGCGACGCTTCGGCCCGTGATCGGCTGCAGGCCCGAGGCGGCGGGCTGGATCCCGAACAGCTCGAGGAACGTGGGCGCCAGATCGACGAAGTTCACGAACTCCGCGACGCGGCGATTCCCGGGCTTGCCCGGCCACCGCACGACCAGCGGCACACGATGGGCCGCCTCGAAGCAGTGCCCCTTGACCCGCGGAAACGGCATCCCGTGGTCGCTCGTCACGATCACGATCGTCTCGTTGGCCTGCCCGCTCGCCTCGAGCGCGTCGAGCAGCGCCCCCACCTCGGCATCGAAGGCCTCGATCCGGGTCGCGTAGTCGAGCATGTCACGGCGCACGATCTCGTTGTCGGGCCAGAAGCCGGGCACGCGATCGATGTCGGCGGGCTTCTTGCCGGCGGCAAGCCCAGCGTCGCGGGCATAGGACCGATGCGGGTTCGTGCTCCCAAACCAGAAGAACGCCGGCTTGTCGGCGGGCAATCCCGCGAGGAACTCCTTGTAGCGGCTCGCGGCCTGGCTCGGCCGCCCGAGGCCCGGCGGCCCGATGCCCCAGGTGCGATCGGCGCCATCGGCCGTCTTCGCGACACCTGGACTCCAAAACTTTCCCGCCGCCCCGACCGCCACGCCCGCGTCGGCGAGCGCCTCGGTGAAGGCCTTGAACTGCGGCGGGAAGAACGGGTTGTGGTTGGCCGCCGCCCCGAGTTGCCACGGGTAGCGGCCCGTGAGAATCGCCGCCCGCGACGGCGAGCACTTGGCCGTGGGCGTGTAGGCCCGGTCGAACGCGACGCCCTCGCGGGCGAGCCGGTCGATGGCGGGCGTCTTGGCCCACGTGCAGCCGTAGGCGCCGAGGTGGGGCGAGGCGTCGTCGGCGATGCAGAAGAGCACCCGCACGGGCGGCCGCGTCTCCGCGGCCGAGGCGCCGCTGCCGGCGAAAGCGATCAGGATCGCCGCCAGCGCGATCCATCGTGATGGACGGTTCATTTGACGTCGGATGTGGGAGGTGGCCCGGGGTCAGCACTCGAGGCGGTCTTCATCAGCATACCAACAAGAGGAGCCACCCACTTCTCGTGCCATGAATGCGGCGCGGCGATGTCGGCGTCGTAGACATGAGGCACGCCAAGCTCGTCGGCGAGCGCGTGAAACGCCTCGGTGTGCGACGGTCCGTCGTAGGGGAATCTCCGATCGGCGAACGTGCCGAACTTGTTCTTGCCGGTGATCACGAGTCGGGGCCGGCCCTGAAAGGCGGCTGCGTGCCTGCGAAGCAGTACGGCCGGCATCTGGGAGGCCATGGCGTCGGGCGTGCCGAAGTGCCCGTCGGTCTTCCAGATGCCGAACTGCCGGTCGGTCAACATCAGCGGCGCGTCCCAGCTGGCTGCGATGCCGAAGACGTCGCCATGCCGCAGCAGCAGCGAAATGGCTCCCGAGCCCGACTTGCTGAAGCCGAGCAGCAGCCGTCCTTCGGGCTTGGCAAGCGTGCGAAACCGGTCCTCGACGAAGGGGACCACGGCACGCACCATGTGCGAGTCGTGCCGCACCCGCTTGTCGGTGGCGTGGTCACCGTACCACGGCGTCGTGTCGAACTCCGGCACGATGCAGATCAGGCGGTGCGTGTCGTGCAGGCCGAGAGCCTGGATCGCGGCGAGCGGGTCGCCGAAACGGCGTTCTTTGCCCGGTTCGACCGGCAGCACGTAGAGCACGCGAAACCGGGCCTCGGGCTCTGTCGCGTATGCCGCGGGCAGAAGCACCGAAACGGTCACGCCCGGGCCGACGAA
>JBIIDT010000036.1:0-30989 GCA_044238145.1 Pirellulales bacterium | reverse complement strand
CCGGCGAGCGCCGCGCGGTAGCTCGCCGGATCCTCGAGCCGCCCGGGCACGGTGACGGCGCCCGCCGGAACGCTGCCCGAGGAACCTGATCGAATCAGGCAGCGGACCTCGCATCCCCGGCCGAGCAGGTCGGCGACGAGGTGGGAGCCGATGAATCCGGTGGCGCCGGTGAGAAACACGGTCTCGAGCGGCATGGGAGGGTCTCCACGGTGAACCGCCTGGAGCGGTCGCGGCTGCGGCGGCCCGAAACAAGGATGCCTTCGCCACGCCGCGGCCGCAAATCAGGGGCCGCTCCCCGCGCCGAGCGCTTGGAACCGGCCTTGAGGCCGGTTTTGCCGCCCGCTACGGTCTCGGCCCCCAATCAGTCATCCGTGGAGGGTACGCCATGATCCCGGCACGATCTGCGCAGAAACCCGGATCCGCGTTCGCCGGACTCCTGCTCGCCGGCTGCCTGTTCCTGGCGGCGGACCGCGCCTGCGGCGAGACTCCCGAGGGCCGCGTCGACACCCACCCGGCTCTCGCCCGCTCGCCGCGGCACACGACCACCGCCAAGGGCCGCCAGGGCGACCCCGTGAACGTCGCCTTCGTCGGCACGGAGGAAGAACTGCACCGCATGCTCCACGGCGCCGGCTGGTATGCGGCCGACCCGATCACGCTGCGGACGTCGCTGCGGATCGCGGCGGACGTGGTGCTGCGGAAGCCCTACGAGCACGCACCGGTGAGCGACCTCTACCTATGGGGCCGCAAGCAGGACCACGCCTTCGAGCAGCCGGTTGGCGACAGCCCGAAGCAGCGGCACCACGTGCGGTTCTGGCGGTCGGCGGAGGTGGACGCCAACGGCGAGCCTCTGTGGCTCGGCGCCGCGACCTACGACGAGAAGGTCGAGATCAGCCGCACGACCGGCGGCATCACGCACAAGATCGCGGCCGACATCGACCAGGAGCGGAACAAGGTCGTCGTCGACGCCCACCAGGCCGGCGGCTTGGCGCACGTCTACTGGATCGATCAGTTCCACCGCGAGCGGCAGGGCCACAACGGGGGAGGCGACCCCTACTTCACCGACGGCCGGCTCGCCGTCGGCGTGATCTCGATCCGCCGCTGATTCACCGCGGGGGACGGCCGCCCGACTTGTCGGACGGCAACGTCACCGGCGGCACCACGAGCCGGGCCCGGAGCCGCATCGCCAGGAGCTCGTCCCGGATGGCGGCCCGCCGGATCAGTTGCAGAAGCCGCTTGTTCGCGATGACCATCGACTCGGAGCCTCCGTCTCAATCCTAGCTCGAAAAACGGCACCCGCTGACGCCGAGTTCCTACGGACCCCGAGCCCGTTTGGATCGAAAACCGCGGCCCGCGGACCACCGTTGTCCCGGACGGCGGATTGGCCGGGCACCGCGACTCGGGCCGCATCCGGGTTCGCGGCCCGGCCCGCGGCGGCGTAGAATCGGGTTTTCTGCGATTTCTTGCCGTCCACGGCCTGCAGCCCTCGGTCGAGGCCTGTTGTCGAAGCCGGTCTCGAGGCCGACGGCCGGTCGCACGGAGCCAAAAACAGATGCCGGCACCAAAGCCCTGGGCCCGACTGGTGTCGAGCGTCGCAGTCCTGGCGTGTCTCGCCGGCCAGACGGCGCCCGCCGCCGGGCCGGCGGTGGATCCCACCTTCGACGCCGATGGCCTCGCCGGCCTGTCGGTGGGCGGCTTGCCCATCCTCTCCCAGGGCCGGCCCGTGGCGACGAAGGTCCGGCTCGCCGACGGCCACCGCGACCCGGCGGCCATGCCCGACCCGTACGTCAAGGACGACCGGACGTTCGTCGATGGATCGGCGGAGGTGCGGGAGCGGGCGTTCGACCCTGCCCGGCGTGAACTCCGCGAGTCATTCGCCTGGGGCACCGTGGGCATCACCTACGCCGCCGGCCCCGGTTCATTGACCATGCGGATCGTCGTCGAGAACACGTCGCCACGAACGATCGAGCAGTTCAAGCTCGATCTGCTGACCGTCAACGTGCCGGCCGCAGCCGCGATCTCCCCCGGCGGCAACAACCTCGGCTTTCCGACGTTGGCGACCATCGCGCCCCGGGTGACCCGGTTCCAACGGGCCGCCTTTCCAACCCCACAGGCGGACGACCTGCTGGGTGAGCTCGAGGCCGACGTGCAGCCCGAGGTCCGCGTCCTCTGCCCGGACTGCTACGCGAAGGCGGCGCAGGAGCACCTTCTCGAAACCCAGCGGCAGCCGGAGACGATCGGGACGATGGTGGACGGGACCTGCAGCCGCTGCCGTGCCGTGACCCACGTTCCCCGGGAACCGCTGATCGTCGCGGCCTGCCCGCAGCCCAACCGGCCCCTCGTCGTCTCCTGGGAGTCGCGGCAGCCGGGCACGGCGGTCTTGGCCGTGACCTGCGGCGACGAGCGGTCGCCGGAGCCGTTCGACCGCGTGTGGAACGCCCGGTCGATCAAGCCCGGGGCGACCGAAACCATCGACATCGCCCTCCTCTTCGGCCGTGCCGATGAGCCGGCCGGCGGTGTCGCCGCCGGCGTCTACGCGGCCTTCGCTGCGGCGCATCCACAGCGGCTGCGGTGGGCCGACCGCCGGCCGATCTGCATGGCACACCTGTGCTTCGACAGGGGCCCGGACCGCAACCCGCGCGGCTGGTGGGGACTGAAGGACACGGCGGACGACATTCGCACGCCGGAGGGGCGGGCCGCGTTCGAGAAGTGGATCATGGGCTACGCCGACCAGGTGATCGCCGTGGCCGACAAGGCGGGCGCGCAGGGCGTCGTGATCTGGGATCTCGAGGGCAAGCAGTTTCCCGGGCAGACCTACTACGGCGACCCGCGGCTGATGCGGTTCACGGCCCCCGAGATGGAACCTCTGGCCGACGCCTTCTGCACGAAGGTACGGGATGCCGGGCTGCGGGTGGGGATGTGCATCCGGCCGACCCGCATCGAACCGACGGCCGGCGCAACCGTGACCGCCAAGGGCTCCTGGGAGGCCTTCGATCCGGCTTCGTTCGACCAGCAGTTCGAGCACTTCGACGAGCTCGGGCTGGAGACCGCCGCCACCCTGACCGACGCCGCACGATCCCCGGTCGAGCGGCTCGACGAGAAGATCCGCTATTGCCGGAAGCGGTGGTCGGCGACGCTGTTCTACGTCGACACCAACTACTTCAGCCGCTCGCGGAGCAAGTCCGCGGCGAACGCGGCCGGCGGCTTCGACACCCTCGCGCCGCCCGAGCGACTGATGATGAAGGCCGCCGATTGGGAGGAACTCCAGCGTCGCCACCCCGATGTGCTCCTGATTCCCGAGCACGAGTACGGCCAGTACTGGGCCTCGACGGCTCCCTACCGCCAGCCTCCCTACGACGGCCCGACCCCCACCGAGTTCCGGTCGGCGTACCCGGAGGGATTTTCGGCGATCGCCCTCAACGGCGAAGCGGAACGGCACGTCGAGCGGTCCCGGGCCGCCTACGTGGCCGCCGTCGAGCAGGGCGACCTGCTCATGCTGCCGGGCTGGTACGGCCCTCCGCAGGTCGTGACGGACGTCTACGCCGCCGCCGCGGCTCGGGCCCCGATCGCCGTGGAACTCGCCGCGGACGGGCGGATCCTGCTGCAGGGCCGGCCGATGAAGGACGTCGCGGCCCTCGAAGAGCAGGCGGCCGCGCTGGTCCGCGGCCGGCCCTTCGCCGCACGGCGGACGATGGTCCGCTACGCGCCGGCCAGCCGTCGCCCGGACCGCGCCGCCGCGATCGCCGCGCTGGAACGCGCCGGTGCCGTCATCGCCTGGTCGCAGCCGATCGCCGCCACAGGCGGTGGCGGAACCCGCTGATCCACGCCGGCCTTCGGTCGGGTGCCGACCGTGACCTTGCGTCAGGGAATCGCCACGTCGAACGCGACGTCTCTTCCCGCCTCCAGCGACACGGCGAGTTTGCTCGCGTCCCCGAACTCGGCCGGAATCCGGTCGCGAAATAGCGGTTCCTTCGTCGCGGCGGGAACCTGGGCCGGAGGCGGCACGTCGGGCCTGGACGGGACACCATCGCCCGGTGCCCGCTCGACCATGGAGCGGATCACGACGCGGTAATCGCCCGGCAGGAGGCCGTGGCTGCGGGGAACGACGTACCGGCCGTCGACGATCGCTGCGCCACCCGCGGGCCCGTCGAGCGACGGCAGGTAGAACTCGATGACGCCCTGATCCAGGGGCGAGCCTGCCAGCGTCACCGTCCCGTGCACCCCGGCCCGATTGCCGGACCGGCCGCAACCCGCCGCCAGCAAGACCAGCGACGCGACGAGCGAGGCTCGCCATGCCCGGGCGGCGAAGGGGGGCGTTACCCCGATCATTGGAAGTCCCCGAGCGCCTCGGATCCGCGGGCCGTTCCCAGCGCCCGCCACGTCGCCACGTCGATGTCGTCGGTGACGAATCGCACACTGCCGTCCAGCATAGCCACGGTGACGCCGCCGGCGTGGCGGCTCCGCGCACCGATGGTGGGATCGTTCCCCTGGCTGCACGGCGGATTGGGCTGAGCCGCATCGCAATTTGGCATCGACCACCAAAGCTGGTCCGGCAGGGTGTCGTTCGGCCGCAAGAACGTGAAGAAGCCGGCGGTCGTGCCGTACCACGTGAGGCCGCGGATGTCGTTGCGCTGCCCCATGATCAATTCCGCCACCATCAGAGTCGTGCTCGTACCGTCACGAATCCAATCGATTTTTCGCGGCTTACCCTGAGTGAATGGTGCGCCGCCGAACGTCACGCCCGACCGCGACGCCTGGGCGACATATGTCTGTCCCAGTGCAATGGTCCCATCGATACCCGTATTTCCGAAGTTCACCGCGTAATTGTGCCGCGTATAGCCCGCCGCATGGGGAGTGGCCGTGTCGGAGGGGCAGGTCAACGTGGAGATGCGCTGGCCGGTGGTCGCCTGCAGGTTGTCAGTTGATGCAAACCGTCCCGCGCTTCCGAGCAGTTCCCGGTTGCCATAGTTGCGATAGCCTTTCCAGAGAGATTCCTGCTCGATAAAGGGCAGGATTGGCATCTGCCACGTGCCATAACTGTCGCCATACAGGGCTCCGTTGAGCGGCACCGAGATCCCCTCGGGAAACGTGCCTATCAGGTCGTGGTGGGCCAGCATGCCGATCCCCAACTGCCGCAGGTTGTTCGAACACTGCGTCCGCCGGGCCGACTCCCGGGCGCTCTGCACGGCAGGCACGAGCAGTGCCACCAGGAGCGCCAGGATGGCGATCACGACGAGCAATTCCACAAGTGTGAACGCCTGCCTCGACTGCCTGGCTCTCATCTGTCCGCCTCCACAAGGCCGCCTTTCCCCGGCGAACCACTGAAGCACCACTTCACCACGGCCTCGACGGCTTGGCCGACGAAGCCGGCCACCGACACGGTCACTTCGCCTTCAGTTCGCCGCAGTCGGTGATCTCGACCTTGGCTTTCGTGCGTCCTGACTGCGATCCGAGGGCCTCGACCTTCTGGACGACGTCCATGCCCTCGACCACCTGGCCGAAGACCACGTGCTTGCCGTCGAGCCAGTCGGTCTTGGCGGTGCACAGGAAGAACTGTGAACCGTTCGTATTGGGGCCGGCATTCGCCATGCTGAGCACGCCCGCTCCGGTGTGCTTGAGGGTGAAGTTCTCGTCGGCGAACTTCTCCCCGTAGATCGACTTCCCGCCGGTGCCGTTGTGGTTGGTGAAGTCACCCCCCTGGCACATGAACTGCGGGATCACGCGGTGGAAGCTGCTGCCCTTGTAGCCGAAGCCCTTCTCGCCCGTGCAGAGGGCGCGGAAGTTTTCGGCGGTCTTGGGCACCACGTCGGAGCGGAGTTCGACCACGATCCGTCCCAACGGCTTGCCATCGGCGGAGATGTCGAGAAAACAACGGGGCAACATCGGTTTTTCCTGTGCGGTCGAGGGGGAAGAGAGCGACACCACAGCGGCCAGCATCGCGACCGGGATCGAGCAACAAGCCTTCATTCCGACACTCCTGGGGGGCTGGGGTACGCTCGGGAATCATGACACTGCGGGAGAGTGTAGCCGATCCGGCCGCGGCTATGCGATGGGCGAAACCGCTCCCAGAGAACCGCGGCCCTCCGTCACGACCGGCGACGGCGGTGCGCCCAGGCCGCGGCGGCGATGCCCAGTCCTGCCAGGGCGAGCGTGCCCGGCTCCGGCACGACCACCAGGTCGATGAAACCAGCCCCCTGCTCGAGAGTGCCGGTGTAGCCGCTGCCGAGCGAACCGGCCCGCGCCGCCGTGTCGCTCGTGATCGTGCCGACGATCGCACTCGCCGAGAACAGGCGGAACGTGCCGGTGCTCAGCGGCGAGAGGTTGAACGTGAAGTCGTCGAACTGCAGATTGCCGCTGCCGATCGCCAGCGTGCCCGTCGCGACGGTCACGAGGTCGCTCGTGGTGCCGAGGTCGAAGAGGAAACGGCCCGAGCCGCCGGTGATCGCCGACTGGATGTCGAGTAAGCGGGCGTTGGCGAAGGCGAGCGTGCCGGCCCCGCCGTCGCCGGGCGACATGAAGCCGGCCACCGTCACGCCGTTGGTCGGCATCAGCACGGAGCCGATGCCGCTCACCGTCTGGCCGCTGCCGAACGCGAATGCGGCGGCCTTGGCCGTGAGGTCGAGCGCGGCCCCGGACGACGCGGCACTGCCGACGACGATCGTGGGGCTCGCGGAGAACACGGCGTCGGCGTCGAGCGCCAGCGTGCCGCCGGCCACCACCGTCGCCCCCGTGTAGCTGTTCGACGCGTTGCCGAACACGACCCGGCCGCCGGCCACGTTCACGCGGCCGGTACCGGAGAGCAGGGCCTCGACGGTGGACGTTCGCGGCGAGGAAGCCGCGTTGTCGATCCCAGAGAACGTCGCGCCCGTGCCCCCGAGCGTGATCGTGTAGTTGCTTGTCCCCGTCGTGCTGCCGAAGGTGGCATTGTTGTTGTAGGGCCGCAGGGTGCCGCCGGAGAAGGCAAACGACGTCACCGTACCGGCACCGCCCTTCGTGAGCGTGTTGATCGCCAACTCGCCGCCGGAGACAGTGACGCTCGAGGTCGAACTCGCGGCACTCGCCAACACTCCCGAGCCCCCGATCCGCATCAAACCGCCGCTGATCGAGAGCGTGCTTGTCGGCGCCGGGGAGCCGCCGCCCGAACTCATCACCATGCTTCCAGCCGTCCCGGAGAAGGTGCCGCCCGACATGGTGAACGTGCCATTGCCACGGCCGCCAATGACGAAAGCGTTGCCCGTCGCGTTCAGGTTCACCGTGCCACCCTCCTGCTTGAACTCCGCCGCCCAGTTACGACCGACCTGCAAAAAATTATTGCCCGCGGTTGCATCGTTACCTGCCAGGGTGCCGCTCTTGAGCGTGTACGTGGATTTACCGGAGCCGCCGGTGTTATTGGAGGTGTTATCGGTAGCCAGGGTGAAACCACCGCTGCCGTTGAAGTTCACGGTCGTGGTGCCGTCCTGAACGATCGATGTGTTGGTGTTATTAGCGCTTCCGCGGCCGAGCGCCATGAGGCCGGCGGTCGTCACGGAACTCGTGCTCATGCCAGAAAAGATCAGCGTTCCGCCGCCAGTGATCGTGATGTCGTTTCCAGCCAGCCGACCATTCGTGAAGGTGTTGTTGGGCAAAATGGTGGCCGAGACACCTGGGTTCACGGTGATGGTCGGTATCGAGCCGCCCAGCGTGATCGAATTGGCATCGGACCCGATGAGCATGGTGTAGGACCCGCTCCCGGGTTGCTGAAATCGCAGACCGTTCGTCGAGATGGCATTCGCCGTGGTCAGTGTCCCCGCCGTTCCACTCCCGACACCGAAGACCATCGTGTCGGAGGTGGAGTTGGGCCAGACGACCCGAGTGAGCGAACTACCCGTCACCCAGGTCGAGTTCGTCGTCGTGATATTGCCCGTTCCGTCCGACAGCGCCCCGCTCGCGCTAGTCGTCCACGTGTAGTCGGCCGCCAGGACCGACGACGTCAGGGAAACGGCGAGGGCCATCACCATGGCGACAAGGCCACGCCGGCTTGCGGCCGTCGATTGCCACTGATCGGGCAACTCGTCATGGCAATGCATGGGTGATCTCCAGCAACCAAGGAAACGCATGTGGGAAGCTTGTCTCACACCCCCGACCCTAACAATCATAAGTCACCATTTGATGACACGTCAAGCGCCGCGCCCCCCCTCGCCAGCAGGGACCCTTGCCTGCCGCTTTACGGCTGCTGGGACGCCGGCACGCGGTTCAGGAACTCGGCCCGGCCCGCGCCCTGGCGATAGAGTTCGTAGACTTCCTCGGGGGCGAGGGCCCGGCTGAAGCCGCGAAAGTCGTCGATGCTCATGGCATGCTCGCCGCCGCCCAGCGTGAAGGCCCGCGCGTGGGCCTGGGGCGGCGTGTCCCAGCCACCGAGATGCACCAGTCGCCCCTGGACGTAAATCCGGGTCTTGGAATGCTGCCCCACATTGCCCACGGTGATACAAACATGCCGCCACTGGCCCTGCCCCCAATCGCCCACGATCCAAAACCCGTGGCTGCCCCCTCCCGTTTGCGGCTTGCCGTCCGGCCCCGGAGCCGACGTGCTCCGGTATGAGAGCGATTGCTTCTGTTCGCCCTGCCCGCGTGGCCTGAACCGGATTTCCTGATCGTTGAAATACGAGTTCGGCTTGAAGAGGGGCAGGCCGTCGCGGTCCTTGCGGAACACCATCGGCATGATCTTCACGTCCTGGGGATCCCAATGCGGTTTGATCCAGAACGCGATGCTGCTTTCGTTGAGCGGAAACGCTTCCGGCTCCGGATACGACAGCCCCTGTTTCCCGGCGATGACCACGGCATCCCCCACGGGCCCCGGCTCGTAGGCCAGCTCCGCAGGCTCGATCGGCGCACACTCCGACATGCCGACGGCGGACGGTGACTTGTCGAAGGGGAGATGAAACGTCAGGTCCTTCGGCTCGGTGACCGGCTCCGCGGCCGGCAGCGGCAAGGCATCGCCGGTCCGCGCCAGTTCATAGCGATGCGGCTGCGGCTGGTTGATCCGGAAAAGTTCCTGCTCCAGACGCGCGATCTCGGCCCGAATCTTCTCCTCCTCGGGCTTGTCCTTCAGGTAGTTGTCGAACTGCCCCTTGAAGAACCGATGCCAGGGCTTGCCCTCCATCCCGGCCAGCGTGTTGTCGAAAAAGGCGCGGACCTGGGCGGCATCAGCCTTGTCGCCCTTGTACCGGTTGAGCTGCGTGAACTCGATCAGGGCCAGCCCGCGCAGCTTGCAGGAGAGGTCGTCTCGCTGCCTATTCACAGCCGCCACCTGTGCGGCCTGTCGGTACTGCGGCGTCCGCGGGTTTCCGGCCAGATTGATCCCGGCGGCGAGCTCCGCGGCGTCATGGGTGCCCACGTCCACCCCGTCGATCTTCAACGCGTAGGCGCCTGGCCGGAGGCCGGTGACTTTGAGGATCTCCCGGTTGAGCTCGTCCGCGAAAGGCACCACGTTTTCGTTCATCGCGTGCACCACCTCGCGTAACGGAAAGGGAAGCGCTCCGGCCAACACGGTGAACCGCACCGCGTCGTTCGCCACGGCCAGTTCGCTGACCTCGCCGTTCGCCTGCTCCACGACCTTCGCGCCGGCGGCGTCGATGACCACGGTCGACACGACGGCGGGCGCGTGCTGCGCTTTGAGGAACAGATACGCCATCACCCATTGCCCAGCAGCGTTCGGATGCACGCGGTCGGGTGCGCAGAGGGCCCGCGTCGGCTCGGTTTGGTGGAGCCGCTCCAGCACCTCCAGCGTTCCTCCGTTCATGTCCACGACAGGGGCGTCGAACTGCCCGGCCAGCGTTCGCACCGCCTCGCTGAACCTGACAAGCCCGTCGTTCACCCGTGCGTTGGCCGCCGGAAACTCGGGGCCCGCGGCCTTGGTCACCTGGTCGTAGGGCGACGGTGTCAGCAGGACCAGGCGGCTGCCGGAATCCACCACTCGGCGGCAGAGAGCCTCCATCTTCTCCCGATACATCTTCAATCGCGCGTCGCGGTTCGCCTGGACCTCCGGGGGGCACGTCGGCGATGTGCCCTCGTACAAGACCCTGCCCACGTCGTTCATGCCCAGCATGATTGTGGACACCGTGGGACGGCAGGGTGCGATGTCCACCCCGAACCGCTGGATGGCCCCCTGGGCGCTGTCACCGCTGATGCCGCAGTCGAAGATCGTGATCTTCCGATCCGGAAAACGAGTCAGATAGTAGAGGTAGACCAGTTCGTGGTAATCCGGGGAGCCGGGATCCCCGTGCGTGATGCTGTCGCCGATGAAGCAGACCCGCTCGCCATCCTGAAACACGGCCGGGCCTTGCTCCGCCAGCACGCAACGCGCAGTCGGGCAGAGAACCAGGGCCGTCGTCAGGACGCCGATACAACCGTATCGCATCATCTTCTCCATGTCATCGCTCCTGGATACCGCTACTCGAACAGCAGGATGCCCATCGTGTCGCTGTTGTTGAGGCCGTTGCTCGCCGGCGCCCACGACGATGGGGTGCATTTGCCGCTCCGCCAGTCGTTGCGGCCGAACTGGGCCCGCCACACCTGCCCCGACTCCGCTTTGCGGCCGAAGTCCTTCCATGGGATGGCGACCTCGACGATGTAGGCATTCGTCGGCGCCTCGACCCCCGCCTTGACCGTGGCCGTGCCATCCCACTCCGCACCGGCGCGGGCGTCGTAGACCGCGGCCCGCGAATTGGCGATGTAGTGGCAGAAGGCGTCGCCGGCCGTGTCGGGCGGGAGGATCGCGAAGTCGGCGCTGTCGTCATTCCAGATGGCGGCATCCTCACGGTCGTACACGGCCGTGAGGTTCGCGACGTTCTCCTCCGTCAGCCGGTAGGCCACGTACAACGCCTGATCGTCGTAGCCGAGCCGAACCTCGCTCTGAAAGCCGACCTCGGGCAGCGGGCCCGTGCCGTCCGTCCGTCTCGAGCCGACCTCGCGAAAGCCGGTGAGGACCGGTGATCCGCTCCACTCGTCAGCCGAAATCGTGCCGTCGATGGTCGGCGGCCGTGGCCGCCTCGGGACGGTGGCCACGGCGGCGAGGAAGTTTCCGGCCGTGGCGTCGAAGCCCCGCCACGCCGGACCTCCCGCAGCGACGTCCTGCTCGACGGCGGCCCGGGACGCCGCGGTCATCGCCGCGTAGCCGGCCCGCACGGCCGCCGTGAACTCCTCCGCCGAACGGCCGGATTGTTCGGAGGCCGCCTGCCGTGCGAGCCGCGCGACGAGCGTGCTGGCGAGCCGGGAGAAGAGCGGATCCATGGCTGCGGGGGCGTATTTCCGCTTGTAGGAAGCCGGGTTGAGGAGGAACCGCGGGTCGCCAGACAGCCGGTCGACGTATCGCACCAGGGCCTCCCGTCCGTAGGCCGTCTCGTTGAGCTTGGCCAGCAGCTCCTGGAACATGCCCGGCGTGAGTTCCCGTTCCTGCGTGAGTCCCGCGCACGTTCGCTCGGCCACCGCCACGCCCGCCCCGTAGCGGGTGAGCACGAACGCGTCGCGAAAGAACGCGACCCGCCGGCGCTGCACGTCGGAGCCTGCCTGCTCGAGCGCGTCGTCGAGATGCTGGGAGCATTCCTCGATCACCGCGGGGGTCATCACGACCTCCACGGGCGCGGCGAGAAACCAGTAGGGGTTGAAGGACGCGGTGTTCTTGTTCCAGGCCGTCTCGAGGGCCTGGAAGTAGCCGCGCATCGGTGCGGCCGCCGCCCCGAACAGATCGTCGCAGAATCGCTGCAGGAGCGCGTCCACGTCCTGCTGCGGATCCCAGAGCAGCTGCGCCGTGATCCACGTCTTCGGGCCATCGAGGCCCAAGTTCGGATACTCCTCGCCGTGGTAGGCGACGCCCCCCGCCGCGTGGTGAAAGGCGAGGAACTCCTTCGTGGAATGGAGCTCCAGACGCGGATAGACGGGCTCGGTGAAGTCCACGTGCCAGGCGTGGATCGCGAGCCGGGAGGCGACCTGGCCACGGCCCCACTCCTCGATGAAGGCCCGCAGGGATTCGTGCTTCGGCCCGCGGGCATGGAAGAGCGAAAAATCGACCGTCTGCATGACGACGATGTTCGGGTGAACCTTGAAATCCGGGGGCGACTGCGTGCCGTTCTGGTAGACCATGGCCCCGACGAGTTTCCCCGGGTGGCTCTTTTCGAGCCGCCGGCAGATCTCGTTCAGGGTGCGGAAGTACAGGTTCGAGAAGTTGATGCGGCCATCCGCGTCGTACTTCACCCCGCCGTTGGCCTTGGCGCACTCCGCACACTCGCACCAGCCGTAGTTGTCGTTGTGCGCCATGCTGACGAGTTCGGCTTCCGGGTGGGCGTCGAGATACGCCTGCGCCTCGGCGGCCAGCGCATCGATCACCCCCGGATTGCTGAAGCAGGGCTGCCAGTTCTTCGTCAGCCTGTTGGTCTTCTCGGCCCAGGCCGGCGGAATGAAACGCGCGCCGTTGAGCAGGGGATAGAACTCCGGATGCTCCGCGGCGTATTTGGACGGCCGCAGCAGGTTGCCGATGGCGTGGGGAATGTGGAATCGCCCGCCCCAGGCGATCCGGTTCCGGGCCATCCAGGCCGTCTTCTCGGAGGCCCAAACTCCGAGGCTGAAGTCGCGGGAGCGGTAGGCCGGAGTGTGGGCATAGTCGAGGTCGCCGACCGCGATCGTCTTCGCCTGCGGAACGATCGTCCACAACGAATCCGGAGCGTTTTCCGGCTCCGGCAGGTAATGCCGCACGCCGAGCACGTTGGCCAGGAACGTGCTCATGGCGAAGGTCATCCCGGACCGGTTCTGCCGCGGGTCCCCGCCGCAGGCGATGACGACCTTGTCGCCCACGCGCTTGACGACAACGTGCTCCCTGTCCTGTCGCTCCAGGCCGGGAATGAGGTCCGCGACGAATGACGTGCGGCCGAGGTGAATCTGCGGGCCCTGTACGGCAGCGTGCTCCGGCGAGCCATCCACCACGACCGGCAGCGTCGCGCCGCTGATCCGCTTGACGTAGGCCTGCAGCACCTGGACGGGCTGCACGACGTTCGCCGCATGCATCGCGGTCGCCCGCTTGTAGTCGGCCTGCCGGGCGACGGATGCGGCGGTCGGCTTGCCGTCGTCGCCGACTTCCTTCGCGGGAGCCTGGGGCGGCTCCCACCGGGGCTGCACGATCGTCGCCACGGCCTTGCCGTCGCGAACCAGAGACAGATCGTCCCCGATCGCCTGGCCGGCGACCGCGGCGCCGAGGATGCCCACGGCCAGGAGGCGAGCGACTTTCCGGCAACAACCTCCCCGGACTGTGATGTGAAGCAGCACGGTATCGCTCCCTTCGTTAGAGTCGGTCGTCAGAATCATTCGAGCACCAGCCAGCCGCGTTCGTTCGGCTGGGCTTCCCGGTTGCGAACCACCACGCGGGACAGGTACCAGCCGCCGACGGCCTTGTTCCACAGGCTGTGCACGTACCGGACCACGCTCAGCCGAAAGACCCGCGTCGCGGCCGGCTTCACGCCGAGCTGCTCCCAGCCGATGGCCAACTCCGCCTGCCACTCGCCCGCATCCGCGTTCCACGTCGCCCGATGCGATGCAATGGCCGCGCGGTTCTCCCACAGTCCTCCATAGGCGTTCGGCACGACCTGGTAGGCCGGCATCTGCGTCACGCCGGGCTCGACCGCCACATCGAGATGGATGTGGACGGAGGGAGTGCGCTTCGTCTCGCAACCGTACGCACGGATGGCGTCGCCGAGCTTCTGCAGGGGCTCGTCGTAGGACTCGACGGCCTGCCCCCCGCATCGCAGCGCGACGTAGAGGTGCCGGTCGTCGTAGGCCATCGCGAAATCCGTGGGAAACGCAAACGCCGTGGCGGCGTCGCGCATGAACCAGGGCTGCTGCCCGTTCCACCTCCAGCAGGCCTCGTCGGCGCGGCCGTCGATCACCGGCGGTGTCTCGGCGCGGTTCGCGGAGGCGATGCGGGCGGAGGCGGCACGCAGTTCCGCAAGCCGCGCCGCGGCGGCCGGATCGGCGACGTCGGCCCGGGTGACGAGCTGCTCGAGCGTCTCCTGAGACTCCCTCCGCAGGTCCGCTGCGCTGCGACTGCCCGCGGCCGCGAGCCGCGCGACCGCCGGCCAGGCGCCGTTGTCCAGCACGTATTCCATGGCTTGCACGGCCCGGCTGCTCTCGGGGCCGTCGCCCACGCGGAGGTAGTCGGTCCGCTGCAGCTCACTGATCGACCGCCAGACTTCCGCCCGGGGCCAATCCTTCTCGTTTCGCAGCAGGGACGCGAGCACCTCCTCCGGGGCCGCCTTGTTCTTCATGAGGAGGGCGGCCTCGGCGAGGGCATGATGACGCCGCACCAGGATCTCGCTGATCGTCAGGCAGGAGGCGAAATAGTCGATCCGCGCGAGGATCACCGGATCGCCTCCGGCCAGCGTCCGGGCCTCGTCCAGCAGCTTCCAGAGCGGCGGGAAGTCCTCGGGCAGATAGAGGTCGAACTGCTGTTCGTGCTTGTATCCGAAGAGGATGCCGGTGGGCTTCGCCCGCGCGGCGCCCCGGTTCAGCGCCGCCTCCAGGGCATCGAAATAGCCCTTCATCGGCGCCGCGGCGGGGCCGAAGCAGCCCGTGCACCAGCGGGTCATGAGCGCGTCGACGTCCTGATCCGGCTTCCACAGGAGCCGCTCGGCCATCCACTCCTTCGGGCCGTCGAATCCACGGCCGCCGACGTTGAACTCCGCATAGAAGCCCGAGCCGGGACACTTCGCGGCCACGGGACGGAGACGATCGGCGAGATTCCGCGAGAAGAGCCGCGGCACGAGGTAGGCCCCACCGTACATGTATTCGTAGAGGCCGATCCGGTCGACCCGCTCGATCCACACCCTGACCCGCTCCATGTCGCGGTCGCGTTCCTCGGCATGCCCCCAGTCGGCGCTGCTGTCGGCGATGTACGGCAGGATGTTGCGCTCCACGGGGAACGTGGGCGGGTTGTCCGCGTGGGCGTAGCCGAGCGTGCCCAGAAAACGGCCCGGATGCGATTGCCGGATGCGCCCGGCGACGTCGTTCATGAAGCTGTACCAGTAGTCGCTCACGCCGGTCGTCTTCCCACCGACCACGAGGCTATGGCCCTTGCCCTGCAACGGCCGGCACCGCTCGCACTGGCAATACCGGAACGAATCGTTCGCGGCGAGGCTCACCGAGAGCAGTTGCGGGTTCTTGTCGAACGCCACCCGGCAGTGTTCGGCGACGACGTCGATGACGTCCGGATTGAGCACGCAGGGGTTGGGCGTCGTCGAGCCGACGCAGGGGATGCGGACCCCGTTCACCAGGGCCCAGAACTCGGAGTGGTCGGGGAATTGTTTCTCGACGAGGAAATGCTCGCCGATGTTGTGATGGAACGCGTATCGGCCGTTGCCCGCATGCAGCCGGTACGGCTTGCCGTCACGGGAGGTATTGAAGCAGCGCGAGAAAAAGGCCGGCACCTCCACCCGGGTCTCGACCGGCAGGATCACGCGCTCGTGCCGCGGGACGACCGTAAACAACTCGGTGTTGATGTAATGATCGATGCCCAGGTAGGTGCTGAGGAAGTCGTAGACCGCGTAGTCGATGTTTCCGGCCAGGACGACGAACGACGGCGTGACGTGGATCACGTAGCCGTCGGTATCGATGTCGGCGAGCCTGTCGGCGAACAGCGTCTGTGCCTGCCGCGTGGCGCCCAGGTAGATCACGGGCTGACCGGCTGTGGGCGTGTAGCGGTCCTCGGGCACGATCTCGAGCGTGCGGCCCGTGCTCTTCTCGATCTCCGCCCGGAGCCGCGCAGCCTGGGCATCGGCCGCCGTCGGCGCCCCGACGGGCGGATAATCACCCACATACCTCCATGCCAGCCGCGTCTGCCGGAACAGCCCACCGGTGACGATGACGGCCTGCGTCTGGCCGTCGACCAAGGGGCATGTGGCGGCCGGCTTCTCGGCGTCGCCCGCGGGCTCGCCGAACCCTGGCCGAGCGCCGGCCGTGGCGGCGAGCAGTCCGATCACCACGCCCAGTCGGACGGCTCGCACTCGAGTACCCATGAGCAGGTTCCTCCGATCGTTCGCCGGGTCGCCTGCCGCTTCAGCGGGCCGGCATCGGTCATTGCAGCACGAGAATCCCGTAACTGGCGGGATTGCCGAAACCGTCCGGGATCGGGGCCCAGACGCTCGACGTACGGCCGACGTAGAACGGCTTGCCGGTCAACTCCTTGTCGTTGGCAAGGTTGTTGCGCATGAAGTTCCCGCGCACGAGCGATCCCGGCTGCGGCACGACGCCCAGATCCTTCCAGGGCACGGCCAGTTCGACGGACCAGCGCTTCTCCGCCTCGCTCCGCTGCGTGGCCACCCGCAGGGAACCGTTCCAGGCAGGATCGCCGCCCTGCGCGTCGAAGATGGTCCCCAGGGCATTGACGACGATCTGGCTGGCGGGCCCGCCGGCGAGCGGCTGGAGGCCGATCTCCACCGAGTCGTCGCGCGACACCTGCTCGTCGCGCTTGCCGCGCAACGCGATGAGCGTGGCGAAGTCCGGCTCCCCGCAGTCGAAGGCGACGTACAGGTGCTCGTCGTCATACACCGCGCGAAACGTCGAGGGCGGCTCGGACGGCTTTCGTTCAGTCTGCTTCGGGTCGAATGACAGCAGGACCACGGGGGCGGCTTTCTCCCAGGCCGGATCGTCTGCGACGCCGTCCAGTTTCGGCGCGGTCTCGGCACGCGGGAGAACCAGGATCCAATCCGCCGGAATCCGACCCCGGGCGCGGATGGCCTCGCGGTAGTCCTCCCGAGTGATCGCGGAGGCGGCCAGTAGGTCGTCGAGGCGGCGGTTGAGCGCGGTGGCCAGCCGCTCCGGCTCGGGAGCCCGGCCCGCTTCCGCCTGGCTGATCGCGCGGAGGAGGTCGTTGACGAGCCGCCCGGCGGTGGCCGCGGCCGTGTTTTGCTTGAAGCCACTCTCTTCCGGATAGATGGCCGGCTCGATGCCGGAGGCGACCTCGGGCACGTCTTCGCGGAACCGCAGCGCGTAGAGATCCGCGTCGCGCATCACGAACCGCAGCCGGATCGGCTTGCCAGCCAACTTCGAGAGGTCGACGCCGCCGTTCCACGAGACCACGCGATCCACGTGGTCTCCCACGATCTTATGTGACTCCAGCCACGAGAACCCGGGCAGGGGGTGGCCGTCCGCGTCCTGGATTTCCACCCGCAGCCAGCCGGCGGCGCTCGTCGCGTAGTTGAGCTCGAGCGCCTTGCCGCCAAACCGGAACGGCTTGGTGAGCAGTTCCGCCTCGTCGCCCCCCGCGTGCACGGAGACGAATCCGTCCAATCGCAGCGTGTAGCGCCGCAGCGTGCTGGCCTTGCCGATCCAGAAGTTCTCCGACACGTAGAGCGACAGCTCGTTCGGCATCCCCGGGATGTCCGCCGCGGTCTCCACCGGATACCACGCGCACGTGTTGTCGGCGTAGGTCCAGTTGGCAGGGCCGGGCCGCAGAAACGCCTCCTGCCATCGCTTGAACAGCGTGCCGTTGCGGCTGGTGACGAGGATCGTGTCGGTGGCCGCCGTGCCGATTCTCTTCTCCGTGGCGTAGCGGCGCTTCCGCTCCGCCAGGTTCGGCAGGGAGTCGTGATAGCCCTGCCAGACGCCCTGGGAACTGTATTCCGCCAGACCGGCCCCGGGGGCGACGTAGCGGAGGGGCAGGCCCAGGAAGAGGTGCGGCGCGCGGGGATACGCCTTGATGTTGTTCACGTACATCTGCGTGGGCCTGTCGTCGCTGTACCGGATCCACTGGCCCTTGCTCCAGGTCGTGAAATCCTTCGAGGTCATCGTCTTGACGTCGCGCACCGGGGGAGTGCTGTCGCGGAAGGCCCGGAAATAGAGGCGATACTCGTCGCGCACCGCGTCGTAATAGACGAGGTTGTGTGAATCCAGCTTGCCATCGACCAGCAGCGGCTCCTCCGCGAGCCGCGTCCAATGGATGCCGTCGGCCGACTTCCAGAACCACAACGAGCCCTTGCCAAAAAGCCCCGTGCCCTCCTCGCAGGTGAGCGCCTTGTAGCGGGCGTCGGCCGCACAGGCCGGGTTCGTGTCGAAGAACGGAAACACCTTCTCGGGGAGGATGTTGTTTGACTTCGAGCCCTGGAACTCGACGAGCCCGAGATCGGGCCGACTCCAGCGGATCCCATCCTCGCTCTCGGCATAGGCGACGTAGTCGGGATGCGGCTGCGTCAGCTTTTCGCGGCCCCAGTCATGGTGTCGCGACAGGTAGTACATGCGGTACTTCGTGCCGTCGTGAAACACGGTCGTGGCGTAGCCGCAGGCGTTGCCCTCCCAGGGCTTGTCGAAGACCATGGCGATTTCACGCTTCTCGGGCGCGTGCAGCCGCAGGTCGCAGCCTGCCATGCGCTCGATCAGGAAGTCGTCCACGAAGAGTTCCCGGCGGGTGCCGAGGTCGGGCGGGGCGGCCGGAGCCGCGCAGGCACCCTGCAGGGCAAGAGCCGCCGCGGCGAGCCCACCGGCCAGCCGAAGAACGACGCTCGAAGACGAGAGCGCGATCGCTTGGCTGACACGTCGTGACGGCAGGCGGCGGATGCGGCTCATGGAAACAAATCTGATCAAAAAGTGGCTGCTCACTAGACTATTCCTCGACCGACCGACACCGTATCGAGCCGAATGACGACATGTGCAGATGCCGACAGTGCAGGGGTCGACTCCCTTGCGGCCGCGGGAAAGCCACCCGCCACCGCCGCCTCAGAGCCGCTTGACTTTGAAGCTACGGAACTCGACCGGGCCGGGCGACCACGTCACGGAAAAATGGTTCTTCACAGCGGGATCCCAAGGGGGAATTACGGGGCGAACGGAACAGAAGGCCGCACGGTGACCCGGCGGACGCGGATTCGCTTGCGCGGCGCGCCGGCGTCGTCGGGCACCCGGAACTCCGAGTAGGCGATCAGCGCCGTCTCGTCGTTGAGCGGCAGAAGCGACGAGTAGGAACACGTTTCCGTGTGGGCGTCACCCGGCGGGACGACCGTCACCCGCGCTCCCCAGTTCCGCGCCGCCGGGTCCTCGGAGGCACGCAGGAAGAGGCCCGGCCGGCCATAGGAGGCGAGCATGACGCCGTTGCCGAGAACGATCACCTGCGGCCAGACGCCCCGGTCGTCGAACACCTCGGGCCGGCTCCACGTGCGGCCGTTGTCGCGCGAACGCGACGCATAGAGCGGACCGATGCCCGTGCCGTCGGTCGTCCGCAGGAGGCACAGCGCCGAGCCGTCGCGCAGGAAGCTGACGAACGGTTCCGTGAAGCCTTCGCGATGGGCCCAACCGGGGTCGGCGGCGGTGTTCGCGACGTAGGGAATCTCGCCCCAAAAATCCCAGCTTGCGCCCTGGTCGGTCGATCGCAGGATCACGGCGCCCCACGTCGGACGGAGCACGCCGTCGATCGCGCGCCGCAGGTAGTTGACGCTCCACAACGCGCCGTCCGGGGCGACCACGATCTGCTGGTGCCAGGGAAACGGCATCACCCCCTCGATGACGTCGCGAACCTCTCCGGGCAGCCGGACAATCGCCTGCTCCGCGACCCAGTCGTCGCCCCCGGGCCGCTTCCGCAGCAGCTGCCAGCCGGCGGCGCACTCCGGCGGCAGGTCGCCGAGCAGGTAGGCGGCGCCCCGCTTGCCGTAGGTTTTGTAGGTCGCCAACGGGGTCGCCGGCAGCGCGAGCCCCGCGGGGTCGCGCGGCCGCAACTGCCGCGCGGCCAGCCCGCCTCCGTCGGCCAGTGTGATCGGAGCCGAACTCCACGACGGCTTCGCGCCGTCGGCGTCGGCGTCGGACTCCTCACGGGGAAGCACGGTCCACGTGGCCCCGTCGTCGGCGGAGACCGCCCGGCCCGGCGGCATGCCGTAGGACCGCGCCGAATCGTCCTCGACGTGGTAGCGCAGCAGGATCGAACCGTCCGGCCGCCGCTCGAGCCCCGGGAACTGGTAGGGCCCCCATTCGCCGATTCCCTCCGGGGCCACGACCACGTCGACCGGCGGTCCGAGCACGATCGTCGGCACGGCCGGGGCCGCCGGCCGCCACGGAACGTCGCAGCGGCGCACCACGATCAAAGCCACCACGCCGAGCACCGCTGCGATGCCGGCCACGACCGGAAGCCGTGGCCCCCGCGATGCCGATCCGAGTGCGTCTTGGCGCATCGACTCGTACCCCTCTTCGGACCTCAGCGGAACTCCGCCCGACCCCAGGTGTTCGCCCGCTCGAAAAGAAAAATGTCCCAGGGCTCCGCCGGGTTGCGCACGTCCACGATCTGGTCCCGCCACAGCCTGCCGGTCTCCTCGCTGAAGTGCAACTCCCAGGCCACCGCCAGATCGTCGCCCGGCTGCGGCGGATCGTCGTCGAGGCCGAGTGTCGACCAGGGGATCGCGTACTCGAGCACGTATCCGCGGCCGTCGGGATGCATGCGAAACCGGCCCTCGAAGGCGTCGGGCGCGGGCATGGTCGTGCGGTCGCCGACGAGGCTGCGGCCGATGAACAACCGGTCGGTGCCGCTCGGCGCGTGGTGCGTCATGATGAGCGTCATCAACCGCGGATTCTCCGCCTTGACCCGTTCGGCGAACGACGCGACGCGCTTGCGGTTCTCGTAATAGCCGGGCGCGTTGGCGTCGGCCGGCCATCCGGCCGCCCGATCACCGGAGAAGAACAACTGCAGGCCGCCCCCCTGCCAGACGAGGCCCGCGTCGAACGCGTGATCGACGCTGTTCCGCATCGGCAGCGGATCGCCGACGCGGGCCGCGACGTAGAGACGCTCGGCGTCGTACATCATGCGGCCCTCAATCCATTCGGAATCGTGCGTCCCGCCATGCCGCGAGCGACGAAAACCCGGCGCCGCGTCCCACTCTTCGAGCCGGCCGTCGATCACGACGGGGGTCTGGGGCCGTGTCACGACGATCGACTCGCGGCTCGCCCGTCCGGCCTTGGGATCGTCGGCCGCGACGACGCCGACGCCCTGCCCCGCGGTGTCGTCCGGCACCCGCCGCAGGAACCGTTGCTCCGCGAAGGCGATCCGGGCGGGCACGGCGTCGGCCCGCGACGAAATCCGCACCGCCTCGCCCGCTCCGAACCGCTCGGGAAACTGACCGCCGCCGAGCGTGGCCACGGCCGACACGATCGCGGTGCCGAGGTACACCTGCACGTCGGTGGTCAGCGACGCGTCGACCTTCGCGCCGAACTCGCCGCCACCGAGGACGCGGGCCGTGGGCGTCTCCAGTTCGAACTCGGCGCCACCCGGCGGCAGCCGGATCACGGCGACGCCATGGTGCAGGAACGCCCGCTCCGGTCCGACCAGTTCGAGCTCGGTCGGGCCCTCGACCACGAGCATGGCGCCGTTGAGCATCGCCAGTTCCATCCCGCCCGATGCGATCGAGATCCGTCCCCGCGGCAACACGCGGCCCCGCTCCAGACCACGCTCCAGGGGCCGCTCCGGAGTGCCGCCCGCCCGGGCCGCCGGAACCGCCAGCCTGACCCGGCTGATCTCCGCCACGGCCGTCCGCCACGGCCCGCCGCCGGACGCCCGCACCACCTGCCAGGCGACGAGCCCGCCGCCGATCGTTCCGACGACGATGGCGATGGCGACGGCCGCCGCGAACCGCCCCAGGCCGCGAACCGCCGACCAGCCCGTGGCACCGCGGGCCGGGCAGGCCGTGGTCGGCTCGTCGGCGTCGGCCGGCGGCGCGAGGGTGTCGATCATGCCGAGAAGCCCCGCGGACGAGAACTCCGCGGCGAGATCGGCGTCGAGCAGCATCGCCTCGACGTAGGCCCGCCGGGCGGCCGGATCGTTCAGCAGCCGGGCCTCGACCGCGGCGACGGTCGCGGCGTCGATCTCGTCGTCCAGCCACGACGAGACACGGTGCAACACGTCGCCGTCGTCGGCACCTCCGGAACGGCGGTCGCGCGGCGGATGCGTCACGGCGCCGCCTCCCCGGCCAGCCGCCGCTCGATGCAGGCGAGCAGCGCCTCGCGGATGCGGTACAGCGACTGGCGGATCGATCCCGCCGTCCGCTCGAGCGCCCTGGCGATCTCCTCGATCGACGCGTTGGGGCCGTAACGGAGTTCGAGGAGCTGCCGCTGGGGCGGTGGCAGCCTGGCGAGGCAGGCGTCGAGGGCGACCCGTCGTGCGTCGATCTCACCGGACCGCATGGTCACCTCCTCCGCCAGCACGGCCAGCAACTCGTCGGAAAAGACGAGCTTGTCGCGCTTCAGCCGCTTGCAGTGGGTGAGCACCTGGTAGCGGGCGACCTGGCTGGCCCACGCCCAGAAATCCGTCCCCGGCCGGTAGTCGGCGGCCTTCCGCAGGAGCGTCAGGTTGGTGTCCTGCCACACGTCCTCGACGTCCTTGCGGTCGAACAGCAGGCAGCGGACGAGGCCGCGCAGCCGCGGCTGGCACCGCGTCAACTCAGCAAAAAACTCGGGGAACATCTCCGGGGGCGCGGCGGCCTGCCGCTGATTCGCGTTGGAACGACTGTCGTCCGCCATGGCCGTCGACTCTCGCAGCTACGTTGCGTGCCGCCCCGGGCGGCCGGGGGCCCCGACGGACGCCCAGGGGCTAATGGCGCCTGCGGGCCCCGCGTCACCATGGTCACGCGTCGGCCGCCGCGACACAATCGCCCGCCACGGCCGCCCGGCCGAGATGCGGCCGTCCGGGGCCTTTCCGACGCAGCCCGGGTGAGCCCGGCGACTTGATCAGCGGTCCCGCTTCGGGCGGGCTTCCTTGGCTGCGGCCCGCTCGCTCTCGCTGAGCTTCCCGTCGCCGTCCTTGTCGAATCGCTCCAGCATCTTGCGGCGGCGTTCCGGATCGGCCCCGGCGCCGGCCGGCCCCTTGCCGCCCCCGTCGGCCCGACGCTTCTGCATCGCGGCGCGGGCGGCTTCGCGCTCTTCCGGATCCAGTCGGCCGTTGCCGTTGGCGTCGAACTTCTCCATCGCCTGCCGGCGCTTCTCGGCCCGGCCTGCCGCGTCCTGGCCGGGCGCGGCCACGGCCGGCCGACTCACGCACCAGCCCATGGTGACGAACAGCACGGCAACGAGGATGGCTTTCATGGACATGGCTCGGGACTCCTGTCGCGGGAAAGAGGGGGGCTCCGCTGCCTTCAACGGCCAGGGGCCGGGAAGGTTGCGGTGTGCGGCGATTGCCCACAGGCCCGGATGGCCGGCGCTGCTGGTCAGCCCGGCCGCGCCCCGATCGCGGAGCAGGCGTGAAACGGAGGGCACGGGATTCGAACCCGCAACCGGTTTCCCGGCATCTGATTTCGAGTCAGACCGCTAGCCATTCGCTTACCCTCCGGGGACGATGGTAGGCGACCCAGGACACCGCCTCAAGGCCGCCGCGGGCACGCGGCCGGGACGGGCGCCGCGGGCGGGTCGCACCGGCTCTGCCGGATGCACCCGGCATGCCGGCGGCGCCCCGTCGTGCGGGCGGCACCGGCTCGCGACGGACCGGTGCAACGCGGCCCGCCTGCCGGCCGATTCCCCTTCCGGAGCGGAGCCGGGCGGTGGACCGGCCGCGGGCTTCGCCCACACCGAGGAAACGATGGCAAAAGACACCTGGCGGCTCGTGACCCGCGGCGCCGACGGCGAACTCGTGATCCACGACTTCGAATCGGCGGACGGCATCCTCCGCACCCACCTCCAGGTCGGCGCGGACGACTGCAGCACCGACCTGCGGCTCCGCGGTGCGCCGGTGTTCCGCACCCTGGTGGGGCCGATGCCCGAGGGGCGCAACGTCATCCGCTACGAGACCCCCGAGGTCTTCGAGTCGCTCACCAAGGAGTGGGCGGTGCCGAAGGCGCCCCGCCGCCGCACCCGGAAGGCGGCCGGCGCCGGCCAGGACGTGGCCGCCGCGACCGACGCCGGTCCGGTCGATCCTCCGGCGAACCCGGCCGATGGCTGACACGATCTTCGGGCGGATCATCCGCCGCGAGATCCCGGCCCGCATCGAGCACGAGGACGACCTGTGCCTCGCGTTCCACGACGTCGCGCCGCAGGCGCCCGTCCACGTGCTCGTGATTCCCAAGCGGCCGATCGTGTCGCTGGCGGCCGTCGCGCCCGCCGACGCCGATCTGCTCGGCCACCTCGTCCTCGTGGCCACGCAGCTCGCTGCCAGGCTCGGCCTCGCCGACGGCTACCGGCTGGTCGTCAACTGCGGCCGCGACGGCGGTCAGTCGGTCGACCACCTCCACGTGCACCTCCTCGGCGGCCGCCGGCTCGGCTGGCCGCCGGGCTGAGTCAGCGCCACCAGCCCTTGACGCGATCTCGCATCGTGCCCGGGGCGGCGGGCTTGTCGGGAGTCGGCGGACCGGATCCGGGGGGCGCGGGCACGGCCGCCATCCGGGCCACGGCCGCGTCGGAGATGAACTCGGCGAGAAACCGCGGCCAGTGGCCGTCGAGGCCGACGACGCAGCCGCCCACGTCGCGGGTCGCCAGCGCCTGGTCGAAGCGATCGATCATCCGCGCCAACTGCACCCGCTGCGACTCCTCGAAGGCCAGGTCGTAGACGCCGACGTCGTCGATCATCACGGCCCCCGGGCCGAGCAGGTCGAACCGCACGCGAAGCGATTCGACGCCCGCCGTCGGCAGGTCGTCCACCGGGAGCACGAACTGGGCCCACTCCCCGGTCAGCGGCCGGCCTCCCGCCAGGCCGCCCACGGGGGCGAACCGGTAGTACTCGCGGTCCTCGTGCACGCCCTCGAGCGCGATCCGCAGCGGCGGCTGCCCGCCGCCGTCCTGGAGCCGCAGCCAGCAGCCCACGCTCACCCGTCCGGTCGCCGGCGGCGGAAACGGGTTGCTGTGGAGCGAGGCCAGCCCGTTGGCCGAGGCGAAGGCAAGGCCGCGACCCGGGCCACCGGTGCCAGCGGGCCTCCCGGCCACGAGTTCGAGCGTGCCGCGGCGCTGCTCCACGAGTTCCCAGCCCGTCACGGCCGCGGGGCGACCGCCCGCCCGATCGGTGAACGTCGCGGCATCCTCCGGTCCGACGTCGAACCCGGGATTGTCGAGCACCTCGAGCGGCGTCGGCATCTCCAGCGCGGCCCGCCGCCGCCGCAGATCCTGCACCCGGGCCGCGACCGCGGCCTGCACGGCGGCTTCGTAGTCGATCCGCGCGCTGCGGACCGTCACGTCGCCGTCGACGAGGAGCGTCCGCACCCCCCAGGCTCCGACCGGCACGGTCGCCACGCCGTCAGGAGCGATCTCCAGCCGCGAGCGGTCTACCGCGTCGACGACCGCCGCCGGACGGCCGTCGAGGCCGATGCGGATCACGCCAGGCGCCGCGGCGGCGTTGACCACCCGCATCCACGTCGTGCCGGCCGCCCGCTGCAGGCGGATCACGACAGGGAACGGCAGGCCCGTGACCGTCTCGAGCGTGCCGCCGGGAAGGGCCGCGAACGCCCGCGACGGCGCCGCCACCTCGCCGACGACGAGCCGCATGTCGAACACGACCTCGGCGTCGGCCGCCACGAGCGCCTCGGCGAGCGGCCGGTCGGCTGCGGAGCCGGTGGGCACCGCGTGCAGCGGGAGATCGCCGGTCGGCGTGGCGTTGCCGAACGGGCCGTGGGCCGCGATCGGCCGCACGTCGCAGGACACCGGCTGCTCGATGATCGCGATGCTCCGCCGTCGGGCGGCACGCGCCGCCTCGGCCAGTGTCGGGGCGAGGTTGGCGGCGGCGACGGTGCCGGCGTCGACGAGGCCGTCGGCGGCCGTGTGCACGTGCGGCGACGCGAAGACGACCTGCGGGTGCGCGGTGCTCCGCAGCGGATCGAGGCCGGCCTCCCGCATCGCGTCGACCGCCGCCGGCTCGACGCCGAGCCGCGGCCGGAAGCGGGTGGCGAGGTCGCCGGCGGCGAACAGCGTGGTGGGCACGATGTGGAGCGCGAGCCGCGGGTCGTGTTCGACGACCGCCGCCGCCAGCCGCTGATGAAACGCGGCCACGACGTCGGCCCGCCACTCCAGCCACAGGTCGCGCAGCCGGCCCTCGACCATCGCGGCCCGGCCGGCGAACCGGTCCGGCCCCGTGTCCGGCTCCCGGGCATTGACCGAGTCGAGGAATCGCTTGAACGTGGCGTCGTCGAGCGCCGCGGCCGCGCCGGGCAGGTGCAGCCAGCCCTCGTGCGAGAGCAGCACCGCCACGCCCTCCACGGCGCCGCAGCCCCGCACCCGGGCGGCGAGCTCGCGGACCTGTCGCTCCACGGCCTGCTGCACCCGCGGGTCGAGCACGTTGTAGTGCACGCCGTGCGGCGTCCGCAGCGGTCGCCCGTCACGGCCCACGCAGGCGATGCCGGTGGCGGTGTCCCCGCCCGCCGCCAGGGCCGCCTCCAGTTCCGGCAGCGGTCCGTCGAACGCCATGCCGGGCACGAGCTTCAGCCCCTCCGCCGCGTAGACGCGGCACACGAGGTCGAGGACATCCTTCGGCTGCGGGTCGAGCCCGGTGTCCTGGGCCGCGCCGCTGCCCCACCGCGGCGCGTGCCGGGTCAACGGCGAGGGCCAGGCGGCGGCGCCCTGGGCGTAGACGGTGACGAGGCCGCCCGCCGCGGCCCGGCTCGCGAGCCACTCGGCCGAGTGGCGGACCGCGGCGAGGTGCGTATCCCAATCGGCCGCGCTGCGGCCGGTGGCGGCATCCACCCGCTCGACGCCGCCCCAGAAGGCGAAGTCGGGCGTCGGCAGGATCGCGAACGTGCGCCGCGGACCCGTGCCTCCCCCGCCCTCCGCGGCCGGCAGCCGATCCGGGCCGGAGAAGATCCGCACCTTGCCGACCGTGGCCGACCGTCGGGTCGAGGGATTCGACACGACGACGAGCGGGTGCCGCGTCGTGGGCCAGAACACGAACCGGTGCCGCCGCAGTTCGGGCTGCGGCCCGTAGGCGTCACGGCGGACCTCGAAGCCGCCGGCGTGCCGCACCTCCACGGTGGCGGCCGTCGCGTCGAGCTCCAGCACGGCGGCGCCGACCACCGCATCCTGATCGGACGGGTACTCGATCTCCACCGCGTGCGGCACGCCGGGCTGAGCGCCGGCGAGCACGATCCCCTCCCAGGCCGGCTCGCCGGCCGCCTTCGCGGGCGGCAGGAGCAGCATCAGCCCGAGGGCATGCGGCTCGACCGTCGAGTGGCCCGCGACCAGCAGGCCGCTGAACCGCGGCACCATCGAGGCCATCGGCGGCAGGCCGACGGACGGCATCTTGGGGAGCGGAACGTTCGGCAGTTGCACGCTGGGAAGCTGGACGTTGGGGAGCGTCATGGTCGGTCGCGGAAAAGCTGGCAGCGGCACCGCGGGCAACGGAAGCGCGGGCATGCCCAGGCCGGTGCCGGGCAGCCGCCGCAGCCGCTCGTGCAGCCGCGGACTGCCTGGATCGACCTCGTGCACGAGCTTCCAGCCGCCGGTCGACTGGGGAGGCGGCGTGTCCCGCACGGCCACCAGTTGGACGGTTCGGCCCGCCAGCGTCCGCGACCAGCGCAGGCTGCCGACCTCCACCACCTGCAGATCGACGTCGCAGCCCCCCTCGCGGTCGGGCAGCGCGATCTCGAACTCCACCGGCTCGAACCGCGTCAGCCTTCGGTCACCCGCCGCGTCGGCCGCGACGTCGCGAGGCACGATCGGCACCGCCTGGGCGTCGTGGGGCTCCCCCTTCGGCCCGGCGAGGAGCCGCACTCGCAGCTCGAAGCGACTCGACTGATCGGCCCGCACCGGCAGCAGCGGATCGACCCGCAACCGCACCCGCTCGCCGGGCCGCCGCACGGCCGCGCGGCCCGCGGCAGCCTCCGGATCGGCGATCACGACCCGCAGCGGGTCGCCCGTCGCCTGGCGGATCGTGAGCCGGTTGCCATCTCCGTCGAGCTGCTGCTGCACGGCCGCCGAAAGCACGTCGGCCACCGCCACCTCGACGACCGTCTCCGGCTGCCCGCCCGAGGCGGCCGCCAGCCGTACCCGGACCCGCGCGGTCCGCCACTCGGCGATCGAGAGTTCGACGCCGTCGGCCGCGATCGGTCGCGGCTGGTGGACGGCGATCTCGGTGCCGGAGTCGTGGAGCAGGGCCGCGGCGTCGGGCTCGGTGCACAGCGTCCGCCACTCGGGCACGGCTGCGGCGCCGGCGGTGGTCACGGCGATCGCGCCGGTCCAGGCCCGTGGCTTGCCACCGCCCCACTGCACGCGGATCGCGACGGGCCGCGCGTCCGCGCGGGCCACGGCGGCCAGGGCGCCGGCGACGGGCAGGTCGCTCGCCGCGGCGCTGCCGCGCAGCACGAGCCCGACGAGCAGCAGGGCGGCGACGCGGAAGCGGCGGCGGGCGGGCGGCGGCATGGGCGCGATCCGGGCGGACCTCCACGGGCGGGCGGCGCAGCCGCGGAGGGGGCGGGATGGTAGCGGTCGGCCGCGGGCCGGGCAAAGCGTGTTTGCCGAGGGAAAAGAGGCCCGAAAACGCGGTCAGGTGGCGGTCGTGGCCGCGGCCGAGAGCGGCGTCTCCCAGCCCGGGCCGACGTCGCCCGCGACGGCCGCCTCGGCCAGCGGCCCGAGTTCCTCGACGACGGCCGGACAGCGGTCGGCGACGTCGCACAATTCGAAGTAGTCGTCGGGCTTGGGGTACAGCCGCGGCGGTCGGCCGGCCTCGGCCACGAGGTGCCAGGCGGGCGTGACGAGCGCCGCCCCATGCGTGGCGGCCACGACCACGCGGTCGCGGGCCGGCATCGACCAGGCGGCGAACAGCCCCGCCAGGCTGCGGCCCGCGGCCGGCGCGTGCGCGGCGGTCGCGGCTGGCAGCACCCGCGGCCCCGCGAGCGTGGCCCCGAGGTCGGACGGCACGACGAGCCCGCCGTACCGCTGCGCGGACATCCGGCCCTGCGCGTCGGCGAGAATCGCCGGCAGGTGCACCAGTTCGCCGAAGGGGGCGAGGGGCCCGGTGCCCACGCGGCCGTGCAGGCCGAGGCCCAGGCCGCGGACACCCGCCACGAGCACCTGCCAGCCTTCAGCCGCCTCGAGAAGCGGGCCGAGGCAGGCGTCGAGATGCGTCACCTGGCCAGCGAACGCCTGGCGGATGCCGACCACGAGGTCGGGATCGGTGTCGGCGTCGACCGGCATCTCGGGCACGTCAACGCCGGCGTAGGGGGGCGGATCCTCGGGGTCGGCGTAGGCCTCGCGGAACTCGACCGGCGCGTCCCACGCGACGCCGAGGCTCGCAGCGTGCACCCACACGAGCGGTTGCCGGTCCGCGGCCAGGGCTGCGCCGGCGGCCGCCATGAGCCGCGACAGGTTCGTGCACGCGGGGTCGACCGCGACCGCGCCTGCACGTTCCGCCGCGACGAGCCTGACGTCCCCGCCGCCGGCCGCCGCCGCGACGTGCGGCGCGTCGGTCACGACCGTCGCCTCGGCGGCGCAGGCCGCCAGGCCGAGGTCGCGGAGCGTGGCCAGGTCGTCGTCGCCGGTGGCGATCAGTCGGTCGAAGGTCACGCCCCGTGCGGCGAGCGCATCGAGGGCCGGCGTCGACACCCAGGTCGATCCGTAGGCGGGCAGGATCCACGCGGGGAGCCGGTCGATCGTGACCACGAGGAGCCGCGGAGATCCGCCGCCGCTCATTCGACCACCGCGCTATCGCTGCGGTCCCGGCCCTGGATGAGCCGCACCAAGAGCGGGGAGAGGGCGGCCACGAGCAGCCCCATGCCCACCGATGACACCACGAACAGGAAGAAGAAGTCGGCCTGGCCGCCGAGGTGCCACGGCAGGGCGATCTCGCCGCGCTCGATCGCTTCCACGCGGGCCGCGATCAGGCCTCCGGCGAGGTTGGC
The DNA here is from genome assembly GCA_044238145.1 of Pirellulales bacterium. GTDB lineage: Bacteria > Planctomycetota > Planctomycetia > Pirellulales > UBA1268 > QWPN01. The sequence goes on along the minus strand of JBIIDT010000036.1, from coordinate 1,206 downwards.
GACGAAGCTGGAGATGAACCACACGCCCATGAGCAGCGACACGAACCGCACCGGGGCCACCTTCGTCACGTACGACAGCCCCGTCGGCGAGAGGCACAGTTCCCCGACGGTGTGCCAGAAGTAGGTCGCGAGGATGAGGAGCATCGACGCCTTGCCGCCGCCGCGGACCGCCAGGCCCGCCCAGACCATGAACACGTAGCCCGCCCCGAGGAACAGCAGCCCGAGGGCGATCTTGAGCGGCTGGCTGGGGTCGAGCCCGCGGCGGCCCAGCCGCGTCCACAGCCCCGCGAACGCCGGCGCGAGCACGAAGATCAGCCCCGCATTCACCGATTGGAACCAGGTCGCGGGCACGGTCCAGCCGAACAGCCGCCGGTCGGTGTTCTGCTCCGTGAACACGTTGATCGACGAGCCGGCCTGCTCGAAGGCCACCCAGAAGAAGACGTTGAAGACCATGAACAGGAAGATCGAGGCCACGGGCCCGCGGTCCTCGGGCCGCTGCACGGCGACGAACCACACGGCCAGCGCCAGCACGACGACGGCGATCACGCCCGCCGCCGTCGGCGTCAGCAGCCGGTCGACCGTGGCGACCCAGCCCGAGTGATAGGCCCAGCCGAAGGCGGCGGCGAGCACGACGCTGGCGGCGACGAAGGGCGCGCCGCCGACGGCGCGGCCCTCCGGCGGCAGGCCGACGTGGGCCAGGTAGCGCGGCCGGAGCCACACGTAGGCGAGCAGACCCGCGACCATGCCGACGGCCGCGGAGCCGAACCCCCAGTGCCAGCCCACCTTCTCGCCGAGCGTGCCACAGATGAACGCGCACAGGAAGGCGCCGAGGTTGATGCCCATGTAGAAGATCGTGAACGCCGCGTCGCGGCGGCTGTCGCCCTGCGGGTAGAGCTGCCCGACCATCACGGAAACGCTCGGCTTGAAGTGCCCCGTGCCGAGCACGATCAGGGCCAGGCCCGCCACGAACAGCGACAACCCGACCTGGTCGTGGGCCAGGCTGCCGACGCCGGAGACGGCCAGCACCACGTGCCCGAGCGTGATCAGCAGGCCGCCGACGAGCATCGAGCGGTGCGTGCCGATCAGCTTGTCGGCGATGATGCCGCCGACGATCGGGAACAGGTACGCCAGGCCGGTGTACCACCCGTAGAGGGTCGCGGCATCGGCCTCCGGCCAGCCGCGGCCGGGATTGAATCCCGCCGCGTC
>JBIIDT010000035.1:0-31095 GCA_044238145.1 Pirellulales bacterium | reverse complement strand
CGCGTGCTCGACGCCGCCCGCGACCGGCTCGGCATCAAGCAGATCGACGCCGTGCTCGTCACCCACATGCACGGCGACCACTTCCTCGACGCGGAGCACGTGCGGAAGACCCGCGGGGCGGCGATCTGGACGCACGAGCGGGTGGCCGACCTCCTCGAGCGGCCGCTCGACTACGACTACGACGCCCTGATCCCCGCCTACCGGGAACGGCCGACGGGTGACATCCGCAGCCTGAAGGTCGACCGCGTGATCCGTGACGGCGAGGTGATCCGCTGGCGGGGCCACGACCTGGCATGCGACTGGATGCCGGGGCAGACGGAGTTCGCCTGCTGCGTCCACGGCGTGATCGACGGCAAGCGGGTGGCCTTCACCGGCGACAACATCTTCGGCGCTCCCGACGACCCGGCCCAGCACGGCCACGAGGCGGTGGTGGCCCGCAACGCCTGCACGGTGGAGGAGGGCTACGGCTACGCCGGCCGCTACCTGCACTCGATCGCCCCCGACCTGATCCTCGGCGGCCACTCGTGGGCGATCGCGGACCCCAAGCCGCTCATCGACCGCTCCATGACGGCCGCCGACGAGCTGCGGGCCGCCCTCGTGGATCTCGTCCCCGACCGCGACTACCGGCTGGCGTTCGATCCGTACTGGCTGCGGGTTCATCCCTATCGCGTCGGCCTGTCCCGCGGCGGCCGGGCCGAGGCGACCCTCGTGGCCCGCAACTTCTTGGACGAGGCGACGGTCTACGACGTCCGGCTCGTCTGCCCGCCCGGCATCTCGGTCGCCCCCGCGCAGGCCGCGCTGCGGGTCGAGCCGGGGGGCGTGAAGCGGCTGCCGCTCACGTTCACCGCCGCGGTCGACGCCCCTGCGGGCCTGTCCCTCGTGGCCCTCGACGTCACGCACGACGGCGTCCGCCGCGGCCAGTTGTTCGACGTCGTCATCCTCGTCTCGTAGCCGTATCATTCCGCGGTCACCCCGGGAGATTCCGCGCATGCCCGTCACGCTCACCTGGACCGGCCACGCCACCTGGCTCGTCGACACCGGCCACGGCACGCTGCTCGTCGATCCGTTCTTCGACGAGTGCCCTGGTTGCAGCACGCGGGCCAAGGACGTCGCCTGTGACGCGATCCTCGTCACCCACGGCCACTTTGACCACGTCGCCGACCTCGTGGCGATCGCGAAGCGGACCGGCGCCACGGTGTTCTGCAACTGGGAGATCGGCCAGTGGCTGGGGAAGCACGGCGTGGAGAACGTGCAGCCCATGAACCTCGGCGGCAGCGTGAAGGTGCCCGGCGGCACCGCGAAGATGGAGCTCGCCTGGCACTCGTCGAGCCTGCCCGACGGCACCTATGGCGGCAACCCGGCCGGCTGGCTGCTCGACGTGGGCGGTGCGCGCATCTATGTCGCCGGCGACACGGCGCTGTTCTCCGACATGGAGCGGATCGGTCGGCCCGACGCCGCCGGCCGTGGCCTCGACGTCGCCATCCTGCCGATCGGCGACCTGTTCACGATGGGGCCCGACGACGCGCTGGAGGCGGTGCGGCTCCTGAAGCCGAAGCTCGCGCTGCCGAGCCACTACGGCACGTGGCCGCCGATCGAGCAGGACGCCGCGGCATGGGCCCGACGGGTCGAGGCCGAAAAGCTGGCCACCGCCCGTGCGCCGGCTCGCCGTGAGCCGGTCAGGATCGGGTGACGGTCGTCGGCAGGTCGACGGGGCGGGGGTGCGGCACGCGGACCTCGACCGTGTCGCCGACGACGCGGACCGCGAACACCTCGACCTTGAGCTTCTCGTTGTCGCACCAGGCACCGTCGCAGGCCCGGAATCGCCAGGCGTGCCACGGGCAGGTGACGACGCCGTCCACGAACGGCCCGGAGCCAAGCGAGGCGCCCATGTGCGGACAGAGGTCGTCCATGGCGTGGTAGGCCGCGCCGTCGAAGAACACGGCCACGAGACGGCCGGCGGCCTCGAACGTGCGGCCTTCGCCGGCGGGGATCGTGCCGACCCGGGCGACGGGCGTGAAGGGGACGTCGGCGGCGGGGTCGGGCGTGGTCATGCGGAACGGCCTCCGCCGGTATCATATCGCCAATGAACGCGGCCGCATCGCCGTCGGGCATCCGCCTCCTCGTCCTCGACGTGGACGGCACGCTCACCAACAGCCGTCACGAGGTCTCCGCGGCGACCCGCGCGGCCGTCGAGCGGGTGCGGGCGGCCGGCGTTCGCGTGATGCTCGCCACCGGCCGCCGCTACCGTGACACGCTGCCCGTGGCCGCGGCCCTCGGCGTCGACGCCCCGCTCGTCACGGCCTCGGGGGCCCTCGTGAAGCGGCCCGGCGACCACGCCACGCTCCACCGCGCGGCCTTCGCCCCCGGCGTGCTCGAGGCGGTCGTGGCCCGGATCGTCGCCGCGGGGCACGAGCCGATCCTCTACACCGACAGCTTCGCCGCCGGCTACGACTTCCACTGCCGCAGCCTCGCCGGCGCCGATCCTGCGGCGGTCGGAGACCGGCGCGGCGTGAGCGAATACCTTGGCCGCAACCGGCACCTCGCCGACGTCCGGCCCGACCTGCACGTTGCGCCGCCGGCGGAAACCTTTGCGGGCTTCGCGATGGGGCGGCACGAGGAGATGCTCGCCCTCGAGGCGGCCCTGCACGCCGCCCATGCGGACGATCTGTCCCTGCACGTGATCCGCAGCCCGCGGTACCGCGACTGGATGTGCGAGTTCGCTCCGGCGAACGTCACCAAGTGGACGGGCGCGTGCGCCGTGGCCGCGGGCTGGGGCATCGCCGCGGCGGAAATCTGCGCCGTCGGCGACGACCTCAACGACCTGCCGATGATCCGCGGCGCGGGGCTGGGGGTGGCGATGGGGAACGCGGTCGCCGCCGTCCGGGACGCCGCCGACCGGGTGGTCGGCGGCCACGACGAGGACGGGATCGCCGACGTCGCCGACCTCGTCCTTGCACGGCTTGCCTAGCACCGGCTCGGGGGCGGCAAAAGTCTTGTCGCTGATGGCCGCGGCGGCCATAGGCTCCTCGAGCATTCGCCGACCCCCTCGCCTACCTCACCTGGCTTTCCGAGACGAATCTCGAACAGCGGTCGGAGGCGCGTGCGAACACGCTTTGACGGGCGGAATCGCCGGCTGGGCAAGACAGGATGGGTAAGGGAGGGAGGCGACGAATCCGCGGTCGGGGCCGAGGCTTGTGGCGGTGGCGGGCCGTCCGTATAAGTCCCGCCTCGATTTCCCCCGGCCCGGGCTCTCCCGCCATGGACATCAAGCTGCACCGTCCGCACGGCACGTGCGCCATCAGCGGCCGGGCGTTCGCGCCGGGGGAGGGCTTCTACTCGGCGCTCGTCCGTGCACACGGCGGCCTCGATCGGCTCGACGTCGCCGCCGAGGCCTGGACCGGACCGCCCGACAAGACGCTCGCCTGGTGGCGGTCGGCCTACCCGGCGGCCGGCGCCGCCGGACCCGAACTGGCGCCCGTCGACGTGCTGCTCGACGTGCTCGAGGAGATGGAGGGGCGGGAGGACGACGTGGCGGTCCGCTACCTGCTCGCCCTGCAACTCGTGCGGCGCCGCGTGCTACGGATCGTCGACGGACCGGCCGACGTCGCCGACGCCGGCGACCTCGTGCTCGCCTGCCGCAAGCGCGATCGGGAATACCGCGTCCGTGTGGCGCCGCCGGAGCGGGCGGCGGCCGCCGCCGTCGAGGAGCGGCTCACGGCGCTGCTCTGGTCGGGGGGTGCGGCATGAGCGGGCCTGCTGCAGCGGATCGGACGGTGCCGGCCGCGGCCCTGCCGCGGGCCGTCGCGCTGGCGGTCGTCGTCGCCTGCTTCGCCTGCACGGGCGCGTCCTGCCCGGGCGTGATTCGCGGCTACCAGATCGGCACGATGCCCTTGCCACGGACGCTGCCCGCGAACCCGTCGCTCGATCAGATCATCGCCACGGTCCACGACAACACCCAGCGGGTACGGAGCTACATGGCGCCGCAGGCCGTGCTGGCGGTGCCGGGCGTGCCCCGGCTCACGGCCCGCGTGGCCTGCGAGCCGCCGCGCCGGTTCCGGCTCCAGGCGCGGACGGCCGTGAGCGGCGACGAGCTCGACATCGGCAGCAACGACGACCTGTTCTGGCTCTGGATTCGCCGCCACGAGCCGCCGGTGATGCTCTTCTGCCGTCACGACCGCTACGCCGAGTCGTCGGCCCGCCGGCTCCTGCCCGTGAAGGCCGAGCAGATGCCGGAACTGCTCGGACTCGTGTCGTTCGCGCCGGGCGATCGGCACGAGGGGCCGTTTCCGCTGCCGGACGGGCGGATCGAGATCCGCAGCCATCTCGCGGCCGCGACGGGGCCCGACGGCGCCGCGGGCGAGACCATGCTCAAGTCGACGATCCTCGACGCCGTGACGGCGCTCGTGCAGGAGCAGCACCTGTTCACGGCGGACGGTCGCCGGGTGGCGAGCGTCCGCACCTCGGGCCACCGGGTCGACGCCGGCTCCGGGGCGGCCCTGCCGCGGAACGTCGAGGTCGACTGGCCCGAGCCGGGCATCGAGTTCAAACTCGAGATCGCCGCGATCTCCACCAACGTGCCGCTCGGCGACCCCGGCCAACTGTGGCAGATGCCCGCCTATCCGGGCTACACGCCGGTCGACCTCGCCGATCCGGCGGTCACGATCGCGCCGCGGCCGGGACCGTGAGCGTCAGCCGGCGTGGGTCCGCATCTTGGCCCGGGCCCGCGACAGCGCCGGGCCGATCGAGCCCAGCGGCATGCCGGTCAGCCGGCTGATCTCGCCGTAGCTGAGCGCCTCGAGGTGGTGGAGCCGCACGAGCTGCGCCTCCGCCGCGTCGAGCCGGCCGAGCAACGCCTCGACCTGTTCGTGGTCGGCGATCCGCGCCGTGGCGTCCGCGGCCGCCGGCTCGACGACCGCGGCACTGCGCGCCGGGTCGAGCGTCCGCAGCAGTCCGCGGACCGCCACCCGCCGGGCCACGACGGTCAGGTAGGTGGGCAGACTCGAGCGGCCGGCGAACGACCGCAGCACCAACGCGTCTTCCCGCAGGCACTCGAGCAGGATCTCCGCCACCAGGTCGTCGCGGTCGGCCACCGCGAGCGGCAGCTGTCGCTGGGCGGCGGTGCGATCGACGATCCAGAAGAACAGGCCGGCGAACCGGTCCACGAACGCGTCCCAGGCGCCCGGCTCGCGGGCCACGCAGGCCTGCACGAGGCGGGTGTCCTCGGCCTCGAGCGGCGCGGTCGTATCGGAACGGGGTGGTTCGGGCGCAATCACGTCACCCCTCCGGGAGGGTGCCGCAGGCCCGCCCGCGACCCGCCTTGCCGAGGTCGAGGGGCTGTTGGAACCCGCTTTGCGAATCATACGGCCGGCCGGCTCCCGGCACCAACGCCAGTCGCCCCGGGAGCGGCAAATCAGGCTCACGAAAATCGGCCGATCGGCCGATTCCAGATTCGTTGACAGGGTATGCCGGCCCACCTAGGATTCGGCGCGGCGGCGGCCCGGCGGGGCCGTCGCAGAAGGAGTTCGTTGACCGGGCCCGTCGGGTCCACCCCCAGGAGCGCACCTCATGACCCACGTCGTCGCCGAGCCTTGTTTCGCCTGCAAGTACACCGACTGCGTGGTGGTCTGTCCGGTGGAGTGCTTCTACGAGGGTGACAAGATGGTCTACATCCACCCCGACGAATGCATCGACTGCGAGGCCTGCGTCCCGGAGTGCCCGGTGGAGGCGATCTTCCACGAGGACAACCTGCCGGCCGAGTGGAAGGACTTCAAGGAACTGAACGCCGAAATGTCCCCGCAGCTGCCGGTGATCACCGAGAAAAAAGACCCGCTGTGCGGGTAGCGCGAGCCTCGCCATCGTGGCCTCGGCTCGCTTGGCGCCTCCGCGACCACGGGGTCGCTGCGGCGTATCAACCCGGCCCGCTTGTCTTCGCGCGAGCCTCGCCATCCTGGCCTCGGCTCGCTTGGCGCCTCCGCGACCACGGGGTCGCTGCGGCGTATCAACCCGGCCCGCTTGTCTTCGCGCGAGCCTCGCCATCGTGGCCTCGGCTCGCTTGACGCCTCCGCGACCACGGGTCGCTGCGGCGTATCAACCCGGCCCTCCGGGCCTGGCGCGGGGTGTTGGGTGGGGAGGGGTGCCCGTGCCCTCGAGCGGGCTGGGGAGGCAAGCGAAGCCATGGATGGCGCAGCGCAGCCGACACGCAGAGAGCCGAGGCCTGGAGGGCCGCAGCGAACGTCCGGCGAGGGGCATGGGCAGCCCCGACCGCACGCGGATCTCAGTTCGGCGTGAAGCCGCGGATCACTTGAGGTCGACGGTCCAATAGGCGCTGTCGACGAAGCTCTTCCAGCTGGCGTACTTCGGATTGCCCAGCTTCAGCGAGAGCAGCGGGTTGCGCTTCGGCTTCACGGGCTGCCGGACGAGGTTCATCCGGGCCTCGTCGGGCGTGCGGCCGCCCTTGCGGACGTTGCAGGCGACGCAGGCGCAGACGATGTTTTCCCAACTCGTGAGGCCGCCCCGGCTGCGGGGCACCACGTGGTCGAGCGAGAGCTCGCTGGTCGGGAAATGGCGGCCGCAGTACTGGCACAGGTTGCCGTCGCGGGCGAACACGTTCCGCCGGTTGAACCGCAGGCCGCGGCGTGGGCCTCGGTCGCAGGCCACGAGCCGGATCACGCGGGGGGCTTGGAGGTCGTAGCCGACGGCCCGGATCCAGTCCTGGTCGGGGCTGCGGAAGGCAGCCCGCATGGCGGACAGCTCCCGCCACGATTCCAGCGTGTGGGCGGCGAAGTGCCCCTCCTCGATGTGGACGACCTCCGCCAGTTCGCGAAACAGCAGGCTGATCGCCCGACGCACGTTCGTGACGTGGACCGCCACGAACGAGCGGTTGAGCACGAGCACGCTCATCGACAGGGCGTTCGTCGACGCGCCGAGCGGGCCGCAGCCCGCGGGGAGGGGAATGGCGAGGCCCGACATGCCCGGTAACCCTGGGGGAACCGAAACCATCCAGAAGACGCAGTCTATCCTCCCGTCGCTCGCCGCGCCAAACGCACCGCCGGATCGGCCACCGGAAAAACGCTTGCCTTCGCCGCCGCTTGCGGGCAAACTCGGGAAACCGGGTCGACGGCTGGCAGCCCTCGAGGGCGCCGAACGAACGAACCGTGCTTCCGACCACAACCGCGGAGAAAGAGATGCTTCACTACTCCTGCGATCTTTGCAAGCGACCAATCGAATCCAAGACGGGCGCGCGGCACGTGGTGAAGATCGAGGTGTTTCCGGCGATCGACGAGAGCCAGCCCTGCGACTGCCCGGGCGAGGACGAGTCCGACGCCGACCATCTCGAGGAGATGCAGGAACTCCTCGAGCAAATCGACTGCGACGACGCCGCCATCGACGACGGCACGCGGTCGATGCGGTTCGACCTCTGCGACACCTGCCGCCAGCGGTTCGTGAAGAACCCGCTCGGCATGAAGACGGGCAAGCAGCTCGACTTCAGCCAGAACTGACGTCACGCCTGCCGGGCCATCCCTGGCCGCTGCGTGCGGGGCGGTTCCAATCGGTGCGGGCGTGCGATAGATTCCGGCTCCCCCAACCACGCACCCCGCGGAGCCCCTCGCACCCATGGCTGGCAAGACGCTGAAGATCGCCGCGATTCCCGGAGACGGCACCGGCCCCGAGGTCACCGCCGAGGCGATGAAGGTGCTGAAGGCGGTCGCCAGTCTCGAGGGCTTCACCTACGACGTCGAAACCCTGGACTGGGGCGGCGATCGCTATCTGAAGACCGGTGAGATCATCCCCGAGGGCGGCCTCGACCTGCTGCGCACGAAGGACGCCATCTTCCTCGGCGCGATCGGCCATCCGCAGGTGGCACCCGGCATCCTGGAGAAGGGGCTGCTCCTCGACCTGCGGTTCAAACTCGACCAGTACATCAACCTCCGGCCGGTCAAGCTCCTGCCCGGCGTGGAGACGCCGCTGGCCGGTCGCGGACCCAAGGACATCGACTTCGTCGTCGTCCGCGAGAACACCGAGGACCTGTACTGCGGCGTCGGCGGCTACCTCAAGAAGGGCACGGCCGACGAGGTGGCGGTGCAGCAGGCGATCTACACGCGGAAGGGCTGCGAGCGGTGCATCCGCTGGGCCTTCGAGTACACGCGGAAGCGGAACAGCCCGAAGAAGACGCTCACGCTCGTCGCCAAGACGAACGTCCTGACCTTCGGCCACGACCTGTGGTGGCGGACGTTCCAGGAGGTGGCGAAGGAGTATCCCGACGTGAAGACCGACTACAACCACGTCGACGCGTGCTGCATGTGGATGGTCAAGAACCCCGACGCCTACGACGTGATCGTGACCACGAACATGTTCGGCGACATCATCACGGACCTCGGCGGCATCCTCCAGGGCGGGATGGGCGTGGCGGCGGGGGCGAACCTCAATCCCGATCGTGGCGGCGTGAGCATGTTCGAGCCGATGGGGGGCAGCGCACCCAAGTACACCGGCCAGAACGTCATCAACCCCATCGCGGCGATCAACGCGATGGCGATGCTGCTGGAGCACAGCGGCCACCCGTCCGCCGGTGCCCGCATCGACAAGGCCGTGGCCCACGTCACCGGCACGAAGATGAAGAGCCAGGCCGCGGGCAAGATGGGCCACGGCACCCGCGAGGTCGGCGACCTCGTCGTGGCGGCGTTGTAGGGCAGGTTGTGGGCCATCCGTGCCGCGGGAGCCGGCGTATGCCAACAAGCGAAGCCATGGATGGCGGAGCGACGTCGGCATCCGAGTGAGCGAAGGCCGGGAGGGCCGGAGCGAACGGCCGGCGACGGGGCACGGGTGGCCCGCAGCCGGGTTGGGCGCTTTGGCCGTCCAGCGCCTCACACGGCGACCCGCCGGCCTTCGGCCTGGCTGATCGCGGCGGCCTGCACGATCTCCAGCGCCCGCAGCGTGTCGTCGAGGCCGCTCATGTGGCGGACCAGGCTCGTGACCCTGCGGTGAAACTGCAGCAGCATGTGCTCGCCCACCGGCCGCTCGCTGTCGAGCGCCTCCTGGTGGCGTCCGGCCGTGTCGAACCACACGAGGCTCGCCGGCAGGTCCACGAAGGCGATGCCCTGCTCGCAGACCACCTGCAGGGCCGGCGGCGGTCGGAAGCCCACTGCCTCCTCCCACTGCCGCGGCATGTAGTAGCCGCAGCTGATCTGGGCCAGGGGGCCGTCGCCCGGCCGGCCCGTCTCCGAGAAGTCGAGGCTCATCATCTGGTAGTCGTCGGTCTCGCCGCCCTCCGCTTCCGCGTGACGGACGGCGACGACGCTCGTCGGCTCGGTGCCGGCGACGTAGCGGCACCAGTCGACGAGTTCCATCAGGTCGCGGGCCTCCGTCGCCTTTTCGCGGGGCGGCTCGGTCGCCGGCGCGGCCGACAGCGGCACGCGGCGGTGGCAGAACAGCATCCGCGGCCGGCCGAGCCGCGTGGCGATCAGTTCCTTGAGGCGGACAGTCGCCGGCGCGTGCCGCCGCGGCAGCTCGGCCACGAACGCGATGCCCGCCTCCTCGACGCGGCGGCGGAGGAGGCCGGCCTCCGCCGGGTCGAAGGGGAGCGCGATCGCGGAGTAGACCGACTTGCCGTGGTCGCAGGCGGCGAGGATCGGCGTGGCGCCGTACCACTGGTCGGCGAGATACAGCAGCGCGTCGATGTCGTCGCGGCCCGCGAGCGCCCGGAAACCGTCGACCGCCGTCGTGCCCAGGGCCGCGGCGGCCTTGGCGGCCCGGTGGGCCACCTGCTCGCAGATGCCGCGGACCTCGAACCGGTCGGGCAGCGACCGCAGGGCGGGCAGGTACCGCGACTCCCACTGGCTGCCGAGGCCGACGATGCCGACGCGGAGCCTCATGCCGTCTCCCCGGCTTCGGCCATGGTGGCGAGCAGTTCCCGCTCGCGTCGCAGCCCCTTGTCGGCGATGTCCTTGCGGCACCAGCCGCCCGGCCAGCGGATCTCCTTCACGGCCGTGTAGGCCTGGAGCTTCGCCCGGGCCAGCGACGGCGCCGACGCCGTCACGGCCAGCACGCGGCCGCCGTCGGTGACGATGCCCGCGGCCGTGGACCGCGTCGCCGCGTGGAACACCTGCGCGCCCTCGACGGCCGCGGCGGCCTCGAGGCCGCGGATCGGCCGGCCCTTCTCCACCTGTCCCGGATAGCCCTCGGCCGCCATCACCACCGTGACGCTCGCGCCCGGCTTCCAGCGGGGCGGCTCGGCCTCGTCGAGCCGCCGGTCTGCCGCGGCGTCGAGGAGGTCGAGGAGGCTCGAATCGAGCCGGGACATGAGGGCCTCGCACTCCGGGTCGCCGAAGCGGGCGTTGAACTCGAGCACTTTCGGCCCTTGGGCCGTGAGCATCAGGCCGCCGAAGAGGACGCCCTGGAAGGGCACCTTCGCCCGCCGCATGGCGTGGACCGTGGGCACCAGGATCCGGGCCTCGATCTCCGCGAGGAGGGCGTCGTCCACGAACGGGGCGGGGCAGTAGGCCCCCATGCCGCCGGTATTGGGGCCCTCGTCGCCGTCGTAAGCCGCCTTGTGGTCCTGCAGCGGCGGCAGCGTGACGATCGTGCGGCCGTCGGTGATCGCCATCACGCTCACCTCCACGCCGTCGAGCCGCTCCTCGACGAGGATCCCCGAGGCGGCGGTGGCGAACTGCGGATCGCCGGCGAGCGTGGCCACGGCCTCGAGTGCCGCGGCCCTGTCGCCGCACACGAAGACGCCCTTGCCCGCCGCCAGGCCGTCGGCCTTGACGACGACAGGCATGTCCTCGCGGGCCTCGAGGTAGTCGCGGGCCCGGGCCGCCGAGCGGAACTCGCGAAACATCGCCGTCGGCACGTCGCCGCGGTGGAGGATCTGCTTGCAGAAGATCTTGCTGCCCTCGATCTGGGCGGCCTTCGCCGTCGGCCCGAAGATCCGCAGGCCCGCCGCCGTGAACGCATCGACGATGCCCGCGACGAGCGGGGCCTCGGGGCCGACGACGGTCAGGTCGACGCCGCGGTCGCGGGCCAGCGCCACGAGGCCCGGAATGTCGGTCGCCGGGACGGGCACGTTCTCGCCGACCGCGGCCGTGCCTGCGTTGCCCGGCGCCACGAGCACCTCGGCTCCGTCGGCCGCGAGCTTCCAGGCGAGGGCGTGCTCTCGGCCGCCACTGCCCACGACGAGGACGCGGCGGGATCGGCTCACGATGGTGGCTCCAGGGATGATCGGGCGGGAGGGCCTCCGGCTGCCCTGCCGCGGATCGCCACGTTGTACCAGCCTCCGGCGACGCTGCGACGCCGGCCGACGGCTCGAGCGGGTGCGCCGCGAGCCCTCGAGGGCCCCGGCGGTTCTGGAATCCGCGTGGCGCCCGGGCGTGACGCGCGCGGCGGCGGCCGACGTTGACAGTGGAGGCCGTGCCGATAAAGTAGAAGGGAGTTCGTGAAAAAAATCACGAACTCTCGAAATCGCGGTCGAAACCTGCTTTTTGACTCCCTTCCCGACCCTTTCCGGGCGCTCCGGAGCCGGTCGGGGAAAGTCGTCGTCGGGGCGTCGGATGGCTGAGAAAAAGAAGATGTCGGTCGCCGATATCCTGGCGGCCGCGCGGGCGGCCGACGGCAAGGGTGCCGCCGCGAAGCCCGCGGATGCTGAGCCTGCGGGGTCCGAAGTGACCGCCGAAGAGACGGCCGCGGAGCAACCGGCGGCGAAGCCCAAGCCCGCCGCCAAGGCCGTGTCGGGCGGCGCCCGTCCGAGCGTCTCCGATATTCTCGCCATGGCCCGCGCGAAGAAGGAGGCGGGCGAACCGGCCGCCGTGAAGCCCGCCGCGCCGAAGCCCGCGGTCAAGGCAGCCGCCGCGAAGCCGGCGTCTGCCAAGCCCGCCGCCGCCAAGGACGGCCCGAAGACGGGCGTGCAGCGGGACACCGCGAGCATCCTCGCGGCCGCCCGTGCCGCGGCCAAGCCCGGCCCGGTGAGCAAGGCCGAGGCTCCGCCGCGCCCCACCCCGCGTCCGAAGCCGGCGGCCGCTACCGAGAAGGCGGCGGCGGCATCCCTGCCGCCGCGGCCCGTCAAGCCGGAGCCCAAGGCGAAGAAGGCTGCCGACGAGGAGGATCGTCGCGGCTTCCTCGAGATCGCCATGGGATCGTTCATGGCGCTGGGCTTCACCGCGCTGTCGGTGACGGGCGGCCTGTTCACGCTCGGCTTGGCGCGATTCCTGTTCCCCAACGTGCTGGCCGAGCCGCCGAGCAAGTTCAAGGTCGGCTTCAAGGATGCCTTCCCGGCCGGCAAGGTGGAGACGAAGTACGTGCCGCAATACGGCGTGTGGGTCGTGAACGGCGACTTCAACGGCCTGCAGCAGATCTACGCCCTGAAGACCGTGTGCACGCACCTCGGCTGTACGCCGAGCTGGCTGGAGGCCGAGCAGAAGTTCAAGTGCCCCTGTCACGGCAGCGGCTTCTACAAGGACGGCATCAATTTCGAGGGGCCGGCGCCCCGGCCGCTGGAGCGGTACGCGATCCGCATCGCCGACGACGGTCAGCTCGAGATCGACAAGAGCCGGGCGTTCCAGGAGGAGCTCGGCCAGTGGGCCGACCCCGAGTCGTACGTGCCCGTCTAGGCCGCACCAGTCACGCAGGACAACCACCGCACCATGGCCATCGGCGAGACCATCCGCAACTCCCAGATCTGGAAGAGCATCTTCCGCCACCCGATGCCGCTCGACCGGCGGAATCGGATCGTGGTCATGCTCACGAACTTCTTCCTCCACCTCCATCCGGTGTCGATCAAGAAGCAGGGCATCGCCCTCTCGTTCACCTGGTGCATGGGGGGCGTGACCTTCTTCCTGTTCCTCGTCGAGACGGTCACGGGCGTGCTGTTGATGTTCTACTACCGGCCCACGCTCGAGTGGGCCTACAACGACATTCTGGCCCTTCGCGACGTGACGAGCCTCGGCATCCTCCGCGAGCTGCACCGTTGGGGGGCGCACGCGATGGTGATCACCACGTGGCTGCACATGTACCGCGTGTTTCTCACCGGCAGCTACAAGCCGCCCCGCGAGTTCAACTGGGTCGTGGGCGTGATCCTCCTGCTCCTCACGCTCCTGCTCTCGTTCACCGGCTACCTGCTGCCCTGGGATCAGCTGGCGATCTGGGCCATCACGGTCGGCTCGAACATGGCCCGGGCCACGCCGCTGCTCGGCTACGAGGGTCCGGGTCAGCAGCTGCTCACGATCGGCGGCATCGACATGATCACCGACGCCTCCGACGCCCGCTTCGGCCTGCTCGGCGCCCGCTTCGTCGGCGAAGAGACGCTCAACCGCTTCTACGTGCTGCACTGCATCGCGATCCCCCTGGCCGTGGCGCTCCTGTTGGCGATCCACTTCTGGCGGGTGCGAAAGGACGGCGGCATCAGCGGGCCGCTCTGAAGACACTGCCATGCACAACCCCTTCTTCCTCAAGGACGTCGCCGGCTTCCTCGGGGGCTACTACACCTTCCTCGCCATCATGAACTCGGTGGCGGCCCTGATTCTCTGGCGGCGCAAGGGGCAGACCGGCTGGGCCGTCTTCTGGACCGCCTTCGCCGGCGTGATGATGATTCTCGCCAGCATGGCGCTGTCGGGCTCCGAGAGCATGGTGCCGGCCCTGCCCGCAGCGGCGCGGTCGTTCGTCAACCAGCTCTCCGGTCCGGTGGCCTACACCGTCGGCACGACGGCCCTGTTCGCGATCCTGTTCGTGTTCCGCAAGTTCTTCGTCCAGCCGATGGTGGCCTGGACGGTGTTCAACGCCGCGCTGCTGCTCATGGGGCTGGCGATGGCGAACGAAGACTTCGCGGCCATCGTCATGAAGCCGGACAACGTGCCGATCGTCGGCCTCGTGTTCCTGCTCGCCTTCTTCACCTGGGTCGCCACCAAGCAGGCCGTCGTCAACGACGAGCGGATCGCGCGGGGGCTGCCTCCGGTCGAGAAGGAGAACGACGAGAAGGTGCTGGTGTGGCCCGATCTCGTCTACACCGAGCTGATCTGCATGGTGGCCGTTTCGGCCCTGCTCCTCCTGTGGGCGATTTTCCTGCCGGCCCCGCTCGAAGAGCCGGCGAGCAGCGTGAAGACGCCGAACCCGTCGAAGGCCCCGTGGTACTTCCTCGGCCTGCAGGAGATGCTCGTCTACTTCGACCCCTGGTATGCCGGCGTCGTGCTGCCGAGCCTCGTGGTGTTCGGGCTGATGGCGATGCCCTACCTCGACTTCAACAAGAAGGGCAACGGCTACTACTCGATCGAGGAGCGGAAGTTCAGCTATCTCGTGTACCAGTTCGGGTTCTTCGAGCTGTGGATCACGCTCATCATCCTGGGCACGTTCCTCCGCGGGCCGAACTGGAACTTCTTCGGCCCGTTCGAGCACTGGACGCCCTACAAGGTCGAGGTGCTCAACAACGTCGACTTGAACCAGATGTTCTGGGTCAACCTGCTCGACAAGCCGCTGCCGCGGGCGCCGCAGGGTGCGGGCACGCTGGCGCAGATCGGCTACGTGCTGCTGCGCGAGGCGCCGGGCCTGATCTCGCTGGCGATCTACCTCGTGGTGCTGCCGCCGCTGCTGGCAGTCACGGTGTTCCGCGGGTTCTTCGCCCGCATGGGATTCATCCGCTACATGGTGATGGCCAACCTGATGCTGCTCATGCTCTCGCTGCCCATCAAGATGATCCTGCGCTGGACGTTCAACCTGAAGTACATCGTCAGCATTCCGGAGTTCTCGCTGAACTTCTAAAACCATGCCTGCTACCGAACAGACCTGGCGGAACCTCAAGACGCTGCACGTCGTCTTCGCCGTGACGGCGATTCTCCTGCTGCTGTCCACGGTGCTGATGCTCACGGCCGACCACAACCGGCCGTGGAAGCAGTACGCCCGCGGCTTTCGCAACCTCGAGACCTGGTCGGCCACGGCCCGCATCCAGGAGCAGGGGTCGCAGGCCTTCGCGGCCAGGGCCGAGGAGTTGGAGAAGGCGCTCGCCGAGGCCCGGCGTGCCGATCCCGACGCCGGACTGACGGCGGCGTTCCTCGACAGCGTGCGGTCGGTCGCCGCCGACGCCCAGGCGGCGGATCTCGCCCAGCTCGACGTGGACCAGCTGCGGAACCAGACCGATCCGGAGGAGCGGTTCGTGCGTCGGGGCGACCTGTTCGCCCGGCTGCGCGACATCGTCAAGCGGACGCGGTTCCGCGAGGACCAGTTGGCCGGCGAACTCAAGCTCCGCAAGGCCGAGCTCGACAAGAACCGGGCCGACTACGAGCTGGCGATCACCGACGGTCTGCCCGAGGGGCGGCAGGCCGCGCTCCTCAAACTGGCTGACGACAAGCGCGAGGAGGTGCGGCAGGCGACGCTTCGGTTCCAGGAGGCGAACGCCCATCGCAAGTCGCTCGAAACGCAGTTGGCCGCGATCACCGCCGGCGAGGATGCCGCCGCCAAGGCCGTCGACGACCACCGCTCCAAGCTCGGGCAACTCCAGAAGACGCTCGCCCAGCGCGAGCCTTCGGCGGGCAAGGCGGTGCTCGAACTGCCCGTGCTCGACGCCTTCAACGGTCCGCTCAAGGTCGACCAGATCTGGCTGCCGGACCTGACGCTCAACAACAACTTCCGCAACGTCGCCCGCTTCGACCGCTGCACGACCTGCCACCGCGGCATGGACAAGACGGCTCCGGGATCGCCCACCGAGCCGGCCTACTGTGAGGCCAGCACCGTCGAATTGGCGCTGCCCACGCCGGCCGAGCGGCCGGCGGCGACCGCCGTCGAGGGCGACGGCAACGGGCAGCTGGAGGCCATCTACGGCCTGCAGCTCGCCCCCCGCGGGCTGTTCGCCGCCGAGGATCCGACCGTGAGCGTCGTCGTCCCCGGTTCGGTCGCGGCGCAGGCGGGCCTGCAGGTCGGCGACGTGATCGAGCAGGTCGACGGCAGTCGCACGCTCGCCCGTTCGGTGGCCGCCGCCGCCCTCGTCGAGACGCCGCGCTGGGGGACGCCGCTCGATCTCAAGATCCGTCGCGGCGTGCCGCAGCCCTATGCGACGCACCCGCGGCTCGACCTGTTCGTGGGCGACTCCAGCCCCCACCCGATGAAGAACTTCGGTTGCACGATCTGCCACCAGGGGCAGGGCAGTGCCACGAGTTTCATGTGGGCCTCGCACTCGCCGAACACGCCCAAGCAGGGGCACGAGTGGCACGACAACCACCGCTGGTTCAACAACCACCACTGGATCTTCCCGATGCTGCCGGAGCGGTTCGAGGAATCGAGCTGCCTCAAGTGCCATCATCAGGTCGTCGACCTGGAGCCCTCGGAACGGTTCCCCGAGCCGCCGGCGCCGAAGCTCGTCGAGGGCTACCACCTGATCCGTCAGTACGGCTGCTACGGCTGCCACGAGATCAACGGCTGGTCCGGCCCCGACTCGCGGATCGGCCCGGACATGCGGCTGGCGCCCAATTACCACGAGGTGGCCGAGGCGCTCACGGTCGATCCGGGTGTGAAGGATCTCGGCCCCGCCGTCGCCCGCTGGATCGACGAGGTGAAGTCGGGGCCCGACGGTCGCCAGGCTCGTGATCGTTTGCGGGACGCCCTCGAGCGCGACGCCGCCCTGGGCGCCGAGGCCAAGCTCACGCCGCGGTCGCACCAGATGGCCGTGCTGCTCAAGGATCCCGAGGCCGCCGGCACGCTGCCGAAGGTCGGTCCCAGCCTGAGGCACGCTGCCGCCAAGCTCGGCTTCGAGTGGACGTACGCCTGGCTGCGGAACCCGCAGGACTTCCGCCCCTCCACGAAGATGCCGCGGTTCTTCGGGCTTTGGGACCACCTCGAGGGCAAGGGTCTCGAGGAGTCGATGAAGTACGAGCCGCTCGAGATCCGCTCGATGATCCACTACATCGCCGCGGCCAGCGCGCCCTTCGAGTACGTCGCGCCCTACGCCGGGATCACCGCCGCCCCCGACGTGGAGCGCGGCAAGAAGGTGTTCCAGCTCCGCGGCTGCCTCGCCTGCCACCAACATGCCGACTTCCCCGAGGCCACCAGCACCCACGGCCCCAACCTGTCGCGGATCGGCGCCAAGATGGCCGCCCACCCCAAGGGCAAGGAGTGGTTGTACAGCTGGCTTCGTGAGCCGGCCCGGTACCACCCGCGGACGCTCATGCCCAACGTCCTGCTGGAGCCGGTCAAGCACGCCGACGGCACGGTCAGCGACCCGGCCGCCGACGCCTTGGCCTACCTGATGACCTCCACCGAACAGTGGAAGCCAGAGGACGTGCCGGGCCGCCAGATGTCGGGTGCCGAGCGGCAGGCCCTCGATGAACTGGCCCTCATGTACCTCAAGGACCGGTTTTCGACGGTCCGCGCCGAGCAGGTTCTGAAAAACGGCGTCCCGGCCGAGCAGGCCACCATCCAGGGCGACGAGCGGATGCTCGTCGGACTCGCCGCCGCCGACCGCGACGCCGTGCTCCTGAATTACGTGGGCAAGAAGACGATCGCCAAGCTCGCCTGCTACTCCTGCCACGACATTCCCGGCTTCGAGGACGCCAAGCCCGCCGGGGCGGCGCTCGCCGACTGGGGCCGCAAGGATCCGTCGCGGATCGCCTTCGAGCAGGTGACGCAGTTCGTGGCCCACCAGATGGCCGGCCATCACGGCCACGGCCCGGCCGGTCACGGGCCTGCCGCCGACCACGGCGGGGGGGACCACGGCGAAAAACAGCCCGCCAACGACGCCATCAATCCCGACCTGGCCTACGCCGGCCCCGAGCACGACGAGGTCCACCTCGATCCCGAGTCGGTCGATCCCGACACGGGCTACTTCCTCGAGAAGCTCGTGGGTCACGAGCGGGAGGGCTTCCTGTGGCAGAAGCTCCGTGCCCCCCGCAGCTACGACTACAAGAAGACCGAGAACAAGTCGTACAACGAACGGTACCGGATGCCGCAGTTCCCGTTCGACCAGAAGCAGCGGGAGGCGGTGATGACGTTCGTGCTCGGCCTCGTCGCCGAGCCGCCCGCGGCCAAGTACGTCCACACCCCCGGCCCGCGGGAGCAGGCCCGCCTCGACGGCCTCGTCGTCGCCGAGCAGTACAACTGCGGCGGCTGCCACGTCCTCGGCATGGACCGCTGGGACATCCGCTACCGGCCCGGCTCGCTCGGCGAGGCGACGGAGGTGGCCGACTACCCGTTCCTGTCGCCGCACTTCACGCCGCAACAGGCCGAGGCGTCGCTCGTCGCCGACCGCCAGGGCCGCCGCAAGGCGACGCTCGTCGGCATGCCGGTGCTCGATCCAGTGACCGGCAAGCCGCAGCGGGTGGACGAGGAGGGCACGCCCGTCGAGCCGGATGATCCGGAGGCGGCGGGCATCCCAGTGATGCTGTTCCACGACACGCTGGTGGATGGCGAGCCGCGGCCGGTGGGTGGGCCGAACATCACGCTGCCCGACGACGCGGTGCGTGCGGGCCGCCACTATCCCGCCCACGGCGGCGACCTGGCCCGGCTCCTGTTCCCGACGGTGATCGCCGACGAGAAGCAGGTCAATCCGAACGTCAAGCCCGACGACGCCTGGGGCTGGCTGCCGCCGCCGCTCGTCGGCGAGGGGAAGAAGGTGCAGTCGGCATGGCTGCACAAGTTCCTCCTCAACCCGCACCCCATCCGGCCGCCGGCCGTGCTGCGGATGCCGAAGTTCAACTTCCAGTCGGCCGAAGCGGCGAAACTCGTCGACTACTTCGCCGCGGTGGACGGGGCGGAGTATCCCTACGTGGCCGATCCGCGGCTCGACGAGGGCTCACTGGCGGCCGTCGAGGCGACGCATCCGGGACACCTGCAGGACGCCCTCAAGATCGTCACCAACACCAACTACTGCGTGAAGTGCCATCTCGTCGGCGACTACACGCCGCCGGGAAGCGTCAAGGCGCTGGCCCCGCAGCTGGCTCGCGTCCACGAGCGGCTCCGGCCGGGCTACGTCCACGACTGGATCGCCAACCCGAAGCGGTTCCTGCCCTATACGGGCATGCCGGTGAACATCCCGTTCGACAAGCCGGTGAGCCAGGACCTGTACAAGGGGACGAGCGACCAGCAGGTGGCCGCCCTCACCGACCTGCTCATGCACTTCGACACGTTCGCGAAGAGCAACCTGCGGCCGGTCCTGGAGGCCTTCCTGCGGCAGGCTGCCCCCGCCGTCCCCCAGACCTCCACCCCGGCGGCGAACGGACCGCCGGCAGCGGCGGTGCCGCCGGCCGCGCCTTCCCGCCCGTCCGCCAGCCTCATCCGGCCGGCGAACGGCTCCTCGCCCCCGTCCGCGGCCCTAAACTAATTGTGGTTCGTCCACGCCTGCACCTCGCTCGGAGCCATGCCATGAAATCGTCGCTCGTTCGATCGTTCGCCGTCGTCGCCCTCCTCGCCGTGCCGGCCGCGGCCGACGAATGGGGATCGATCAAGGGGAAGTTCGTGATCAAGGGCGACGCCCCGGCCGCCGCTGAGCTCAAGGCCGACAAGGACGTCGAGGTCTGCGGCAAGCACAAGCTGCTGGCCGAGGAACTCGTCGTCGGCGCGGACAAGGGGATCGCCAACGTCGTCGTCTTCGTCCGCGACAAGGCAGTGAAGGTCAATCCCGAGGCCGCGGCGGCTGCCAAGAACCCGGTCGAACTCGACAACAAGAACTGCCGGTTCGAGCCGCACGTGGTGTTCGTGCAGACCGGGCAGGAACTCGTGATCAAGAACTCCGACACCGTCGGTCACAACAGCAACGTCTCCACGATCAAGAACCCGGCCTCCAACACGCTGATCCCGGCCGGTGGTTCGGCTCCCGTCAAGTTTGCCGCCGAGGAGTCGATCCCCGCCGGCGTGACCTGCAACATTCACCCGTGGATGAAGGCCTGGGTCGTGGTCCGCGGCAATCCCTACACCGCCATCACCAAGCCCGATGGATCCTTCGAGATCAAGGGCGTGCCGGTCGGCGAGCTTGAGCTGCAGCTGTGGCACGAGAAGGCGGGCAACCTCGCCGAGGTGGCGACCGCGAAGGGCAAGGCCGACAAGAAGGGGCGGATCAAGGTCAAGGTCGAGGCCGCGGGCACCGACTTGGGCGAGATCCCCG
This sequence comes from Pirellulales bacterium, assembly GCA_044238145.1. Taxonomy (GTDB): domain Bacteria; phylum Planctomycetota; class Planctomycetia; order Pirellulales; family UBA1268; genus QWPN01. The sequence goes on along the minus strand of JBIIDT010000035.1, from coordinate 11,030 downwards.
TCGAGGCTGCCGCGTTCAAGAAGTAGAGAGGGCCGGATGAGCCGCCTGAACCGACTCGCACCGTTCGCCATCGCCGCGGGCCTGCTCGCCGTGGGCTGCGGCCCCGTGCGGGTGTCCGCGCCGACCGCCGACGTCGCGGCCGCCGAGCAGCTCCGGGCCACGCTCCGCGCCGCGTCGGGCGGTGGGCCGGTCGCCGAGACTGCGGCCGCCGGTACCGGCTGGGCCACGCTCAAGGGCCGTTTCGTGTTCGCCGGCACGCCGGGGGCGGCCAAGGCCCTCGTCGCCGACAAGGACACCGAGGTGTGCGGCAAGATGTCGAAACTCCTCGACCGATCCCTGCTCGTCGACCCGTCGAGCAAGGGGCTGGCGAACGTCGTGGTCTTCGCCCGCAAGACGAGTCGCGTGAAGGACGCCGAGGCCGGGCAGCCGCTCGTCTTTGACCAAAAGAACTGCGAGTTTCTCGCCCCCGTGTTCGCGGCCCGCGTGGGCCAGTCGATCGACGTGAAGAACAGCGACCCCGTCGGCCACAACACCAATATCGCCGGCTCCGACTTCAACCAGCTGATCCCGGCCGGCGGCAGCCTGCCCTACAAGCCGAAGGCGGAGACGGGCATGCCCACGATGGTGACCTGCAACGTCCACCCGTGGATGAAGGCCTACATGGTGTTCCGCAAGGACGGGTACGTGGCCGTGTCGGCTGCCGACGGCTCGTTCACGATTCCCGACCTGCCCGCCGGCGAGCCGCTGGAGTTCCAGGTCTGGCACGAGCGGTCGACCGGCCCCAACGGCGCTCTTGGCCTGCAGAAGCCCGACCTCAAGTGGACGCCCAAGGGCCGCTTCCAGATCAAACTCGAGGAGAACGAGGTCAAGGATCTCGGCACGCTCGAGGTTCCCGCTTCCGCCATCGGCACGTGACCCACACCCCCGCATGACGACTGCCATGTCCGCCACGCCCGTCCTTCGCCGTCCGTTTCCGTTGCTCCTCGTCGCCGCCGCGCTGGTCGTGGCAGCCGGCTGCGGCCGGACGCCGCCCGCGTCGTTCCGGCTGAACATGGTCGAGGCTGCGAAGCAGCGGCTCATGCCCGACCAGGAACGGCAGGTCGCCACCATCCTCGAGGCCATGTTCGGCACGCCCGACAAGCCGGTGGTGCTGCCGGAGACGGGCCTCGACGAGGCGAAACTTCTGCTCGCCGCCGGCCCCGTGCGGAGCGACATCGTGGGCCGCAAGAACGGCCTGTACCGCGAGCACTGTGCCCATTGCCACGGGGTGACCGGCGACGGCATGGGGCCGACGGCGGCGTTCCTCAACCCCTATCCGCGTGACTACCGGCCGGGCTGGTTCAAGTTCAAGAGCACGGAGCGGGCCGACAAGCCGACGCACGCCGACCTGGTGCGGATCCTGCACAACGGCATCCCTGGCACCTCGATGCCCTCCTTCGCGCTGCTCGGCGAGGCCCAGGTCGATGCCCTGGTGGAGTACGTCAAGTACCTCGCGATCCGCGGCGAGACGGAACTGGCCCTGATCCGGGCCTACTTCGACCTCGACGACGAGGCCAAGGGGCGGCTGCCCGAGACCCGCGAGTTCCTCGTCGACGAGACCCTGGTCGCGGTGGCGGACCGCTGGAAGGCGGCCCCGGACGCGGCCATCCCGGTGCCCGAGATGCCGGCCGACATCGACCTCAAGGCGTCGATCGCCAAGGGCCGCGACTTGTTTTACGGCGACAAGGCCAACTGCGTGAAGTGCCACGGCCCGACGGCGCTCGGCGACGGCCAGGCCAACGACTACGACGACTGGAACAAGCCGCTCGTCGAATGGTCCCGAGAGATCGCCGGCGACGACGATCGTGCCTGGGCGGCACGGGCCGCCGACGTGCTCGAGGGCGACGCCCTGAAGCCGCGGACGATCCCGCCGCGCAACCTGCGGCACGGCATCTACCGCGGCGGCCGGCGGCCGCTCGACCTTTACTACCGCATCCACGCCGGCATCAACGGCGCGCCGATGCCCGCCGCCAAGGGCACGATTCCGCCCGAGGACATCTGGCACATCGTCAACTACATCCGGTCGCTCCCCTACGAACTCGACGGCGAGCTCGGGGTGGACCGGCCCATGGTCGCCCGGGACCGGTTCTAGCCGCGGAAGGGGAGTCGAGCCGTGAACAGTCGGATCGCGGGAATCTTCTGGGCGCTGCTGTTCCTCGCCGTGCCGGTGCTGGGCGTGGCCGTGTTCGCCGTCGCCCCGGCCTACGACCACTGGCTGCCGAAGAACGTCGCCGCCCACGGCCCGAGCATCGATGGACTGTTCTATTTCATCCTCGCGCTCACCGGCGTGGTGTTCATCGCCACGGAAGTGATGATCTTCTGGTTCATGTGGAAGTACGACGCGGCCAAGGCGGCGGGTCCGGCCACGTACATCCAGGGGAGCCACACGCTGGAGGTGGTGTGGACGATCATCCCGGCGGCCACGCTGCTGTTCATCGCCATCTACCAGATGAACGCCTGGGCCGACGTGAAGATGCGTCGTCCGCGCATGTCCCCAACCGTCGAAGTCGTGGCCCGGCAGTTCGAGTGGCGGCTGCGGTACCCGGGCCGCGACGGCACGCTCGGCACGCCCGACGACCTGTTCCTCGTCAACGATCTGCACGTGCCGGCCGACGAGGACGTGCTCATCCAGCTCAAGAGCATGGACGTGTTGCACTCCTTCTTCCTGCCGAACCTGCGGATCAAGCAGGACGCCGTGCCGGGCATGAAAATCCCCGTCTGGTTCAAGGCCACGGAGACCGGCTCCTACGACATCGTCTGCGCGGAGCTGTGCGGCTGGGGCCACTACAAGATGAAGGGCCGGATCACGATCGAGTCCCGCGAGGACTTCAACCGCTGGCTCGCGGACCAGTACGCGAAGCAGGAAGCCACCCAGCCCGAGGCCGAGGCCGGCGCGGCTGCCGACTGAACACTTTTTCCCGGAGGAGAGTCCCATGAGCATCGCCACCTCGAGCCCGACGCTGCCGCACGCCGGCGGCCATCACGCGGCCCCGCAGGGAGGCCTCGGCCACTTCCTCTCGACCTACGTGTTCTCCAAGGACCACAAGGTCATCGGCCTGCAGTTCCTGTTCTCCACGCTGCTGTGGTTCCTGATCGGCGGCCTGCTCGCGCTCGCCGTCCGCTGGCAGGTGGCCTGGCCGTGGTCCGACGTGCCGGTGCTCGGCAAGTTGTTCGCCCAGCAGGGCGGTCAGATGGCGCCCGAGTTCTACACGATGCTGTTCACGATGCACGCCACCGTGATGATCTTCCTCGTCATCATCCCGGTGCTCGCGGGGGCGTTCGGCAACTTCCTCATCCCGCTGATGATCGGGGCCGACGACATGGCCTTCCCGACGCTCAACATGCTGTCGTACTGGTTCATGTGGCCCGCCTTCATCGCCTTCGGCGCCAGCTTCTTCGTGGAGGGGGGCGCGGCCTCCGGCGGCTGGACGAGTTATCCGACGCTGTCCACGAACGTGGCCTCGTCGCCGAGCAGCGGCTGGGGCCAGACGCTGTGGCTGGTCGGCCTGACCTTCGTGGGTGTCTCGTCGATGCTGGGCAGCGTCAACTACATGACGACGATCATCCTCATGCGCGCCCCCGGCATGACGATGTTCCGCCTGCCGATGACGATCTGGGCGATGTTCATCACCGCCATCCTCCAGGCCTTCGCCCTCCCCGTGCTCACCGCGGCCGGCTTCATGCAGCTCTTCGATCGCACGCTCGGCACCGGCTTCTTCTCGCCGGAGGGCAACATCGTCAACAACGCCGTGCCCGGCGCGGGGGGCGGCCAGCCGCTGCTCTGGCAGCACCTGTTCTGGTTCTACAGCCACCCCGCCGTGTACATCATGATCCTGCCCGCGATGGGCATGGTGAGTGACATCCTCACCGTCTTCGCCCGCAAGCCGCTGTTCGGCTACCGGCCGATGGTGTACTCGATCGCCGGCATCGCCGGCCTCGGATTCATCGTCTGGGGGCACCACATGTTCATGTCGGGCATGAACCCGGCCCTCGGCATCACGTTCATGGTGTCGACGATGATGATCGCCCTGCCGAGCGCGGTGAAGACCTTCAATTGGCTGGGCACGCTGTGGAGCGGCCGGATCCAGTTCACCACCGCGATGCTGTTCGCGATCTCGTTCGTGTCGATGTTCATCATCGGCGGCCTGTCGGGCATCTTCATGGCGGCCACGCCGGTCGACATCTTCATCCACGACACCTACTTCATCGTCGCCCACTTCCACTACGTGCTGTTCTGCGGCACGGCGATGGGCGTGTTCGCCGGCATCTACTTCTGGTTCCCGAAGATGTTCGGCCGGATGATGAACGAGTTCTGGGGGAAGGTGCACTTCTTCCTGACGTTCATCTTCATGAACGGCACGTTCTTCACCATGCACATCCTCGGCGCCGTCGGCTTCCCCCGCCGCCTCGCCGACGCCTACCACTACGAGACGTTCCACCACCTGCAGCCACTCAACGCGTTCATGACCTGGTGCGCGATCGGCATGGTGGCCAGCCAGGTGATCTTCGCGGCCAACTTCATCTGGAGCATGTTCTACGGCCCCAAGGCCGGCCGGAACCCGTGGAACGCCAACACGCTCGAGTGGACCGCCCCGAGCCCCCCGGGCCACGGCAACTTCGACTACCAGCCCGTGGTGCACCGCGGGCCGTACGAGTACTCGGTGCCGGGCGTGGACAAGGACCACCTCATGCAGACCGACCCGCCGAACGAGGCCGCGGCGCGGGCTGCTGCGGCGGCGCATTGATCCGCAAAGGGGACTGGGTCCCCGACATGCCCAAGCCGGCCCCGGGCCGGCACGAGTTCCCTCGCTGATGGCCGCGGCGGCCATAGGCTCGGGATCCTCGCACCGAGCCCGAGGCCTCCGCCGACGATGAAGCGATCTCCTTACAACTGGCCCCACCTCGTCGCCTGCCTGCTCGTGGCGGTGACGGCGGTGCTGCTCTGCTTCGGGGCGCTCGTCACGACCTACGAGGCGGCGATGGCCGTGCCCGACTGGCCGGCCACGTATGGGCACAACATGTTCCTGTTCCCGCTCGCCGACTGGCTCGGTGGGCCGTGGGACCTGTTCCTCGAGCACGGGCACCGGCTCCTCGGGGCCGTGGTGGGCCTGCTCTCGATCGGGCTCGCGGCGGTCGTGTGGCGGAGCGGGCAGAGTCCGGCCGTGCGGTCGCTCGCCGTCGCGGCGGTGCTGCTGGTCGTTGTGCAGGGACTGCTCGGCGGGGCCCGCGTCCTCCTCGACGACAAGACGATCGCCAAGGTGCATGCCTGCACCGGGCCGCTGTTCTTCGCCGTCGCCACCGCGATCGCCACGCTCACGCGGCGGGGCGGGGCGGCGGGTGGCGCGTGCGGCGACGATCTCCTCACGCCACCGCGGCCGCGGGCGGTCGCGGCGGCGGTCGCGGCAGCCGCACTCGTCGTGGCCGCGTACGTGCAGCTCGTGGCCGGTGCCCAGCTGCGGCACCTCGACGCGGCGGTCGATCCGCTCACCTTCCGCTGGCTGATCGGCTTCCACGTCGCCGGCGCCGTCGTGGTCGCGGTGGTCGCCGGAATGCTGGCCTGGTTGCACGGGGCGGCCCCTTCGCCGGCCCGCCGCTGGTCGTGGCTGCTGGCGGGTCTGGTGGCCTGCCAGATCCTCCTCGGCTGTGGCGCCTGGGTCGTGTCGTGGGGGCTGCCGTCGGGCCTGCTGCCGGAGTCATGGCGGCTTTCGGAGGCCATCCAGGCGCGGAGTGCGGCCGGGGCCGCCGTCGTCACCGGCCACGTCGTGCTCGGGATGTTGATCCTCGGCGGCGCGGTCGTGCTGTGGCTCGTCGGCGGCGGGCTCACGAGCCCCGCGGTCGCACGCGTCGGTCGGACGGCCGCGGGCCGAACGGAAGGAGTCTTCGCATGACGCCCCCGTTTCCGCAGCCGGCCGCGACCATCGCCCCGGTGGCGCTCGACGCGGGCAGCGATGCGGTCGCGATGCCCCGCGGCCTCGCCGCGGTGCTCGCCGACGCCGCCCAACTCGTGCGTCCGAAGATCGCGGTCATGGTGCTCGCCACCGTCGCCACCGCGTTCTGGCTCACGGCCGGCCGGCCCGACGACACCGCCGCGCTCCTCTGGCTGCTCCTCGGAACCGGGTTCGTGGCGGCCAGCTCCAGCATCGCCAACCAGATCCTCGAGCGCGGCAGCGACCGGCTCATGCCGCGCACGGCCGACCGGCCGCTCGCCGCGGGCCGGCTCTCCGTCGCCGCCGCGTGGATCGCGGCGGTCGTGCTGCTCGTGGTGGGCGGCGGGACGTGCACGATCGCCGGTGGCTGGCCGGCCGCGGCGGCCGCCGTCGCGACCTGGCTGCTGTACGTCGTGGTCTACACGCCCCTGAAGCGGGTGTCGCCGCTCAACACCGCCGTCGGCGCCGTCGCCGGCGCGCTCCCCGTGGCGATCGGCTGGCTGGCCGCCGACGGTCCGGCCCGGCTCGCGGCCGGCGACCCCAAGGGGACGGTCGCCACGGCCGCCCTCGGTGCCGTCCTCTACCTCTGGCAGTTCCCGCATTTCATGGCCATCGCGTGGCTCTACCGCCGGCAATACGCCGCGGCCGGCCTGCGGATGCTTACCGTCGTGGACCCCTCCGGCCTGCGGGCCGCCGGCCAGTCGCTGGCCGCCGCGCTGGTGATGATCCCGGCGAGCCTCGCCCTGGCCGTGCCCTCCGCCGGCATCCGCCTCTTCCTGGCGGCGGCCCTGGCGTCCATCGTCTATGCTCTGGCCGCGGTCCGGTTCGCGATCCGCCGCGACGACGCCTCGGCCCGCATGCTCCTGCTCACGTCCCTCGGCTCCCTGCTCGGCCTGCTCACGGCGGCGGTCGTGCTGGGCCGGCCGGCCTGACCCTCCACCGTCCCCGTTCCTCCGGTGCCTCCATGAACGCCTCCGCGATCTCCATCCCGCACGACCACGGCCACCACGGGGGCCACGACGACGGCCACCACGGCCACGTGCACCTGCAGTACCAGCCCGGCCTGCCGCTGTCCCGCGGCAAGCTCATCATGTGGCTCTTCCTCTCGACGGAGATCATGTTCTTCGCGGCCCTGCTCGGCAGTTACGTCGTGCTCCGCTTCGGCGCCCCGGTGTGGCCCAAGCCGCACCACGTGCACCTCTCCGAGCCGATCGGCGCCTTCAACACCTTCGTGCTCATCTGCTCGAGCGTGACGATCGTGCTCGCCCTGGAGGCGGCGAAGTCCGCCAAGACGGGCCTGGCGAAGTTCTGGATGCTGCTCACGCTGCTCCTCGGCACCGTGTTCCTCGGCATCAAGGCCTACGAGTACAAGGCGAAGTTCGACCACGGCATCTATCCGGTGGCGCCCCGCGGCCTGATCTACGAGCGGCCGGACCTGTACTACGGTTCGGCCGTCCGCGCCCGCCTCGACGCCCTCCGCAAGATGCCGGTGGCGAGCGTGCCGGCGTTTCTCCGCGACGCGACCGACGCCGAGGCCAAGCCCGGCGACACGGTCGACGTGCTCAAGCGGCTCGGCGAAGCGCCGGCCGAGAAGCTCTCCGCGGCCGAGCGTGAGGCTCGCGACACGCTGGCGAAGGTCCAGGCCGCCGTCGCCGCCCCCGAGCAGCAGCTCTACGACATGGCCTGGGTGGCCGACAAGGTGATGCCGCTGCCCACGGCCCACGCCGGGGGCGACCACGGCGGGGGGCATGGTGGCGGCCACGGCCTCAACGACACGTTCTCCTGGTTGCGGCTGCCGATCGTCATTCCCGGCGGCAACATGTGGGCCAGCACCTACTTCCTGCTCACCGGCTTCCACGCCGTGCACGTGGCCGTCGGCCTGCTCGTGTTCGCCCTCCTGCTCGGCTACACGCTGGGGCCCAAGAACGCCGCCATGATCGAGAACATCGGCCTCTACTGGCACTTCGTCGACCTGGTGTGGATCTTCCTGTTCCCGCTCCTCTACCTCTTCTGAGCCCCGACATGAGCGACCATCACGACCACGGCCCCGTCACCCGCGCCGGCGAGACCGCCGACGACGCCCTCCACCACGCCGAGCACGGCGGCCACGACCACGGGCACGGCGGCCTCGGCGTCTACCTGGCCGTGTTCCTCGCCCTCTGCTTCCTGACCTCGATGTCGTTCCTGACCTTCACGTCCTACTGGCCGTGGCGGGATCAGCCGCAAGTGGGCTGGGCGTTCATGATGGCCGTCTCCTGCACGAAGGCGCTGCTCGTGGTGCTGTTCTTCATGCACGTCATCTGGGAGGCCAACTGGAAATACGTGCTCACCATCCCGGCGGCGATGATGGCCCTGTTCCTGGTGATCATGCTCGTCCCGGACGTCGGCATGCGGAACCGCATGGTGTCGCAGGAGCGGGCGCTGCACATGGCCCGGCCGTCGGACGTGACGCTCATGGAGGAGGCGGGCGCCGCCCGCGAGTCGGCGGATCATGGGGCGGGGCACTGAGCCCGTATCATGAGTCAGCAGCCCAACTCGGCTCGGGGACGGCATGAGTTGCGTCGCTGGCGAAGGTCCGCCACGCTCCGCATCCTCATGCCGATCCCCTCACCTCCCGGGTCGGCGCTGGGGCTTTCGCTGCCTGGGATCTGCCTCGTGATACTCGCTCTCGCCGGCTGCGGGCCGTCGGGTGGGGAAGGGGGGACGCCGGTGGTCGCCGGCCGCGTGGTGGTCGACGAGGACACGCCGAACATCGCCGGCACGCCCTTCACGCTCACCGACCAGTCGGGGGCCGAGTTCTCCTCCGCCGACCTGGCCGGGAAGGTGTGGATGGGGAGCATCTTCTTCGCCAACTGCCCGGGGCCCTGCTTCCGCGAGAACCAGGCCGTGGCCGAGATCGTCAAGGAGATCGGCGACCCCGACTTCATGGCCGTGAGCCTGACCTGCGACCCCGTCAACGACACGCCCGACGTGCTGGCGCGGTACGCGGAGCGGTTCGAGGCCGACCCGGCCCGTTGGAAGTTCCTCACCGGCGACATGCGGACGATCACCCAGGTGGGCATGGAGACGTTCCGCCTTCCGGTGGAGGTGGGTGTGCACTCCGAGCGCGGCGTCGTCTTCGACCGGCAGGGGCGGCTCCGCGGCGGCTACCACCTCCTCCAGGAGGACACGGTGAAGAAGCTCAAGAAGTTGATCCGCGACGTGCTCGCCGAACCGGCGGACGGGCCGCTGCCGACAGCCCCCGCCGCCCGGCCCGGTCTGGCCATCCATCCCTTGGCCACCACCAACGCCGTTCTCAACGCGATCGCCACGATCCTCCTCGTCTCCGGCTGGGTGTTCATCCGCCGCGGCCGCGTCGCCGCGCACCGCGCCGCGATGGTGGCGGCGTTCGCCACCTCGGCCGTGTTCCTCGCCTGCTACCTGACCTACCACTGGCTGGTCGGGCACGTGCCGTTCCGGGGCGTCGGGACGGTGCGGACGGTGTACTTCGCGATCCTGATCTCCCACATCCTCCTCGCCGTGGCCGTGCCGGGCCTTGCCCTGCGGATGTTCTTCCTCGCCTGGCGGGGCCGGTTCGACGCCCACCGCCGGCTGGGCCGGATCACGCTGCCGATCTGGCTCTACGTGTCGGTCACGGGCGTCGTGATCTACCTCATGCTCTACGTCCTCTTTCCGGGGGCGTAGGCGGCCGGTCCGGGGCCGCGGATCCGCCGCGGTCGGGACGGGCGCCCGGTTCCGGCCCGCGGCCTATAATGAGGTCATGCGGACCCGCCCGTTGCTCGCCGTCGCCGTCCTCCTCGCCCTCGTGGCGGCGGCCGACGCGTTCGGCTGCCCGAACTGCAAGGACGCGGTCGACACGTCCGATCCCGACGGCCTCAATCTCGCCCGCGGCTACTTCTACAGCATCCTCCTCATGCTCGCGATGCCCTTCACGCTCGTGGGGACGTTCGGCTGCTACGTGTGGCGGGAGATGCGGCGGCAGGAGCGGGCGCGAAGCGGCGGGGAATAGTTCCGCCACCCCGCCCACGAACGAGGTGTCGTGATGCATGCCGCCCCGGACGACGATGCCCCGTCCGCGGCCCGGGCTTCCGCCCGTCGGCCGCGCAACTACCTCGCCGCCTCCGAGCGGCGCCGGGTGTTCTGGCGGTTCATGCCGCCCGCCCTGCTCGCGGTCGTCGCGCTCGGCTGGGTGGAACAGACCTGGTTTCCGCGCCCCGGCGGCCCGCCGGCGGCGAAGCAGGTCGACACGCGGCTCGACGCGGTCCGCGGTGCGCGGCCCGAGGGGGACGCGGTGCTCATCGAGCCGGAGCCCGATCCGTTCATGGCCGATGCCACCGGGCTGGCGGCGTCGGCCGAGCAGCTCGCCCGGGTCCGCGACGACGCCTTCTTCCGCCGCGAGGACGAGCCGGCCTGGATTCAGACCTGGCTCACGCTCCGGTCCGCCGATCCCGTCGCGGTCCGGCGAGCCGCGCAGCCGGTTTCGTTCACCGAACTCTTCGGCCAGCCGGCCTCGTTCCGTGGCCGGGCCGTGCAGTTCAAGGGCACGCTGCGGCGGCTCGAGCGGGTCAGGGCGCCGGCCAACGACTTCGACGTCACCGACTACTGGCAGGGCTGGCTCGAGCCGGCCGCCGGCCCCGCGTCGCCGATCGTCGTCCACTTCTTGCGGATTCCCGCCGGGATGCCCGAAGGCCTGAAGATCTCCGAGCCGGTCGAGGTGGCCGGCTACTTCTTCAAGCGGTACGCCTACAAGGCCACCGACACGATCCGCCGGGCGCCGCTCGTGCTGGCGATCGAGCCCGACTGGAAGCCACGGCCGCCGGCGCAGGCGGCCGACACGTCGCTGGCGACGATCCTGCTCGTGAGCATGGTGTCGCTGGTCGTGGCCGGGGTGGTGGCCACGCTCTTCGGCAGCACGCGAAACCGGCCGCCGCCGGAGCCGCCGTCCGACCTCGACGCGGCCCTCGCGGGCGCCGACATCGTGTCCACGCAGGAATCCCTCCGCCGGCTCGCCGCCGAGCACGCCGACCGCGAATACCGCACCCCGGAGACCGATCGATGAACCGC
>JBIIDT010000034.1:0-31196 GCA_044238145.1 Pirellulales bacterium | reverse complement strand
GGATCGCCGAGGTGCTCGCGCCGCCCGTGTTCTGGCCGGCGGTGGGCCAGGGGGCGCTGGCGATCGAGACCCGTGCCGGAGACGTGCGGACCCGGCAGGTGGTGGCGCCGCTCGACGACGCGGCGGCGCACGCGGCCGTGAGGGCCGAGCGGTCCTGCCTGGCCGCGCTCGCCGGTGGCTGCCTGGCTCCAATCGGCGCGCATGCCCGCATGGCCGATGGCAGGCTGACGCTCGGCGCCGCCGTCTTCGAGCAGGACGGCGACGCGATCCGCAGCGTGTCGACAGAGGAGTCGGCCGCCGATGCGCCGGAGGCGATCGGCGGCCGCGTCGCGGCTGCCCTTTTGGGCATGGGTGCGGCCGCGATGCTGCACCGGATGCGTGCTGGAACCGCATGATTCCCGGCGGACGCGGTGCCGCTTGTAACCACACGGTGCCGCCCAAGGTGTCGTGGCGATCGGCGCGGCGACGACGCGTCGCGCATCCCCCTCCATCCCGGACTCGACCCACCCGCGCGAAGTAACCTCATTGTTTCCGTGCGGCACCTGCTGTAGGGTGATTGCAAGAGAGGACTCCGCCGCCCCCTTCGGGCGGGGAGGAACGATTCGTCAAAGCCGCGGCCCACCGGCCGCAGAAGGCGGAAACAATGGCTGTCAAAGTTGTGATCGCGGACGATCACGAGGTGGTGCGCCGGGGGCTGGTGAGCCTGCTGGCCGGGTCGGAGGTGAAAGTCGTCGGCGAGGCGGCCAGCGGCGACGAGGCCGTGAAGTTGACGAAGAAGCTCAAGCCGGACGTGGTCCTGCTCGACATCCGCATGCCCGGCAAGGACGGCCTCACGGCTTTGGAAAAGATCCGCGCCGAGGCGCCGGCCGTGCGGTGCGTGATGCTGTCCACGTTCGACAACCCGACGTACGTGGCCCGGGCCGTCGCGTCGGGCGCCCACGACTACATCCTCAAGGGCAGTAGCCGCAGCGAGCTGATCAACTCGATCACCGGCGCCGCGGCCGGCCAGCTTCCGATGCGGGCCGGTGAACTGCGACGGGTGGCCACGACGATGGCCAACCGCGTGGCGACGCCCGACCCGGACATCCCGCTCACCCAGCGGGAGACCCAGGTGCTGCGGCACATGGCCCTCGGGCTCTCCAACAAGGAGATCGCCCAGTCGCTGACGATCAGCGTCGAGACGGTCAAGGAGCACGTGCAGAACATCCTGCGAAAGATCGCCGTCACCGACCGCACGCAGGCGGCCGTGTGGGCCGTCCGTCGCGGCCTGGTGTGACGGGCCGCACGCGCCGCGTCGCGAGGATCGGGAGCGTGGTGATGGTCCGGTGAGGGGCCGCCCACGCCACGTCGCCGGACGTTCGCGTGCGCCCTCCGGGCTCCCGCTCACTGCGTTGCGGCTGCGCTCCGCCGTCCATGGCTTCGCTTGCCTCCACAGCCCGGCTCTCATGGCTGTGGGCGACCCCTCACCTCGTCGTCTGGTGCGCGCCCGGGCCTCGCGACCCCGTCCTTTCCTTTGATGGTGGAAGGCCCAGTGGTCGCATGCGCACGTCCGTCGACGCGAGCATCGGCCCCGGCCGCACGAGGGAGGCGAGCGGGTCGGCGAACGCTCGAGGAGCCTTGGGGCCGCCGCGGCCCCCGGCGACGAGACTTTTGCCGCCCGCTCGCCGGGTTGGGCCTCGGAGCCCCGCCCCCACCCCACGCATGCGACCTAGCGCGCGCGCGGGTGGGCCTTGTCGAACTCGGCCAGCAGGCGGCTGGTCGTGACGTGGGTGTAGATCTGCGTCGTCACCAGGCTCTTGTGGCCGAGGAGTTCCTGGACGCTGCGGATGTCGGCGCCGGCGTCGAGGAGGTGCGTGGCGAAGCTGTGCCGCAGGGTGTGCGGGCTGGCCCGGCCCGCGAGGCCGGCCGCGGCGAGGTGCTTCTCCAGGAGCCGGGCGACGCCGCGGACGGAGAGCCGGCCGCCGAGCTTGTTGGTGAACAGCGGCTGCGGCCCCCGGCCGGACGATGCCGTCCGCGGCCGGGCCGCGAGCCAGTCGCGGAGCGCCGCCCGGGCGTGGCCGCCCACGATGCCCAGGCGTTCGCGGCGGCCCTTGCCGCGGACGCGGACCGTCGCATTGCGGAGGTCGAGGTCCGCGTCGTCCAGGTTCACCAGTTCCTGCACACGAACGCCGGAGGAGTACATCAGTTCGAGGATCGCCCGGTCGCGGAGGCCCCCGGCGGCCTGCGGCCGCGGCGCGGCGAGCAGCCGGCCGATCTCGTCGCCGGTGAGGAACTTCGGCAGCTTCCGCGACCGCCGCGGGCTGCGGAGCGGCTTGGCGGGGTTGGCCCGCACCCACCCCTCGCGCTGGCAGAAGGCGTAGAAGCTGCGCATGCTGGCGAGCTTCCTGGCGATCGTGGCGGGGGCGTAGCCGGCGGCGTGCAGGCCGGAGGCGAAGCGGCGAAGAATGACGCTCGAGCCGTCGGCCGGCCCGCGGCAGCCGGCCGAGCGGAGGAACTCCTCGAGCTGGAGGAGATCCTCGCGGTAGCTCTTCACGGTCAGCGGCGAGCCGCCACGTTCCGCGCCGAGGTGGGTCAGGAACCGCCCGATCGTGGTCGCGAAGTCGGGGGCGGACGGCGGGCGGTGCATGGTCGCGCGGCGGGCTACGCCGGGCGGTCGGCCCGGGGCACGAACTTGATCCGCCTCGGCCGCGGCGTGTTGGCCCGAACCTTCTGGCCGAGGACGGCGGCGTCGTACCAGGAGAAGCTCAGGTCGGGATTCGAAGCGTGCCGGGCCAGAGCCTTGAGCGCCTCGTCGCGGCTGTCGTCGTCGTACAGGAACACGTACCGCTCGCCCCCCTTGACGAGGGCAATGACGTTGATGTCGCGAGAGGTCATGAGGTTCCCCGGACGAGTGTCGGACCCGCGCACACGAAGCCACGAGGGGTATCGGTCGGCGGCCGGCGCGGTCGCCACCCTTCCGACCATCGCCCCCCGAGTCTCCGCGATCGGGCCAACCGTCGCCGGGACTCCGCGATCCGGCATGATTCTGGGGAATCTGTGCGGGACGGGAGGCCCCAGGGCGGCCGGCAGGCGGCACCGTTTGGGCGTCACACGAGGCCGCTGAAATCCCGCAGGCCGATCGGCTCGCGGGCCCAGAACGGCTCGCCGTGCGTCGTGCCGATCATGGATCCCCACCAGGCGTCGGCCGCCGCCACCCGCTCGAGGACCGTCGGCGCCGGCGCGTCGGCGGGGAACTGGCTGGCGTAGCAGGCCAGCGCCCGCCGCTTGGCCTGCCAGCTGGTCGAGATGTCGACGACGAAGGCCGGCCGACGGACGGCCTTCAGGTGCACGCAGGCGTAGTGGTAGATCCGCTCCGGGTGCCACGGCTCGCCCGGCAGGTCGCACTTGGTCAGTTTCGCCCAGAAGCGGGCGGCCTCCGCGAGCCGCGTCGCGGCCACGTGGTCGGGGTGGGCGTCGACCCAGTGCGGGGCGAACAGCCAGCGGGGACGCACGCGCCGGATCACGCCCGCCAGGGCGCCGCGGGCCGCGAGCGTGGCCTGCAGCCGACGGTTCGGCAGGCCGAGGTTTTCCCGCCAGGGCACGCCGAGCGCGGCCGTCGCGGCCGCCGTTTCGCGGCCGCGGATCTCGACGGAGCCGCGGGGCGTGGGCTCGCCATCGGTGAGGTCGAGGATGCCGACCTGCATGCCCCGCGCGAGCAGCACGGCGATCGTGCCCCCCATGCCGAGTTCGGCGTCGTCGGGATGCGGGGCGATGACGAGGGCGTCGAGCATGGACGGCTCCGGCCGGGGCGGGTTGTCGCGATCCGACGGGGACGAGCATACTCTGCCGCGACGCGGGCACGACGGAGACCGGCACGGCCGGGCGGGCATGGCACGGGACGAGGCGGGCGAACGGACCGAGAGCGAGGCCTTCGCGGCCGCCTGCGGCCAGGCGCGGCGGGCCGCCGTGCTGGGCTCGGTCGAGTCGCTCCTCGGCTGGGACGAGCAGACGATGATGCCGCCCGAAGCGGCGTCCTACCGCGGGGAGCAGGCGGCGGCCCTGGCGGCCCTCGCCCACCGCGAGCGGACCGATCCGCGGCAGGGCGCACGGCTCGCGCGGCTGGCCGCGGGCCCGCTGGCGCACGGGGGCACGCCGGACGAGCAGGCCACGATCCGGCTCCTGGCGCGGGACTTCGCGAAGCAGTCGCGGCTGCCGCCGCGGCTCGTGGAGGAACTGGCCCGTACGCGGGTCGAGGCCCAGCAGGCCTGGGTCGCCGCCCGCGCGGCCTCGGACTGGACGATGCTCGAACCCTGGCTCGAGCGGATGTTCGCGCTCAAGCGGGAGCAGGCCGCCTGCCAGAGCCCGGACCTCGACCCGTACGACGCCCTGCTCGACGACTACGAGCCGGGGGGGCGCTGGCGGGCGATCGCGGAGCGGTTCGCGGGCCTCCGCGCGGGCCTCGTGCCGCTCGTGCAGGCCTGCGCCGCGGCGCGAATGCGGCCCGACGACGCCGTCCTCAGGCGGCGCTATCCGGTGGAGGCGCAGAGGCGGTTCGTGGCGCTGGTCGCCGAGCGGATCGGCTTCGACTTCCGTCGCGGCCGCATCGACACCACCGCCCACCCGTTTTGCTCGACGATGGGTCCGGACGACGTCCGCATCACGACGCGGTGGGACGAACGGTTCCTGCCGACGGCCCTCGGCGGCGTGCTCCACGAGGCCGGGCACGGGCTGTACGAGCAGGGACTGCGGCGGGAGTGGTACGGACTGCCCCCTGGCGAGGCCGCGTCACTGGGGATCCACGAGTCGCAGTCGCGACTCTGGGAGAACCTCGTGGGCCGGTCGCGGGCCTTCTGGGAGTGGTGCTTCCCCGCGGCCCGGGATGCCTTCCCGGAGGCGCTCGGCGATGCCAGCGCCGCCGCCGTTCACGAGGCGCTGCTCACGGTCCGGCCGACGTTCATCCGCGTCGAGGCCGACGAGGTGACCTACAACCTCCACGTGATGCTGCGGTTCGACCTGGAGCGGGCCGTGGTTCACGGAGACCTCGCCGTCGCCGACCTGCCCGGCGCTTGGAACGAGCGGTTCGTGCAGGACTTCGGCCTGCGGCCGCCGAGCGATGTCGACGGCGTGCTCCAGGACATCCATTGGAGCGCCGGCCTGGTGGGCTACTTCCCGACCTACGCCCTCGGCAACATGTTCGCCGCCCAGTTGATGGCCGCCGCCGAGGAGCAACTGCCCGGACTGGAGAGCCAATTCGCGGCCGGCTCCTTCGGCGACCTGCTCGGCTGGCTGCGGCGGGAGGTGCACGCCACGGGCCGGATCATGGAATCGGACCCGCTCGTCGAGCGGGTCAGCGGGCGGCCGGTTTCCGAGGCCGGCCTGCTCGCGAGCCTGCGGCGCCGCTACGGGCCGGCGCACGGTCTGTGATGGCAGCCTCCCGCGGTGGCGGCCCGGGAAACCCCGGTGGTACACTTGTTCGGCCCGCGGCGATGCGGGCGGCACCATCCACCTTGGAAGCGAGTCGGGGAGATCGCGATGGCTGACGACAAGCAGAACGACGATCCCGCGCCGGACCCCTGGGGCGACCTCCTGTCGGACGGGCCCGACGGACCCGCGGAGGAGTTTGCCTTCTCGTTCGACGAGCCGGCGGAGACGGAGCCGGCCGGGCTCGCGGCCTCGGCCGCAGACCCTGACTTCCCGGCGGACGAACCTGCACCGGAGCCGCCCGCCGAACCGGCCGCGGCCGAGGCGGTGGCGGAGGAGCCGCTCGACGACGACCTCGTCGGGTCGTGGCTCGAGGACGGCGACGCGGCGGTCGGCGACGCCGCGCCGGCCGCGCTTCCCGAGGCCGAGGCGACGGGTTCCTCGTCGTCGATCGAGATCGGCACGGGCCAGTCGGGGATCGTCGCATCCGGCGAGGTGGACGCCTGGGAAGACGTCGGTCCCGCGGACGACCAGCCGTCGGGCGACGCCGCCACGTCGGGCGACACGTTCTCGTTCGACGATCCCGAGCCGGTGATGACCACGGCCGAGGAGGCCGTGCCGTCGCTGACCGCTGCGGTGGACGAAGAGGCGTTTCCGGGCGTCGATGCAGGCGTCGGGGAGGCCGTGGGAGCCGTGGCCGGCACCATCGGGGTCGCCGCGGGCACCGCGGCCCGCAAGCCCGCCAAGGCCGGCAAGGCCGCCAAGGCCGGCAAGGCCACATCGCGCAAGAAGGGCGGTCTCGGCCAGATGATCGGCGTGGTGCTGGGAGGCGTGATGGCGATCCCGATCACGCTCGGCATCCTGATCTGGGGATTCCAGAAAGACCCGTTCAAGGTCACGAAGCATGTGCCCGAAAGCGTCGCCTTCCTTCTGCCGCAGAAGTTCCAGCCCGGCGCCAAGAAGCCCGCCACGGGTGGCGTTGGCGGCGTCGGCAAGGGCTCGCCCCTCGATGCGCTCGGCACTGGAACGCCATCCGGCGAGGGCGAATCGTCGCCGGAGCCCGGCACGGGTGGAGAGGAACTGCCCACCCTGCCTATGGACGAGCCTGGCGCGAAGGAGTCGGGCGATCCGGTCGTCGACGACACGCCGGTCGTGCCGGGTGACGGCGAGACGTTCGAGGATCCGCTCGCAGCCGCCACGGAGCCGGCGGTGAAGCCGTCCGAGCCGTCGCCGCTCGATGCCGAGTTGGCGGCGGCCAAGGCCGCACAGGCGGCCGCCGAAGCGGCCGCCGCCGACCGCGAGCCGTTCGACGCCGCGGTCGAGGAGGCCCTCGTGGCGGTCCAAGCCCTCGAAGAGGTGGCCGATGCCGAGGATCCGGCGCGGAAGAAGCTGCTCGTCGAACTGTACAAGTCGCTGGCCACGGTCGGCGCGGAACTGGTGATGCTCGAGCGGATCTCGGCCGACGCGGGACGGCCGCTCGCGGAGGCCCCCGACTCGCTCAGCGGCCTGCACGACCGCCTGCAGCGGCACCGGGACGATCTCGTGCGGCTCGGCCGCAACTGGCTCGATTACGCGAAGCGGCCGAGCGACGGCGTCATCGTGCCGGTGACGTTCCAGTCGTCCCGGAAGATCGGGCCCTACTGGTCGTCGAAGATGACGCTCCCGCAGGCCAAGGACGGCGTCCGCGAGATCGTGGTGCTCTCGCGGATGGAGCCGGCCGCGGTCGTCGGCGACGAGGTCGTGCTCACGGGCATGCTGTTCGACGGCGACGTGATCTGGGCCGCCGACGTGCGGCCGTCGGCGCCGCCGGCGGGCGGCGGCACGCCGTTCTGAGATCGCCGGCCCGGGCAGATGATTGGCAGGTTCGCGGTTGCTGTCCGTCGCCGACATCCGTGCCGCGGTGCAGACGGGCTCGCGTGACCCGGCGGCGGTGCTCGCCGAGGCCGCGGCGCGGCACGAGGCGACACACGCCACGATCAACGCGCTGGTGCAGCCGCGGTTCGTGGAGGCCGCCGCCGAGGCCCGGGAGACCCGCGACGGCCCGCTCGCCGGCGTGCCCGTGTGCGTCAAGGATTGCTTCGCCGTCGCGGGGCTGCGGACGACCGTGGGCCTCGTCACGCGGCGGGACGCGGTCGACGAGTCCGACGCACCGCTCGTCGCGCGGTTGAAGGCGGCGGGCGCGATCGTCGTCGGCAAGACGAACGTGCCGCAGGCGATGATGCTCCACGAGACCGTCAACCCGGTCTGGGGACGCACGAATCATCCCGGCGACGCCTCTCGCGGCCCGGGCGGCTCGAGCGGTGGCGACGCGGCGGCGGTCGCGGCGGGCGTCGTGCCGCTGGGCCTGGGGAACGATCTCGCCGGCAGCCTGCGACAACCGGCGCACGCCTGCGGCATCGCCACGATCATGCCCCGCTCGGCCGTGGTCGGCACGGGCGGCGCCTTCGAGACGCTGCCGCACCTCACGGCCGTGCGGCCACGGGCCGGGTTCCTCGCCCGCGCGGTTGCCGACCTCCGGCCGGCGTTGGCGGCCGTCGGGGTGCCGGCAAAGGCGGCGCCGCGGCCGTTCACGATCGGCTGGTGGGACGATGCCGGGCCGATTCCAGCGTCGGCGGCCATCCGCCGGGCGGTTCGCGAGGCAGTGGAGCGGCTCGCCGCGGCGGGCGCAACCGTGCGGCCACTCGACGGCAGACTCGCCCGCGACGCGGCCTGGCTCATGCTGGCGATCGTGTCGGCCGATGGCGGCGCCGACATCGGCCGGCTGTTCGGCGCGGAGCGGCCGATCCCGGGCGTGGCTCGGCTCCTGCGGCTGGCGAGGATGCCGCGGAGCATCCGCCCGCTCGTGGCGGCCGTTGCACGGCTCGCGGGCCGCGGCATCGAGGCCGAGGCTCTCGGTCGCACCGGGCCGCGGGACGACGCGGGCGTGGAGGAACTGCTCGTGGCCCGCGACGCCCTGCGGAAGCGATTCGCGAACGAGATGGCCGGCATCGACGCGATCGTGTGCCCCGTCTCGGCGCTGCCGGCGCTGCGGCACGGCACGGCGGCCCGTCTCGTGCTCGCGGCCGCGCCCTGCCTGCTCGCGAATCTGCTCGAGCTGCCCGCCGGGGCCGTGCCGGTCACGCGGGTGCGTCTCGACGAGGAGCGTGGCCGCGGCTTCTCGTTCGACCCGGTGCTGCGGGCCGCGGCGGCGACCGATCGCGGCAGCGGCGGGCTGCCCGTGGGCGTGCAGGTCGTGGGCGGCCCCGGCGCCGACGAGGCGGTCGTCCTCGACGTGATGGACGTCATCGAGAACGGTGCGTGATCCCCGGGCTTGGCGCCCGGGGCTTCATGCGACGGATGGCTTCATAAAGCCCCCGGCGCGAGCCGGGGGACCGGTGTGCCGGCCGCGTCGCTACCCGCCCAGCCGGGCGGCGAGGACGCGGGCCATCTGGTCGACCGGCAGCACCTCGCAGGCACCGCCCGCGTCGATCGCCGCCTTGGGCATGCTCCAGACCACGCTCGAGGCCTCGTCCTGCGCGATCGTGTGCCAGCCGCGGCCGCGGAGCGTGGCCAGGCCCTTCGCGCCGTCCCGGCCCATGCCGGTGAGCAGGATCGCGGCGCCGGGCTGCGACCAGTGATCGGCCACGCTCTGGAAGAACACGTCGACGCTGGGGCGGAAGAAGACGTCGCGCGGCTCCTCGCGGTACTCGAGCGTCCGCGCCTTGGAGAGCACGAGGTGGTCGTTGGTGCCGGCGAGGAGCACGTCGCCGGCCAGCGGCTGGTGCCCGTGCTCCGCCACACGGACGACTCTCCCGGTGCGGTCGCCGAGCCACTTGGCCAGGCCCTGCGCGAAGGCCACGTCGACGTGCTGCACCACCACGGTGGCCACGTTCCAGTCCTGCGGCAGCGGGAGGAGCAGCTCGGCGATCGCCTTGGGGCCGCCGGTCGAGGCGCCCACCACGAGGAGCCGGGCCGGCGCCGCGCCGGGGGCGGGTCGCGGCCGCCGGCGGCTCTCGCCGGCCGGGCCGACGAGCTTGGCGATGACGCCGATCTTCTCCACCAGCGCGCCCGCGCCACTCACCTCGCCGGCCGGGCCGAGCATCGGCGTGTCCACCGCGTCGAGCGCGCCGTAGCCCATGGCGTCGTAGACGAGCGAGATGTTGCCGCTGACGGTGGCGGTGACCACGAGGATCGCGCAGGGCGCCGCGGCCATGATCTGCCGGGTGGCCTGGGCCCCGTCGAGGTGCGGCATCAGCAGGTCCATGAGGATCAGGTCGGGGCGGTCGCGCTTGGCCAGGGCCACCGCCTCGACGCCGTCGCCCGCGGTCCAGGCGACCTCGTGGTCCGGCAGGCTGTCGACGACGCGGCGCAGCGCCTCGCAGGCGGCCCGCATGTCGTTGACGATCCCGATCCTCATGTCGACCTCTCCCGCACGTGGAGCGGAAAGCGAATGGCCCAACCCGGCTCACGGACGGCATGGGCTGCTTCGCTGGCGAGGGTCCGCCGCGCTCCGCATCCTCACGCCGATCCGCTCGCCTGCTCGTCCGACGACGTCAGCCGGCCGGCTCGCCGATCAGGTCGATGATCGTATCGACGAACGTCTCGTCGTGGAAACTGCTTTTCGTCAGGTAGCGGTTCGCCCCCGCGTTGAGGCCGCGGAGGCGGTCCTCCTCGCGGTCCTTGTACGACACGATGACGATGGGGATGTCGCGGCGGGCGGGGTCGGCCTTGATCAGGCCCACGAGGCCGATGCCGTCCATCCGCGGCATGTCGACGTCCGTGACCACGAGGTCGTACTGGCCTCCCCGGATCGCGTTCCAGCCATCCATGCCGTCGACGGCCACGTCGACCGCGAACCCACGGGCCTGGAGCAGCTGCCGCTCCAGCTCGCGGACCGTGATCGAGTCGTCGACCACGAGGATCCGCTTCCGCTGCCGGGCCTGCTCGGCCAGCCGCTCGAACTCGACCCGCGACAGCCGCCGTCCCATGAGTACGTTGTCGATCGACCGCACGAGGTCCTCGACGTCGACGATCAGCACGGGGTCGCCGTTCTCGAGCAGCGAGGCGCTGTTCACGTCCTGCACCTTGCCCAGCCGTGGGTCGAGCGGCCGGACCTCGAGGTCGCGCTCACCGAGGAAGGCGTCGACGATCATGCCGAACTGCTGCCCGCGGTCGCTGATCACGACGACCGGCAGCGGGTCGGGGGGCGTGCCCGCCGCGGCCGTCTCCAGGATCTGGGAGGCGAAGACGAGGCCGATCGAGACCCCGTCGCGGTCGAAGTACTGCCGCCCCTCGACGGTGCGGATGTCGGCGTGCTGGCAGAACAGGATGCGGTCGATGCGGGTCAGCGGGAAGGCGTAGGGCTCGCCACCCACGTCGACCAGGAGCGCACGGATCACCGACATCGTGATCGGCAGCTGGAGCGTGAACACCGTCTGCCGGCCGGGCTGCGTGGACACGCGGACGCTGCCGCCGACCGCCTTGACCATGCTCTGCACGACGTCGAGGCCGACGCCGCGGCCCGAGATCTCCGTGACCTGGTCCTTCGTGGAAAACCCGGGCAGGAACAGGAACTCGAGCCATTCCAGTTCCGTCAGCTGGTCGGCGACCTGCTTGGCCACGAGCCCCCGGGCGATCGCCCGGGTCCGCAGCCGCTCGACGTCGATGCCGCGGCCGTCGTCGGCGAGCGTGATCTGGAGCATGCCAGCGCGGTGGCGGGCCTCGAGGCGGATCTCGCCGGTCTCGGGCTTGCCGGCGGCCGACCGTTCCGCCGGCGTCTCCAGGCCGTGGTCGACCGCGTTGCGGACGAGGTGCGAGAGCGGGGCCTCGAGCTTGTCGAGGATGTCCCGGTCGACGCCGGTCTGCTCGCCGCGGACCTCGAAGCGGACCTGCTTGCCGAGCGTGCGGGCGAGGTCGCGAACGAGCCGCGGGAAGCCGCGGATGCCGTCGGCCAGCGGCCGCATCCGGCTGACGATCACCTCCTGGTGGAGCCGGTTCGAGAGGTCCTCGTTGCGACGGGCGAAACTCTCGAAGTCCTCGACGTGGCCGGTGAGGCTCGCCAGGCAGGCGTCGGCCCGGTCGCGAATCGTTCCCAGTTGCGCCGCCAGCGACGCCGGCATCGCCACGTCGCCGGCCTTGAGCCTCTCGTCGAAGCCGCCGATGGCGTCGGCCAGGTCGACCTGCGCGGCCCGCAGTTGCAGGAGGGCGTCGACGAAGGGCCGCAGCTGCCGCGTCTCCACCAGCGACTCGCCCGCGAGGCCGACCAGCCGCGTCAGGCTCTCGGCGGAGACGCGGACCACGCGATCGCCCCCCTCGATGCCACGGGTCGGAGCACGGGCCGGTTCCGGTTCGGGCTCGGGGGCCGGCGCGGTGGCTGCGGGCTCCGCCGGGGTTGGCGCGGGCTCCGGGCGGGCCGTGGCCGCCGGCGCTGGCGCGGCAACCGGTCCGGCCACGGCTCCGGCATCGCCGGCGAGCATGGCCGCGAGCCGGCCGACGAGCTCGTCGGCCCGCTGTGCCCAGGGACCGGCGGCCTCGAGCGCGTCGTCGGCCTTGGCGATCGATCCGAGAAAGTCGATGGCCGCCAGCAGGAGGTCGGCGTGCTCGGGACGGACGTGGAACCGTCCCTTGCCGGCGGCCACGAACACGTCCTCCAGCGCGTGCGCCACGCGCACGGCCGCGTCGAGGCCGACGATCCGGGCGGCACCTTTCAGCGAGTGGGCGGCCCGCATCATCGCCTCGATCGTGGCGGGCGACCGCTCCAGGTCTTCGATCGCGAGCACGCCGGCGGAGAGCACGGCGGTCTGGCTTTCCGCCTCCAGCCGGAAGAGCTCCAGCATCGAAAATCCGCTCAGGTCCTGGGCCACGATTCGTCCCTCCGGGCGGTCAGCCCGTCACCCGTTCCCGCAGCGCCTCGAACACCCGGGACTCGTCGAGCAGGGCGACCGTCCGCTCCTGCCACTCGAAGAGCGCCGACGACAGCCGCCCGCCGGCGTGGCCGACGGTCGATGGCACCGCCCGCAGCATGCCCCTGGTCACGCGGTGCACGCCGGCGACCTCGTCGACGCCGAGCACCCAGGAGTCGGTCGCGTCGCCGCCGGGCCGCTCCACGACGAGCAGCCGGGCGGTCGAGCGGCCTCCCGCGTCGTCGGCGGTGGTCGGCACCGGTGCCGGACCGCCCGCCAGGCCAACGAGGCCGTGAAGCGAGGCACAGAGCTGCAATTGGCCGCGGATGTTGACCAGGCCGGCGAGCACGCCCGTGCCGCGGTGCGGCAGTCGGTGCACCGTGCGGACGGGTGTCACCTCGACCAGCACCGCGGTCGGCAGCGCGAGCCATTCGGCGTCGAGGCGGAAGACCAGCACGCTCGTCGTGTCGGCCGCGACCTCCTCGGCCGGCTCCTCGAGGATCGCCCGCCACTCGTCGAGGTAGCCCGGGGGCGCGCCGCGGTCGAAGAACGTCCGGGCCGCGTCGGCCAGGACCGGGCAGTTGCGGCAGTGGATCACCGCCTCGAGCTCGGGGCAGCTGCGGTCGCCGGCCACGCCGATCTTCCGCCAGCATTCCGGCATCGGGGCCACGATGGCCGCCTCGCGTCGCTGGTCGATCATGGCGCCCCCTTGCGGCCGAGCACCCGTGCGGCGGACTGCCGGTAGGTCTCGGCCATGCGGACGTCGCCCCGCTGCGTGGCCAGGAGGGCCAGGGCGAGCAGGGCCTCGTCGTGGGCGGCGTCAAGGTAGAGCGTCTTGTGGAAGCAGCCCTCGGCCCGGTCGAGATCGCCCGCGGCCTGGTGGATCATGCCCTCGAGGAAGAACAGTTCCGGGGCGGGCGGCAGCTGCCCGCGGGCCCGCGCGCAGAGCTCGAGCGCCGCGGCGTGCCGGCGGGCGTTGGCCAGCGCGCCTGCCGCCGCGAGCACGTCGGCGAGCTGCCCAACGGCGGGAGGCTCCTCCGAGGCCGGGGGCGTGGCGGGTGCGGCGACGGGCGGCGGGCGGCGTGGCGGCGGCGCCGGCCGTGCCGGCGTGACGGCCGGTCGGGAGGGCACCCCGGCGGCGGGCCGCACGCCGCGGCGGAGGGCGAACACCGACGCCGCCCCGGCCGGAATCCAGTCGCCCTTCAGGATCGGCGGCTCGGCCGCGCCGAGCACGAGCACGCCGTCGCCGGCCAGCAGCCGATCGATCGTGGCCTCGACGCGGCGTCGGGCGTCGGGCGTGAGATAGATCAGCAGGTTGCGGCAGAAGACGATGTCGTAGGGCTCGCGGCCGGCCGTGAACGACTCGTCGACGAGGTTGGCCGGCGTGAAGGAGACGCAGCGCTTCACCGCGGCGTCGAGAATGGCGTGGCCGCCGTCGGCCTCGAACCAGCGGTCGCGGAAGGAGCAGTCGGCGTTGCGGAAGGCGTTGGCCGAGTAGCGGCCCCGCGCCGCCCGCTCCAGGGCGACCCGGCTGACGTCGACGGCGTCGATCGTGAACCGGTCGGCCGCCAGCCCGGCGTCGAGCAGCGCCATCGCCACGGAGTAGGGTTCCTCGCCGCCGGCGCAGGGCGCGCACAGGATCCGCACCGGGCCGCGGCCCGGCAGGCCGGCCCGCATCACGGCCAAGTCGGTCACGAAGTCGAACACCTGGCGGTCGCGAAAGAACCAGCTCTCGCCCACCACCACGTCCTCGACGAGCCGCTCCCGCTCGTCCGGGTCGGCCTGCAGCCGGGCGGCGTAGGCGCGGAGGTCGGGCTCGCCCGCCGCGGCCATCCGCCCCCGGGCCGCCCGCTCCACGGCGGCCGGTCCGATGGTCGCCGCGTCGAGGCCGATGCACTCGCGCAGCACCGCCTCCACCGCGGCGCCGCCGCCAGTTCCCGCGTCATCGATCCGCGTGCGGCCGCTCACGACGCCGCCTCCGCCGTCGAGGTGGGAAACAGTCCCGCGGCGAGCTCGGCGGGCAGCAGCCGGTCGACGTCCACGACCTGCACGGTCCGCCCGTCGATGCGGAGGATGCGGCCGAGGAACGGCGCCGCCTCCAGCTCCAGCGCCGGCAGCGACGTCTCCGCCCGCTCGGCGGCCACGATCGAGATCACGTTCTCGGCGACGAGGCCGAGGCGGCCCGGCCGGCCGCCCGGCGGCAGGTAGTCGACCACGATCACGCGGGTGCTGAGCCGCTCGGTGGGTGGGTTGTCGGCGAGCCGCCGGCCGAGATCGACCAGTGGCACGAGTGCGCCCCGATACGTGAACACGCCGCGGACGTACGCCGGCGTGAGCGGGATCGGCCGGGCGGGAACGAGCGGCAACACTTCGACCACGCGGCGCGACTCGATCGCGTACGGTTCCCCGGCGATGGTGAAGGACAGCAGCTGCATGGCCGGCGGGGCTCCACGGGTCAGATCGTGAACCGGGAGACTTCCTCCTTGAGGTCGCCCACGGCCTCCCGCAGGTGGGTGGTCGCCTTGTTGAAGTCGTCGAGCGACGAGGCCGTGCGGGAGGCGCCCTCCGCCAGGCGGATCATCGCCTCGCGGATCTGCTCGGCCCCCTGCGACTGGGCCCGCATGCCCTCGGTGACCTGACCGAACCGGCCGGAGATGCCCTGCACGGCGGCGATGATGTCACCGAGCTTCGTGCCCACGTCGGCGATCTCGCGGACGCCGGCCCGGACCTGCTCGGCGAACTTGTCCATCTCCATGACGCCGGCGGAGACGCTGTACTGCATCTCCTTGACCATGCGTTCGATGTCGAGCGACGCCACGGCCGTCTGGTCGGCGAGGCGGCGGATCTCGCGGGCCACCACGAGGAATCCGAGCCCGTACTCGCCCGCCTTCTCCGCCTCGATCGCGGCGTTGATGGAGAGCAGATTCGTCTGGTCGGCCACCTTCGTGATCGTGGTCACGGCGAGGTTGATGTTGGCGGCCCGCTCGCTGATGACCGCGAGTTTGGACCCGAACGACGAGGTGCTCTCGGCGAGCTGCCGCATGGTGCCGTCCATCGCCCCGAGGCCGACGCGGCCGTCGGCGGCCATGCGGCCGGTGTGGCCTGCCATGTCGTTGACTTCGGTCATGGTTCGCAGCAGCTCCTGGCTGGTGACCGAGATCTGCTTGACGGCGGCCACGGCCTCGCTCGTCGAGGCGCCGTAGTCGGCGATCACCTGCTGCTGCTCGCTGGCGGTGGCCTGGATGGCCGTCGCGGTGGAGATCAGGGCCACGCTCGACCGCTGGATGCGGCCGATGAGCCCGCGGAGGTCGTTGGTCATCGTCTGGATCGCCCCGAGCAGGGCGCCCGTCTCGTCGTCGCTGGTGGCGGCCACGTCGGCTCGCAGGTCGCCCCCGGCCACCTGCCGGGCCACGGCCACGGCGGTGCGGATCGGGTTGGAGATCGTGCGGGCCACGACGAGCGCGGCCAGCGTCACGCCCACGATCGTGGCCAGCGAAAGCCCGATGACCGCCAGCCGCTGGAACCGCACCAGGCCGAAGGCCTCGCGGGCGTCCTGCTTGACGACCAGGCCCCAGCGGAAGCTCGGCGCGTAGCACCAGGCCGCCGCCACGTCCTCGCCGCGGTAGTCGCGGACGGTGCCGTAGCCGCGGTCGCCCGTGGCGGCCACCTGCGTCGCCTGGGCCTGGGTCGATCCGAGCGGGATCTGCATCCGGAAGGCGGCGTCCGCCGCGTGTCGCAGCGGCGTCGTCACGAGCACGGAGTTGCCGGCGAGCTGGCCGGCCACGATCTCGCCGGTGGCACCCAGTCCGGTGAGGTCCGAGAGCACCCGCCACACCCGTTCCGGGCCGAGCCCGAGGGCCAGGACGCCGATCACCCTGCCGCCGTCGAACACCGGGCAGGTGACGAAGGCCAGCGGCTGGGCGGCCTTGCCGTAGGCCTGGAAGCCGCCGAGATCGGACTGCAGCAGCGTCCGCGAGCGGTCGAAGCCGGTCGCCAGTTCCGAGCTGGCCAGGCCGCCGCCGAGGAGCCGCGTGTCCGGCGGGACGGCGTCGTCGAGCGCGTACACCACCCGGCCATCCGGGTCGATGAGCAGCAGCTGCGAGTAGCCGTAGGCCGTGGCGACGTAGCCGAAGTACTGGTCGAAGTCCTTTCCCAGGGCCGCGAGCCGACCGCGGCGGTCGCCGGCCTCGGCGGCTCCGGCAGCCGCGGCGAGCTCCCGCATGGCGCGGATGAACGTCGGCCCACGGGCGAGCGCAGAGCCGTCGCGCACCCGCTCGCCGGCGTAGGCCTCGAGCTCGCCCGCCTTGGCCGCCGCGATCTGCACGAGATTATCGCGGACCGAGGCCTCGAGGGCCGTGGCCGCGATCCGGGCCGTGATCGCCGTGAGGATCGCGCATGGGATGAGCGCGATGACGAGGAACCAGAAGAGCAGGCGGCCGGCGATCGACCGCTGCATGCCAGTGCTCTCGCCCGGGGTGACGCCGCTCATCGCGCACCTCCCCCGTCCACCGTCGTGGATCCGACCGGGTTCGACCAGCGGCCGCCCCAGCCGCGGTACAGGCCCGTCACGAAGGCCTCCCACTCCGAACGCGACCGGGAGATCGGAAACGGCACGGGCCGCACGGCCGTGCGGCTCGACCAGACCACGTCGAACTGCCCGTCGGGGCGGATGCGGCCGATGAACACGGGACGCCAGGCGTGCTGCGTCTCCGGGTCGATGGCGATGGTGCCCTCGGGCGCGTTGCGGCTCTGGTGCCGGAGGGTTGCCCGCACCTGGTGGACGTCGGTCGTGCCGGCCTCGCGGACGGCCTGCGCCCAGAGGTGCACGCTGTTGTAGGCCGTCGCCATGACGTCGGAGGTGCACCGGTCGGCGCCGTAACGGGCCTTGAAGGACCGCACGAAGGCCAAGTTCTCGGGCCGCTCCAGCGACTGGAAGTAGCACCAGGCGGCGTAATGGCCGGCCATGTCGTCGCCCGGCAGGCCCCGCAGTTCGTCCTCGGCCATCGCGAACGTCACGACGGGCACCTTCTCGGGCCGCAGGCCGGCCTCGCGGAGAGCTCGGGCGAAGGCCACACCCGAGTCGCCGACCACGCTGCTCAGGATCACGTCGGGGTCGGCGGCCACGATCTGCCGCACCACGTCGGCCGCATCGCGGCTGCCGAACGGCACGTAGGCCTCGCCGACCACCGCGGCCCCGAAGCCCTTGATCTGGTCGGCGGCGATGGCGTTGACGCAGTGCGGCCAGATGTAGTCGGAGCCCACGAGGAAGAACTTCCGCGCGCCGAGGGTGTCGTGGCACCACTGCACGGCGGGCGTGATCTGCTGGTTCGGCGCGGCCCCCGTGTAGACGATGTTCGGCGACTGCTCCAGTCCCTCGTAGGCCATCGGGTAGATGAGCAGGTGGTCCTGCGACTCGACGATCGGCAGCACGCCCTTGCGGCAGGCGCTCGTCCAGCAGCCGACGAGCACCGCGACCCGCTGCTGGCGGATGAGTTGGTCCGCCTGGCGGGCGAACGTCGGCCAGTCGGACGCTCCGTCGGCCACGACCCAGCGGACGGGTCGGCCAAGCAGGCCGCCGCCGGCGTTGATTTCCTCGAGGGCCAGCACCTCCGCGTCGATCATCGATCGCTCGCTCACCGCCATCGGGCCGGTCTGCGAGTGCAGGAGGCCGACGACGATCGGCCGGCGGTCGACCAGCATGCGATCGAGGCCGAGCCAGACGGCCGCGGCGACGGCGAGGAACGCGGCGAGGCCCAGCCAACGCCGCCAGGCGGCGGGGCGGAGGCCGGCCGCGACGGCGCGATCCGGAGCGACGCTCGGTGCGAGTTCGGTCATGGCACGCGGATCCCCCGGCGCAGGCCGGTGGCGGGGAAGAGAGGCACCTCAATCTTTGCCCATCTTTCCCGACCGGGCGACCGGTCGGAGCCGGAAAAATCCTCACAGGCGGGGGCGGCGGCCGGCCGCCGGGCCGACGGCTTCAAGCCCTCTACGCGGCCGGTTTGTGGCCCGGCGGGACGGCGTGTTGTATACCTAAGCAACGGCGGCATCGGGTTTTCCGCCGCCCGAGGGGACCTGTCGGGGCGGCCCGGGGTGGCCCACGGGCGGTGGCGACGATTCATCCACGGTCGGCCATGGCTGCGCTCGCGGGAAACATCCGGGCTGAAACGGCGATCGAACGGATCGTCGGCGTGTCGGCATGGTCCGAGCAGGTGCGGCGGTCGATCGAACTGGTGGCGGCCCACCACTCCAGCGTCCTGATCATGGGCCCGAGCGGCACGGGCAAGGAGCTGATCGCCCGGGCGATCCACGCCTGCAGCCCGCGCTCCGCCAAGCCGTTCATCCCGGTCGACTGCGCCGTCACCACCGGTACGCTCTTCGCCAGCCACATGTTCGGGCACGTGAAGGGATCGTTCACCGGCGCCACGTCGTCGACGCTCGGCTGCTTTCGGGCAGCCGAGGGGGGCACGATCTTCCTCGACGAGATCGGGGAGATGGAGCTCGAGCTGCAGGCCAAGCTGCTCCGCGTCCTGCAGCAGCGGACCGTCGTGCCCGTCGGCAGCCACCAGGAGGTGCCGGTCGACGTGCGGGTCATCGCCGCCACGAACCGCGACCTGTTCCGCGAGGTCACCGAGGGCCGCTTCCGGGAGGACCTCTTCTACCGGCTCAACGTGGTGGCCATCCAGACGCGGCCCCTGCGGGAGCGTCCGGAGGATGTGCCCGTGCTCGCCGCCCGCTACCTGGCCGAGCTGTCGGGCCGCCATGGCATGCCGCAGTGCAGCCTGGCGCCGGCCGCGATGGAGGTGCTCCAGGCCTACGCCTGGCCCGGCAACGTCCGCGAGCTCGAGAACGTGCTCGAGCGGGCGGTGATGTTCTCATCCGGGGACGAGATCGATCCCGACGCCCTCAGCGGCCTGATGGGCACGCGGCCTCCGGGAGAGCAGGCCTCCGGCGCCGTGCAGCTCGCGATGGCCGCCAGCCGGGGCATCGTCTCGCCCACCAGCGTGCCGGGCGTCTACCGGGTCGAGCCGCGGATCCAGCCGGCCGGGCCGGCGCGGCCCGTCGCCGCCGAGCCCGGCAGCGACGAATCCTGGCCGACGCTCGCGGACGTGGAGCGGATGCATCTCGAGCGGACGCTCGCCGCGACCATGCAAAACAAGTCGCTGGCGGCGAAGATGCTGGGGATCGACCGCTCGGTGCTGCGACGGAAACTGCAGCGGTACGGGCTCGACGAATCGGGCAGCCGTCCGGCCGACGGCCCCGAGTGAGGCGCGTCAGCCCGCCCGGGAGCGGATCGTCTCGACCGGTGCGTCCTCGTCGGCCACCCGCAGCCGCAGCGTCGTGGCCGGAGGGGCCCGCCGTTCCTGGGCGAACCCGCGGGTGCCGCCGGAGAGGAACGCGTGCAGGTGCGCCACGGGGGCGGCCGTAAACTCCGCCTCGAGCGTCTCGAGCACTTCCTTCCAGGGCAGGCCGCGGCGGTACACCGTGCGGTAGGCGGCCTTGAGCGTGGCGATGTCCTCGGGCGAATGCCCGCTCCGCCGCAGGCCGACGACGTTGAGGCCGACGACGCAGCCACTCTGGCCGTCGAGCAACATGTACGGGGGCACGTCCTGGACGACGCGGGCGTGGCCGCCGACCATCGCCAGCCGGCCGATGCGGCAGAACTGGTGAACCGCCACGGCCCCCGAGACGAAGGCCCGATCCTCGACCGTCACGTGCCCGCCGAGCAGGGCCGCGTTGGCGAAGATGCAGTTGTTGCCGATCACGCAGTCGTGGCCGAAGTGAACGCTCGCCATGACGTAGTTGTGGTTGCCCACGGCGGTCACGGTGCCGGGCTTGAGGGCCCGGTGCACGGTGGCGAACTCGCGAAACACGTTGTGGTCGCCGATCGTGACGCGGCCGATGTTTTCGGGCCGGGCAACGTGCTGCGGGGCGCCGCCGATCACCACGTGTTCGCCGAAGTCGTTGTGGCAGCCGGCCCGCACGCCGGCCTTGAGGACGGCGCCGCTGGCGACCGTGCAGAAGTCGCCGATTTCGACGTCGGCCTCGATCGTGGCGAACGGCCCCACCCGGACGCCGACTCCGAGCCTGGCATCCGGACTCACGACCGCCAGAGGATGGATGCTCACGGGGAACCTTTCGGGGCCTCTCGGGCCGTCGGTCGGCGAAAAATCCGCCGGCCGTCGGCTGCGACGCCGGCCGGGTAGGGTTATCGGTTCGAGAAGAGGGCGGATTCAATGGCAGTTTCCGGGGGCCACGCGATCTTGCCGGGCCTGCCCCGGCGGGGCAGAGCCCCGCAACGCCGTGTTTTTCCCGTCTGCCCGTCGGTACACTGCGACCGACCCTCTCCGCAGCCAGGCTGCGGAGTGATCAACCGCAGGAGATGCAGCATGGCCACGCGGGAAGAGCGTTACGAGGCCGCGGAAGCGTTAAAGAATGCCGGCGACCTCGCGGGAGCCGTCGCGGCCCTCGAGGCGGTCGTGGCGGACCATCCGGAGTTCGCCCTGGCACACTCGGCGCTCGCGGCGTGGTGCACCCGGCTCGAGCGCCACGAGGAGGCCGTCCGGCACGCCCGCCGCGTCTGTGACCTCGAACCGGCCGATCCCTTCAGCTACACCGCCCTGAGCGTGGCCTGCATGCGGGGCGGCCGGATCGCCGAAGCCGAAGAGGCCCTGGCCCGATCACGGATGCTCCAGGGCGGCGGGTAGACCCTGGGAGACGGGGCGGCCGGCGCCCTGGTCAGGCGGCGGGGCGGGCCAGGGCTGCCTCGAGCGCCCCGAGCCGCTCGCGGTCGGCGCTCGAGAGCCGGGTCGACCGCAGTTGCTTGCGGCGGGCATCCTCCAGCGTGCGGACAGCGGTCTCGGCGTCGCCGGACGCGAACTGCGCGCATGCCAGGTGGAGCAGCTTGACGGCGGTCGGCTGCAGCGTCGCCTCCTGGAGGTCCTTCAAGGCCTGCCGCGCGTCGCCCGCGGCCAGTTCGACCATGCCGCGGGTATCGAGCAGGTCGGGATGCGGGCCGAGTTCGTCGATCGCGGCGTCGATCAGCTTGCGGGCCTCGGCGGCCGTCTCGGGCCGGGCCAGGTGAAAGGCGAGGTTGTTGGTGACGATCGCTCGGGCGATGGGGTCGAGACGCTCTCGATCGAGGATCCCACGATAGATCGACTCGGTGTCGGCGGGGCGGCCCTGCAGGTCGCGGATCTCGGCGAGCAGCAGCGGCAGGGTGATGGATTCCGGATCCTGACGCATCGCCTTGGCGAACCAGGGGTCGATGCGTGCGGCGGCGGTGGGGTCCTCCGCGTCGCGGGCCACCTCGACGGCCACCTGCAGCAGGCGCTCGAGGGACGCCTTGTCCCAGCATGTTTCCAGCAGGTCGAGGGCCGCCGCCGTCTGCTTCTGGCGGCCGAGGAAGGCGGCGCGGGCCACGGTGCCTTCCGCGGACGCCTCAGCGAGCCGGGCGAGAACGGTGTCGGCCGCCTTGATGAAGCCCAGTTCCTCGTACAGCTGCGCGATCGTCCGCATGTCTTCCGCGCGGTCCCCCGCGGCCTCCACCACCGGCATCAGCTTGCGGGCGGACGACTTCGCGGCCTCGCGGTCGCCCGCGGCGATGGCCACCTTCGCCTCGACGGCGAGCGTCATCGGGGCGTCGGGGGCGGCGGTCTGGAGCCGTCGCAGCCAGGTCCGGGCCGCGCTGAGTTCACCGTGGTCGACCAGCTTCTCGATGAGTCGCGCCATGATGGCCGGGGGTGTTTGTGGCGACGAGGCGATCGAGACCAGGCCGTCACGGCATTCGTCCCAGCGGCCGATCCGCTCCTGGAGGTCGGCGAGTTGCAGCTTCTGGCCGGTCGAGAGCGGTTGAATCCTGGCGAGCGCGTCGAACGTCTCGATGCCCTCCCGCCAATTGGCCGGCTCCGGCCGCGCCGCGAGCAGCCGGGCCTTGAGGGCCAGATCCTCCAGGCCCAGCTGGCCCTTGGCGTCGGCGTTCAGCTGGAGCGTCCGCAGCGCGGCCTGGAAGTCGCGAAACGTGCCCCGTTCGCCCACCAGTTCCGCGACCACCCGCCGGGCCCAGGCCTGCGTGGCGCGGTCGGCCGGCGACTGCGCCTGTGCCGCCACGATCGCGTCGAGGGTCTCGCGGGCCGGCGCCAGCCGGCCCGCCCGAAGGAGGAACTCGGCCAGCCGCCGCCGGATCGCCACGTCGCCGGGCGCGGCCGCGGCGGCCTCGCGGTAGTAGCGTTCCGCCTCGTCGAAGCGACCGAGCATCTCGTTGCCCTGGGCCAGCGTCGTGCCGCGCTGCGGGTCGGCGAGGCTGTCGGCCGAGCGGTCGAGCGTCTGCTCGGCCGCCTTCTTGCGCCCGGCGGCCACCTGGAGCGACACGAGCGACAGCCAGGCGTCGGGCCGGCTGGGGGCGGCCGCCACCGCCCGCTCGACGACCTCGGCCGCCCGCTCGCGTTTGCCCGCCCGCTCGAGGAGCTGCCCGAACCAGAGCAGCTCGTCGGCGTTCTTCGAGTCGGCGGCGACCGTCTTCTCGGCGATCGCGACGGCCTCTTCGGCCTTCCCCGAACGCAGTTCGACCTCGGCCGCGAGCCGCTCGAGCCCCGCGGCCTCCGGGCCGATCGACGCCAGGGCGCGGCGGGCCTCGTCGATCCGGTTGGTGGCGTAGAGCAGGGAGACGAGCTGGCGGATGACCGCCGGATTGGTCGTGCCGAGATTGATGGCCCGCTGCAGCCGGTCGATGGCCGCGGCAACGTCGCCCTTGAGGCCCTCCACCTCCGCGTACATCGACTGGATCCGGCCCCACCCCGGGCGGGCGTTCTCGGCCTCGACGAGCAGGTTGCGGGCCTCGTCGAGCTGCTGCTTCTCGGCGGCGGTGAGTTCGGGCATCGGCCCCCCCGGCTCCTGCCGCGCGGCCAGCGACTGCCGCACCGACGTGATCGCCACGGCCGCGCGGGCCACGAAGCCCTGCGGGCTCTCGGCGCCGGCGGCCTTGCGCAGAGCCTCGGCGGCGGTCCGGGCCTTCGCGAGGTCACCGGAGTCGAGAGCCAGCTCGAAGAGGGCGCTGCGGGCCTGCGCATCTTCGGGCTGCTTCTCCGCCGCCTCCGTCCAGAGCCGCTCGGCGGCCTCGCGGTCGCCGAGCGCGAGCGACAGCCCGGCCACCTGGGAGAGCAGCCGAGACGCTGGTTCGGCCGGCAAGGTGCGGGCCCGCTCGGCGATCTGCGCGAAGCTCTGCAACGCCGCTTCGCCGCCGGCCGCTGCCGCCACCTGGGCGGAGACGCTGAGCACGGCCGGATGGCCGGACACGTCCTCGGGTAACGCGTCGAGCAGGCCGCGGGCCGCCGCCGGACCCTCGCGGCGGAGGGCGAGCGCGGCGCGGGACGCCGCGAGCTGCGGGTTGGCCGGCTCGGCCGCCGCGCCTTTGGCGAGCACCGCTTCGGCGGCGTCGAGCTCGTCCTTGCGGACGAGCACGTCGGCTCGAAGCAGGGCGATCTGCGCGGCCGAGACCTCGGGAGCCTGCTGCAGCGATTCGAGCAGGGCGTCGATCTTCGACCAGTCTCGCTTCTCGGCGGGTCGCCGGGCCTGGGCCGCGACCCGCAGCTGCAGCAGCGGTAGCCAGATCTGCGGGATTCCCGCCAGCTTGTCGGCCGGCACGCCGGCGGCGACGGCCTCGTACTCGGCGAGAGCCTCGTCGTTCTTGCCGGCCGCCATGAGGGCCGAGGCCGCGCCCACGCGAGCCGGCAGCGACGTCGGGCTGTCGCTGAGCACCCGCTGGTTGGCGGCCAGCTGTTCGTCGAACTCGCCGAGCTGCTCGGCGCACTGACCGAGGTAGAGATCGACCTGCCGGGTCAGATCCTCCATGCCGGCGACCAGCGGTCGCACTTCCCGCAGCCGCTCGCGGGCCTGCAGCCACTGCTGCCTGGCGACGAGGATGCGTGCCTCGAACAGGCCGACGGCCGGGTTCGTCGGCCCGAGCTGCTCCCTGACCCGGGAGAGCGTCTGCTCCGCTTCCTCGACTTCGCCGCGCTGCAGTTGGACGTCGGCCAGCATGAGCAGCAGCGGGGCCCGGGTCGGCAGGGCGGCCACGCCGTCACGCAGGGTCTGCTCGGCCTCGTCCGCCCGCCCCTGCTGCAGACAGACGCCCGCCAGGGCGCGGTAGCCCCGCTCGTCGCCCGGGAAGGCCTCGCGGCCCTGCCGCGCGAGCTTCTCCGCGCGGGATGCGTCGCCGGTCGCGGCGCACAGGTCGAAGGCGGCAAAGAGCACGTCCGGGTTGTCCGGGCCGAGTTCCAACGCCTTGTCGAGGTCGCGGGTCGCCGCTGCGGCATCGCCTTGCTGCCGATGCCAGCGGGACAGCGCGAGCCAGGCCGTGGCGTCGTCGGGCCTGACCTTCACGAGCTGATCCAGCACCCGGTTCGCAGCCGCGGTGTCCTCGAGCTTCTCCGCGAGGATGGCGGCGAGGACGACGTAGGCGTCGGTCGGGGCCCCGGTCTGGGGCTCGTCACCGAAGGATCGCGACTCGAGATCGAAGCCCACGAGTTCGCCCGCGATGGTCGCCGCCGGCTCGAACTCGCCCATGCCAAGGTGCGCCCGGGCGAGCATGAGGGCGATCGAGTCGGGATCCGTGAGCGCGTCGACGTCGGCCTTCTCGGCCGCTGGCTCGGCGGCGGCCGACGCTGCGGCGATCGTGCCGTCGGCGACGTGCTCACGGAGCACCCGGAGGTGTTCGCGAGCGTCGCCGAACCGTCCGATCCGCAACTGGAATCGGGCCAGGCGGGCGCGGAGCGCGTCGTTCGCCGGGTCGCGACGGATCGCCTCTTCGAGCACGGCGTAGGCCCTGGCCAGGTCGGCCCGCGTGACCTCAGGTCCCTCGGTCTTCCGCAGCAGGAGCTCGGCGTACTCGCCGTAGGCCTCCTTGTCCTCCGGCCGCAGCCCCACGTATCGCTGGAAGAGGAGGAGGGCCTCGGCTGGCTTGCCCTCGTCGAGCCGCTGCCTGGCCAACTTCGCGAGCCCGCCGGCGTTGCGAGTGATCTGGAAGCGGCGCAGGAAATAGACGCCCACCACCGCGATCACGGTCGCGGCCACGAGCGTCAGCAGCAGCTTGAGATTGACCCGCTTCACCGCGACTCCTCGAGCGGCCGGCGGCCTGACCACGGTCCGCCAGCACGCCCATTCTACCAGCCGATTTCGCAAATCCCCCGGCTCACGCCACCCGGATATTCTCCAGGTTTCCAGGGCCGCGGGGGCGGGTTTCGGACGGGCGGCGAATCTGAAAATCACCGCAAGATCGCCGTCGCCCGCGGTCGATAGACCCGGCACGAGTGTCCGTGACGGCTGGGCCGACTTTGCGGCTGGTCGCGGATTCCGAGGAGAAGGCAGCGATGAGCGGACGACGCGGTCTGGCCCGGAACGGTGGCATGCGGCGAGGCATCGGCTTGCTCGCGGCGGCCTGCGCCGTCGCCGCCGGCTGGTCGCTGCCGGCCGCCGCCGCCGAACGTTCTCCGGCCCCGCGGCGGGCGATCGTCGACCCGGGCGTCGTGCAGGCCGGCGGGGTGTGTCACGGCTGCCGCGATCCGCACTGCCGCACCTGTCGGCTGCATCACCATCACGCCGGATGCCGCGACGGCAAGTGTCATCCCCACTGCCCGGTGCGGCCGCAGGAGTTCGGCTTCTACGGCACGCAGTGGCGACGGTGGCCTGGCCAGGGCGTCGTGCCCGTGGCCAACGTCCAGGAAGCGACGCCCACCCGGCCGCCGAAGTCGGCCGTGCCTGGCCCGGACGAGGAGTCGCGCGGCCCACGGGCCGGCGAACTGCCCGCACCCGAACCCGATGCCATCGAGCCGGCCCCGGCCGCGGAGCCCGCTGCGCAGCCCACCGAGCCGCCTGCTGAGCAACCGGCTAGGCAGCCGGCCGCTGAGCCGACCGTGCCGTCCGCGAAAGAGCCGGCGCCGCTCCTCCCCGTCGAGCCTGAGACACCGGCAGCACCGGCACCGGAGCCGCCGGCCCCGGAGCCCGTGACGCCCGCGCCCTCCGCCAAGGAGCCGGCGGACAAAGACCTGTTCGACGAGTCCGCCACCGGCCCCGTGCGGCGGCGGTTCGCCGTCCGCCCCACCGGCACCCTGGCGCAGAAGGCCCAGCCTGCCGCAGTCCGGCCCGCGACACTCACGTATCCGTCCTCCGCGGAGTTGCAGTTGCCGCCACCGACCGATGGCTGGCAGCCGCGGGTGCCTCGGGTGCCGTTCGATCCCGCCACCGAGGCCGCCAGGCTGGGGCGGTGACCCGCCGCCACCGCGGGCGTACACTCGCCTGCGGCCGGCCGACGGGCCGCGATCGCGAGAGTGGCGGAACTGGCAGACGCGCTGGATTTAGGTTCCAGTGCCGCAAGGCGTGCGGGTTCGACTCCCGCCTCTCGCATTCCGCAGCCGGAAGTCAGTC
Organism: Pirellulales bacterium; assembly: GCA_044238145.1. Classification (GTDB taxonomy): domain Bacteria; phylum Planctomycetota; class Planctomycetia; order Pirellulales; family UBA1268; genus QWPN01. Next base: position 4,497 of record JBIIDT010000034.1, on the reverse strand, counting down.
CGCCGCCCGGCCGGCGCCCGCCGCCTCGAGGAACCGCTCGAGGTTGCCGCTGCCGGCGGCGTCGACGTCGGGCCAGGCGCCGACGAGCATCTCGGTCACGGGCGCCGCCGGATCGACGGCGTTTCGCTGGGCGAAGCGGATCTCGAGCGCCACGATCCGCTCCGCCGCGGGATGCCGGCCGTTCCACTCGGCGGCCAGCGACCTGGCCACGCAGGGAGCGAAGGGTCGGACCTTGTTCCGCGGCAGGATCCACATCAGCTTGTGCCAGCGGTGGTGCCGCAGGCTGGTGAAGCCGTCGGCCGGCCGGTCGTCGCCGACGGGGCGTCCCTCCCGCAGCGGATCGACCACGCGGCCGTCGGCGAGCAGCGCGCGGCCGTAAGCCCACTGTTCCAGCGGCGGGACGACGCCGAACATGCCCCACTCCTGCGTGAGGCTGAAGAGATGGATGCCCCGCTGCACCGCGACCGGCAGCGGGCGGTCCCGCCACGGAGTCCGGTCGCGGACGAAGCTCACCGCCGCGAGGAGCGCCGCGACGACGCACAGCCACCGCGCCACCGTGGACGGGCAGTCGATGCCGGGCGGCTGTGGCGTCGGCTCGGCGCGTCCCCACACCGTGCCCGGCAGGAGCGGCAGCCAGGCGACGATCCCGATCGGGGCGAACAGTCCCACCGACATGGTCACCCAGATCGTGACGTGAAACAGGATGAAGGCCGCGGCGATCGCCAGCCGCGCCCGCGGCCAGGCGACGAACAGCAGAGGGCCGAGAATCTCGAAGGCGACGACGCCCCAACTCACGAGGTTCACGAGCCAGTCCGCGCCCGTGAGCCAGGTGCCCAGCGACGTGCCGTGGTCGTGCACGGAGAGCGCGTGGCGGACCGCCTCGCCGTTGAACCAGGACTCGTTCCACTTCGAGAGGCCGGCGCCCAGGTACACGGCCATCACCTGGAGAACGAGCACGGCGGCGGCCGGCCCGCACACCTCCCGCGGCCCGGCCGGTCGCCGACGGGCGTCGAGCGACCAGGTCGCACCGAGGGGCAGGAAGCAGGACCAGAAGAGCAGGCACGAGAGCCACAGGTCGCCGGCGTTGGCGGCCGGGATCGTGCGGCGGAAGATGCTCACCTGCGCCACCCAGGCCACCACCGTGGCCACGGTCGTCCACCATCCGGCGATCAGACAGGCCCCGGCGACGGCCTCGGCGCCGAGGATCGCCCCCGCCCAGCGGATGTCTTCGTGCCACAGCGCGAGCGACCACTGCGACGGGTCGTGGTCGAAGTACTCGCGGATCAGCCGCGGCGGGAAGATGCCGTCGGCCGCGAACATAAGGCTGAAATCGCGGGACCGCAGCCCTGCGTCGGCGACGAGCAGCAGGCCGAGCGCGATGCGGAACACCGCCAGGCTACGGACGTCGAGGCTGAACCAACGAGCCAGCATGGCCGCCGCCGCCGGCGCGGCGTTTCTTGAAGGAACGATCGAGGCAAACTACAACAAGCGGTCTTCCCCGGGCGACCCCAGAAAATCGTCGGTCGCGGCGGCCGCGGGCAGTTCACGAGGAGCCACACACGATGCACGTTCCCCTGGTGGTGCTGGGCGGCGGCCCTGGCGGCTACGCCGCGGCCTTCCTGGCGGCCGATCTCGGCATGCAGGTCGCGATCGTCGAGCAGGACGAGCGGCTCGGCGGCACCTGCCTCCTCCGGGGCTGCATCCCGTCGAAGGCGCTGCTTCACGTGGGGCGGGTGCTGGCCGAAGCCCGCGAGATGGAGGAGTGGGGCATCCACTTCGAGAAGCCCGCGCTCAAGCTCGATGCCCTGCGGGCCCGCAAAGATAAGGTCATCGCCACGCTGACGGGGGGCCTGGCCACGCTCGCCCGGCGGCGGAACGTGCAACTCATCCGCGGGGCCGCCCGGTTCACGAACTCGACCACGCTGGAGGTCGCCGCCGCCGAGCCGGGGGGCGGGAGCCAGACGGTCACGTTCGACCACTGCATTCTGGCCAGCGGGTCGCGGCCGGCCCGCATCCCGGCCTTCGACATCGGCAGCCCGCGGGTGATGGACTCCACGACGGCCCTCGAGCTCAAGGAGATCCCGGAATCGCTGCTCGTCGTCGGCGGGGGCTACATCGGCCTGGAGATGGGAACGGTGTACGCCGAACTCGGCTCCGACGTGTCGGTGGTCGAACTCACCGACAGCCTGCTGCCCGGGGCCGACCGCGACCTCGTCAAGCCGCTCCAGCAGCGGCTCGAGAAGCTGTTCCAGAAGATCCATCTGCGGACGAAGGTGGTGAAGATCGAGGACGTCGGCAAGGCCGTCCGCGTGCACTTCGAGGGACCCGACGGGCCGAGTTCCCGCGAGTTTTGCCGGATCCTCGTGGCCGTCGGCCGCCGTCCCAACTCCGACGGCATCGGCCTCGAGAACACGAAGGCGGTCGTCGGCCCCAAGGGATTCGTCGAGGTCGACGGCCAGCAGCGGACGGCCGACCCGCACATCCTCGCCATCGGCGACGTGTGCGGCGAGCCGATGCTCGCCCATCGCGCCAGCCACCAGGGCAAGGTGGCGGTGGAGGCGCTGCACGGGGAGCCGGCCCTGTTCGCCCCGCGGGCGATCCCGGCGGTCGTGTTCACCGATCCCGAGATCGCGTGGGCCGGCCTGACCGAGAACGACGTCGCGGCCCAGGGCCGACAGGTCGAGATCAGCCGCTACCCGTGGGCGGCCAGCGGCCGCGCGCACGCCCTCGGCAGGACCGACGGCCTGACAAAGATTCTCGTCGACCCGGAGACCGACACCGTGCTCGGCGTGGGCATCGTCGGACCCGGCGCCGGCGAGCTGATCGCGGAGGGCGTGCTGGCCATCGAGATGGGCTGCTCTGCCCGCGACCTGATGGAGTCGATCCATCCGCATCCGACGCTCGGCGAGACGGTCGCATTCTCGGCGGAGAACTACTTCGGGCTCGCCACCGAGATCTACCGCCCGCGGACCGAGGCGAACTAGGCCCCGGGGACGCGGAGCGGCCCGGTCCGCGGCGGCTCCAATCGGCCTAGACGCCTCGCGGAATCCCCGGAATAATGGGCAAAGTCCGCCCATTTCCCCGGCTCCCCCCGGAGGCCCACCCGCCCATGGCCAGCCCCGACATCGATCACAGTGGCAGCGAGGTCTCCGGGCCGGTCGAGGACGGGGTCGTGCTGCCCCGGGGCGCCCATGCCCCGATGTCGATCGGCCAGGCGGGCGACGGCTCGTCCGGCCAGCCGGAACGCGCGGACGGGATCTCCCAGGTCGATTCCGACCCCACCGAGACGCGGGAGTGGCTCGACTCGCTTCGCTACGTGATCAACAGCCGGGGTGGCGACCGGGCCGCCTACCTGCTCCACGCCATCGAGCAGGAGGCTTATCGGCTCGGCGTGGCGATCCCTTTCTCGGCGACGACCCCTTACATCAACACGATTCCGGCCGACCGGCAGCCACCGTTCCCCGGCAACCGGGAGATCGAGCGGCGAATCAAGAGCATCATCCGCTGGAACGCGATGGCGATGGTGGTGCGGGCGAACCGCGAGGACAAGAGCATCGGCGGCCACATCTCCACGTTCGCGTCTTCGGCGACGCTCGTCGAGGTGGCGATGAATCACTTCATCCGCGGCCGCGGCGACGACTATTCCGGCGACCAGGTCTACTTCCAGGGCCACGCCTCGCCGGGCATCTACTCGCGGGCCTTCGTCGAGGGGCGGCTCACCGAGAAGCACCTGGAGAACTTCCGCCGCGAACTCGCCGAAGGCGGCGGCCTGTCGAGCTACCCGCACCCCTGGCTGATGCCGGAGTTCTGGGAGTTCCCCACCGTCTCGATGGGCCTGGGGCCGATCATGGCCATCTACCAGGCGCGGTTCAACAAGTATCTCCAGGACCGGGGCATCAAGGACACCAGCCGGCAGCACGTGTGGTGCTTCATCGGCGACGGCGAGACCGACGAGCCCGAGACGCTCGGGGCGATTTCGCTGGCGGCCCGCGAGCAGCTCGACAACCTGGTGTTCGTCATCAACTGCAACCTGCAGCGGCTCGACGGCCCGGTGCGCGGCAACGGCAAGATCATCCAGGAATTGGAGGGCTGCTTCCGGGGCGCGGGCTGGAACGTAATCAAGGTGATCTGGGGCGAGGACTGGGATCCGCTCCTCGACAAGGACGAAGAGGGGCTGCTCGTCAAGCGGATGAACGAGATCGTCGACGGGCAGTACCAGAAGTACGTGGTCATGCCCGGCGGCTACATCCGCGAGCACTTCTTCGGCGCCGACCCCAAGCTCATGGAGATGGTCGGACACCTCTCCGACGAGAAGCTGAAGAAGCTCAAGCGGGGCGGCCACGATCCCGAAAAGGTGTACGCCGCCTACGATGCGGCGATGAAGTGCCACGGCAAGCCGACGGTGATTCTCGCCAAGACGATCAAGGGCTACGGCCTCGGCGAGGTGGGTGAGGGACGGAACGTCACCCACCAGCAGAAGAAGCTCAACGAGGACGA
>JBIIDT010000163.1:0-2703 GCA_044238145.1 Pirellulales bacterium | reverse complement strand
ACGATGCCCTGTCGGGCCGACCGCGCCAGCGCCGAGCCGACCTGCGCGAGCACGGCGAGCGCCTGCCGCGCGTCGAGCGGCCCGCGGGCCACCAGCCAGGCCCGGAGCGACGGCCCGGCCACGTACTCTTCGGCGAGGAAGTGGAGCCCGTCGACGCAGGCCACCTCGTGGATCTGCACGATGTTGCCGTGCACGAGCGACGCGGCCGCCCGCGCCTCCTGCGTGAACCGCTCCACCGCCGCGACGTGCCGCGTCGTCTCCGGCCGCAAGACCTTCACCGCCACCTGCCGTCCAAGCGACTGCTGCTCGGCGAGGTAAACGTCGGCCATCGCGCCACTTCCCAGGAGGCGCACGAGCCGGTATCCCCCGAGGCTGCGCCCCGCGAGATCGAGATCGGCCGCTCTGCCCGCTGGATTCGCGTCCATCGGGAACCGAGTATCCGCCGCCCCGCCCCGCCGGGCAAACCCGCCCCCCGAGCCCGCCGCCGCCGATCGAAAGAAAGCCGCGAAGAACCTCGACCTCGACGGCTTCGACTACGAGGTGATGCTCGACACGAACCACCGGCCCGTGCAGGCGGTCGTGATCCGCACGGCGACGGTCACCACGACTCCGAGGCGTTGGCCGGCGGCCGCCGCCGGCCGCCGAACATCGTCCGCAGCCCGAGGAACACGAGCGCCAGTCCGCCGGCCGTCGTGAGCAGCGCGGGGCCGTTGGTGAACGGATCGAGGAGCGGCCGGACCGCCATCCACAGGTCGCCCGGCGGCGCGGTTCCCGCGGCGAACACCGGCGGTGAGCCCGGCGGCAGCGGCGGCACCGTGCCAGGGACGTGCGTCGACCGCTGGACCGACCCGTCCGTGGCCGAGGCGAGCTGCACGGCCGCCTGCACCGGCGCGCCGGCCGCGCGGTCCACGGCCCGGGCGTCGGAGAACTCGGCGATCGGCGTGGGCGTGAACCCGCGCGAGCCGGCGGACGCGAGGAACGTCCGCAGCCGCGACGAGCAGCTGCCGATCGTGCGGCCCTCGTTCTGGCCGAAGAGGACGCCGGCGAGCTCGCGGCGGTCGTTGAAGATCGCGCCGCCGGAGTCGCCCTGCCGCGCGGTCGCCTGGAGTTCGACGAACTCCTTCGGGTAGCCGCTGCCGGGGGACAGGTATTCGGTGCACGGCCCCGCCTGCTCGCGGTAGCTGCCGCGGCCGAAGCCGGCGATCGTGAGCCGCTCGCCGGGCGCGGGATCCGCCCCGGCCAGCGACACGGGCGTGGCCTCGGGCTTCCAGATCACGATCGCCGCCAAGTCCCAGGCCTCGTCCCAGCGGATCACGGTGCCCGCCGACTGGAAGCCGTCCGGAAACTGCACGAGCACGGCCGAGCGGCTCTCGCGGATCACGTGCCAGTTGGTGAGCACGAGTCCCTGGGCGCGATTGACGTCGACGAGCACGCCCGAGCCGAGCGAGGTGCCGGCCTGCTCGGGGGCCACGATCCGGCACACGGCCGGGTGTGGCGGCTGCCCGGTGTGCAGGTAGTCGGCGACCGCCTCGGGCGACCAGTTCGCCGTCGGGTTCCCGGCCGCTCCCCAGCCCCAGGGCAGCCCCTGTCCGCGGGCCGTCGCCGGCACGAGGCAGCCCAGCAGGGCGAGCCAGGCAACGCAGCGGAGGGTGAGGCGGAGGCGGGCGGTCGGACGGGCTTGGGTTCGCATCTCTGCCTCCTTGCCCGGGATCACCGGGCCTTCATCGGGCCCCGCCGCGTGACGCTTGTCGGCGGGCCTCACGGTCGATGATTCGCCGGAGCAGCTCCTGCCGAAGCCGCTCACGTTCGCGTTCCGCTTCTTCGGATGGGGGTGGGACGGGTCGCGCCACCGGCGCGAGCAGGCCGTGTTGATGAGAGATCATGAGCGACGCTCCTGTCGTCATGCGGCATCCGGCCCGATGTCGCATCCCGTGGCATCGACGCGGCCCCCCGCCGTCGCCCACCGAAAATCCCCGCCGCCGCACGACCGGCACGACCCGCAGGGTTTCAACCCGCGTCGGGGGCGGCCGAGGGCTCGACCGCGAAGCCTTCGGCCCGGAGCCGCTCGGCGAGGGCGGCGACGTGCTCGCGGTCGGCGGTCTCCACGGTCACCTCGACCGCCGTGGAAAACACGTCGGGCCCGGAGAAGGCCCGGTCGTGGACAACCTCCCGCACGCTCGCGCCGGCGGCCGCGATCGCGGCGGTGAGCCGGGCGATGCCGCCGGGACGGTCGCTGATCTGCGTGGTGAACCGCCAGCGGCGGCCGTCGGCGGCCAGGCCGTGGTCGATCACGCGGTCGAGGATCGTGAGGTCGATGTTGCCGCCGCAGAGCAGGATCACGACCTTGCGGCCGGCGAGGTCGGGGCAGTCGCCGGAGAGCAGCGGCACGAGCGCCGCGGCGGCCGCGCCCTCCACGACCGTCTTCTCGAGTTCCAGCAGCCTGAGCACGGCGAGGGCGATCGCGGCCTCGCCCGCGGTCACCACCTGGTCGACCAGCGGTGCGGCCAGCGCGAAGGAGAGGTCGCCGACGCGTCCCACCGCGAGGCCGTCGGCCAGCGTCGGCCGGATCGGCACCTGCACCGGCCGGCCCGCCGTCAGCGAGGCGCCGAAGCTCGGCGCGGCGGCGGGCTCGACGGCGATCAGGCGGATGCCCGGTCGCAGGGCCTTGGCCGCGATCCCCACGCCCGCCAGGAGGCCGGCACC
>JBIIDT010000033.1:0-31283 GCA_044238145.1 Pirellulales bacterium | reverse complement strand
GCTGGGATCACCCGCCACGTAACGCCGCACCGCCGCGAGGCAGCGGTCGATGCTGGCGAGTTTCTGGATCACGACGTCATCGGCCACGCAACGTCTCCTCGAAGGCCCGGGTGGCGGCCCGGCGGCGCGGGGCGAAGGCGGCGTAGTCGGCGAGCGCGTGGGTCACGAATGCGCTCGCTTCGGTCGTCGGCGGCACGAGAACGCGACCGCGATGCGTGGCTTCGACCCGCAGGAGTCCACCGGCCCGGCGGAGATCCACGAGATCCACGGCCGCCCCGAGCCGCGTGCCGAGCCGGCCCGCGGCATCGAAGAGATGCACCGGATCGAGCGGCGCGTCGCAGAGCACGGCGATGTCCACGTCGCTGTCGGCGCGAGACTCCCCCCGGCCGTGGCTGCCGTACAGCCAAGCCCCCAGCACCCGCCGGCCCGGGAAGGAGGCGGCGATCTCTTGGAGCACGTCGGCGGCGAGGGTGTCGAGCGCGACCATGCCTGCATGATACCCGCGGTCACGCCGACCGCGTGGCCGCCAGCAGGATCACCGCCCGCTTGCCGTCGGTGAAGTAGGGGTCGCCGGTGAGGTTGTGCCGCGGGGCGGTCGGCGGGCATGCCCCCACGCCGCCCACGTAGCCGGCCGCCCGGACGCGGCCCGCGGCGACGAGGTCCTCGATGACGTAGTCCCGCGACTCGTCGACGTCGGGATCGATGCGGTGGGTCGTCAGGTTCCAGGCCTTGGTGGTGAACCGCACGCCGATGTCGCGACTTACCTGGCCCACCCACACCGGCTTGCCCTCGAAGCCGAGCGGCGTGAGCCAGAGCCGGAGATGGAGCCGCTCGTTGATCGAGTGCCGCGTCCGCTGCAGGGCGATGTCCTGGTCGCGGCCGAAGAGGTGCAGCGGGCTGACCGGCGAATAGCGGTAGTTCGACCCCAGCAGGAAGGCCTGCACCGTCTTCCAGCAGGTGGCCAGCGAGATCGTCTCGCTCTCGTCCCAACGGGCCGCGAAGGCGCCGAGGAGCGTGTCGAAGTCGCCGATCACGACCAGGTTTGCCGGGTCGCCGGAGCGGGTGCCGCGGGCGTTGGTCGTGGTGGCGGGCATCGCCTCCAGTCGCGGCACGAGGTCTTCCTGCGTGCAGGGCTCGACCGCGTGGGCCGGCCGCAGCGTGGCAAAGTCGCGGTCGAGGTAGTCGGCGGCGATGCCGGGCACGGGCACCGTGAACACGAGATCCACGGTCGCTTCGCTCGGACCGGCTGCCGGTGCGTGCGTCAGCAGCCGGGCGATGCTCGCCCGCAACGGTTCCAGCGGCGTGAGCCGCACGTGGACGACCTTCGTGCCCAGGTCCACCGTCGTGAACACGAAGCCGGTGGCCGTCGCACCGGGTTGGATCGGCACCAGCCGGAAGCCCTGGCGACGGAAGACCGCGTCCATGCGGCCGTTGGCGAGCCAGGCCGTGAGCAGCTTCAGCGGCGCGAAGAGCAGCAGCGGCAAGAACAGCCAGCCCAGGGCGCCGAACGCCGAGAGCCGGCGGGTGATCGAGAAGTGGTTCACCCCCGCCGCCTCGAGGGGCGTGAAGTAACGAGGGTCGATCGTCACCGCCTGCAGCCGCAGGGCCGTGGCCGCCCGGTTCTCGATGCGGAGAAACACCGGCTGGATGCCACGGCGGCCCACGTCGACGCCAAACAGCCGCCGGCTCTCGGCCGGTGCGAGCACCGCGACGGTCACCCGGGCCCGCGGCTCCTCCTGCGTGACGGCCCGCTCCATGAACCCCGTGAACTTCTCGTCGGGCCGGTAGGCCGTGATCGCGCAGCGCACGAGCCGGTCGGCCAGGGAGCGGAGGATCGCGAGGGCCATCGGCGGCGTCCGGTCGGCTCTGGAAACGACGGCGGCCCGGGAGCCGTCCTCCCGGGCCGCCGCATGGGTCGGACTTCAGCGGGCCGCGGTCACTCGACCAGCTTGCAGGAGGCGGCGACCACCGCGTCGATCTTGTCGTCGGACAGGGCCCCCTTGGCGAAGGCGTGGTTGGCCGCGACCTTGCCCCCCTTGTAGCAGATCACCGTGACGTCGGCGTCGGGGGCGATCTTCAGGTCCGGCGGGCCGTCCTTCGCGTCGTCGGGCACGACGAAGGCGATCCGCTTGAGGCCGTGCTTGGAGACGAAATCGGCCGATGCCTTCTTCAGGCTCTCGGCGTCGGTGCCGATCATGTTGACGAAGCTGGCGAGCTTCTCGTCCTGGTGCTCTTCGACCTCCTCCTCGATCTTCTTGAGGAGCTTGGCGAGCTTCTCGTCGGCCGAGCGGGCGAACACCATGACCACCGGCCGTCCGCCCATCTTGCAGCGGTAGCAGAGGTTGCGACCCTCGGCGACGCCGTCGTCGGGGTTGCCCGTGACCTTGGTCACCGTGAAGGCGCCGACCGACTCGCCCACCTGCGGGCCGCTGGTCACCTCGGCGGTCGCGATCGCCGCCCCGAACACCACCGCCGCCATCGCACATGCCATGCGCATATCAGTGAACTCCTCGATGCAGTCTCGATCCGGAAGGGACGGCGCTGCTTCGGCACCGCCGGCAAACTTGCCGCGTGCAGCGTACCGCAGGTACGATCCCGGGGGCAACTTTCCGCGGGGTCGCGACGCCGGGCCCGCGTTTTCACGATCCAGGAGCGATCCCATGGCCACCGCCACAGCGCCGCGCCGCGCGGCCGCCCCGCAGATCCGGCAGACGCAGCTGTTCATCGACGGGCAATGGACGCCCGCGAGGAGCGGCAAGACCTTCGCCACGATCAACCCGGCCACCGAGGAGGTGATCGCCCAGGTCGCCGAGGGGGACGCCGCCGACGTGGAGGCCGCGGTGCGGGCCGCCCGCAAGGCGTTCGACGACGGGCCCTGGCCGCGGATGAACGCCCGCGAACGGGGCCGGCTGATGCTCCGGCTCTGCGATCTCATCGAGGCGGAGATCGACGAACTGGCCGCGCTCGAGTCGCTCGACAACGGCAAGCCGGTGAACGACGCCCGCACCGGCGACATTCCGCTGGCGCTCGATGCCTTGCGGTACTACGCCGGCTGGGCCGACAAGATCCACGGCCAGACGATCCCCATCAACGGCAACTACTTCTGCTACACCCGCCGCGAGCCGGTGGGCGTGGCGGGGCAGGTCATCCCCTGGAACTTCCCCATCCTGATGGTGGCCTGGAAGTGGGGACCGGCGCTCGCCGCCGGCTGCACGATCGTCATGAAGCCCGCCGAGCAGACGCCGCTCACCTGCCTGCGGCTGGCGCGGCTGGCCCAGAAGGCCGGCATCCCCGACGGCGTGATCAACGTGGTGCCCGGCTTCGGCCCGACCGCCGGCGCGGCGATCGTGAAGCACCCCGGCATCGACAAGGTGGCCTTCACCGGCTCGGGGGAGACCGCGCAGATCATCATGCGGCAGGCGGCCGACCAGCTGAAGCGGCTGACCTTCGAGCTCGGTGGCAAGAGCCCGAACATCGTCTTCGCCGACGCCGACCTCGACGCCGCGGCGGCCGGGGCCCACGTGGGCATCTACCTCAACCAGGGGCAGTGCTGCTGTGCCGGGTCGCGACTGTTCGTCGAGGACAAGATCCACGAAAAGTTCGTGGCCCGGGTCGTGGAGATGAGTCGCGGGCGGCGCGTGGGCGACCCCTTCGACCCCGCCACCCAGCAGGGGCCGCAGGTCGACAAGGCCCAGTTCGACAAGATCATGGGCTACATCGAGAGCGGCAAGCGCGAGGGGGCGACCTGCGCCACCGGCGGCAAGCGGGTGGGCGACAAGGGCTTCTTCATCGAGCCGACGGTGTTCACGAACGTCAAGGACGAGATGGCGATCGCCCGCGAGGAGATCTTCGGGCCCGTGCTCTCGGTGCTGAAGTTCTCCGACATGGAGGAGCTGATCCGCCGGGCCAACGCCACGACCTTCGGCCTCGCGGCCGCCGTCTGGACTCGCGACGTGGCCCGGGCCCACGAGGTGGCCAAGCGGCTGCGGGCGGGCACGGTGTGGGTGAACTGCTACGACGTCTTCGACGCCGCGGCCCCGTTCGGCGGCTTCAAGCAGTCGGGCTTCGGCCGCGAGCTCGGCGAGCGCGGCCTCGACCCGTACCTCGAGACGAAGACCGTCACCGTGAGCCTGGAATAGAGGGCGGCCGCCGATCCACGGCAGATTGCCAATCTGCCGCTTCAGATGATTCGAAGAGTAGGTGCAGATTGTCAATCTGCACCCGGAGCAAACAGATGGGACGATTCTTCGGCAGGGTGACGACCGGCGGCGGCTGGCGGGCCGTGCTCTACACGTTCAAGAAGGCCCGCGAGGCGGGCGGCCTGTGGACGTTCTGGAAGGCGATGCGTTCCAAGAACGCCTGCAAGACCTGCGCCCTCGGCATGGGCGGACAGGCCGGCGGCATGGTCAACGAGGCGGGCCACTTTCCCGAGGTCTGCAAGAAGTCGTTCCAGGCGATGGTCGCCGACATGCAGGGGGGCGTGAAGCCGACGTTCTTCGAGACGTATTCCGTCCCGCAGCTGCGGGCCTTCACGCCCCACCAGATGGAGCACGCCGGCCGGCTCGTGCAGCCGGTGATCCTCGAGAAAGGCTCCCAGCACTACCGGCCGATCGAGTGGTCCGAGGCGATGGAGCGGATCGCGGCGAAACTCCGGGCCACGCGGCCGGAAGAGTCGTTCTTCTACTTCAGCGGCCGGTCGAGCAACGAGGCTGGCTTCCTGCTCCAGCTCTTCGCCCGGCTCTACGGCACGAACCACGTCAACAACTGCTCCTACTACTGCCACCAGGCCAGCGGCGTGGGGCTGGCGAGCGTGATCGGCACCGGCGCGGGCACCGTGAAGCTCGACGACATGGAGCACGCCGACTGCGTGTTTTTGATCGGCGGCAACCCGGCCAGCAACCATCCGCGGATGATGCGGACGCTGATGATGGTTCGCCGGGCCGGTGGCAAGGTGATCGTCGTCAACCCGATCGTCGAGACGGGGATGGTCAACTTCTCCGTGCCCAGCGACGCCTGGGCGCTGCTCTTCGGCGCCGAGATCGCGAGCACCTACGTGCAGCCCTACGTGGGCGGCGACCTGGCGCTCGTCTACGGGATCATGAAGCGGCTCAGGGAACTGCACGCCGCCACGCCGCGGAACGCGGCCGGCGAGCCGATCGTGGACGAGGAGTTTTTGGCCCGGCACTGCACCGGCTGGCCGGAACTCGCCGCCCGACTCGACGCCCTCTCCTGGGACGACATCGTGCGGAAGGCGGGCGTGTCGCGCCGCGAGATCGACGACATGGCCGCGCAGTACGCGGCCAGCCGGCGAGCCGTGTTCGCCTGGACGATGGGCGTGACGCACCACCTCCACGGGGCGGCGACGGTGCAGGCGATCGCGGCGCTGGCCCTCATGCGGCGGATGGTGGGCCGGCCGGGCGCCGGCCTGCAGCCGATCCGCGGCCACTCCAACATCCAGGGCATGGGCACGGTGGGCGTCACGCCCACGCTCAAGCAGGCGATCTTCGACCGGCTCGAAAGCCACTACGACGTGAAGCTGCCCACCTCCAAGGGCTACGACACGCTCGAGTGCCTCGACGCGGCCGACGCGGGGACGATGCGGTTCGCCTTCTGCCTCGGGGGCAACCTCTGGGGTGCGAGCCCCGACGCGGCCTTCGCGAAGCGGGCGATGGAGCGGATCGACACGGTCGTCTACATGAACACGTCGCTCAACACCGGCCACGCCTGGGGCACCGGCGCTGCGGAGACGATCATCCTGCCGGTGCTCGCCCGCGACGAGGAGCCCGAGCCCTCCACGCAGGAGAGCATGTTCAGCTACATCCGCCTCTCCGACGGCGGCACGCCGCGGCACGTGGGACCGCGGGCCGAGGTCGAGATCATCGCCGACATCGCCCGGCGCGTGCTCGGCGAGGGCGGGCCGGTGAACTGGCGCGACATGGCGCGCACGAGCACGATCCGCCAGGCGATCGGGAGAATCGTTCCGGGCCTCGAGCAGATCGCCGAGATCGATCGCACGAAGAAGGAGTTTTCCATCCCCGGGCGGGCCATCGACAGGCCGGCGTTTCCCACGCCGGACGGCCTCGCGCACCTCTGCGTGCACGAACTCCCGGAGCCCCCGGACGGCCTGCAGTTGATGACCATCCGCAGCGAGGGGCAGTTCAACACGGTCGTGTACGAGGAGGAGGATCTGTACCGCAACCAGACGCGGCGCGACATCGTGATGATCCACCCCGACGACATCGCCCGCTTCGGCCTGCGGGCGGGGGGAAAGTGCCGGATCACGAGCAGCGCGGGAGAGATGCGCGGCCAGATCGTGTCGGCCTTCGACCAGATCCGGCCGGGCTGCGTGGCGATGTACTACCCGGAGAGCAACGTGCTCGTGCCCAAGGCCGCCGACCCGCTCTCGCGGACGCCGGCCTACAAGAGCATCGCCGTCACGCTCGCCCCCGACGACGCCGTCGCGACGGTGGCCCGGCCGCAGCCTGAACTCGTCGGCGCCGGCACGCCCCGCGACAAGATGAACCAGTGCGGTTGAGCGGCTGTCACGGGACCGCCGGCACCAGCACGATGCGACGCACGTCCGCCACGCCGCCGCCCGGAATCCGGTCGGCCTTGAGCACGAGCTCCTGCGGCCCCTTCGCGAGGTCGATGCGGCCGAGCGACAGTGGTCGGAAATCCTTGTCGTGCCCCTCGTCGCGCCGCGGAACGCGGTCGGGATGCGGGTCCGGCGGCGGATCCCAGGCCGGGGTGATCGTCGCGTCGAGCGAGCCCGTGCCGCAGCGCAGCACGACCCGCGAGCCGACGTCGGTGGCGGAACAGGTGTACCAGAGCACCGCCTCGTAGCGGCCGGCGGACAGCACGTCGATCTTCCAGCTGATCGCGTCGTCCACGGTCTTCCAGTTGGTGAAGTACGAGCAGTTGGGCGCCGGGGCGCTGCGGCGGACGTCCCCGTGCGGGATGCCGTCCCGCGCCGGCAGTTCCGTGTGGGGGGCTCCCGGGAAGCCCACCGGGAACCGCTCCTCCGTGGGCCTGGGCGTCGCCTCGAGGACGTCCTTCCGCCACCGCTCGGCGACCTCGGCCAGCCGGGCCTTCTCGGCCGGCCGCTCGGTGGCCAGGTCGCGGGTCTGCCCAGGATCCGCCTCGATGTCGTACAGCCGGCCGCGCGCGTCGAGCCGGTGGGTGGCGCTGCGGACGCTCACGGCGGAGCCGAAACTCGCTACGAGCGTGCGGTCGGCGGCCCGCGTCGCGACGGCGTCGGCGGTGGGCAGTCCCAGGAGGAGCGGCGAGAGGTCCATCCCGTCGAGCGGCCGGACGGGGCCGGGGTCGACGCCCGCGAGGCCCGCGAGCGTGGGCAGCAGGTCGATCGCGCCGGCCAGCTGCGGCACCGACGTGCCGCCGCGGATCCGCCGCGGCCACCGGATGCAGCACACGCTGCGGACACCCCCGTCGTCGGTCGATGCCTTGTGGCCCCGCATGCCGCCGCACCAGCGGTCGTAATTGGGACCGTTGTCGGAGACGAAGACCACGATCGTGTCGTCCGCCACGCCGCCGCGATCGAGGGCGACCAGCAACCGGCCGACGTTCGTGTCGAGGTTCTCCATCATCGCCAGGACGGCCCGCGTGATGGGCAGGTTCTCGCGGTCGCCCGCGGACCCGCGGAGCGGCACGGGGTGGTCACGGAAGCGGTTCCACTCGGCGTCGGGGACCGCAAGCGGCGTGTGGGGCGTGTTGAAGGCCACGAAGCAGAAGAAGGGGCGCACCGCGGCGACGGACCGGCCGATAAACTCCGCGGCGTGCGTCGCGATGTCGTCGGCGATGTAGCCGGTGCCGCGGACGAACCGCCCGTCGTGCTCCATCGGCGGGTCGAAATAGTCGCCCCAGTGCCCTTCCGTGAAGCCGTAGAAGGTGTCGAAGCCGCGGGCCAGCGGGTGGTAGGGCCACTGGGTGCCGTTGTGCCACTTGCCGAAGCAGCCGGTCGCATGGCCGGCGTCGCGAAACACCCGGGCCAGCGTCCGTTCCTTCGGGTCCATCCGTTCCTGTCCCAGCGTGACGCCGCGCACGCCCGACCGCGGATGGTAGCGGCCGGTGAGCAGTTCGGCCCGCGTGGGCGCGCAGACCGGCTGCACGCAGAACTGCCTGAGCACCGCGCCGTCACGGGCGAGCGAGTCGATGGCGGGGGTGGCGAGGTTCGTGTTGCCGGTGAACGAGTAATCGCCCCAGCCCGCGTCGTCGGCCACGATCACGAGCACGTTCGGCCGCGCAGCGGCGTCGGCGGCGGTGCCGCGAGCCGACAGGCATGCGTCGAGGAGGCCGGCGGCGACGATCGCGAGAGACATGCAGCGGCGGGACATGGCGATGCATGATACTGCGAGGGGCGGTGGGACGGGGGGCCGTGGGGCCGTCACTCGAACAGCGAACGCTGCTCGGTGGCGGCCGCCTTGCGCCGGACCTTCGGCGCGGGGGCGGCGGCGTCCGATTCGAAGCCGAGCAGCAGGTCGCGGGCCCGGTCGATGACGCCGGCGGGCACGCCGGCCAGCCGCGCCACGTGCACCCCCCAGCTCTTGTCGGCGGCCCCGGGCGCCACCTGGTGGAGGAACACAAGCTCCTCCTGGTGCTGCCGCACGAGCACCTGGGCGTTGGCCACCCCCGGCAGCCGCGCGAGCTCGGCGAGCTGGAGATAGTGCGTTGCGAACAGCGTCCGGCAGCCGACGTTCGCCTGGAGGTGCTCGATCACCGCCTGGGCGATGGCCAGCCCGTCGAAGGTGCTCGTGCCGCGGCCCACCTCGTCGAGAATCACGAGGCTCCGCGGCGTGGCCCGGTTGAGGATCCGCGCGGTCTGCGACATCTCGACCAGGAACGTGCTCGCGCCGCGGGCCAGATCGTCGCCGGCGCCGATGCGGGCGAAGAGCCGGTCGACGATGCCGACGCGGGCCCGCCGCGCCGGCACGAAGCTACCGGCCTGGGCCAGCACCGCGACGAGCGCCGCCTGCCGGATGAACGTGCTCTTGCCTCCCATGTTCGGTCCGGTGACCAGGAGGATCGCCGGTGCCGCCACGCCACCCGCGGCGAGCGCCAGGTCGTTGGCGACGAGTGCGCCCGGCGGCAGGAGTTCCTCGAGCACCGGGTGGCGTCCGGCCTCGATGGCCAGGTCGCCGCCCGTGGTGATCTCCGGCCGCACCCAGCCCCGCGACCGCGCGACCGTGGCCAGGGCGACGAGCACGTCGAGCGTGGCCAGGATGTCGGCGGCCCGGTCGAGCCGCCTGCGCTCTCCGGCCACCCAGGCCCGCAGGTCGTCGAGCAGCGCGATCTCGCGCCGCACCCCCTCCTCCTCGGCGCCGAGCACCTGCCGCTGCCGCTCGTCGAGTTCGGGCGTGGTGTACCGTTCGGCGTTCTTCACCGTCTGCTTGCGGACGAAGTCGGGCGGCACCTTGTCGGCGTGCGACCGACCCACCTCGAGGAAGAACCCGAAGACGCGGTTGTAGCCCACCTTGAGCGTCGCGATCCCGGTCCGCTCGATCTGCTCCGCCTGGTAGCGGGTGATCCAGGCCTTGCCACCGCTCGCCAGCTCGACGAGTTCGTCGAGCCGCGGATCGAAGCCGGGACGGATGTAGCCGCCGTCGCGGGCGAACATCGGGCAGCCCTCGCGGAGCGTGGCGGCGATCCGTGCGGCGAGGTCGGTGCAGGGGTCGAGGGCCTCGCACAGTTCGCCGAGCAGCCCGCCGCGGCCGGCGAGCAGGCCGCGCACGCCGGGCAGGATGGCGGTGGCGTGGCCGATCCGCTCGAGGTCCCGCGGGCCGGCGCGGCCCGCGACCACGCGGCCGGTGAGCCGCTCGATGTCGCCGATCCCGGTGAGCAGCTCGACGAGCCGGGCGGCGAGGGGCGGCTCGGCGACGAGCGCGGCCACGGCGTCGAGCCGGGCCTCGATCGCGGCCCGGTCGACGAGCGGCGCCGCGAGCCACTCGCCCAGCCGCCGTCCGCCCATTGGCGTCTTCGTGCGGTCGAGCACGCCGGCCAGCGACCCCTCGCGGCGGCCCGTGCCCACGGCCCGTACGAGCTCCAGGCTGCGGCGGGAGGCCTCGTCGATTTCCATGCGGTGGCCCGGCCGCCAGGCGGAGAGCGTCTCGATGCGGGCCACGGCCGTCGGCTCGTTCTCCTCGAGGTAGGCGACGATCGCGCCGGCCACGTCGAGGGCCTGCCGGTCGGCGGGCAGTTCGAAGCCGAGTCCCTCGAGCCGCCGGCCGCCGAGTGCCCGGCCCAGCGCGGCGTCGGCCGCCGCGGCGTCGAACCACCAGTCGGGCCGAGACGTGATGGCGCACGAGCGGCCCGCCAGCCTCACGAGCGTGGCGACCGCCTCGCGATCCTTCTCCGCGCACAGCACCTCCGCAGGCTCCAGCCGGGCCAGATGGTCGGCGAGGTCGTCGCGATCCACGACGGCCGCCTCGAACCGACCCGCGGCCACGTCCATCCAGGCGATGCCCACGGCCACGGTGCCGTCGTCCGGGCCCGCCAGCGCCCGCGGCAGGAGGGCGACCAGCCAGTTGCGGCGGACGGGATCGAGCAGGGACTCGTCGGCGGCGATCCCGGGCGTGACGATCCGCGTCACCTCCCGCCGCAGGATGCCCTTGGCCGGTTTGCCATCCGTCGCAGCCGGCCCGTCGATCTGCTCGCAGATGGCGACGTGGCGGCCGGCGGCGACGAGTTTGACGAGTTGGGCATCGAGCTGCGGGTGCGGGAAACCGGCCATCGGCAGGGCGTCGGGCCCCTTGTCGCGGCTGGTGAGGGTGAGATCGAGCAGGCCCGCCGCCTCGCGGGCGTCGTCCCCGAAGAGCTCGTAGAAGTCCCCCATCCGGAACAGGACCAGGGCCCCCGGGCAACGGGCCTTCGCCGCCTCGAACTGCTGCATCATCGGGGACGCCATGGCCGGAAATGTAGCAGCCTTTGACCGTGGCGGGCGGCGGGCGTACAAAACATGCGGTGCGGACGCCGATGAGAGGCCCCTGCGATGGGGATCTGTGAACCTGGTCAGGGCCTAACCGCAGCAGCCATAAGCAGTCGTCCCTTTGTGCGGTGGGCCTCTCATCGGCGTCCGGCCGCCGCCACGCCGGGAATGCACCTCGTCCATGGCTGAAGCCGCCTACCAGGTCGTCGCCCGGCGGTATCGGCCGCAGCGGTTCGCCGACCTCGTGGGCCAGGAGCACGTGGCCCGCGGCCTGTCCGGGGCCATCGAGTCGGGCCGGATCGGCCACGCCTACCTGTTCACCGGCGCCCGCGGCACCGGCAAGACCAGCGCCGCGCGGATCTTCGCCAAGGCGCTCAACTGCGAACGCGGCCCCGCCGGCGAGCCGTGCAACGACTGCGACGCCTGCCGGGCGATCGCGGCCGGGCAGGACGTCGACGTCGTCGAGATCGATGCCGCCAGCAACCGCGGCATCGACGAGATCCGCCAGCTGCGGCAGAACGTGGCCGTTCGCCCGGCCCGCGGCCGGTTCAAGATCTACATCATCGACGAAGTCCACATGCTGACGCGGGAGGCCTTCAACGCCCTCCTCAAGACGCTGGAGGAGCCGCCGGCCCACGTGAAGTTCGTGCTCTGCACGACGGAGCCGGAGAAGCTGCCGATCACGATCCTCTCCCGCTGCCAGCGGTTCGACTTCACGACCGTGGAGACGTCCGCCATCGCCCGGCGGCTCGCCCAGATCGTGGAGGCCGAAGGGGCGGAGGTCACGGCCGAGGCCCTGCACCTCATCGCCCGGCGGGCCGCCGGCAGCATGCGGGACAGCCAGTCGCTCCTCGAGCAGCTCCTCGGCGGCGCGGCGGGACCCGTCGGTGTCGACGAGGTGCACGCCGTGATCGGCACCGGCCGCGAGGAGCGGGTCGGGGCCGTGCTCGCCGCGATCGCCGCCCGCGATCCGGCTGCGGCCCTGGCGGCGCTCGACGCGGCGCTGGCCGGCGGGGCCGATCCCGGCGGTGTGCTCGACCAGCTCGTCGCCGCGCTGCGCGACTGCCTGCTGGCGAGCGTCGGTGCGGCGGCCGAACTGATGACACAGGGGGACGGACTCGGTCTCGACCTCGCGGAGACCGGCCGGCAGCTCGGCACGGCGACGACCCTGGCGATGCTCCAGGTGCTCGACCATTCGCTGGCGCGGATGCGGACGAGCGGCCATGCCGCCGTGCTCGCCGAGATGACGGTGGTGCGGCTGGCGCGGCTCGAGGATCTCGACAGCCTCGCGGCCGTCGTCGAGCGGCTCGCCGCGGGCGGCCCGCCGCCGCCGGTCGAGCCGCGGCCGGCGACGCGGCCCGTCGCGCCGGTCGCCCAGCCTGCGCCGGCTGCGCCGGCCGGCGAGCGCGAAAAAAAAACGACCGCCCCCGCCGCTCCGGCGGTCGACCCCGTGGCGCTGGGGGCGGCTGAAGAGGTCGCGGCGCCCGCGGCGGCGGGTCTGCCCGACGATGCGGCCGCCGCCTGGCGGGCGGGGGCCGAGGCGTATGGCGGCCTGGCCGCCGACTTTGCGGCCGCGGCCGTCGCGGTCGCCTGGCAGGACGGACAACTCGAGGTGACGATGCCGGCGGAGGCCACGACGGCGATGGCTTTCCTGCGTCGGCACGAGGTCACGGCCGGCATCACCAAGGGCCTCGCCGCGATGGCCGGACGACCCGTGCGGTTTTCACTCGCCGCGGCGGCCCCGGTGGCGGCCCCCTCGGGCGCGGCCGCCACCGGGGCGGCGACGCGGGGCCCGGCGGCCCGGGGGCCGGCCGTCGTGTCGCAGGCGGCGCTGGTCCGCGAGGCGGCGGAGCATCCCCTCGTCAGGCATGCCCGCACGGTGTTCGACGCCGCAGTCCGCAAGGTCGAGCCGCCGCGGCCGCGGGATCCGGCCGGGCCGGCGCAGCCCGCCGCGGTGTCCGTGGCCGGCGAGGCGGACGAGCCGGAAACGGTGGAAGCCGACGCTCCGGCGGGAGCCGGCCATGAGTGACCGCAGGGGAATCGTCGCGACGCTCGTCGACTGCTTCGCCGAACTGCCCGGCATCGGCCGCAAGACGGCCGAACGTCTCGCGCACCACGTGCTCCGCATGCCGACCGCCGAGGCGGTCGCGTTCGCCGACGCGATCCGGGCGGTCAAGGAGAAGCTCCATCCGTGCGCGACGTGCTTCAACCTCGCCGAGGGAGATCTGTGCGACATCTGCCGCGATCCGCGGCGGGATCGGACGCTGCTCTGCGTGGTGGAGCAGGTGCGGGACCTGCTGGCGCTCGAGCAGGCCGGCACCTACCGCGGGCTGTACCACGTGCTGCAGGGGCGGGTCGCGCCCCTGGAAAACGCCGGCCCGGAGCGGCTGACCGTCGACGCCCTCGTCAATCGCGTCCGCGACGGCGGGTTTCGCGAGGTGATCATGGGCACCACGCCGAACGTCGAGGGGGACGGCACGGCCCTGCTCGTGGCCCGCCGACTGGAGGGGCTGCCGATCGTGCTCACGCGGCTGGCGCGCGGCCTCACGGTCGGCGCGTCGCTCGAGCAGGCCAATCGCGACATGCTGGCCGATGCGTTGGCGGGCCGCCAGCCACTGCGTTGATCGACCCGCCGCAACCCTTGCTGACTCCATTGTCGGCCGGCGGAGCGTTTCGTGCAAACGGCGTGCCGCCGCTGCCTGAACGCTGTAAATAAGGTATTCTTTGGGCGGGGTGAGGTGACGAAACCTCCCCGGTTCCTGCACGCGAGGCGAGCCTGCCATGCGGATGACGTTCGGCCAGGACATGCGAATGGCGCAGAAGCAGATGCTTGCGCCGCGCATGATCCAGTCGATGGAGATCCTGCAGTTGCCGGTCATGGCCCTCGAGGAGCGGATCGAGCAGGAGATCCAGAACAACGAGACGCTCGAGGTGGACGAGTCGGGGCCGGAGGCGGCTGCGGGCGAGCCGGCCGTGGCGGTGGCCGACGCCCCCGAGGCACCCCCGGAGCGGACCATCGACGAGCGGCCGCTGATCGTCGACCAGGATCACGCCAACCAGGCCGACTTCGAGCGGACCTACGACTGGGCCAACGAGTATCCCGACAGCGACGACGACCGCAGCCGACCGTCGGCCGCGCAGATTTCCGACGCCGGCGACCGCTACCTCGACGTCATGGCCAACATGGCCGAGCGGCCCGAGACGCTCTCCAACCACCTCCACGAGCAGGTCTCGAACTACGAGCTCACGGAGGCGGAGCGGCAGGCCGCCGACAAGGTGATCTACAACCTCGACGCCAACGGCTACCTGCCGATGCCGCTCGAGGAGCTGGTCGATCCCGACGGGCCGCCGCATCAGCTGGCCGCCCTGCAGAAGGCGCTGACCGTCGTGCAGACGATGGATCCGCCCGGCGTCGGGGCCCGCGACCTGCGGGAGTGCCTCCTCCTGCAGCTCACGGCGGAGACGCCCGACGCCCGGAAGCTGCGCCGGCTCGTGGCCGACCACCTCGAGGACCTGGCCGGCAATCGTCTGCCGCTGATCGAGCGGAAGACGGGCTTCTCGATCGAGGAGATCGAGCGGCTCCGGGACCTGCTCCACGACCTCAGCCCCAAACCGGGCGCCGTGTTCATCTCCCCGGTCGTCCCGGCGGTGAAGCCCGACGTGTACGTGGACCAGATGCCGGACGGCACCTGGAAGGTGCGGCTCGAGGACATCGACCTGCCGAACCTGCGGATCAGTCCGTTGTATCGGCAGATGCTCCTCTCGCCCGACACCGATCAGGCCACCCGCGAGTACATCAAGCGGAAGATCAACGCGGCCCAGTGGCTCATCGAGGCCATCGAGCAGCGCCGCAGCACGCTGCTCAAGACCGCCCAGGCCATCGTCGACCACCAGACCCGGTTCCTGGCCGAGGGCCCCGAGGCGATCGAGCCGCTGAAGATGCAGCAGATCGCCGATCGCATCGGGATGCACGTCACCACCGTCAGCCGGGCGGTGGACGACAAGTGGCTGCAGACGCCCCGCGGGCTGCACCCGCTGCGACGGTTCTTCGTGGGGGGCACGGTCAGCGCCGACGGCGAGGAGGTCGCCTGGGACGCCGTGCGGCTCAAGCTCCAGGAGATCATCCAGGCCGAACCCAAGGACGCGCCCCACAGCGACGACGACCTGGTCGACGAACTCGCCAAGCGGGGCATCACCGTGGCCCGGCGGACGGTGACCAAGTACCGCAAGGCGATGAAGATCCCCAGTTCCCGTCAGCGCCGCGACTGGAAGCTGACCAGGGCGGAACGGCCGGGTGACGGCGATGCCGGGCTGGCCGGGGATCCCGGGGAAGACGGCTCCGCCGCCGACGCGTGATGGGGCGGTGAGCCCGACTTGCCGGTTTTCGGCGGCGGCTTCTAGGATGCCGACTCCTCCGCGAGCCCTCCCATGCGCTGCCCGTTCTGCCGTGTCGACAACGACCGTGTCATCGATTCCCGGGCCGGCGACGAAGGCACCACGATCCGGCGGCGGCGAGAGTGCCTCGCCTGCCGCCGGCGGTACACGACCTACGAGCGGGTCGAGCGGCAGCTGCTGACCGTGGTGAAAAAGGGGGGCGACCGGGAGCCCTTCGACCGCGACAAGATCAAGCGGGGCCTGGCCAAGGCCTGCTGGAAGCGGCCCGTGACCGAGGAGGACATCGAGCGGGTCGTCGCGGAGCTGGAGGCCGAGTTGTACGGCACCTACGAGAGCGAACTGCCCAGTCGCGTGCTCGGCGAGCGGCTCATGGAACTGCTCCGCGAACTCGACCAGGTGGCCTTCGTCCGCTTCGCGAGCGTGTACCGCGAGTTCAAGGACGTCCGCGACTTCGTCGAGGAGTTGGAGCCGATCCTCGCCATCCGCGGCAAAAGCGTTTCCTGACCCTCTCGCCCGGTCGAAGGCCGCATCGAGCGGCCGGCGGAGGTGTCACGTGCGGCGCCAGTCGCCGCGGGTGCCGCCGGTCTTCTCCTCGAGCCGGACCTGCTCGATCGTCATCCCGCGGTCGATCGACTTGCACATGTCGTAGATCGCCAGGGCCGCGGCGGATGCCGCGACGAGCGCCTCCATCTCGACCCCGGTGCGGGCCGTGCACCGGACCACCGTCTCGATCACCACCGCGTCGGGCTCCACGAAGCCGATCGTGGCCTCGACGGCGTCGAGGGGCAGGGGATGGCAGAGCGGGACCAGGTCGCTCGTCCGCTTCGCCGCCATGATCGCCGCCAGCCGTGCGGTGGCGACCGCGTCGCCCTTCTCGAGTCCGCCGGCGCGGATCCGGCGGATGGTCTCCGGGGCGGCTCGCAGCCGGGCCGAGGCCCGCGCGAACCGCCGGCTCGGCGGCTTGTCGCCGACGTCGACCATGCGGATGCCAGGAGCCTCGCTCATGGCCGACAGCATAGCGGAAAAAAGGAGCCGGCCGACGCGACCAGGTCGCGTCGGCCGGCAGTGCGGAGTCGCTGGAGCCCGCCCGGACGTGCGGGCCGGGGAAGCGGCTACACCAGCTCCTTCTTGGCCCCGATGAGCGTGCGGAGCCGCTCGGCGAGGAGGGCCGCGTCGAAGGGCTTCTTGAAGCTCTCGTTGACGTGGGCCCGGTCGACCGTGATCTGCGAGCCGTCGTCCGGCAGCAGAGCGATCACGATCGTGTCGGCGTACTCCGGATTCCGCCGCAGGTTCTGGCAGATCTGCTGGGCGTCGATCCGGCCGATCGAGTAGTCCACCACGATGCAATCGGGGTGGAAGCTCTCGGCCTGGATGCCGGCCTCGAAGCCGCTGGCCGCGACCTGGATCTTGAACGACCGCTCGAGGGGCAGGTGCTTCTTCAGGTTCTCGATCAGGACCTGGTCCTGGCCGACGAGAAGCACCTTCGCCATCGCCTCGTCCTCGAGGTCGCCCAGCGGCATGCCGTGCTCCTTGAGGAACTTGATGAGGTACTCCCGCGGAATGCGGCGATCCTGGCTGCCCGGAATGCGGTAGCCCTTGAGGCGACCGGAGTCGAACCACTTGCTCACCGTCCGTGGTGCGACTTTACAGATTTTTGCGACCTGGCCCGTCGTGAAGACCTTCATCTCGTGGACTCCCTGTGGATCTTTCGTGTCCGGAAACGTCCTGGCCAGTCCGCACCCTCGCGAGCGGCGGAACACGGCCCCCCTGACGCGGATGGGAAATCGCGGGGACGTCCGCGTCGACGCGCCCCACGATGGCCGGCCCACGGGCGCGGAGGGGGCTCGAGAAAAACCGTAGCCGCCGGCGGCCGGCACGAGGCCGATCCACCCGCAGACGCCACGGTTCGCAGGATTCCCCCCCTGCGCCATCCCGCCAACGCCCACGGGATCTCTCCCGGACACGTTCGCGGCATGACCGTCCAGGAGGGTAGATCGAAAGATCGTGTCGTGAGACTTGAACCGTTCTTCCGGAAGGGAGGGGTGGCGCCGCATGCCCCACCTGTGCCGGATGTCCCTCCGGGACCGCTTCGGCCCGGTTTTTCCGGAGAAATTCAGCCGCCGCGGTCAGGCGGCTCGGGCCGCGGCGGCCGTCGACTCGAACCGCACGCTGACCCGCTTGGAGACCCCCGATTCCTCCATCGTGACCCCGTACAGGGTGTCGCCGGCCGCCATCGTCTTTTTCGAATGCGTGACCACGATGACCTGGGTGGATGAGAGAAAGTCGCGGAGCACGTTCACGAACCGGTCGACGTTGGCCTCGTCGAGCGCGGCATCGACTTCGTCGAGCACGCAGAACGGGCTGGGGCGGGAGCGGAAGATCGCCAGCAGGAGGGCGACGCAGGTCATCGTCTTCTCGCCGCCGGACAGCAGCGAGATGCTGCGCGGTTCCTTGCCGGGCGGGCGGGCCACGATCTCGACCGCGGTCTCCAGCAGGTCGACGCCGGGCTCGAGGACGATGTCGGCCTGACCGCCGCCGAAGACCCGCTCGAAGAGCTCGCGGAAGTGGCCGCGGACGGTCTCGATGGTGTCGCCGAGGAGCCGGCGGCTCTCCTCGTCGATGCGGGCGATCAGCTGCTCGATCGATTCCTTGGCGGAGCTCACGTCGGCGAGCTGGGTCTCCAGTTTCGCCAGCCGGTCGGCCAGTTCCTCCGCCTCGGTGAGCGCCTCCATGTTCACGGACGTCATCGAGGCGAGCTTGCGGCGGAGCTGCTCGATCTCCGCCTCGAGCTCGGCGCGGTCGGCGGGGATTTCAAGCGGCTCGCCGGTGGTCGTGGCCGCCGGCGGCGTGGCCGCGGCGGAGTCGATGTCGATGTTGTATTCGTCGCGAATCCGCTCCACGATCCGGGCCCGACGGTGCCGCACCTCGCCGGCCGCGAGTTCCCCGGCGTGCAGCTCCCCGGCGAGCCGCCCGGCGGTGGTCCGCGCCTCATCGGCCGCCGTCACCGCCGTGCGGCGTTCGGTCTCGATGGCGGAGGCGGCCTCGATGGCGGCGGCCAGTTCGGAGGCCGTCCGTTCGCCGGCCGTCGCTGCCTCGGCATGCTCGGCGCCGGCCGAGAGCAGTTCCAGGGCATGGGCTTCGAGCCGCGCCTCGACGGTCCGCCGCCGGTCGGCGGTGGCGGCGATCGCGTGGCGGCGTTCCCCGGCCGCCAGGGTGGCGGTGGCGACGGCATCGCGGCCGCGGGCGAGCTTCTCGCGGGCGGTGGCCTCCTCGACCCGCAGTCCCTGGATCTCGTCGATCGCCGCGCCCCGGCTCCGCTCCAGGCCTTCGACCGCGTCGCGGTCGGCCTGCAGCCGGTCTTCGGCGGCGGCGACGGCGGCGGCGGCCGCGCCGGCGGCTTCGGCGGCGGTATGGCTGTGGGCGACGGCTTCGGCGGCCCGCTCGTCGGCCTGCCGGAGTCCGCGTTCGGTCGCCGTGACGCGGCCCTCGGCCGCGCGCCGCTCCCGCGTCAGCCGGTCGAGCTCGGCCCGCGACGCGGCGTGCTCGTCGGCCGCCTGCTGCCGCCGGAGCCGCGATTGCCGGAGTTTCTCGTTGATGTCGGCGGCCTCGGCCTGCAGGGTCGTGATCGTGGCGGCCGCGGCGGCGGTCACCCGCTCGAGTTCCTCGTGCCGCTTCTCGAGTGCCCGCAGCTCGCTGCGGCGGGCCACGAGTCCGGCGGCCGCGGTGGTCGTCCCGAACTCGAACGTGCCGGTGGCCGAGAGGCACAGGCCGTCGCGGGTCATGAACATCGTGCCGGCGGGCGCCGTGGCCAGCAGCGGCAGCGCATGCTCGATGCGGTCGACGACCCAGGCGTGCCCGAGGAGCCGAGCCAGCAGAGCGGACGCTGCCGCAGGCCGCGGCTCGGCGCCGGGGTCGGCGGCCACGAGGAGGTCGAGGCGGCCGACGATGCCGGGGTGTTCGGGCGGTGCGAACGGGGCGGAACCGGGGCGGTCGGCCGTCACGAAGCCGACGCGGCCGCCGGCCGCGAGCACGTCCGCACCCGCGTCGGTCGCCGACCATTCCGCATGCCAGCGGACGAGCTCGTCGAGCGATTCCACGACCAGGCTCTGGCCGAGGCCGCCGAGCGCCAGGTCCACGAGCGGGGCCCATTCGACGCTGGCGACGACGAGGTCGGCCACGATGCCCGCCAGTCCCGGCACGCCCGCCGTGCCGGCGAGCAGCCGCCGGGCGGCCTCCGAGACGCCTTCCTGGCGGGTCACGATCTCGCGGAGCATCGCCCGCCGCTCCCGGCAGGCCTCGAGCCGCGACTTCCAGCCCGAGAGCTCGTGCCATGCCGACGCGATGGCCCGTTCGTTGTCGCGGAGCGCGGTTTCCAGGGCGTCGAGTTCCCGCGCGGTCGCCTCGAGGGCCGACGCCAACGAGCCCAGGTTGCCCTCCCAGGCCGCACGCGACTCCTCGAGCCGGGCCACCTGCATCCGCGCCGCCTCCACGGCGTCGCGGGCCGCGTCCGCATCGCGCCGGGCCTCGGCCGCGCGGGTGGCAGCCCGTTCGCCCTCCAGCTCCAGCCGCAGGCATTCCCGGCGGCTGTCTTCGACGGCGGCCTGGGCCGCGGCGAGCCGATTGCGGGCCGCGGCCGCATCCTCGTGGGAGCCCGCCGCGACGGCCTCGCAGGCCCGCAGCCTCGCCGCGAGCCGTTCCACCACCGCCGCGAGGGCCTCCGCCTCCGCCTCCGCCTCCGCCACGGCCGACGCGGCGTCCTGCGCCGCGGCTCGCGCGGCGGCCTCCGCCAGCCGCGCCTCGCCGGCCTCGCGATCGACGTCGCCCGTGCGATCCCGCCGCAGGGCCAGCGTCGCCTCCGCGGCGGCGGCCCGTTGCGTGGCGGCCGCGAGGGCGGCGCGGGCGGCGTCGATGCCGGGCTGCAACCGCTCCAGCTCGGTGGCCAGGTCGGCCGCCGTGGCGGCCGCGGCCGTGATCCGCGCCTCGGCCTCGGCGACCGCGGCCCGCGTGGCCGCGTTCGCGTCGTCGACCTGGCCCACGGCGGCGTCGACCTCGGCCAGATCCCGGCCGGCTGCGGCCAGGCGGAAGGCCCGCAGCCGTTCGGTCATCAGCCGCCAGCGGCGGGCCTTGGCGGCTTGGTGGCGGACCGTCTCCAGTCGACTCGACACCTCGCCGACGATGTCGGCCAGCCGCTGGCGGTTCTGCTCGGCCCGCTCCAGCCGCCGCAGCGATTCGGCCCGGCGGGCGCGGAACCGCGTGATGCCGGCGGCCTCCTCGAAGACGGCCCGGCGATCGCGTCCGGAGGCCATGAGCAGCGCGTCGACGCGTCCCTGCTCGATGACGCTGTAGGCCTCGGTGGCGGCGCCGGTCCCGGAAAACAGCTCGCGGATGTCGCGCAGCCGCGAGAGTTCGCCGTTGACGAGATACTCGCTCTCACCGCTGCGGTAGACGCGGCGCATGATCTGCACCTCCGCCGCGTCCACGGGCAGAGCCCGGGCGGCGTTGTCGAAGATCAGCCCTACTTCGGCGACGTTGAGCGGCTTGCGGCCGGTCGAGCCGGCGAAGATGACGTCGGTCATCTCCTTGCCACGCAGGCTGCGTGCCGACTGCTCGCCGAGCACCCACTTGATGGCGTCGACGACGTTCGACTTGCCGGAGCCGTTCGGTCCCACGACCACGGTGATGCCGGCCGGAAACTCGAACCGCGTGCGGTCCGCGAAGCTCTTGAAGCCGAAGAGTTCGAGTGCCTTGAGCCTCGTCATGGCGACTCGTCCGACCGCGGGTCCGCGGCGGACGGCGCGGTCGGGTCGTCCGCCTCCGGGTCGATGTCGCGGTCGCGGCTGGACGCCTCCTCGTGGATGCTCTGACGGCCGTCGAACTCGTCCGGCAGGGCGTCGAAGGCCAGCCGGCTGGCGAGGCCGCGGCCGGCCGTGGCCTGCTGCAGGAACTGCACGGCGTCGGGGTACGTGCCACCCAGGTCGACGATGGCGCGGAGCACCGCATCGACAGTGGCGTGGACCTCGGCCTCCTGGTCGGACTGGCCCGGCGTGAAGCGGCTGACGATCGCGGTCGTGCCCTCGACGACGACGACGATCGAGCTGCCGGCCTCGGCCCGGAGCCCGTCGGCGAGCGGGTGCTCAGTGCCGAAGAGGACGATCTCGGGCCGCGTGCTCCGCGTGGCATGGACGAGCGGCGGGCCCTTGACGTCGAGCACGTGCAGCGAGCAGGCGTCGCCGAGCCGTTCGCCCTTGACCAGCGGCATCTCCTGGTCCATCCGCCACAGTGCCCGGAAGGCGCCGTAGCGGGTCTCGGCGCTGGGGCTGGCGAGCAGCGACTGCAGGGCGTCGATGCCGTTGGCGTCGTCAAGGATCGAGAGCGCGGCCAGGGCGGCGGGGCGGGCGCTGCGCATCGTCGAGGCGGCCGCCGCCAACTGCTCGGCGGCCACCGTCTCGCCGAGGTAGGCGAGCGCCTCGGCGGCGGCGAAGCGGATCTCGGCGTCCTTGGATTCGAGCGCCGCGCGGAGCGTGGGAATCGCCTCCTTGCCGATCGCCTCGAGCCGCAACGCCGCCGCCGGGGCGGTGACCGGATCCGCGAGCTGCCGGGCGAGGAGCTCGAGCCGGGCGTGCCGGCCGCCGGGGGGCTCGATGACGGCCACGCAGCGGACGACGCGGACGTAGCGGGCGAGGTTGTGCCGGTAGATCGCCGGGATCTGCAGTTCGATGTAGCGGTCGGTCTTGGGCGTGGCCGCACCCCGCTTGGTGCCGCGAACGACGGCATGGAACCTCTTATTGATGCAGTCGCCGAGCCGCTTCGACATCGCCACGGAGCGGTGCTCCGGCGCGATGATCAGGCCGATGTTTCGCGTGGTCAGCGACACGCCGCCGCCCGGCACGCGGGCTCGCAGCCGCGAGACGGAGTCGAGCGTGCCGTTGGTCACGGGGTCGACGAGCAGCGGGCCCTCGACCATGCCGAGCACGCGGCCCTCGCGGACGGCATTGCCGAGGACTGCGAGTTCGGAGAGCCGCGTCTCCATCAGCCAGCCGTTGGCGAGGCTCGTCGTCTCGCTGTCGGCCGGCACCTCGACGAAGACGTCGAACCGGTCGCCCTTGCGGATCCCGGGGGGCAGGTAGCCGTGGACCCAGGCCAGCGACGTCGCCGGCGAGGCGAGGAGCGTGTTCGGCTCGACGACGCCGCGCTCCTGCATGTCGGAGAGCAGCATCTGCCGCTGCGGCCCCGGGGCCGGATCGCTGCCCGTGCCTGCCAGGCCGGTGACGAGCGCCGCCCGCTCGATCCGCTGCACGCCGAGGCCCCAGGCCGCGGCGTAGTCGCCGACGAGTTGCGTGTCGGCCTCCATGTCGGCGAGAGCCTCGATTTCGGGACTCTGGCTGCGGATGGCCGGGCCGGCGCAGCCCGCGAGCGCGGCGAGGCCGAAGCAGGCGAGGACCAGCGGCAGGCACGGGCGGGCGGGGCGCATGGGCGGCGGTCCGTGACGGGATGGCGCGGCGGGGCCGCGCGGGCCGGAAAGCGGGCGGGGAGGGTAGGTCGCGGCGGTCGGACGGTCAACGCTGGTTTCGCGAGGCGACGCGGCGGAATTCGCGGCCGGAATCGCCTTGGCCCACCGGGGCGGCGGTGCTAGGTTCCGCCCCCTCGTCGTCCGGCCCGGCCGGGCGGCGGCCCACCCTCGAGCGATGGAGTGCAGCCCGTGACGGCCCTGCAGAAGAACGGACTCGGAATCCACGTCCGCTGGATGATTCGCCGGGACATGCCGGAGGTGCTGGGCATCGAGCGCGAGGCCTTCGAGTTTCCCTGGTCCGACGAGGACTTCACCCGCTGCCTGCGGCAGCGGAACTGCATCGGCATGGTCGCCGAATTGGCCGACTCGGTCGTGGCCTTCATGATCTACGAGCTGCACCGGGCGCGGATGCACGTCATCAACTTCGCGGTCACCAGGTCGCACCGCCGGCTCGGCATCGGCACGCACATGCTCGACAAGCTGTGCGGCAAGCTCACACCCGACCGGCGCAGCCGCATCGTGCTCGAAGTGCGGGAGACCAACCTGCCGGCCCAGCTGTTCTTCCGGTCCGCCGGGTTCCGCGCGACCTCGGTGCTCCGCGACTTCTACCAGGACACCACCGAGGACGCGTACCTCATGGAATACTTCCTGGACGCGCAGCCGGTCGCGATGCCTCACCGGCTGGCGGGCTGAACGCCGCGAGGACCACGGCGACGCGCCCGCGAAGCGCCGCGATCGCGGCGGCCGTCGACGGAGCGGCGGCGAACACCGTGCACAGCGGCCCGCCCACCGCCACGGAGACCCCCGGCGGCGGAATGTCGGCGATCCCGGGACAGGCCGCGGACGACGACCACTCCCGCCGCAGGTCGCGGAGGCGGTCCACGACGGGCTCGTCGACCGACAGCGCACGGGGCGCGTGGACGACGGCCTTCGCGTGCCGGAGCCCCGCGGCCACCGCGCCGGGCGATCCGCCGGCCGGCACCGCGCCGCCGCAGGCGGCGACGTGCGCCGCGGCGATCGACAGTCCCGTCGCCCGCTCGACGAGTTCCAGCGACGCGGTGGGCCGCGGATTGACCTCGATCACCCACACCGTGCCCTCCACATCGACCATGCAGTCGACGCCCACCGCGCCCCGCAGGCCACGGTCTGCGAGTGCCGGCGCGAGGGCCTCGAGCCGGCGCCGGAGCTCGTCGGGCAGGGCATCGAGCGGCACCGCGACGGAACCGCAGTAGGCGAACGGCCCGGCGTGGCACCAGGGCTCTCCCGTCAGCTGGCGGCTCGCGCCGACGAGCCGGCCGCCGTCGGCGGCGACGAGATAGTTGGCGGACCATGGCGTGCCGGCGATCCGCCGCTGCCAGTGATGGGCCGCGGTGGCCGGGCCCGCGGCGCCGCCGGTCCAGGGCACGATGCCGCGGCCGGCGGCGCCGGCGAGCGGCTTGCAGAGGTACGAGCCGTCTGTGGGCAGGCCGGTCGGCGCGGGGTGACAGTCGGGGCAGGCGAGCCCGGCCGAGAGCACGATCTCCCGCAGCGACCGCGGATCGCGGACGGCCGCGATCGCCGCGGGCGGGCTGCCGAGCAGCGTGCGGTCGCCGGCGATCGCCCGGAGGACTTCCGCATGGTTCTCGAGCGCGCCGACGAAGCAGCAGGGACCGGGCGGGAATGCCCGCACGGCAGCGACGAGACCGGTCGGATACCCGTCGGCCTGGTCCCGCACGCAGGCCACGCCGGCCGCGACCTCCCGCAGGTCGAGGTCGCCGAACAGGTCGGCCGCATACACCCGCCACCCGGCCCGTGCGGCCGAGACGGCCAACGCGCGGCTGCTGGCGCCGATCACCACGAGCGTCGCAGGCGATGCTTCCATCGAGTCGGGCCCCGGGCCGTGGCGGCTTGTCGCGACGGCCCGTCATGGTATTCTTTCGGCCCGATTCGCGTTCTCGGGAACGTGCCGGACTTTTCATCACGACGGAGAATCTGCCCATGTCGATGTTCATTGGCGAAGCGTTGAGCGGCGAGGGGAACGAGATTGCCCACATCGATCTGCTGATCGGCAGCAAGGACGGCCCCGTCGGCGTCGCCTTCGCCAACGCCCTCGCCCGGCAGAGCGAGGGACACTCGAACCTGCTCGCGGTGCTCACCCCGAACCTGGCCGTCAAGCCGGCGACGGTCATGATCACGAAGGTCACGATCAAGGGCATGAAGCAGGCCGTGCAGATGTTCGGCCCGGCGCAGGCCGCGGTCGCCAAGGCGGTCGCCGACAGCGTGGCCGCGGGCGTGATCCCGAAGAGCGACGCGGAGAAGCTCGTGATCGTGTGCGGCGTGTTCATCCACCCGGCCGCCGCCGACGATAAGAAGATCCACGACTACAACTACGAGGCCACGAAGCAGGCCATCGTCAACGCGATGAAGGGCAGCCCCTCGGCCGACGAGATGATTGCCGGCAAGGACAAGGCGGCGCATCCGTTCCGCGGGTTCTGACTTTACGGCGGCGGGGCCATCCATGGCCCCCGCCGCCTTCGGCCGTCGCGGGCACAGCCAAGGTGTGCCCGGACGGCCCGGCCGCCATCGTGGCGGCCGTTGACACAAGTTCGTCCGGTAGCGGGGTCTGGCCCCCGCAGCCTACGGCCGTCGCGGGCACAGCCAAGGTGTGCCCGGACGGCTCGGCCGCCGTCGTGGCGGCCGTTGAGACAATGACGTCTGGCGGTGGGGTCTTGGCCCCTGCCGCCTTGCGCGGCCGTCGAGGCACCTCTTCATGACGAAGAAGATCCTCATCCAGCTCGACTGCGACCCGCAGCCGAGCACGTTCGACGCCGTCGTCGCCGTCGACGCCGGGGCCGACGTGCTGCTGCGGCACGGCGGCGTGACGCCGGAGACCGTCGAGCCGCTCGTCCACGGCGCCATGTTCACGCGGGGCGGTGCGGATCTCGCCGCGACGGCGATCTTCGTCGGTGGTTCGGACGTGGCTGTCGCCGAGGCCGTGGCCGACCGGGTGCGGCGGACGTTCTTCGGGCCGGTCCGCGTCGGCGTGCTCGTCGATCCCAACGGCGCCAACACGACGGCCGCCGCCGCCGTGATCGCCGCGGCGCGGCACGTCGACCTCGATGACCGCTGCCGGGCGGTCGTGCTCGGCGGCACCGGGCCGGTCGGCCAACGGGTGGCCCGGTTGCTCGCCGGCAAGGGGGTGCGGGTGACGCTCGCGTCGCGGTCGGCCGATCGCGCCGCCGCCGCAGCCCGGCGGATCGAGGCCGCGGTGCCGCAGGCCTTCGTCCAGCCCGTCGGGGACGGCGGGCCTCTCGGGGCCGCGCTCGCCGCGGCCGACGTGGTCGTGGCGGCGGGGGCGGCGGGCGTGACGCTCCTCGACGCCGCCGGCCTGCAGCGGGCGTCCGCGGCCCGTGTCGTCGTCGATCTCAACGCGGTGCCGCCGGCGGGCATCGAGGGGATCGTCGCCACCGACAAGGCGCGGCCCGCGGGTCCGGCCGTGCTCTACGGCGCGCTGGGCGTCGGTGGCACGAAGATGAAGATCCACAAGGCGGCGATCGGCAGGATCTTCACCGACCCGGCGGCCTTCCTCGACGCCGAAGACCTGTTGGCCATCGGCGTGGCCGGAGTCGGCTAGCGCGAGCCCCGTCGGCGGCGACGGGTGGCCATCACGAGCGTCAGCGCGATCAGGATCGCGCCTCCGGTGAGGAGGATGAGGACGTTCCGCCGCCGCCGCCGGGCCTCCTTCTCCTCGGGAGTGAGCCGGCGGAGTTCGATCGCGTTGACGCCCGACCCGATCGTCCTGGCTGCCGGCTCGCGAAACAGCAGTTCCCGAACCGGCTCCGCCGGCGTGAGCACGTGGTCCGGCACTTCGAACGAGGGCGGCGGATCGGCCGCGACCGGCGGCATGGCGACCGGTTCCACGCGCGGCTCCGGCGGCGCAACGGGCTCGGCAGCGATGGCGGCTGCGGCCGGCGGCGCGATCGGGTCGGGCTTGGCGGCGGCCGCCGGCGCCGGCTGGCTCGTGGCCGCGGGCACCGCGAAGGCGGCGGCACACAGCGGGCAGCAGGCCGCGGTGCCCGCCATATCGGTGGTGACGGCGCAGCTGCCGCCGCAGGCGGGGCAGGCCACCACGAACGATCGACCGTGCGCGAGTGCCGTCATCGAGGCTGAGGAGTTCCCGACGGGGTGCGTGGACTACCCACAGTGTCGGGCCGTGAAGGCGTCGATCAAGCGGGGCAGGAATCGGGCGGCGAAGGCGAAACCCTTGGCCTGCCAGCCGGGCACGATCTCGGCCCGGCGCCGGACGAGACCGGTCACGACCGCCCGGGCGGCACGTTCGGCGGACAGGGGCCGGCCCCGCGACCATGCCGGCCGGGTGCCGGCGAGCAGGTGGTGCCAGAACTCCGACTCGATCGGCCCGAGGCTGACCAGCAGCACGTCGATGCCGGCGGGGCCGAGTTCCAACCGCAGGGTGCCGGCCAGCGAGCGGAGCGCCGCCTTGGCGGCACAGTACTCGCCGTGGAGGGGCAGCGGATGCAGCCCGAGGATCGAGCCGACGAGCACGACGCCGGGATCGGCGGAGCGGTCGAGGAACGGCAGGCTGGCGCGGACGAGCTCGGCCGGTGCCAGGAGGTCCAGATCGAGCAGCCGGCGGAACATCCCGGCGTCGCCCGTCCGAAACGGTCCGATCGCGCCGCCGCCGGCAGCGGCGACGACGACGTCGAGCCCGCCGAGTCGCTCGGCGGCGACGGCCGGCAGGCGGTCGCGGAAGGCGGCATCGGTGACGTCGCCGGCGATGACGTCGATGCCGGCCGCGGCGCGGGCGAGGTCGGCGAGGCGGTCGGCCCGGCGGGCCGTGGCCAGCACCCGGCAGCCGTGCCGGGCGAGTTCGAGCGCTATCGCGCGGCCGAGGCCCGAGGAGGCCCCCGTGACGAGGGCCACGCGGCCGGCCAGGTCGCGGCGCCGCGGCCGCACGGTTCGCGGCGCCGTCATCCCGTCACCGCGCCGTCGCCGGGGACGGGCTGGCCCGCGGCGGGACTGACGTGCGGCGTCACGATCGCGTCGTCGTCGACGATCCGGCCGAGGAGGGCGGCGGGAATGCGGCAGTGCACGGTCACGCGGTCGTCGGCGAAGTGCCGTGAGAGCACCTCGCCATGCCGCCCGAGCCAGGCGAGCAGCCGCCCATTGCCGGGGTGCGTCTGCACGTCCACGTCGCGGAAGCCGCGGCCGAGGCAGTCGCTCGCCGCCCGGGCGAGCAGCGGCAGCCCCGCTCCCGTCCGCGCCGAGATGGCGATGGCGTGCGGGTGGCGGGCGAGGAGCCGCTCGCGGTCCGCCGGGTCCGCGATCGCGTCGATCTTGTTCAGGACCAGGAGCGTGTCCTTCTCCTCGACGGCGAGTTCCTCGAGCACCTCGCGGACCGCGGCGATCTGGGCGTCGACCAGCGGACTGGAGGCGTCGGCGACGTGGAGGAGCAGGTCGGCCTGCCGGGTCTCCTCCAGGGTCGCCTTGAAGCTCGCGATCAGGCGGTGGGGCAGGTCGCGGATGAAACCGACCGTGTCGCTGAGGAGCACCGGGCCCCAGCCCGGCAGCCGCCAGCGCCGGGTGCGGGTGTCGAGCGTGGCGAAGAGCTTGTCCTCGGCGAGCTCGTCGGCTCCGGTGAGCGTGTTGAGGAGCGTGCTCTTGCCGGCGTTCGTGTAGCCGACCAGCGAGACGGTCATGTGGTCGTGCCGGGAGGCGACCTGCCGCTCGCGGCGGGCATGGATCTCGGCCAGTTCCTGCTTCAGGTCGTGGATCCGCTTCTCGACCAGCCGACGATCGACCTCGAGCTGCTTTTCTCCCGGGCCGCGCATGCCGATCCCCATCTTGAGCCGCGAGAGGTGGGTCCACATCCGCTTCAGCCGCGGCAGCGAGTATTCGAGCTGTGCCAGCTCGACGGCGAGGCGGGCCTCGTAGGTGCGGGCCCGGGCCGCGAAGATGTCGAGGATCACCTCGGAGCGGTCGAGAACCTTGAGCTTCAGGTCGCGCTCCAGATTCCGGGTCTGCGCCGGGGAGAGGTCGTTGTCGAAGATCACCACGTCGGCGTCGTGGTGGGCCGCGAGTGCCGCGAGTTCCTGGACCTTGCCCTTGCCGAGATAGGTGGTCTGGTCGGGCGTCTCCCGCCGCTGCGTGAGTTCACCGACCACCCGCGCGCCGGCGGTCTCGGCGAGGCCGGCGAGCTCGTCGAGCGGATGCTCGGGATCGACGGGCGGCCGGAGGAGCACGCCGACGAGCACCGCCCGCTCGCTCTGCACGCCGGTGCTCCGGCCGCGGTCTTTCACTCGTCGTCCTCCAGGGCACGGTCGCCGCCGCCGGCCAGCTGGCGGCAGCTCTGCCAGCGACGGGTGTCGAGCAGGCCGTCGGCAACGGCGTGCTTCACCGCGCAGTCGGCCTCGTGGCTGTGACTGCAGTCGGGGAAGCGGCACATGTTCGCCAGGGGCCGCAGGTCGCGGAACGCGGCCGGCGCCTCCGCGGGGACGAGTTCCCACGGCTGGAACTGCCGCACGCCGGGCGTGTCGACGAACCAGCCGTCGAGCCGATGGGGTAGGAGCCGGGCGGTCGTCGTCGTGTGGCGGCCCTTCTCGTTCTCGCGACTGACCGCCGCGACGGGCAGGGCCAGGCCCGGGTCGAGGGCGTTGAGCAGCGACGACTTGCCGACGCCGCTCTGACCGACGACGGCGGTGACCCGCCCCGCCAGTTCCGCCGCCAGGCGGGCGACGCCCAGGCTCGTGGTCGCGGAGCAGAGGACCACCGGGTAGCCCATCCGGGCGAACACGCCCGCGATCGGCACGAGTTCCGCCACGGGGACGAGGTCGACCTTGTTGATGCACAGCAGCGGGCGGATGCCGGCGGACTCCGCCGCCACGATGAGCCGGTCCATGAGCCCGGGCTTCAATCCCGGCTGGGCAGCGCTGCCGACGATCATCACCTGGTCGACGTTGGCGACGATCACGTGGCGGCGGCCCCGGCTGTCGCGGCACAGGGCGGTGTGACGCGGCTCGATGGCCTGGATGACGCCCTCGCCGTCGGCGTCGCGCACGCGAACCCAGTCGCCGGCAGCCACGGGGTGCCGGTGGTCGGTGGCGACGGTCCGCAGCAGGCGGCGGGTCGTGCACCGCACGACCGTGCCGGCAGGGCCTTGGACGAAGCTCTCGAGGCCGTGCACGTTCAGCACCCGGCCCCGCCAGGTGCCGGCCAGTGGGTCGGATGCCAGGGAATCGACGCCGTCCGCGGCCGCTTCGGTCGCCATGATGGTCCGGCGCCGCGTGAGCTCGCCCTTGCCGGAGAGCCGCTCCGACGTCGGCTGCTCGTCAGCCCGCTGGGGATCGTGGTCGACGAGCCGGGTCAAGTCGCCGGGACGCCGCCGGCTGGACCGGTTCTTGCGGAAATCGACGCGGATCTTGCGCGGCCTCGCCATGCCGGAAGTGTAGCAACGCCACGGCCGGAGGGGCGATCGAACGCGGAACGTCAGCGGCTGCTGCGGCCGGCATGACGCTGGTCCACCGGCCGTCGCGACTCGAGTCCCGCCGACTCGAGCAGCGAGCGGCTGAAGACGTTCTCTTGGACCGTGCTTTCGGCGGGCGCCTCGGCCGCCCCGAGCATCGCCGGGTCGTAGCAGACCTCGTACTCGTGCTTGGCGATGGAGAGCTTGTCGCCGGGCTCGATCCGCTGCTCGAGAACCCGCGTGCCATTGACCTTGGTGCCGTTGCTGCTGCCGAGGTCCTTGACCTGCCAGTAGCCGTCGGCGAGCGTCAGTTCGCAGTGCTGGCCCGACACGTTCGGGAAGCGGAGCACGATGTCGGCGCTCTCCCGACGGCCGATGATCAGAAATGTCTTGAGGAGGGGAATCGGATCTCCGCCGCCGACGGGCTGCAATTCGCCGTACATGGGTGTGTTCCTCGTGGTGGATCCGCCGTGGGCCCCCTGCGGAGACCGGGCCTCCGATCCGCTCGCTCATCGAATCCTCACAAAAGACTATGCCGCGGCTCCGCGGGGGTCAACGCCAGGAATGCCGCTGGCGATGGCGTTACAATCAGCCCGTCAGGCCACGAAACGACGAGGAGCGGGCCGGGCGATCGCCGGCCGCCGCGAGGCGGCGGGAGGAAAGTCCGGGCTCCACAGGGTGCGATGGTGGGTAACTCCCACCGGCCGCGAGGCCAGGGAAAGTGCCACAGAGAACAGACCGCCAGCCGGGTTTCGGCCCGTCTGGTAAGGGTGAAACGGTGAGGTAAGAGCTCACCAGCAGGCCGGGTGACCGGCCTGGCTCGGCAAACCCCATCGGGAGCAAGGCCAAGCA
The DNA here is from genome assembly GCA_044238145.1 of Pirellulales bacterium. Taxonomy (GTDB): domain Bacteria; phylum Planctomycetota; class Planctomycetia; order Pirellulales; family UBA1268; genus QWPN01. The sequence continues at coordinate 128 of JBIIDT010000033.1, read as the reverse complement.
GGAAGAAGCCGACCGGCCCGCGAGGGCCGGCTCGGCACGGGGCGACCCGCCCCGTACCAGCTTCCGGGTCGGCTGCTGGAGGCCCCGGGCAACCGGGGTCCTAGAGAAATGGTCGCCCCCGCGGACCC
>JBIIDT010000032.1:0-31336 GCA_044238145.1 Pirellulales bacterium | reverse complement strand
AGGGCGGGCTGCAGGGCCTGCCGCACCGCATCGGGGGTGACGGCGGCCAACGGCAGGGCGGCAGCCTGCCGAAACGGCCCCACGGCCGTGCGCACCAGCGACTCCATCACGGCCCGCGTGCCGAGCACCTCCGCCAGGTCGCGGCCGATGGCCCGCACGAACGTGCCCGACGAGCACTCTATGTCGAGGCCCAGCCGCGGCCAGTCGTAGGCCGCCACCTCGAGGCGGTCGATCCGCACGGGCTTGGCCGCGAGCGACACGGGCCGGCCCTTGCGGGCCAGCCGGTAGGCCCGCTTCCCGTCGACGTGCACCGCGGAGTAGTCGCACGGCCGCTGGAGGATCGGCCCACGAAACCCGGGCAGGGCGGCGGCAATCGCCTCGGGCGCGGGCCTGACCGGGGCCGCCTCCTCCACGACGGGCGTCTCCAGGTCGTCGGAGGGACTGGAGCGGCCGAGGAGAAACGTGGCGACGTAGTGCTTGGGCAGCTCGTGGACGAAGTCGACGAGCTTCGTCGCGGGCCCCACGCAGACGACGACCACGCCCTCCGCGAGCGGGTCGAGCGTGCCGGCGTGGCCCACCGACTTCGTGCCGAGAGCTCCCGCCACGGCGTCGACCACCCGCCGGGACGAGACGCCGGCCGGCTTGTCGATTGCGATCACGCCGGTCACTGGCTCGTGCATCCGCGGATCGGGAAGGCGTAGAGGTCGGCGATCTCGGCGGCCGTGCGGCCGGCCAGCCGCATCCGTTCGCGGAGCGCGGCGGGGTCGTCCACGGCGCCGGCGACGAGCCGGTCGAACTTCAGGTCCACGAGGGCGGCGGTGCGGGCGGCGTCGGACCGGGCGTGGCCCTGGGGAAAGAGCACGAACCCGCCGTCGAGCCGGCCGAGGGCGGCGTGGTCGATCTCGACCCGCGTGGGGATGCCCTCGGGGTAGCGGGAATCGTAGTCGGGCCCGCCGTGCACGATCTCCATCCGGGCGATCAGGGCCGCGATCGCGGGATCGGCGATGGCGGCGTCGGCGTAGTCCGCGGGCAGGAGCATCAACGAGTCCCAGCTGCATGGCACGCCCGCCGCGGCGGCGGCCCGGGCCTTGAGCAGCGTGCGGGCGAGGATGTAGGGGAGCGAGTGGTCGGCCGACTGCCGTGTGGTCGGCGTTCGCTTCGCCGGGTCGGCGATGATCGAGAAGGCGGGCTCGTAGATCGTGACCCGCACCTGCCGGACGCCGTCGAGGTCGGCGGCGAGCCCTGGATGACGGCCACAGAGGTCGACGAGCGATTGCAGGGCACCGGCCGACTGGTGCTCGTAGAGCCCGAGCTTGAAGTGCATCGAGTGAATGGCGAACGCGTCGCCGGCCACACCGAGTTCGAGGTCGAAGGGGCTCTCGCCCGCGGGGCAGGGGACGTTCAGTCGGTAGATCGCCAGCGGGTTGCGGAACACGTCCCGCGGCCCCACGAAGCCGGCCAGCGCCCGCCGAGCCGACATCACGCCCGCCTCGGCCGCGAGCGCCGCCGACGCCCCCTTGGAGTCGGACAGCTGGTGGCCCGCGCGGATCGCGCGGAAGGGAACGTAGTGCGCGACGGCCAGCCCGATCGCCGACTCGATCTGGTCCTCGGTGCCGCCGAGGGCGGCAGCGAAGGCCGCCGCGCTGGCGACCGTGCCGTGGTGCACGTGATCGATGGCGTACTTTCGCAGCGCGAACACCTCGGCCAGCCGGCCGCGGATCTCGTCGACGAGCAGCATGAGACGGAGCGTCGCGTCGCCGTCGAGGCCCGCCTCGCGGGCGGCGGCGATGGCCACCGGGTAGAAGTCATTGTGGCCGAACTCGCCGGCCGTGCGGCCCTTGGCGGCGTCATAGCCGAAGTTCGTGCCGTTGGAGTCCCACTCGCGGACGGCCGAGGCGTTGGCCGCCACGGCCTTCTCCACCGCACAGGGCCGGGCCGCTCCCAGGCAGATGCCGCCGCGGGAGCCCGCGGCCGGGGGCGCGGCGAGCGCCTCGGCGCGGAGGACGGTCGGGGCGTTGGCCCCCAGGGCGAGAGCCGACACGCCGCAGCCGACGCTGTCGAGGTGGAACCGCTCGAGGAGGGCGAGCGTCCGCGGGTCGATGGGCCGCGGCACGCGGAGAAACTCCCGGGCGTGGCGGGCCAGTCCCAGCGCCTGGTTCGTGGACCGCGGCAGGAGCACGGTCTCGGCGGCGGTCGGGGGCGGATGGCTCATGTGGATCGATTACACTGCACGGCATGCAACCGACGCAATTGGGCCCCTACAAGATTCGCTCCCGGCTGGGCCGCGGCGGCATGGGGGCCGTGTACGAAGCGGAGGAGGGGAGCGGGGGCCGGCTCGTGGCGGTGAAGACGCTCGCCGCGCACCTCGGTGAGGAGACCGGCCTGCGACGGCGGTTCAACGCCGAGATCGAGACCCTCAAGGCCCTGCGGCATCCGGGGATCGTGCAATTGCTGGCCTTCGGCGAGGAGGACGGCATCCCGTTCTTCGCGATGGAGCTCGTCCACGGCCGGAGCCTCGATCAGGAGCTGCGGTCGGGCCGGCTGTTCACCTGGCGGGAGACGGTGAGCCTGGCCCTGGAGGTCGTGCGGGCGCTCAAAAGCGCGCACGACCACGGCGTCGTGCACCGGGACCTGAAGCCGGCCAACCTCCTCCTGGTCAACGAGCCGGTGGACGGAACCTCGGTCAAGCTCGCCGACTTCGGCATCGCACGGCTCTTCGGCGACTCGAGCCAGACGATGGCGGGCACCGTCGTCGGCACGGCCGAGTACATGGCGCCGGAACAGGCCGCGGGCAAGCCGGTCGACCACCGGGCCGATCTCTACGCCCTCGGCCTGGTGATGTTCGCCATGCTCACCGGCCGCCCCCCGTTCCATGGCGGCGACGTGACGCAGGTCCTCGAGCGCCAGCGGCGCGAGGAGCCGCCCCGGATCGCGACGCGGGTGCCGGACGTGCCCCCGGAACTCGACCAGCTGATGAGCCGCCTGCTGGCCAAGGATCCGGCCCATCGCCCCGCCAATGCCCTGGCCGTGGGGCGGTCGCTGGCGGCGATCGCCGGGCTCCTCGACTCGTCTCCCGGCACGGCGGCCGGCCCGACGTCGGCACCGACGGCCCACGATCGCGCCCGGCAGCCGACCGCGCCGGTCGCCGTCGGCGCGACGAACCCTCCGGTGGACCACTTCGCCGCCACGCGGGCGATGCCCGCGGCGACCGCACCGGACGACTTCGTGCTCGGCGGGACGGCCGCCGCGGTGCCCGCCGACTCCCCCACGCGGCCACACACGGATCATGCCAGCCCGTCGGAGTTCGCCCGCGCGCACACCATCCCCGCCGATGATCCGCAGACCGCAGCCCAAGCATCCGGCAACCGGTTCACGACCGTCGAGGAACTGCACCGCGCGAGCCGGATGCGGGCCGCGGCCGACAGCCGCAAGCAGCGGATCTGGCAGGGGCTCGCGGCCCTGTTCACGATCGCCGCGGCCGCCGCGGCTTTGTTTCTGCTCTTCCGGCAGCGGACGGCCGACGAGCTGCACGCGCGGATCGCCGCCATCGCCGCCGATGAGAACGCCGACCTGCGGGACGCCCGGCCGCTGATCGACGAGTTCCTCGCCCGGTACCCGCAGGATCCGCGGGCCGCCGCGGTCGGTGACGTGGCGCTCACACTCGACGTGGACGCGCTCGAGCGGCGGACCCGCCGGCGGCAGCTGACCGACCGGCCACTGCCACCGATCGAGCGGGACTACCGCGCGGCGATGGCCCGCGAGCCGGAGAGCCCGGCGGCCTGCGTGGCGGCGCTCGAGGCGATCCTCGCGGTCACGCCGGCCGGCGAGGCCGCCGCGGACGGGGGCCGCGAGCCCACGGTAGTGTGGCTCGGGCTCGTTCGCCGGCAACTCGACCGGCTCGCCCCGCTGGCCCTCAAGGAACGCGAGCAGGACACCGCCCGGGCGCGGGCCGTGCTCGCGGAGGCCGCCGACCTGGCCGCAGCCGCGGCTCGCGACCCGTCGCAGGCCGCCGACCTCACCGCGCGGCGGCGGAACCTGCTCGAAGGCCTTATCGAGCTCAACGCGGCCCGGCCCCACATGGCCACGCTCGTGGCGGAGGCCCGCCAGTTGCTCACCGGCGGGCCGCCCGCCACCACCCCGCCGGAGTCGCCCCCATGACGAGCCAGCCCCATGCCGCCACGGCAACCCGTCGCGCCGCCAGCGGCCGCGCCTTCGCCCGGGCCCGCCGGCTGATCCCCGGCGGCGTCAATTCCCCGGCCCGAGCCTTCGGCGGCGTCGGCGGCGAGCCGATCTTCTTCGCCTCCGCCCAGGGCCAGTGGCTCACCGACATCGACGGCAACCGCTACCTGGATTACATCGGCTCCTGGGGGCCGATGATCCTCGGCCACCGGCACCCGCGGGTCGTGGCGGCCGTCGAGAAGGCGCTCGCCACGGGCACGAGCTACGGCGCGCCCACCGAGGGCGAGAGCCGCCTCGCGGAACTGATCATCGCCGCCGTGCCCTCGATCGAGAAGGTGCGGCTGGTGAGCAGCGGCACCGAGGCGGCGATGACCGCCGTGCGGCTGGCCCGTGGGTTCACCGGTCGCGAGAAGATCGTCAAGTTCGCCGGTAACTACCACGGCCACGCCGACAGCCTGCTGGTGGCCGCGGGCTCGTCGGCCGCGACGCTGGGCGCGCCCGACTCCCCCGGCGTCACCGCGGGCACGGCCCGCGACACCATCGTGCTCGAATACAACGACCCGGCCGCCCTCGAGGCCGCGTTCGCCGCCGCAGGATCGACCATCGCCGCGGTGCTGATGGAGCCGGTGGTGGGCAACATGGGCCTCGTCGTGCCGTCGCGGGAGTTCTTGCAGGCGGCCCGTTCGCTGACCGCCCGGCACGGGGCGCTGCTGGTCTTCGACGAGGTGATGACGGGATTCCGGCTGGCGCTCGGCGGGGCGCAGCAGATTCTCGGCGTCACGCCCGACCTGACGACGCTCGGCAAGATCGTGGGCGGCGGCCTGCCGCTGGCGGCCTACGGCGGCCGGGCCGACGTGATGGACCACATGCTGCCCGCGGGCAAGGTGTTCCAGGCGGGCACGCTCTCGGGCAACCCGCTCGCGGTCGCGGCCGGCACCGCCACGCTCGAGGAACTGCAGGCGCACCCGCCCTACGCCCATCTGGAGCGGCTCGGGGCCCGGCTCGAGGCGGGCTTCCGCGACGCGGCGGCCGCGGCCGGCATCCCGGCCTGGACCGCCCGCGTGGGCAGCATGATGACGACCTTCTTCCAGCGGGGGCCCGCGGCCGTCCCCGTGACCGGCTGGAGGACGGCGTCGCAGAGCGACACGGCCCGCTACGCCGCCTTCTTCTGGGGCATGATCGACCGCGGCATCTACCTGCCGTGCAGCCAGTACGAGGCGCTGTTCTTCTCGGCCGCCCACACCGAGGCCGACATCGACGCCACCGTCGCCGCCGCCCGCGAGGCGCTCGCCGCCCTCGCCGCCTGACCGGAGCCGCCATGGACGCGATCAAGTCGTTTCTCGATCTGTTCCTCCGCGTCAACGAGCACCTCGAGGCGCTCGTGCAGTCGTGGGGGCCGTGGACCTACGTGGTCCTGTTCGCGGTCATCTTCTGCGAGACCGGCCTCGTGGTGACGCCCTTCCTGCCAGGCGACTCGCTGCTCTTCGCCGCCGGGGCGATCGCGGCGATCTATCCGGAGCACGTCGGGATCCTGCCGCTCCTGCTCCTGCTCACGCTGGCCGCGATCCTCGGCGACACGGTGAACTACGCGATCGGACGCTGGATCGGCCCCCGCGCGTTCCGCGTCAACCGCTGGTTTCTCAAGCACGAGCACCTGGAGCGGACGCAGGCCTTCTACGAGCGGCACGGGGGCAAGACGATCGTCCTCGCCCGCTTCGTGCCGATCGTCCGCACCTTCGCCCCGTTCGTGGCCGGGGTGGGCCGGATGCACTACCCGACGTTCCTGTTCTTCAACGTCGCCGGTGGCATCGCCTGGGTGGTGATCTGCACGCTGGCGGGCTACTTCTTCGGGAACATCCCGGCGGTACGGAAGCACTTCGAGCTGGTCGTCATCGGCATCGTGCTGGTGTCGGTGCTGCCGCTGGCCTGGGAGTGGTGGCGGAGGCGGACATGAGCGGCCGCTGCGGGCTGGGCGTCGAGATCGGCGGCACGAAGACCCAGGCCGCGGTGGTTCGCGACGACGGCACCGTCGTCGACCTCGTCTCCGATCGCGTGGCCGTGGCCGCCGGCGCGGAGGGGGTGCGGCGATCGGTCGCTTCCCTCGTGGCGGACCTCGAGGCACGCTGCCCGGACATGGCCACTCTCCACGGGGCCGGCATCGGCTTCGGCGGCCCCGTCGACCGGGCCGGCGGCCGGGTGGCGACCAGCTTTCACGTTGCGGGCTGGGACGGGTTTCCGCTGGCCGAGTGGCTCGCGGAGCGGATCGGCGGCCGGCCGGTGATCATCGAGAACGACGCGAACGCTGCCGCTTTCGCCGAGGCCACCGTGGGCGCGGGCCGCGGGGCGCGGTCGGTGCTCTACTCCAACTCGGGCAGCGGGGTCGGCGGCGGTTTCGTGTCCGGCGGCCGACTGTTCCACGGCGAGCCCCCCGGCGAACTGGAAATCGGCCACCTCCGGCTGGCGGCCGACGGCACGCGGACCGAGGACGTGGCCTCGGGCTGGGCCCTCGACCGGGCCGTGCGGGAGGAGGTGGCGGCGAACCCGCAGGGCTGCCTCGGGCGGCTCGCGGCCGGCCAGGAGCCCTCGGCGGCCCTGCTCGGGGCGGCCTTGGCCGCCGGCGACGCGGCGGCCGCGGGCATCGTCGGGCGGGCGGCCGGGTTCTACGCCCTCGCACTGTCCCACGCCGTCCACCTGCTCCACCCGGAGGTGATCGTGCTCGGCGGGGGCGTGGCCCGGCTCGGCGAGCCGTGGCGGGAGGCCGTTTCCGACCGCCTCCCAAGCCTCCTCATGGAGCCCTTCCGGCCGGGCCCCGCGGTGCGGCTGGCGGCGCTCGGCGACGCGGTCGTCCCGGTCGGGGCAGCGCTCTTGGCGGTCCGCTGACGGGCGATCGCGGCCGCGTATGGACCGCCGCCCGACCGCGTGGATAATCAGGCGTGGAGGGCACCGTGAATCAACAGGCCTGGATCGCCCGCTACGTCGAACTACAGAAGGCGGCAATCGACCGGCTGCCGCTGGCCGAGGTCGGTCGCGTCATCGACCTGCTCCGCACGGCCAACGCCGCCGGCCGGCGGATCTTCGTCTGTGGAAACGGCGGCAACGCCGCCAACGCCGCGCACTTCGCCACCGATCTCGGCAAAGGGTCGTCGCTGGCGATGCCGCGGCCGTTCAAGGTCCTCTCCATGGCCGACAACGTCTCCTGGATGACGGCCATCGGCAACGACTACTCCTTCGAGGAGGTGTTCGTGCGGCGGATGGAGAACCACGCCGAGCCGGGCGATGTGCTCCTCCTGTCGAGCGTCAGCGGCTCGTCGCCGAACCTCGTGGCCGCGGCCCGCTGGGCGAAGCAGCACGGCCTCGTCACCGTGGCCCTCGTGGGTGGCAAGCGGGGCGCCGTCGCCGAGCACGCCGACCACCTGCTCGTCGTCGAGGACACGCATTACGGCCGTGTCGAGGACGCGCAGATGACGATGCTCCACATGTTCTGCTACGCGTTCATGGAGAAGGCCGAGGCGTGACGGCTGGCGGCGCGTGATCCCGCTCCCCGGGGGCCGCGGGGGTCTTGTCGGGCGTCGGTCGTGCGGCGGCGACGAACTCGGCGAGCATGCGGGCGTTGTCGATGAAGTGTCCGACGTCGAGGGCCGGCTCGGGCGTGCCGCCTTTCCGGCACGTCGCCTCAGTGATCCAGCGGCCACGGTCGTCGAGGGCGGCGATCACCTGCCGCACCGCGGCCGTCGGCGGCCCGGGACGGCGGGGCGGCTCCGCGACGGGGGGCCGCCACTTGGCCGCGGCCAGTTCCTCGTACTGCCGCGTGAGCCGCTCGCGGGCCGACTTCACCACGTAGCCGTAGCCCTCGAGCCCCAGCGGCCGGCCGTCGTCGTCATGGACCAGTTCCAGCTTCCCGGGCCACGAGCCGGTGAAGAACAGCGGCCGGTTGGTCTTCAGCTCGTAGAACCTCGCGAGTCCTCCGTCGGGCAGTTCCGACCGCTGCATCCAGGCGAGCGCCCGCGGGATCGGCTCCAGGAACCGCCGCTCGCCCGTCTGCCGGTACAGCTCCATGAGCGTGCGGATCACCCCCTGCGACTCGCCACCGGTCACCGACGGCGGCTCGAAGGCCCGGGCCCAGGTCGGGTGCATGCCCGCGTCGTACTGCTGGGCCCAGGCGGGCTGCGGCTCGGGCATCTGCGCGAGCAGGATGAACTCGCCGCCACGCTTCGCCGCGGCGAGGTATTGCGGATCGTCGTACGTGCGCCAGGCGAGCAGGAACAGCCGGATCGTGTCGCTGATCGCGCCGTCGTTGAACGTGCAGTGGCCGTACCAGTCCTTCCCTTCGAACTCCCGCGACCAGGTCTCCGGATAACGGGCGGCCCGGGCGGGCGTCGGCTCGGCGGGCGGCCCGGTGAACCGCTGCGACCAGCCGCCGCAGGGGTGCTGCACGGCAATGAGCTGCTCCAGGCCGTGGCGGACCGCGTCGCCGATGTCGCGGTCCTGCTTGCCGGTGGCGACGTCGTAGGCGATCAGGAGCCGCAGGGCCGACTGGGTCACGTCGTCGTCGAGCGTCGAGCGGTTGAAGGCGTCGGCCGCGGCGGGCGGGTCGACGCGGTAGGCGTATTTCGGCCGCTGGGCCGGGTCGAACTCGATGCGGTAGTCCCAGCCTCCCGACCGCAACTGGCCGCGGACGAGGGCCCGGCAGGCGCGGGCGGCGAGGTCGAGATACCGCCGCTCGCCGGTCAGGGAGTGAGCCTCGAGGAACAGGAGGCCCATGCCCGGCGTTCCCGAGTCCTGCACCCAGACCTGCGAGGCCGTGGCGTTCTGTTCACCCATCCGCCGCTCGAGGTCGACGGAGTACTTCCACAGGTAGCCTCCTTCGCAGGAGACTTCCGCGTCGAAATAGTCGGTCGCGCGGCGGAGGGCGGCGGCAGCCTCGTCGCGCAACGACACCTCGGCGGCGAAGGTGACCGGGGTGGCCAGCAGCACCGCCATCAGGGCGGCACGCACGGCCGTCCGCCGCATGGTCTGCGGCCTGCACGGCCGCCGTCGCTCGATTCGCTCGCCCGAAAACATGGTGCCCCGATGATACACTACTCGCGCCCAATTCCGCCCGCCTGGAGGGCGGGCCCTGGTACGGAGGACCCACGATGGTGATGTTCACTATTCCGGTCGGCTTGATGCTGGTGCTGGGCGGCCTCAATCTCTCGAACCTGCCGCTCTCCATGCCGCCGCTCCCGCCCGACCCGGCGATCGAGCGGGCGGCGCCCGACGAGTGTCTCCTGCACGTGTCCCTCGCCGGGCTGGCGACGCCCGCGGCCGGCTCGGCCAACCACGTCGAGGCCCTGCTGGCCGAGGCGGAGGTGCGGCGATTCGTCGACGAGATGGCAGGGGTCGTCGAGAAGATGCTCGCGCGGCAGGAGCAGGTGGCGGGCGAGGCCGGCTTCAACGGGCCGCTTTTCACCGCCGACATGCGGTCGCTGGCGTTCACGCTCCTCACGCGGCCGGCGGCCCTGACGGTCGACTCGCTGGTGCTGGCCGGGCCGAAGACGGACATCACGGGCAGCCTGGTCGTCAACTGCGGGGCGGACGCCGACAAGGTCCGCGGCATGCTGGAGCGGACGCTCGCGTACCTGCTCGAGTTCGAGAACGACCTCGCGGTCGAGGAGTTCGAGGACGCCGGCAGCCGCTGGTCGCGATTTGCCGCGCCGCCGCCGGACGCGCCCGACATCGCCTGGGGGTTCAAGGACGGGCTGTTCCTCGTAGCCGTCGGCGGCAATGGGCCGCAGCGGCTGCTCGCCCGGCTCGCCGACAAGGACCGCCAGCCGCCGGCCTGGAAGACGGCGCTCGCGAAGCGGCTGCCGCTCGAGCGGCGGTCCCTGCTCGCCCATCTCGACACCGCGAAGGTTCTCGACATCGCCAACACGGTGATCCGCGATCGGGACTTCGCCCCGGGCGTCGCCGCCAGCGGCGTGGACGGCCTGCGGGCCGTGCAATTGCTCGCCGGACTGACCAAGACCGAGATGGCCTCGGCCACGATCCTCGACTTCGCGGGCGAGCCGGCCGGGTTCTTCGCGTCGGGACAGGGCGCCGTCACCGCGGCCGACCTGCAGGCGATCCCGGCGGAGGCCACGATGGCCCAGGTCGTGAAGCTCGATCTCTCCGCCATGCTCGCGACCTTCTTCGCATGGATGGACGGCGTGCGGCCGGGAGCCTCGGGGCAGCCGCGGCAGGCGCTGGAGCAGGTGCGGGCCGTCATCGGGCTCGACGTCGACGAGCATCTCCTCAAACCGCTCGGCGACACGTGGACCGTCTACACGCTGCCGGACGGTGGCGCCGCGGCGATCGTGGAACTCGACGACGCCGCCACGTTCGCCAAGAGCCACAAGGCCCTGCTCGGCGTGGCCCGACAGGCGCTGGCCAGGCCCGGCATGCCGCCGCTCAAGGTCGACGAGCTGAAAGAGGCCGTGGCCGACGACAAGGCCGGCGACCTGACGATCTTCAGCATCGGCCTGCCTGGCACGCCCCTGCAGCCGGCATGGTGCATTCGTGGCGACCGGCTGCTCGTGGCGTCGTCGGCCGCGGGACTCGAGCGGATCATGACCCGCGCCGCAGGGCAGCCCTCGCTGGCCGACGTCGCCGAGGTGCGGCCGCTGCTCGTGGATCGCGTGGCGGCACTCGGTTATCAGGAACCAAAGGCGGCCGTGGCGACGCTCGGCGAACTCTACGACCGCCTCGTGCCGCTCGCCCCAGACGCCCTGGCCGGGGCTCCCGCGCCGAAGCGTCCCGATGCCGGCCGGATGGCCGAGCATCTGCGGCCCGCCGTGTCGGTGGTCCGCCGCGACGCGGCGGGCGACATCCTCGCCGAGGCCCGCACCACGCTGCCGCTGGGCCCGTTCGGCGGCGGCGGCATCGCCTCGTCGCCGGCCGTGGCCAGCATCGCCCTCGGCATGGCGCTGCCCGCGGTACAGGCGGCCCGCGGGGCGGCACGGCAGACGGCGGGCATGAACAACCTGAGGCAGATCGCGCTGGCCATGTTGGACCACGAGCAGGACAAAAACGGTCTGCCGGCAGCCGCGATCTGCACCAAGGATGGCAAGCCGCTGCTCTCGTGGCGGGTGGCGCTGCTGCCCTACCTGGGTGAGCAGGAACTCTACGAGCGGTTCCGTCTCGACGAGCCCTGGGACAGCGAGCACAACAAGAAGCTCGTCGAGCGGATGCCCAGGCTCTACGCCTCACCGGGCGACGACGCCGCCAAGCCCGGCACGACCCGCTACCTCGTGCCCACGGGCAAGGGAACGGCGTTTCCCGAGCCCGACGATGCGCTGGGGCTGCACAGGGTGACCGACGGCATGTCCAAGACCATTCTCTGTGTCGAAGCCGAGGCGGCCAAGGCGGTGCCGTGGACGAAGCCGGAGGATCTCGCCGTCGACCCCAAGCAGCCACACGCGGGCCTGAAGGACGCCCGGCCGCAGGGCTTCCTCGCGGTCTTCATCGACGGCCACGTGCAGGTCATTCCCAAGGACCTCGCCGCCGACCTCCTCAATGCAATGTTTACCCGGGACGCCAACGACTAGGTCGCGTGTCGTTTTGCTGCGGTAACGAGTCAGCAGTCTGCTGAGGGAAGGCGAAGGGGTCGGCGAATGCTCGAGGAGCCTAGGGCCGCCGCCGGACGTGAAAGTCGATCACGAGCGGCAAATGGTCGCTGGCGACCTTGGCGAGGCTCGTCCGCACGACGCGGGCGTGCCGCACGTCGATGTCGCCCCGCACGAACGCCTTGTCGAGCGAACCCACGGCCAGCCAGGCGGGAAACGTGCGAAACCGGCTCACGGGACTCGTCACCTGGCGGAAGCCGCTGGCCGCCAGCGGCCCGGCGGCGAGCGTGTTTCGCCAGTCGTTGAAATCGCCCACGATCACGGTCGGGTGCCGGTCGGCGGAGCGGAAGAGCATGTGGCCGAGGATCCGCGCCACCTGCCAGTGCCGCTCCCGCTCGGCGAGGCCCAGATGGGCGTGCACGAGGTGCACCGGCCCCTCGGGCGTGTCGACGAGCAGCAGCTGGGCGCCGCGCGGCTTCCGCGAGCCGCGCCGCAGCGAAACGCGATGCCGGTTCGCGATCGGCCAGCGGGAGAGCACGAGGTTGCCGTAGCCGCCACGGCCGACGGGCACGTTGACCTGGAAGGCGGCATGGTCGTGCAGGACGCGGGCGAGGATCCGCGGCTGGTCGTCGAAGCCGCTGCGGCGGACGAGCCGATCCACCTCCTGGAGGCAGACCAGGTCCGGGTTCTCTGCCTCGATGACGTCCACGATCCGCTGCAGCGAATACCGCCGGTCGCGGCCGCCGATCCCCTTGTGGATGTTCCAACTCAGGAGCCGCATGCGGTCATCCGCCGGAGGCCGCACGGCGCTTCATGTAGTACCGCTGCACGCGGGCGACACAGGAGCGGCCGTCGGCGCTCTTCGTCGCGCAGGCCGCCCCCGGCTCGCCCGCCTTGCGGACCACCTCGCGAACCCGCGTCGGCACGCCCTCGGTGAGGTCGCGATCGACGTCGTCCACCGTGAGCCCGTGGCAGCCGCACAGCGATCCGGCGGAATCCTTCGGCCACGGGAGGCCGAGGGCCGCCGCGGCCGAGATCGTGCGTTCGAGGAGGTCGAAGTACGCCACGGAGCAGGTGTCGCCTCCACAGAAGAAGGCGGGCTCGGCGAGGCTCTCGGCGGTGCCTGGCGGGACGTGGGCTGCGAGCGTCTCGGCCGCCACCTGCGTCCCCTCGGTGCCACACGCCGGGCAGCGGGGTGGGGCGGTCGAATCGGGCTCCTTGCAGAAGGCCTTGTTCATGATCCGTGAATTGTACCGTAGGCTGGTGCCGTGCACGCCCACGACGACATCCGCATTGGCACGGTCGTTCCCGCCCACGAGCGGACGGCCGACGTCATCGCGCAACTCCTCCCGCACGGCTTCGAGACATTCCAAGTGTCGTTCGGGATCCGCGTCGGCGACTTCGACGTGGCGGGCCTGGCCGCGGAGGTTCGTCGCGTGCTCGAGACCCATCCCGTGGGGCCCCATGACGTGCCGCGACGGGTGAGCGCGATCGGCGTCTACGGCAATCCGCTCACCAGCCCCGAGACCGTCGCCGACTGGGAGCGACTCGTCGACGCCGCCGCGCTGTTCGGCTGCGACGTCGTCAGCGGTTTCGCGGGCCGGATTCCGGGCCGGCCGGTGCCCGAGTCGTTCGGCCGGTTCGCCGAGGTCTTCGGCCCCCTCGCGCGGCGGGCCGAGGACCGGGGCGTGCGGCTGGCCTTCGAAAACTGCGAGAAGCGGGGCAACTGGGAGAGCGGCGACTGGAACATCGCCCACGCGCCGCGGGCCTGGGATGCGATATTCGCCGCCGTCGAGAGCCCCGTGCTGGGCCTCGAGTGGGAGCCCTGCCACCAGATCGTGAGCTTCGTCGATCCGCTGCCGCAACTACGAAAATACGCCGGGCGGATCTGGCACATCCACGGCAAGGACGCCCAGGTCGACTGGGACGTGATCCGCGAGCATGGCATCCGCGGTGGCGTTCAATACGTCCATCATCGCACGCCGGGCTTCGGGACCACGAACTGGACCGACCTGATCTCGACCCTCCGACAGTGCGGCTGGCGGGGCAGCATCGACGTCGAGGGCTACCACGATCCGGTGTATCGCGACGCGCTGGAGACGACCGGACAGGTGGCCGCGCTCGATCACCTCAGGCGCTGCCGCGGCGGGGCCTTCGTGCCCAATTTCTGGTGACGCCGCGGTCGTCTTCCGCAGTCCTTTCCTGAGCCCCGGCACGACCACCGGGATGGGTCAGTCACGGCCCTGCGCTGCCGCCTCGGCGAGCAACTGCGTTGTCACCTCGTCGACGGGATCGCTCTCGAGGAGTTTCACGAGCAACGCTTTTGCCTCGTCGCGTTGCTTCTGGCGGAGCAGGTTGGAGGCGTGGAGCTGAACCACGGCCGGATTCCCGGGCAGCGACCGCACCGCGACCGTCGAGTGATCGACGGCCCGGGCGAAGTCGCCGTCGGCCGCGGCCAGCCGCGAGAGCTCGACGGCCGCGACGGGCTCGTCGGAAGCAAGCGCGAAGGCCTCACGGGCCGCGGGCCGGTCTCCCTGCTGCAACCGTACCTCGCCGAGCAGCACCGCGGCGGCCGCGTCCTTCCGGGCCAGCGGCTCGAGCACCCGCGCGGCTTCGGCCAGATTGGTCTCGGCCAGCGCCGCCACCTCCTCCTTCGACCTGACGTTCGGCTGTCCCGGCTGGCGAAACTGCACGTCGGTCAGCACGCTCCGTGCCAGGCCGGCCGCGAACAGCGGATTCCCCGGCTCCTTCTCCAGCAGCCCGCGGAACGCGCGAATGCCCTTCGCGCCGAAGTCGCCGTACCCGCCGGTCGGCCCCCGCCAGAGCAGGTGATACTGCTCCGCCTTCAGCGCCGCATGGTACGGCGAGGACTGCCAGAGGGGCTTCCCGCTGAACGTCGGCGTCGGCCGCAGGCCGGGGTCGGGCCGCTCCGCATGCCAGAGCACGCACCGGCCGTCGGCCGCGAAGACCCGCACGTCGAGCGGCTCGCGGCCGGGGTTCCGCCGCACGACGCCGCGCCAGGGTCTGGCCGGCGTCAGCTCGACCGGCTGCCGCAGCCAGTCGCCGTCGATGCTCGACACCGCGACGACCGCGCCGGCGATCGGTCGATTCACGCACACGCCGACCTCGACGGCGTCGTCACGCCGCACGAGGTTGATCGCTCCGGCCTCCTCGGCATGCCGATACCCACCGATGCCGTGCACGCCGCAGAACGCCTCCTCGTACTCGCGGACGCCGAAGGCCTCCCACCACTGCAGGTCTTCGTGGCTCATCGCCGGGCTCGTCCAGACCTCCGTGTAGTCGATCGGGGTCGGCTTCTTGTCGGGCTTCGGCGGGTGGCAGAACATCTTCACGCCCGGCAGCCGGGTGCGATCGAACAGGCGGATCGTTCCGTGATCGGCCTCGGTGTAGTAGACGCCGTTGAAGTTCGCCTCCAGCCCGACCGCGAAGATGCTGTTGTACTTTTGGGGAAGGTTCCGCCAGAAGCAGAGACTCGTGGCGTCGCAGTCGGGCCAGGGCCACGGCCAGAGCTCGAGGCTGCTGTCGTTGAAGCCGTGCGGCGCGACGTGGGCGGTGGGGATGACGTACTGCAGGTCGTCGGCGTAGCCGAAGAACATGTTCGACCAGGGTGCGAAGCCGAGCGGCCACGGATTGAGATTCGCGAACCGGTACCGCACCCGGAGCACGGCGTCGTCGGGCCGCAGCTGCCAGCGCACCACGACCCGCTGCCGCCGCAGGGGGTCGGTCCAGCCGACGGTGACCGAGGCGGCCCCGTCGTCCTCCTTGTGCACGTGCCAGTTCCACGAGTCCCGATAGTTGTTGCCGTGGTGAAAGCTCGGGAAATTGACCTCGTGGCCGCCGAGCTGCGAGCCGTAGGCGGTGAAGGTGGTGCTCGGCCATTCGATGGGCCGCACGAGGAACAACTCCTTGCCGGCCGCCTTGTCGAACGCCGACCGCAGCCGGCCGCCGATCTGCGGCAGCAGATCGACCCGCAGGTGCTCATTCTCCAGCCGCACCTGCCGCAGCGGCATGTCGCGGGGGTTGCCTCCGCCTTCGTCCACGACGCGGAAGGTCTCCTCGGTCTCCTCGACCCGAACGGGCTCCGCCGGCAGCCGCGGGGCGTACCACGACAGCGCCGCGATCGTTACCCACGCCAGTCGCCTTGATGTGCAGTGATGAATGTCCATCGGTGCTCCCGTCGAAAAATGCCTCGCGAACGTCCCGATTCTATCGATGAACGGCGTGCACGGTCGCAGGTCAGTCGTGCGGCCGCTCGAGCGGCACCGTGACCGGCCAGCCCGGGTACTGCGTCGGCTTCCCGGCGGGGCCAGGCCGCGGGAAGCGGGGCCAGCATTCGAACGTGATCGTGCCGCGGGCGAAATCGAAGCGGGCGATGCCGTAGCCGTCGCCGCGGCCGCGTTCATCCTGGACGTCGTCGGGGTTCGCGTAGGCGACCATCGTGATCCTGTTGCCGAGGCCGTCCTCGTAGTCGCCGGTCCAGGGCAGGGGACTGTCCGGAACCGCGTTGGGGCCCGGCCGCTCGTCGGCGGGATGCCACCAGCGGCCGTAGATCGTGTTCACGATCGCCGGGGAGGCGAACGACCACGGGCCGTCGCCATGCCGCTCGATGCCGTGCCGCACGACCGCCGCGAGGTGCTGGTCGCCGCACAGGTGCACGGCCTTCGCCCGGGCGATGATCCGCAGCGCCGCATTGCGGCCCGACTGCGGCCAGCCGTTGCAGTCGAGGTCGGCGAGCAGTCGGTTGTCGGGCTTTCCATGGAGGTGCACGGCCCCGCAGAACGGTGACTGCGACAGCACGCACGTGGCCCGCACGCCGTCCCGGGCGTCGGCCCACGCGTCGAGCCAGCGGAGCTGACGCCGGCCGAGCAGATCGAGCCCGGGCAGATCGACGGCCTGGCGGTCGTAGGCGGGATCGACGATGTGATCGGGCCGGGGGCCGAGCTGGGGGATCGTGCCCGCCGGGCCGGACTTGAACTTCCGATCCTCGACGATCGCGAAGTCGACGCCGCCGAGCCGCAGGTTCGTGAAGTAGACGCCGATCCCCTGGTCGATGGGCGCGGGGTCCACGGGATCGGGCAGGTGCCACGTCTGCTGCCGCTGGACCATGTTCACGTAGGCGGCCGGGTAGAAGTAGCCGCCGTCGGCACCGTCCGGCCGGGTCGCCCGGCGGCCGCCGGCGCCCCACAGGTTTGGATGGCCCACGTCGTGGTCGTCGGGGATCGTCACCGTGGGCCGGTCGCGGATCACGTCGCGGAACTGCAGGCCGAACTCGATCCACGCGAAGGTGTGCTGCGTGTGCCGGTACGACTGGTCGCCGGCGAAGAACAGGAGGTCGGGATCGGCGGCACGGAGGCCGGCCACGATCTCCCGCCGCGGGCCGGGCGTGCTCGATGAGTTGCAGGAAAGCACGCCGACGGTGATCGTCGGCTTGTCGGCCGGGTCGCGGCGGACGACGCCCTCGAACACGGCCTCCGGGCCGTGCCGCACCCGGTAGCGGCGGTCCCGCGACGTGTCCCACGCCGCCACGCGGAACTGGGCGTCCCAGCCGGGATAGAGGACCGGGGCCTGGCCCACCTCCCGCCACGCGCCGGCCTCCTCGATCTCGAGCCGCACCTCGCGTGGTTCGTCCGGCCGCAGGGGAAACAGCTGGGCCGAGAGCTTGAGCGTGCCGCGGCCGGCGGCGGCGGGCGTCACGGTGTAGAGCGCGAAGGCGATCACGTCATTCCGCGGCACGTCGAGCGAGAAGGCTTTTGGACCCTTGCCGGGCGGCCGGTCCCACCAGTCGCCCGTGCACCAGCCGTCGAGATCGGGGAACTCGGCCCCGAACGGCCGGGCGTCGGCCGGGCGCTCACCGAGTGGTTCGGCGGCGGGCGCGACCGCCGCGAGCAAGCCGACCACGAGCATCGCTGGAAGGATCGTGAATCTGGACGTCACTCGGGAGTTCCTTGTCGCTCGAGGAGACGGGGTGCGTGGTAGCAACTCTCCCGGCGGGCGACCGATGCGTCTGGCGCTGCTTTTTTGTTCGTGGTGTCGAGTGATCCTAACAGATGACACGGCATCCGAGAGACTTGGATCAGCAGCCGTGGGCCGTTCCGAATGCAGCCACGCGGCAACACGTTTTGGGTGTTCGAAAAATGCGTCCCTAAGAATACGCGGCTGCGTCCCGGAGCAATCCCTCGATCACGTGCACCACCGGTGCTGATTTCTCGGCTACACTCAGCAACCCACGCCAAAAAGTCTTTCGTCGTCCGTCATCGGGGAGCGGTTGATGAATCCGAGCATCATCGTGTGGTCGATCGTCTCCGCCCTGGCCGGGTTTCTGTTCGGCTTCGACACCGTCGTCATCTCGGGGGCCGAGAAGACGATCCAGGAACTGTGGGGACTGTCGCCGGCGGCGCACGGCGTGGCGATGGCCTCGGCCCTCTACGGCACCGTGATCGGGGCCCTCGTCGGTGGCTGGCCCACCGACCGCTACGGCCGCCGGCCCACGCTCATCTGGATCGGCGTCCTGTACTTCGTGTCGGCGGTGTGGAGCGGCCTGGCGACCGACTTCTGGACATTCTTCATCGCGCGGTTCATCGGCGGCCTCGGCGTGGGCATCTCCACCGTCGCCGCGCCGCTCTACATCTCCGAGATCTCGCCGCCGGCGGCCCGCGGCCGGCTCGCCGGGCTGTTCCAGTTCAACATCGTGTTCGGGATCCTGGCCGCCTTTCTCTCCAACTGGGTCATCGAGGGCTGGCCGCACGACTGGCGGTGGATGCTCGCGGCCGAGGCGCCGCCGGCGCTCGCCTACACGCTCGCCTGCCTGGCGATCCCGGAGAGCCCGCGGTGGCTCCTGCTCCGCGGCGGGGCCGACGACCGGCGGCAGGCTCTGGGCGTGCTCGCGCGGATGGAGCCCGCCGCCACGCCCGCGGAACTCGACGCGACCGCGGCCCGGATCGTCTCGGCCGCGGAGCCGGTGGGCAAAGGCGACGACGCCGCGACCGGCAGCCTGCGGCGGCCGCTCCTGCTGGCGTTCCTGATCGCCTTCTTCAACCAGCTCTCGGGCATCAACGCCGTGCTCTACTTCGCGCCGCGGATCTTCGAGATGGCGGGCCTGGGCGAGAAGGCCGCGCTCCTGCAGTCGATCGGGATCGGGATCACGAACCTGGTGTTCACGTTCGTGGGCTTGTGGCTCATCGACCGGCTCGGCCGCCGCACGCTGCTCATCATCGGCTCGATCGGCTACATCCTCTCGCTCGGCCTGTGCGCCTGGGCATTCGCCACCGGAAACACGAGCATCGTGCCGGCCTGCATCTTCGCCTTCATCGCGGCCCACGCGGTGGGGCAGGGGGCCGTGATCTGGGTGTTCATCTCCGAGATCTTCCCCGATCGCTTTCGGGCCACGGGGCAGACCGTGGGCTGCGCCACGCACTGGGTGCTGGCGGCCCTCCTGACCACGGTGTTTCCGCTGCTCGTGGTGCAGTTCGCCCCCAGCATGGTGTTCGCCTTCTTCTGCGGGATGATGTTCCTGCAATTGGTGTGGGTGCTCACGATGGTGCCCGAGACGAAGGGCGTGCCGCTCGAAGAGATCGCCCGGCGGCTACGGAGCTGACCGGCGCACAAAGCGAGAAGGCATCGCCCTTCACGGATTTGACAGCTCAGGCAGGAGTCTGTAATATGGACGGATGTTCACCCTCGAGGAGATGCGGCCATGACCATGGAAACGATCCGGGAGTTCATTCGACGTGAGCCGTTCGAGCCATTCGTCATTCGGCTTTCGAACGGGGAGGCTCACGAGGTGCTTCATCCTGAATGCGTGGCCCTCACGAAGACGAAGGTCGTCGTGACCTACCCCGATGAAGACCGTGTGGTTCATTGCGGCCTGATCCATGTCAATGCGGTCGAGTCTCTCCAGCGGGCCTGATGACGGTTTCCACATGTGGGAGACGGCATCACTCGGGTTTTCCGTGCTGACCACCGCTGCTGGAACGGCCGGCCGTGCCCCGTCTTTGTCATCGCGGGGTGAACTCACCTACGGCAGCGGCACCTGGGCGGGCTGCATCAGGTAGGCGATGAGGTCGCGGATCTCGTCGGCTGCCATCTGGTCGAGCAGGCCCTCGGGCATCGGCGACTGCGGCGTGACCGTGACCTCGTCGACGTCGGCCAGGGCGAAGGTCAGCCGGTCGGTCGGGGTCACGAGCGTGAGCGTGCGGTCGTCGCGGGCGGTCACCAGGCCGCTCACCACGCGGCCGTCGGCGAGCGCGACCACCGACATCCGGTAGTCGAGGCTCACCACGCCGCTGGGGTCGATGATGTTCTCGAGCAGGTAGTCGAGGTTCGTGCGGTTGCCGCCGGTCAGGTCGGGGCCGATCGCGGCGCCCGCGCCGAAGAGCTTGTGGCAGCGGGCACACGACTTTTCGTAGTGCGCCCGGCCGCGGCGCGGGTCGGCCGCCGCGAGGGCATCGGGCCCAATCGCCGTCTTGAGGTCGTCGATCCGCCGTCGCTTGTCGGCTGATCCTGCGGCGACGCCGCCGAACAGCCGTTCGAGCGTCGCGTCGAGTCCCGGGTCGCCGAGGGCACGGATCTGGCGCAGGTCGTAGGCGGAGACGGCGGCCTTCGGGATGTGGCCCGCCTCGACGGCGGCCAACAGGCCGGCCGCGAGCCGCGGCCGCGATGACAGGATGCTCACGATCGCGGGCCGGCTCGCGCTCGAAACGCGATGGAACGTGTCGACGAGCGGCTTGACGACCGCGGGATCGTCGACGGCCGCGAGCCCCTGGGCGGCGAGCAGGTTGAGCGACCGTTCGCCGAGCAGTGGCAGGCAGATCTTACGGATGTCGCCCCCTTGGCGGACGAGGGCCTCGAGCGCCGTGCGGCGCAGGTCGATGTCGGCCTTGGCGTCGAGCACGAGCCGCCGGATCTCGTCGAGGGCGCGGCCGTCGCCGAACACCGCCGACAGGTCGCGGGCGATGGCCGCCGCCTCCGGGTCGCCCGCGGCCGCCGCGACGGCCGCGTCCCAGCCGGGCGGCTTCGGCGCCCGCCGCCAGCCGGCCAGCCCGTCGGCCAGGCCGGCGAGCAGGTTCCGCCGCGTGGCGGCGTCGGCCTGCGCGACGGCCGTCACGATCCGCCCCACCGCGGCTGGGTCGCGATCCACGAGGCTGCCGAGCCGGCGGGCGATAAGCCGCTGCGTCTTCGGCCAGCGGGAGCCGATCGCGAGGTCCGCCGCCCGCTCCGGCTCGGCCGACACGACGGGAATCAGGCCGTACCATACGAGCAGCGGCAGGTTGTGATCGGTCGCGTCCTCGGCCCGTTCCATGAGCGCGGCCGCGAGGAGCGGCCGCTCGCCGACTGGCAGCCGCTGCAGGCACGAGGCCAGCGCCAGCCGCACCAGGCCGCTCGGGTCGTTGCGGGCGAGCGCAAGGAAGTCGGCCTCGAGGCCCTTCCACTCGGAGGCGACGCGATCGACCGTGGCCGCCGTCGCGGGCAACGGGCCGAGGACACCGTCGAGCGGCCAGTCGTCTGAGAGCAGCCGCACGCCCCAGGCCCGCAGATGCTCGTCGGGATGGGCGAGCAAGCCCCGCAGGAAGGCTGCATCCGTGCCGCCGGCGGCGTGCAGGGCGAGCACGGCCCGCAGCGCGGTGACCGGATCGGCTGCCGCGGCGAGCCGGCGGAGCGTCGTATGCGCTGCGGTGAGGTCGTCCTTCAGCTGCCCGACCGTGCCCGGCAGGCCGCGGCCCGCCCGTTCGGCGAGCAGGAGCCGGGCCTGGCGGACGTGCCATTCGCTCGGCTGCTCGACGAGCCGGGCGAGGTCGGCCGCCGGCATGGCGGCGAGGTCGTGGGGGGGGCGCGAGGAGCGCGAAGCCGTCGCGGCGTTCGCAATCCGGTAGATCCGGCCGCTCGAGCGGTGCACGCCGGTCGCCTCGTGGCACTCGCCCGTGTCGCTCCAGTCGAGCGCGAAGGCGGCGCCGTCCGGACCGGCCGCCAAGTCGATGCCGCGGAAGAACGGGTCGGCCGCGAGCAGGATGTCGGGGCGATGCCGGGCGACGTAGCCGCTGCCCTGCCGCTCCAGCCGCTCGCGGTTCAGTCGGCGGCCGTGGAAGTTCCAGGTGAACAGGTCGCCGCGGTACTCCTCCGGCCAGTCGCTCCCCAGGGAGATCATGACGCCCGAGTGGGCGTGGCCGCCCCCGAGGTCGGCGGCCCGGCCGTCACGCGAGTTCTGCCAGCCACCGGCGACGTCGAAGTGCCAGTGGTCGGCGTGCGTGTCGATGCACTCGTAGACGTGCGGGTTGGGGTCGATCGTGTGCGGCCGGACGTAGTGCGCGCCGGGGATGATCTGCCACAGGTGGCCGTTGACGGTGTTGATGAAGAAGCCGTCGCCGAACGCGTTCCAGTCGTGGCCCCAGGGATTCGTCGTGCCGTGGCAGAGCGTCTCGAACCGACCGGTCCGCGGCGAAAACCGCCAGATCCCGCCGACCAGCGGCACGCGATCGGCCGCGGGCGTGCCCGGCCTGCCCACGGCGCCGGGGCACGACGCCCCGCAGCGGCCGTAGAGCCAGCCGTCGGGTCCGAACCGCAGTCCGTTGGCGAAGTTGTGGTGGTTTTCCATCGCCGTATCGAAGCCGTCGAGCACGACCCGCGGTGGCCCGTCGGCCACGGCGTCGCCGTCGGCGTCGGGCACGAAGAGCAGCTGGGGCGGGCAGAGGAGCCACACGCCGCCGAGCCCGACCTCCACGCTCGTCAGTTGTCGCAGGTCGTCGAGAAACACGCGGTGATCCCGCGGCCGACCGGCGGCGGCGTCCGGAAACACGATCACGCGATCGCGGAGCCGGTCGTCGAGCTTCACCGGCCGCTCGGCGTAGGTGTAGTTCTCGGCGATCCACAGCCGGCCGCGGGCGTCCCAGGCCATGGCGATCGGATTGCGGACGAGCGGCTCGGCCGCGAACACGTCCACCCGCAGGCCGCCGGTGGCGGTGAAGGCGGCGGCGGCTTCGGCCGCGGGCACGGGCCGGGTGGCGGCGTCCTTCTCGCTGTCGAAGGGCTCCGGAAAGTCGGCGACGGCCGCGCCGGCGACGACCGGGAGCCAGGCGAGCGTGACGAGGGCCGTGCGTCTCATCGTGGGGCCGCGAAGCCACGCTTCCGCATCAGGGCCTCGGTCGAGGGGTCGCGGCCGCGGAAGGCGCGATAGCCCTCCTCGGGCGGCACGGTGTTGCCCACCGCGAGGACGTGCTCGAGCAGCCGGGCCGCCACGGCCTCGTTCCACGGGCCGCCCGCCTCGGTGAACGCCTCCCAGGCGTCGGCGGTGATCACGTCGGCCCACAGGTAGCTGTAGTAGCCGGCCGAATAGCCGTCGTCGGCGAACACGTGGAGGAACTGCGGCGTACGGTGCCGCATCACGATCTCCCGCGGCATGCGCAGGGCGGCGAGCGTGTCGCGCTCGAAGGCGGCCGGGTCCGACACGCCGTCGGTCGCGAGGTGCAGTTTCATGTCGATCAGCGCGCTGGCGAGGAACTCCACGGTGCGGAAGCCCTCGTTGAACCGCTTCGCCCGCTCGATCTTGGCGACCAGCTCCCGGGGCATCGGCTTGCCGGTCTCGTGGTGCAGGGCGAAGCGGTCGAGCACCTCGGGCGTCGCCAGCCAGTGCTCGAGCACCTGCGAGGGAAACTCCACGTAGTCGCGGGCCACGTTCGTGCCGGCCAGGGAAGGGTATTCGACGCGGGAGCAGAGCCCGTGCAGGGCGTGGCCGAACTCATGGAACAGCGTCGTGGCGTCGTCCCAGCTGAGGAGCGCCGGCTCGCCGACGGCGGGCTTCGAGAAGTTGCAGTTGTTGGCCACGAGCGTGGGCACCACGCCGTCGAACCGCTCCTGGGCGCGGTAGGCCGTCATCCAGGCACCCGACCGCTTTCCCTTGCGGGCGAAGGGGTCGAAGTAGAAGAGGCCGAGGAGGGTGCCGGTGCGGTCCTGCACCTCCCACACGCCGACGTCCGGGTGGTAGACGGGCACCTGCCGCGGATCCACCGGGCGGAACGTGAGGCCGAACAGCCTGCCCGCCGTGAAGAACATCCCCTCGCGGAGCTTGTCGAGCTGCAGGTACGGGGTGATCGCCGCCTCGTCGAGGTCGTACTTCTCCCGGCGGACCTTCTCGGCGTAGTAGCGGTAGTCCCAGGGCTCGATCGTGATGCCCGCCCCGTCCGCGGCGGCGCGGGCCTGCATGTCGGCCACCTCCTCGCGAACACGGGCCACCGCCGGCTTCCACACCGCCTCCATCAGTTCGACGGCCCGCTCGGGCGTCTTGGCCATCGAGTCCTGGAGCCGCCAGTGGGCGTGGGTCGGAAACCCGAGCAGCCGCGCCCGCTCGGCCCGCAGCGCGAGCACCCGGGCGATCGTCGCGTGGTTGTCGGTGGCGCCGCCCCCGGCACCGCGGCCCACGAACATTCGCCACACCCGCTCCCGCAGGTCGCGGCGATCGGCATAGGTGAGGAAGGGCTCGACGCTCGAGCGGGTGTTGATGATCGCGAAGCCCTCGCGGCCCCGCTCCTTCGCCGCCAGGGCCGCCGCCTCGCGGACCGCCTCCGGGCAGCCGACGAGGTCGGCCTCGGCCGCGAGGAACACGGCCTGCGACTCCTCGTCCTTGAGGACGTTCTGCGCGAAGGCGGTGAACAGCCCGGCGAGTTCCTCGTTGATCGCCGCGAGCCGCCGCTTCGCCGCAGCGTCGAGCCTGGCACCGGCCCGCACGAGGTCGGTGTAGTGCAGCCAGGCCAGCCGCTGCTGCTCGGGCGTCAGGCCCGACCGCTCGCGGCCCTCGTAGACGGCGGCCACGCGGGCGAAGAGCTTTTCGTTCTGCACGATCCTGTCGGCGAAGGCGGCCAGCCGCGGGGCCATCCGCCGCTCCACCTCCTGCATCGCGTCGTCGTTCAGGTCGCTGCCGAAGACGTCGTACACGGCCCGCACCCGCTCGAAGGCCCGTCCGGCCCGCTCGATCTCGGCGGTCGTGTTGGCGAACGTGGCCGGCTCGGGGCCGTTCGCGATGGCGTCGATCCGGGCCAGCTGGTCGGCCATCCCGGCCTCGAGCGCCAGCTCAAAGTCGGCCACGCGAACGCGGTCGAAGGGCGGCACGCCGCCGTACGGACCCGCCCACGGGGCGAGAAGCGGACTGGCGGCGGGTTCGGCGGCGATCGTCATGGGCGCACCTGCGAGCGAAAGAACCACGATCCACGCGACGGCCGCGAGCTTGGAAAGCATGCCGGAGCGTATCGGCTCGGGACGGGTGGCTCAACAGCGGGTCATGGCGGTCCCCGAGGCCGGCGGCTAGTCTTTGATGTATGTCCCGACCTGTCATCCTCGTCACCGGCGCCAGCCGCGGCCTCGGCCGCGGCGTGGCGGTCGCTCTCGCCAGGGACGGCCACGACGTCGCCATCCACTACGCCACCAACCGCGCCGCGGCCGACGAGACGGCCGACCTGTGCCGGGCAGCCGCCCGCGACGAAGCGCAGCGGTTCGTGCCGGTGGCGGCCGAACTCGCCTCCGCCCCCGCGCGACAGGCCTGCATGGACGCCGTGCTCGCGGCCTACGGCCGGCTCGACGGCCTCGTCAACAACGCCGGCATCGCCCCGCGGGTGCGGGCCGACATCACGGAGGCCGACGAGGCGGGCTTCGACGAGGTGATCGGCGTGAACCTGCGCGGGCCATACTTCCTCACCCAGCTCGCCGCCCGCTGGTGGCTGGCCCACAAGGGTGCGGCCCGCCTGCCGCACGGCTACGCCCTCGTGTTCGTGACTTCGATCTCCGCCCACACCGCCTCCGTCGCCCGCGGCGACTACTGCATCGCCAAGGCAGGGCTGTCGATGGCCCGCGAACTCTGGTCGGTGCGGCTCGCCGGCGAGGGCGTGAACGTCTACGAGGTGCGGCCGGGCATCATGAAGACCGACATGACCGCGGGCGTGACCGACAAGTACGACGCCCTGATCGCCGGCGGCCTCGTGCCACAGGGCCGCTGGGGCACGCCCGAAGACGTGGGCCAGGCCGTGGCCGCACTCGTCCGCGGCGATTTCCCGTTCAGCACCGGCGCCGTGATCGACGTCGACGGCGGCTTCCACCTCCGCAGGCTGTAAAGAACTACACCAAGCCAAGTTGACTTTGAATCGATCGACCACGAGGCAGGCGAGGGGATCGGCGTGAGGATGCGGAGCGTGGCGGACCTTCGCCAGCGACGCAACTCATGCCGTCCCCGAGCCGGGTTGGGCTACAAGTCTTTCCCGTCGAGCGCTGCCCATCCACCAGGACCCATCCATGATCCACATCGACACCACGCTCAGCCCGCAGGCCCTGGAGCCGGCCGTCCGCCGGCTGTTCGCCGCGTCGGGCCCCAAGATCGCCGCACTGCAGAAGCGGTGGCGCGACGCCGATGGCACGCCCGTGTTCACCGTGGCCGGGAAGTACACGTCCCGCGGCTGGACCGAGTGGACCCAGGGCTTCCAGTACGGCAGCGCGATCCTGCAGTTCGACGCCACCGGCGACGAGGCGATGCTGCGGATCGGCCGCGAGGGAACGCTCAAACTGATGGCCTCGCACGTGACCCACGTCGGCGTCCACGACCACGGCTTCAACAACGTCAGCACCTACGGCAACCTCCGCCGCCTGCTCCGCGAGGGGCGGCTGCCGGCCGACGCCTGGGAGGGGCACTTCTACGACCTGGCGCTGAAGGCCAGCGGGGCGGTGCAGGCGGCCCGCTGGACGCAGCTCACGCCCGATCTCGGCTACGTCTACTCCTTCAACGGGCCGCACTCGCTCTTTTCGGACACCATCCGCACGATGCGGGCCCTCGGCGTGGCTCACCTTCTCGGCCACCGGCTGATGGGGGAGAACGACAAGGCGTTTTCGCTGCTCGGCCGGATCATCCAGCACGCCGACGCAACGGCGCGCTACAACGTCTACTTCGGCAAGGGCCGCGACATCTACGACGTCCGCGGCCGCGTCGTCCACGAGTCGGTGTTCAACACCAATGACGCCGCCTACCGCTGCCCGAGCTCGCAGCAGGGCTATTCGCCGTTCACGACCTGGACCCGGGGCCACGCCTGGGTCTTATGCGGCTATCCGGAGCAGCTCGAGTTCCTCGAGACGATCGATGCCGCGGAGTTCGCCCCCTTCGGCGGCAAGGAGGCCGTGCTGCGACGGTTCCTCGACACGGCGCTCGCGGCGGCCGACTTCTACCTCGAGCAGACGCCGACCGACGGCGTGCCCTACTGGGACACGGGCGCGCCCGGCCTGGCCCGGATGGGCGACTATCTGAATCGGAAGGCGGAGCCCTTTAACGACCACGAGCCGGTCGACAGTTCCGCGGCGGCGATCTCCGCCCAAGGTCTCCTGCGCCTCGGCCGCTGGCTGGAGACGCACGGCGACCCGGCGGCGGGGAAGCGGTACTTCGCGGCCGGGCTGACCGTCGCTCGCACGATCTTCGCCGAGCCGTATCTCAGCACCGACCCCGATCACGAGGGGCTGCTCCTGCACACCGTCTACCACCGTCCCAACGGGTGGGACCACGTGCCGGTAGGCCGAAAGGTGCCCTGCGGCGAGGCCGCGATGTGGGGCGACTACCACGCCCGCGAACTGGCCCTCTATCTTCTCAGGCTGGCGACGGGCGGCCCGTACCTCACGTTCTTCGCCTGACCCGACCACCTCCACCACGCCCATGCACGTTCCCCGCATCGCCCGCTTCCGCACCGTCGCCGACCTGCGGGCCCACTGCGCCGCGATCGGCGCCCCGATCCCGCTCGACGACGAACCGCTCTCGGCCGCGGCCGGCTCGCCATTGGCCGCGCCGATCGCGATCGGCGGGCGGACGGCCGGCAACCGCTGGTGCATCCATCCCATGGAGGGCTGGGATGCCACCGCCGACGGCCAGCCGACCGACACGCTGCTGCGCCGCTGGCGGAACTTCGGCACCAGCGGTGCCAAGTTCATCTGGGGCGGCGAGGCGGTGGCCGTGGTGAACGAGGGGCGGGCGAACCCGAACCAGCTCTGCGCCCCGGCCTGCGGCCGCGCGGGCCTCGCCAGCCTCATCGAGGCCGCCCGTGCCGCCCACCGCGAGGCCCACGGCACGACCGACGACTTCCTCGTGGCGCTGCAGCTCACCCACTCCGGCCGGTTCTCCAAGCCCACGCCGGCCGGCTTTCGGCCGCGGATCGCCTACCACCACCCGGTCCTCGACGGCAAGCACAAGGTGGATCCGCACGACACCGCCTGCGTGCTCACCGACGACGACGTCGAGCGGCTCATCGACGCCTACCTCGCCGCGGCCCACGACGCCGCGGCCGTCGGCTTCGACATGGTGGACGTCAAGGCCTGCCACGGCTACCTCGTGCACGAGTTCCTCTCGGCGCGGCGGCGGCCGGGAAAGTACGGCGGCGACTTCGAGGGGCGGACGCGGCTGTTGCGGACGATCATCGGCCGGGTGAAGAGCGAGCTGCCGGGACTGCCGATCTGCGTGCGGCTCTCGCTGTTCGACGTCGTGCCCTGGCACAAGGTGAGCGACCACGGCGAGCCGTTCCCGTACGCCGATTCGCTCCCCTACGACTGCGGCTTCGGAGTGGACGCCGCCGACCCGATGCGGATGGACCTGGCGGAGCCGATCCGGCTCCTCGAACTCCTCCGCGACGAGGGCGTGGCCACGGTCAACCTCTCGGCCGGCTCGCCCTACACGGTGCCTCACATCCAGCGGCCCGCCGCCTTCCCCCCCTCCGACGGCTACCCGCCCCCCGAGGATCCGCTGATCGGCGTGTGGCGGCTGATCGAGGCGGGGGCCCGGGCGAAGGCCGCCGTGCCCGGACTCGTGATGGTGGGCACGGGCTACACCTACCTCCAGGACTACCTCGTCCACGCCGCACAGGCGGCGGTGCGGCAGGGCCTCATCGACATCGTGGGCCTCGGGCGGATGGTGCTCTCGTATCCGGAACTGCCGGCCGACTCGCTCGCGGGCCGCTCCCTCGCCCGCGGGCGGATCTGCCGCACGTTCAGCGACTGCACGACCGCACCCCGCAACGGCCTCCGCAGCGGCTGCTACCCGCTCGATGAGTACTACAAGCGGATGGAGCCCGAGGCGTCGCGGATGAAGGCCATCAAGGCCGCGGCCGGCGGCTGACGCCGCCTCCGTCCGCAGGCTAGGCTTTCCATATGGAAACGTTTCTGGCCGACGCGTGGCGGTGGTGGCTCGTACTCTGGCCACACGTGCTCACCGGCACCGTGCTCGCGATCAACGTCGTCGCCTCGGCCCATGCGATCCTCGTCAAGCGCGACACGCGGAGCACGATCGGCTGGGTCGGCCTGATCTGGCTGTCGCCCGTGTTCGGCGCCATCGCCTACGCGGTCCTCGGCGTCAACAGGATCCGGTCCCGCGCCAGCCAGTTGTGGGCCGGCCAGGCCCGGATCCTCCACGAGATGCGCGGGGCCCTGCCCGCGACGGCACGCCTCGAGGCCGCGGTCGGCCCCGAGGGGAGCCCGCTGCGGTCGCTGGCCACGCTCGTCGGCGAGGTCACCGACCGGCCGCTCGTCGACGGCAACGAGATCGAACCGCTCACCGGCGGCGACGAGGCCTACCCGCGGATGCTCGAGGCGATCGACCGGGCCCGCCGCAGCATCGGGCTGGCCTCGTACATCTTCGACAACGACCCGACCGGGCGGATCTTCGCCGACGCCCTGGCCCGGGCCGTCGCCCGCGGCGTCGAGGTCCGCGTGCTCGTCGACGGCATCGGCTCGTCGTACACGTTCCCGTCGATCGTCGGCGTGCTCGACCGCAAGGGCGTGCGCGTCGAGCGGTTCCTGCCGACGAGCGTGCCCTTCTACTTTCCGTACGCCAACCTGCGGAACCATCGCAAGATCATGGTGGTGGACGGCACCATCGGCTTCACCGGCGGACTCAACATCCGCGACGGCTGCTGGCTGGCACACCAGCCACGGCATCCGGTCCGCGACACCCACTTCGCCCTCCGCGGGCCGATCGTGGCCCAGCTGCTCGAGGTGTTCACGGAGGACTGGGCGTTCGCGGCCGGCGAGACGCTCACCGGGCCCGCCTGGGAGCCCGACCTGGCGGCGGCCGGCACGGCGCTCGCCCGCGGCATCCGCTTCGGGCCCGACGATCCCGACATCGGCCGGATCAAGCTCGTGCTCGTGGGGGCGCTGGCGGCGGCCCAGAAGTCGGTGCGGATCATGACGCCCTATTTCCTCCCCGACGACGCGATCTGCCAGGCGCTCGACGTGGCGGCGATGCGGGGCGTGCAGGTCGACATCGTGCTGCCGGAGGAGAACAATCTGGCCCTCGTGGGCTGGGCCTCGACGGCGTTGCTCTGGCAGGTGCTCGGCAAGGGCTGCAACGTGTGGATGTCGCCGCCGCCGTTCGAGCACACCAAGTTGATGACGGTGGACGCCGCCTGGGCCCTGTTCGGCAGCGGCAACTGGGATGACCGCAGCATGCGGCTGAACTTCGAGTTCAACGTCGAGACCTACGACCGCGAACTGGCCGCCCGGCTCGACCGGCGGATCGCCGACGTGATCGCCCGCTCGCGGCGAAAGACGCTCGCCGAGGTGGACGCCCGCAGCCTGCCGGTGCGGCTCCGCGACGGCATCGCCCGGTTGTTTTCGCCCTACCTGTGAGCCGGCTCGTTGCCAGCCCCGGCCGCGGTCGCGTACCCTCTTGCCCATGACGCCCGCCCTCGCCCCGTCCGCCCCGAGCCCGTTCGCGGCCGCCGCCGATCCCGTCGCCGGCCTGCAGGCGGTCGGCCGCGAGTTTCACGGCCGTGGCTGGTCGCTGGGCACGAGCAGCAACTACAGCGTCGTGGTGGCCCGCGACCCGCTGGAACTGCTGATCACCGTCAGCGGCAAGGACAAGTCGGCCCTCGGCCGCGACGACTTCGTCCGCGTCGACGCGGCGGGGCGGCCGGTCGACGGCAGCGGCAGGAAATCGTCGGCCGAGACGCTCCTCCACTGCACGATCGCCGCCCTCGTGCCCTCCGTCGGGGCCGTCCTGCACACGCACTCGGTGTGGGGCACCATCCTCTCCGGTGCCGACCTGGCCCGCGGCCGCCTCCGGATCGAGGGCTTCGAGATGCTCAAGGGACTCGAGGGCATCGCCACCCACGACACGCACGCGGACGTGCCGATCTTCGCCAACACGCAGGACATGACCGAGCTGGCGGCGCGGATCCGGTCCGCCTTCGCACCGCTCGACTGGACCGCCGGCCGGCCGCCCTGCCACGGCTTCCTGCTCTCGCGGCACGGCCTCTACACGTGGGGCCGCGACCTCGCCGAGGCCCGGCGGCACGTCGAAATCTTCGAGTTCCTGTTCGAGTGCGTGGCCCGCGAGCGGATGGCCCGCGGCGGCCCCGCCTGACGCGGCCGCGACGCACCCCACCACCAGCCCCAGGGAGACCAGCGATGGCGATCGTCACCGTGCCGGCCGAGAACCGGCGGATCACCGACCCGGCCGAGATCAAGGCGTTTCTCAACTCGCAGGGCCTGCATTACGAGGTCTGGCCGCTCGAGGACCGCGTCGACCCGGCGGCACCGGCCGAGCGGATCCTCGCCGC